>CAZHXA010000008.1:0-66129 GCA_964536025.1 uncultured Muribaculaceae bacterium
TGCGAGTAAACGGAAAAGCTCAAAAAGTAATAGTGAAATAGTAGCGAATTTGTGTATATAAGGGAAGAAAGAGTCGCAAAACGCGGCTCTTTCTTGTTTTATAGAAAACGGAAAAGCTAATGCCGGAGGCATAATAGCTGAAACTTATCAGTTTTCTCCTTCTATGTTGCTACTAAAAATGGGAATTATGTAAAAAAATAAGCATTTTTATGGCGGATTATGTAAAAAAAAACATCTTTATGCTTGAAACTCAGTTGTTTACTGAATTTTATTCATATCCTTGTTTTCGTACTTTCTTGTTGAGGAAATTTCTTATAGTGAAAAAATGAATTAGATGCAAATGTGAAGTGATTATGAGGGTATGGAGTCGGTAACTGTAACAGTGCAAGTTGCATACACGTTTTCACAATTCACGCTTACTCCGGCAGTGCCTGTGGAATGAGTGCGAATGAAACCGGTGCTATCAACGGTAACTACATTGCGGTTGTCACTGGTCCAATGTAATTTTATAAGGTCGGGTTCATTGTATTTTCCACCTGAAAAATCTATCACTGCATTAATTCTCAAGGAGTCGCCACAGGCAAGAGTGATGTTTTCGGGGTAAACCGTAATATTATTTACTTTAAATTCATTGCTACAAGATATTATCACCAATGTGGAAATAATTCCGGCTAAGGTATATATCAATTTTCTCATTTATTACATTTTTTAGAAGCGTTGGTAATGCAAATATAGCTTAAATTAGTGACTTTTTAGGTTTTAAATGAGTTGTAAATTGAAAAAATATCGAATGAAATTTGTTAAAAGTCTAAAGATGATGTAATTTTGCAAAGTTTTTATGAAATGTGTAGATTTCGTAAAATGTAAATAGAATTAATCATTATAAAAATATATTCTACAAAATGAATGTAACATTGGATAGAATTGATAATGTGAATGGTGTCATTACATTGTCAATCGAAGAAAAAGACTATCAAGAGAAAGTAAAAAAAGAACTAAAAGCCATCAGCGTAAAGCACCCGATAGCAGGATTCCGTCCGGGACATGCACCTGCCGGTCTACTTCAAAAGAAATATGGAAAAGAAGTGCTTGTTGAGGTTGTAAATCGTGAAATATACGATAATCTTGTAAATTACATACAAGAAAACAAATTGAATATTCTTGGTGAACCTATCATTGCCAATGCAGAAGAAGTGAACTTCGATACAATGAAAGATTTCTCTTTCAAGTTTGAAATAGGTTTTGCTCCTGAATTAAATTTGACATTGGATAAGAACGTAACCGTTCCTTATTATACAATCGATGTTGATCAAAAAATGGTTGACCAACAAAATGAAATGTTCTGCAAGCGTTTCGGAAAACAAGTGAAAGGTGAACAAGTAGATGCAACCGCTCTTGTGAAAGGTTCAATGGTGGAACTTGACGAAAATGGTGCAGTGAAAGAAGGCGGTTTGACAGTAGAGTCAACAATCGTAGCTCCTCAATATTTCAAGAGCGAAGATGAAAAAGCAAAATTCGCCGACAAAAAGCTTGGTGATGAAGTTGTGTTCAACGCATGGAACACTTGCAACGGAAACATGGCAGAAATGTCGTCAATGCTTAACGTTGATAAGGAACAAGCAGATGTTAAGAGTGACTTCAAATTGACAATCAAGGAAATTTTGATAAATCAACCTGCTGAAGTTAATCAAGAATTGTTTGACGATGTATTTGGTAAGGATAATGTAAAGAATGAAGAAGAATATTTTGCAAAGTTGAAAGAAATGATTGCAACTCAACTTGTAAACGATAGCAACTTCCGCTTTACAATGGATGCTGAAAATGTGTTGAAAGCTCAAACAGGTGCATTGACATTGCCAACCGACTTCTTGAAAAAATGGTTGGTGCGTCAAGATAATAAATACACAGCCGAAAACATTGACGAAGAGTTTACCAAAATGGTACCACAACTTGAATGGCAACTAATCAAAGAACAAGCTGTGAAACAACTTGAAGTGAAGGTAAACGAAGAAGATTTGCTTGACTATGCTAAACGTGTAGCACTTCAACAATTTGCTCAATATGGCATGGCTAATGTTCCTGAAGATGTTTTGGAAAAATATTCTAAGGAAATGCTTGAAAACAAAGAATATCGTCAACAAATAGTACAACAAAGTGTTGACAATAAGTTGTTTGAAGCTATCAAGAATGCAGTAACTCTTGAAAATAAAACAGTGAGCTTGGAAGAATTTAATGCATTGTTTGCACAAAAATAAATTCAGAAAAGTAATATGAATATTAAAAAATAGAGAATGGTGTGATGCCATTCTCTATTTTTTTATCTTATATATGTAAGGTGTGCTTATTCGTGATGATAAGGTTCATTGTTCATTATTGTCATGGCACGATAAAGTTGCTCTGTGAAGATAAGGCGTATCATTTCATGAGAAAAAGTCATTTTTGACAAAGAAATTTTTTCATTGGCTCTGTTTTTTACCTCTTGTGAGAAGCCATAAGGACCGCCAACGATGAAAACCAATCTTTTGGGAACCGAAGACATTTTTTTCTCAATATATTTAGAAAATTCCATTGAAGTGAATTCTTTTCCGTGTTCGTCGAGTAGGACTACATAATCGGAGTTTTCCAAAGCGTTCAAGATAGTGTTTCCTTCCAACGTTTTTTGTTGCTCTTCCGATAACTTTTTATTGTTTTTTACATCGGGCAGATATAATATATTGAAAGGTATATAAAACGAAAGTCTTTTAGAATATTCTTCAATTCCGTCTATCAAAAATTTTCCATTGGTCTTACCAATTACAGCGAGAGTTATTTTCATATTATTACATAAGTAAAAAATAAAGCACAATCTATATTTTTGCGATTGTTTTGCTCTTGTGTCAATTAATCATTAATTTTGCAGATACAAAGGTATAGTTAATTTGACAAAAACACAAAACAACATAATAATAAGGAATAATCTCGGTTTATTATGTTGGCTTTGACAAAAAAAATAAGAAAATATGAAATCATATGATGAACTTATAGATGAATTGTTGGAACTATCGTTTGCCGAAGATATAGGTGACGGAGACCACACAACATTGTGTTGTATACCTGCCGATGAAAAGGGTAAATCTCAATTAATTATCAAGGAAGAAGGTGTTTTGGCAGGAGTTGATGTGGCACTAAAGGTGTTTAAAAAATTTGACCCCGAATTGAAAACAACGGTTTATATTCATGATGGAGAACATGTTAAACCGGGTGATATAGCTTTTGTTACCGAAGGTAAAGTGCAGTCATTGCTTCAAACAGAGCGTCTAATGTTGAACATAATGCAACGCATGAGTGGAGTAGCAACAACTACAGCTAAATACATGGAAGAATTGCGTGGATTGAAAACAAAAGTGCTTGATACTCGCAAAACGACTCCCGGTATGCGTATGCTTGAAAAACAAGCGGTTAAGATAGGCGGAGGTGTAAATCACCGCATAGGTTTGTTTGATATGATTTTGTTGAAAGATAATCATGTGGATTTTTCGGGAGGAATAAAAAATGCCATTTTGAAAGCAAATGAATATATCAAGGCAAATAATAAGGATGGAATGAAAATTGAGATAGAAGTTCGTAATCTTGATGAATTGCAACAAGTGCTTGAAGTGGGACAGGTAGATCGCATAATGCTTGACAATTTCACTCCTGAGTTAACTCGTGAGGCGGTGAAGATGATTGACGGACGATTTGAAACAGAATCATCGGGAGGTATCACATTTGCAACATTGCGTCAATATGGAGAATGTGGCGTAGATTATATCTCGGTGGGTGCATTGACTCATTCCACAAAGGGACTTGATATGAGTTTTAAAGCTTGTTAATGTCATAAAAAAAAAGAGAACGAAAGTTCTCTTTTTTTTATATAGCATCTAAAATATATAGCTTTTATAAGCTAAGCATATCATTAACACTAAAGTCGGTAAAATCATTTATGATTTTATCGGCTTTTAGCTTTTCTATTTTGTCACGGCTTACGGTTGTGGTAAGAGCCACAACTTTACATCCTGCATTTATTCCGGCTTGTATACCTTGCAAAGAATCTTCAAAAACGTAGCAATCTTGAGGCTCTATGCCTAAAAGTTTGGCTCCAGCCAAGTAGCCTTCGGGATGAGGCTTACAATTCTTTACCATATCACCTGTGATGAGTCCGTCAAATTGTTCTTTAAATCCCGGTAACTGAGAAAATGCATTGTTCATTTTCAGCATGCTGCTACTCGTTACAATACATGTGGGAATATTGTTCTTTTTTAGTTGTGCCACAAAGGTCATGGCACTTTCAAAAGGACGATATTTCATTTCTTTTTCAAAATCGTCAAGAATGCCGATAATTGTTTTCTGTAAAGCCTTATCGGGATAGTATGTATCAAGAATTTTTGTAAGATTGGAACCTTTTATGATATGGGCAAATCCTTCTACTCCGGTGGGGTATTTATCATCGATAGCTTGCCAAAAATCGGTGTAGATACCTTCGGTGTCCAAAAGGACACCGTCAAGGTCAAACAAAACTCCCTTTTTAGTAACCATAAAAACTGTATAAAAGCGGATTAAAATAATTAAAATTCGCTCGTAAAATGGAAACGTATTTTAGGGAAGTCGGATTGAGCCATTTGAAGCACATAACCGGAATCAGCCAAAAATACATCGCGTCCTTCTTTATCGACAGCCATAAATTGATGCTTGCGTTTTTTGAAAGCATCAAGAGCTTCTTTGTCATCACTTTCAATCCAACAAGCTTTATACAGGCTTATTGGTTCCCAACGACATTGAGCTCCGTATTCGTGCAGTAATCTATATTGAATTACTTCAAATTGTAATTGTCCTACGGTTCCTATGATTTTACGACCATTGAATTGATTGGTAAACAATTGTGCAACACCTTCGTCCATTAATTGTTCTATACCTTTATTTAGCTGTTTGGTTTTCATAGGGTCAGTGTTCTCAATGTATTTAAACATTTCAGGAGAGAAACTTGGCAAACCTTTGAAATGTAATTCTTCACCTTCGGTAAGAGTATCACCTATTTTGAAGTTACCGCTATCCGGAATACCTACAATATCTCCGGGGTAGGCTTCGTCAACAATATCCTTTTTTTGTGCCATAAATGCCGTAGGAGCAGCAAATTTTAATGTTTTACCATGACGAACGTGTTTATAAGGTGCATTTCGTTGGAAAACGCCTGAACAGATTTTTACGAAAGCAATGCAACTGCGGTGATTCGGGTCCATATTGGCATGTATTTTGAATACAAAACCTGTGAATTTTTCTTCTTCAGGTTTTACCTCGCGTTCTACGGCTTGAATAGGGCGAGGCGATGGTGCTATGCGAACGAAACAGTCAAGAAGTTCTTTTACACCGAATGTGTTTAGTGCAGAGCCGAAAAACACCGGTGCAACTTTCCCTTCAAGATAATCTTGTTCGTTAAATTCGGGATAAACACCTTCGATAAGCTCTATGTCTTCTCGAAGTTTTGCCGCATCGCGTTCGCCCACAGTTGTGTCAATAACTGTGTCGTTTATATCGTTTATTTCAATACGTTCGGTTACTTTTTGCTTGTCGGGTGTAAACAAATCAAGTCCACCTTCATAAATATTGTAAACACCTTTGAAGTGTAAGCCCATATTTATGGGCCAACTTAGCGGACGTACTTTAATTTGCAATTCGTTCTCTAATTCATCAAGGATGTCAAATGGGTCGCGACCTTCACGGTCGAGTTTGTTGACAAATATAATAACAGGGGTGTGACGCATGCGACACA
The DNA here is from genome assembly GCA_964536025.1 of uncultured Muribaculaceae bacterium. Classification (GTDB taxonomy): domain Bacteria; phylum Bacteroidota; class Bacteroidia; order Bacteroidales; family Muribaculaceae; genus RGIG4576. Next base: position 5,786 of record CAZHXA010000008.1, read on the forward strand.
CTTCCATTAAACGACGCGTTTGTTGCTCCACACCTTTGGCTACGTCTACTACAATGATAACGCTATCAACTGCGGTTAGTGTGCGAAAAGTGTCTTCGGCGAAGTCTTGGTGACCGGGAGTGTCAAGAATGTTAATTTTGTAATCTCCATAATTAAAACCCATTACCGATGTTGCAACAGATATACCACGTTGTTTCTCTATTTCCATCCAGTCGGATGTTGCAGTTTTCTTAATTTTATTAGATTTTACAGCACCAGCCACATGAATAGCACCTCCGAAAAGTAGTAATTTTTCGGTAAGAGTGGTTTTACCTGCGTCAGGGTGGGAAATAATTGCAAACGTACGTCGTTTTTCTATCTCTGAAGTTAAATTTGCCACTATGATGTATATTTAAAAAGTTCTTATTGTTGTTTTCTAATTCATTAATATATTTTTCAAGTCTGTCAATTCAGTAGGGTATTGTAAAGCAATATTTTTATCGTTTTTGTTGCCAAATTGACTATTAGCTCAACTTAGAAGAATTTCGGTAATATATAATTTATAAATTATCGGAATCTTCAAAAATAGGCTTTTCTTCATTCTTTTTATAAAAAGCTGATAGAGTCGCCAGAAATTTAGAAATTTGAGCTATTGCTTGCAGTGTACTTTCACTTATTTCTTTTCCTTGCAGGCGAAGCATTAAAGTTCCATATAAAGCATTGAAGCAAGTTTCAAGTTCTCCTGTTTTATTATCTCCAGCTTTAGCTCTCAATTCCACAATATATGGTAGTGTTTTGTAAAATTCTGCTCCATATTCAGGGAATTTAGGTGATTTAAGCAGTTCTTGATGTAGATCGGCAAGACGAATTATAACGTTTTTGTTGATTTGAAGATGTCCCGAAAGTTTTACATTTTCCAGTTCCATCATTTTTATAAGAGATTCAAACCAATCTTTTATTTCAGCATGAGTTTCATCATCGGCTTTATATTGAGAAATGAGATTTTTTTCAATTAAATCGATGTCGAGATTATTAGCCCTTATAATATCTTCTATTTGCCACATATACAGCAGATATTCGGCAATATTTTCTTTGCGTTTTTGTTTTGCTATAATCATAAAGATATATATTATTAACCGAATTTGCTTATTTTACGTAACATGGCCTCGTTGATAATTTTAATGCGACGTCCGTCAACGGTTATCAGTTTTTCGGTTACAAAAGCAGATAAAGTGCGAATGGCATTGGAGGTTGTCATGTTAGAAAGATTGGCTATATCTTCTCGTGCCATGTATATTTTAAGAGTTTGACCGTCTTCTTCAAAACCGTAGTTGTCGCCAAGCATAAGCAATGCTTCAGCAAGCCTTCCTCGTATATGTTTTTGAGTTAGATTTACAATCTTTGTGTCAGAATTACCTAAGTGTTTAGATAATTCGTGAATGAAAAACCATGCAAGTTTGTTATTGTTATCGATAAGTTCGCAAACAAGAGACATAGGAATCGTTCCAAGTGTAGAAGGCTCGAATGCACTTATGCTGGTTACATATTTTTCGTTAGCAAAATAAGCACGGAAACCAATATATTGAATAGGACGATAAACTCTTAATATTTGTTGTCTACCACCTATTCCATCTTTGAATTTTTTTACTTTACCCGATAGAAGACACCATAGAAATTCAGGGTCGTCTCCTTCAGCATATATAATTTGGTTTCTTTTATAATTATGTATAACGAAATTGTCGGCTATTTTACGTTTCTCTTCACTCGAAAGTAAAGCCCAAATTTCAGATAATCCTTCACTTAAAATGTTTTCTATAGAACTCTTTTTTAACATGATTTTAAAACTATGTTATATAACGTGCAAAATTACACAATTATCTGGTACACAACAATAAAAAACGGTACTTTTTAATAAAAATACCGTTTTTATGACAATTTTTTAGCTCAACGAGCTGAAAACCATGTTTATTTAATCAAATATTGAGAACTGATTGATTCATAATTGTGTACACGACGTATAGTGTCGGCAAACAAAGGTGCAACGCTTAGAATGTGAGCTTTAGTACAGCCTTTTGTGTAAGGAATACTATTAGTGAAAATCATTTCGGTAAGAGGACTGTTTTGTACACGTTCAGAAGCAGGGTCGCTCATGATTGCGTGTGAAGCTAATGCACGAACAGAACGAGCTCCGTTGTCAATCATCAATTGAGCTGCTTTACATATTGTACCTGCAGTATCAACCATATCATCTACGATAATTACGTCTTTGTCTTTAACGTCACCGATGATAGTCATAGTTTCTACTACGTTTGCTTTTGCGCGTTGCTTGTGGCAAAGAACAAGAGGAGTGTTCAAATATTTTGCATAAGAGTTGGCTCTCTTAGCTCCACCTACGTCAGGAGAAGCAATTACCAAATCTTTTAGTTTTAATGATTGGATGTATGGAATGAAACAAGATGACGCATATAAGTGATCCACAGGGACATTAAAGAATCCTTGTATTTGATCAGCGTGCAAATCCATTGTAATAAGGCGATCTATTCCTGCTGCACTTAGAAGATCTGCTACAAGTTTTGCAGCAATAGAAACGCGTGGTTTGTCTTTGCGGTCTTGTCTTGCCCAGCCGAAGTATGGCATAACAGCTATGACAGATTTAGCTGAAGCTCTTTTAGCAGCATCTATCATAAGGAGCAATTCCATCAAATTGTCGCTGGTAGGGAATGTGGATTGAACAAGATAAACTTCGCAACCGCGAATAGATTCTTCAAAACAAACTTCAAATTCACCATCGGCGAAATATTGAATATTCATTTTACCAAGTTCAATGCCAAGTTCTTTACAAATTTCTTCAGCCATGTAACGTGATTTTGTACCGCTGAAAACTTTGATAGTTGTTGAGTTACTCATATCGATGTTATAATTGAACAAATATTATTTTTTGCAAATTTAGTACATTTGATTGTTAGGTCTATGTAAAAATCAATTTTTTTTCACAGTTTGTTTCCTTTTTTTTGTTGTTAATTTCCAAATCACAGCATTAAATGGTTCAATATTGGTGTTTAATGGGGAGTTTTGGTCTAATGTGAATTGATTTTTCTTTCCTGTTATAAGTTCGGTTCCGTTATATTCTCCTTCATCAAGTTTAAGTATATTAAAGGCATGATATGGAATATTTATGTTTACATTAGCATGTTCATTGCCGAAATTAACAGCAATTAGAAGTGTTTCGTCTTCAAAATGTCTTAAATATACGTAATGTCGATGAGGATTGACATTATTGTAGTTTACATACATAAGGTCGAAGAAATCGCCTTTTGAAATCGCTTTTTCTTTATTACATAGAGTGAGTATCTGTTTGTATAGGTGGCGAAGTTTGATTTCTTCATCGGTAAGTAATATATTATTGCATTTTCCTTTATTATACCAACGATTTAAAGTAGGTATACTCCAATAGTCAAAAATAGTTGTTCTGCCATCAAAACCACTGAAACCTTCGGTATCGATTCCTTTTTCGCCAAGTTCTTGCCCATGATAAATCATCATAGGTCCACGATTAATTGTGGCACTTACAACTAAAGATGGAATTACAATATTTGCATTTCCTGCATATTGAGGAGAAGCAAAACGTTGTTCGTCATGATTCTCAAGGAAATTTAGCATGTGGTCATTTATACCATCTACTGTTTGCCAGCAATTTGTAATTGATGCCGCCGATATGTTACAACATTGTACTCCTCTTAAAGTATCATATAGTGTTACTTTGTCATATAAATAATCAAAATGACCTCTATAAATATAATCGCGATAAATGCTTACATCATATATTTCAGCAATGAATTTAATTTCAGGGTTTTGTTCTTTTATAATTGGTATTGCCCATTCCCAAAATTCAACAGGAACCATAAAGACCATATCACAACGGAATGCATCTATGCCTTTTGCTGTCCAAAAACGCAAGATGTCTATCATTTTATGCCAAGTGTCAGGAATTGGAGTAAAGGTTTTTGAACCGTTACCATAATCTACGCCGTAATTAAGTTTAACAGTTTCATACCAATCATTTACTGAAGGAAAAGCCGTAAAACAATCGTTTCCTGTGGCTTTTGCCGGAAATTCGAAATAAGCGTCATTGCCGTTACCTAAATCAAGTTGAGGGCTGAATACTTGTCTTGTGATGTAGTAAAAATTATTATTTGGAGCAAACATCATGTTGGTGTTGTCTTTAGCTCCGAAATCTTCAATACCAGCCGGTTTAGCATCAGAATGGTATTGACGAGCCACATGATTGGGAACGAAGTCAATGATAACTTTCATACCATTATCGTGTGTGCGTTTTATTAAATCTTCAAATTCCTGCATGCGACAAGGGATGTTTTCCGCAATGTCGGGGTCTATATCATAATAGTCTTTGATAGCATAAGGGCTTCCGGCGTTGCCTTTTACTACATGTGGGTTGTCGGGAGTAATGCCAAAACCTGAATAATCGGTTTTTGTAGCATGTTCTATTACTCCGGTGTACCATATATGTGTGATACCAAGTTCTTTTATTGATTTCAAAACTTTATCGTTGATATGGTTCATTTTACCCACACCGTTTTGCTCAATGGTACCATTAGGGACTCTATTAGTGCATGAATTAGTAAATAATCTTGGAAATAATTGATATATTATTGGTTTCATAAGTGAAAACTCAATGTAAAATAAAAAATATGTTACAAATATAAAACATTTATTTCAAAGTAAGAAATTACGCTTATGACCTATATATATATCAGTGTTTATTATATTACTTAATTGAAATGAGTAATATAAATGTCTTTTTGTCGTTCTATATTTAAAGTGTATGTTATTGAAAGGATTTTTTAGCGTTTTTTTTGTGTGAGAAGAAAAAGATGTTATCTTTGTTTTATATTATAAAATAATATGGAAGAAGACTTAAAAAGCTGTATAGAAGTACTAAAGCGAGGTGGATTGATATTATATCCTACCGATACCGTTTGGGGGATAGGTTGTGATGCAACCAATGCCGATGCAGTAAAAAAAATATATGAATTAAAGCGACGAGAAGATAATAAAGCAATGCTTGTGTTGTTGGATAATGTAAATAATCTTGATCGCTATGTGAGAGATGTACCCGAGGTAGCATATGAATTGCTTGATGTTGCCGTAAATCCAATCACAGTTATATATGACAATGGTTATAATCTTGCACCTAATTTATTGGGTGATAATAAGAGTGTTGGCATAAGAGTGTCGCAAGAAACATTTACTCAAACATTATGCAAGAGATTTCGTCGCCCGATTGTATCAACATCGGCAAATATAAGTGGAGAGCCATCGGCTGCTACATTTAAGGAAATCTCAGAAGAAATAAAAAACGGAGTGGATTATATTGTAAAATACAGACAAACAGATAATAGTAAACATAAACCATCAAGTATAATAAAACTTGGCTCTGATGGAACAATACAAATTTTAAGAAAGTAATTGTGATTAGTGTTTTTAGTCAAAGAATAAGGTATATTATAGGGGACTTGGTTTCATCTTTTGTTGGATGGAGCCTTTTTAACGTAGTACGTTTTTATTTGGGAGGTAAAGCTGCTTATGAATTTTCATCGTTAGAGGCTTATTTAACTTCTTCAAATGTTTTGTTTGGAGAGGTGTTATTCCCCATTATGATGATAATGGGTTTTGCAATTTCAGGTTTTTATAATGAAGTGTTTAGAAAATCTCATGTGCAAAATTTTGTAACGACCTTTTTTTCATCATTAATCAATACGATTTTAATATTTTTCATTGCATTGATAAACGATGTTGTTCTCGACCAACGAGGGTTGAATTATGAATTGTTGACCATATTATTTACGTTACTGTTTGTTTGTACATTTGTCGTGCGTTTTATTATAACTTATCATTCTAATAATAAGTTTATAACCGGAGAATGGAATTATAATGCACTAATACTTGGAACAAGTCGGAAAGCAGTTGATTTTGCGAAGCAAATATCAACCTCAGAGTCTTATTTAGGGTATAATATATTAGGATTTGTTACCATAGATAAAGAGGAATTGAGTCATGATGAATATAATATATATAAACTTGATGAAATAGAATGTTTATGTAAAGAAAAAAATATTAAGGAATTAATACTTGTTCCCGATGGGGGTGATGTGTCATCTTCGATGTCGGTTATTTATAAATTATACCATTTGGGATTGCCTATAAAAGTTTCACCGGATATCTATACCATTTTGGTTGGGAAAATGCGTTTATCCTCGATGAGGGGTGAACCATTAATTGATATATCGACTTGTGGAATGTCAGAATTTGAGAAGAATATCAAGAGATTGTGTGATATATTTTGTTCTGCGTTAGCTCTAATTCTATTATCTCCTGTTTTACTTATAGTAGCATTATTAGTGAAATGTGATTCAAAAGGAAGCATAATATATAAGCAATTGAGGGTTGGTTTTCATCGTAAGGAATTTATAATTTATAAATTTCGAACAATGATAGAAAATGCCGAGACAAGCGGTTGTCCTGCATTATCGAGCGAAAATGACCCGAGAATTACTAAAGTGGGTCGTGTGTTAAGAAAATATCGTATTGATGAAACACTTCAGTTTTGGAATGTGTTGAAAGGCGATATGTCAATAGTAGGACCAAGACCGGAACGCAAGTATTTTGCTGAAAAAATCATGAAAGTTGAACCGTTGTATTCGCTATTATATAAAGTGCGTCCCGGTTTAACGTCATTGGCTGTAGTAAAATTTGGTTATGCAACAAGTGTAGAAGCCATGATTAAACGTTTTCGATATGATTTGTTATATTTAGAAAATATGTCGCTTGTAAATGACATAAAAATATTAATATATACAGTGAAAATTGTTTATACAGGTAAAGGTATATAATAAGCGTAGCGTATGCAAAAAGAATATGAAAATATGCAGCAAGGGAAGTCTTATGAAGGTTGGTTTATGAAAATCCTTCAATGGCGAGAAAAGCATATAAAAGAAAAAACTTTAGTTTTGATATTGGCATTGGTGGTAGGTGTGACAGGAGGTTTTGCCGCATTGTTATTGAAAGATATAATACATCATTTGTCGGGATTGCTTACCGCTCATATTGAAATAAGTAATTATAACTATAATTATCTTATATATCCTATAATAGGTATTTTATTGTCAGGTTTATTTGTGAGGTATATAATAAGAGATAATATATCGCATGGTGTAACACGTGTGTTGTATGCTCTTTCACAGAATAAAAGTCGTTTAAAACCTCACAATATTTATTCCTCGTTAATAGCAAGCTCGTTGACGATAGGTTTTGGAGGTTCGGTAGGTGCAGAAAGTCCTATTGTATATACTGGTGCTGCCATTGGTTCAAATTTAGGTGGTTTGTTCCGTTTATCACCACGATTATTAATGCTACTTGTAGGATGTGGTGCTTCAGCCGGTATAGCAGGAATATTCAAAGCACCAATAGCCGGAATGCTTTTCACAGTTGAAGTTTTGATGATAGATTTAACTGCCGGTTCGGTTATGCCATTAATGATAGCTTCAATTGCAGGAGCAACAGTTGCTTATGCTTTTACAGGGTATGAAGTTGAGTTTTTCTTTTCACAAAGTGAACCGTTTTATACCGCAGGAATACCTTATGTAATTTTATTTGGAATTTTTTGTGGCTTGATTTCATTATATTTTACCAAAGCGATGAATATGATGGAACGAATGTTTGAAAAGTTGAAAAATGCATGGCTTAAATTTATAGTAGGTTCGGTTATTTTAAGTACGCTTATATTTATTTTTCCTCCATTATATGGTGAAGGCTATCATGTGATGAATATAATGCTTGAAGGAGATTTGACCAGTATATTTGATGGAAGTATTTTGTATGAATATAGAAATGAAACTTGGTGTTTGATTGCTTATGTCGGACTTATTTTGTTTATGAAGATATTTGCAACGAGTGCAACCAATGGAGGTGGAGGTTGTGGAGGAACGTTTACTCCATCGTTATTTATAGGTTGTTTTGCCGGATTCTTCTTTACATTGTTATTGAATAATCTTGGTTTGACTCCAGGCACTTTGTCAATGAAAAATTATGCATTAATGGGAATGGCTGGAGTTATGTCGGCAGTAATGAATGCACCATTGATGGGAATATTCCTTGCCGCCGAGATGACCGGAGGTTATGAATTGTTTTTGCCACTATTGATTGTGTCTACGATTTCTTATGGTACATTTAAATTGTTCAGTCCATATAGTATATATACACAGCGTCTTGCTCAACGAGGTGAATTGTTAACGCATGAAAAAGATAAAAGTGTGTTGACATTGCTTAAGATAGACAGTGTTATAGAAAAGGATTTTAAGGTGGTGCATCCCGATATGACTTTGCGTGAAATGTGTGAAGTTATATCACAATCAAGCAGAAATTTATATCCTGTTACCGATGAAAATAATGTTTTGGTAGGTGTGGTATTGCTGGATGATATACGCAATATAATGTTCCGTTCCGATTTATATGATAAAATGCGAGTTCGCAAATTCATGTCATCAATGCCGGCAAAAATCGAGTTGGGGCAATCGATGGATTCGGTAATGAAAATGTTTGATGATACAAAAGCATGGAATTTGCCGGTTGTGGAACGAGGAAAGTATATGGGATTTGTTTCAAAATCAAAAATCTTTAATTCTTATCGTCGTGTATTGAAGCATTATACCGATGAATAATGACGTGTAAATAAAAATAAAGAGTCAAAAAATGAAATATACTAAAGAAAGTTTGAAAATAGTGTTTTTCGGAACACCTGATTTTGCAGTAGAAAGTCTTGATCGTCTTGTTAAAGGCGGATATAATATAGTAGGGGTGGTAACAATGCCCGATAAAGCTGCCGGACGTGGACATAAAATGTTTCAATCTCCAGTAAAGGAATATGCACTAAAACATGATTTGAAACTGTTACAACCTGTGAATTTGAAAGATGCCGACTTTGTAGAAGAATTACGTAGCTTGAATGCTGATTTACAAATAGTAATAGCGTTTCGCATGATGCCGGAAATTGTATGGAATATGCCACCGCTCGGTACTTTTAATCTTCATGCATCGTTATTGCCAAAATATCGTGGAGCTGCACCTATTAACTGGGCTGTGATGAATGGTGATACTGAAACAGGAGTAACCACATTCTTTTTAAAACATGAAATCGATACAGGTGATATTATACAGCAAGAACGAATTTCGATAGAAGAAACGGATAATGTGGGTGTAGTGCATGACAAACTAATGACGCTTGGTGCAGGTATGGTAATAGAAACCGTAGATGCAATTATTGATGGTTCTGTTAAACCTATTCCTCAAGAACAATTGTTGAATAAAGATGAGGAACCAACTCCGGCACCGAAAATATATAAAGAAACTTGTCAAATCGATTTTAATTGTTCGGCACGCGATGTGTATAATCATATAAGAGGATTGTCGCCTTATCCTGCGGCATGGACCGAAATTAAAGATGCGGTAGGTGTATTACATTCGGTGAAAATATTTGAAACAGCATTGTCAAATGATGAAAATATAGGTAAACCGGGTACAATAAAGGTAACGAAAGATACTCTTAAAATTGCTTGTGGTGATGGCTCGATTGAGGTGTTATCGCTTCAATTAGCAGGAAAAAAACGAATGACGACAGCCGAATTCCTTAGAGGATTTAAAATATCTGAATAGCAATTAAGCTATTCAGATATTTTGTTTAAGTAATAAGCTCGTAGGTCTTTCCAATTATAATATGGAGCTAAATTTGATTTGATGGGTAATGTTACTTCTTCTTCATTAAGTAAAGCCTTAACCAATATATCATCATTTATTGAATTGCGATAAAATATTAATTGAATATTGCATGCCATAGGAAAAATGTCTTGTGCCAACCAGTTATCGGCAAGAATATCAAGAGAATTTACTTGCTTATTACTATTGTTTAGTTCCATAAGTACAGCAAGCGGTAATACGCAAATTTCATGTCCGAAACGTAATGAAGCCCCATGATTTTTACTTTTTATTGCCATATCGGCACTTGATATAATATTGGAAAGCAAATTTTTTTGAATGAAAGGGTGCTTGTTGCCATATTCAATCGAATTACCATAGCCTATATACCAAAATTTATTCCAATTATTCCATAAAGAATAAATTTCATCGGTTGTGAATAAATCATAAAAATCGAAATCAAAATCGTGGCTTTGCATATTGCTTGCTACATCAAAAATGTTGTCCATTGTTTTTTGTGCATCTATGCTGTCTTGGGCAAAAGCAACATTATTTATTAATCGGTTAATGAATTTGTGTGGATTTACATTATTTGATGTTATCTGTTTGTAATAAGCTCTTGCCTTTTTGTGAGATTCGTTGTAAAAATCGTCATAATAATTCATATAATACATGTCGGCATTGCTTGCATCATGAAAAAGATTCATTTGGGGATTAAATGCTTTTAATTCCTGACATTCATTTTCCATAGAAAGAATGCAACGTATAACTACTGTAGAGCGAGCTTCAATTTGTGCTTCTCCTGAGAAAATTTCTGGGAAATTGTGTGTCATGCGTTGTGCAATTCCTCTATGTTGCTTTGCTCCGAGCGAAGAAAGTTCTCCATATCGTTTGTTGGCTGCTTTTTGAACTTTAATGAGGCGTTTGAGTGCATCTTTGCCTTGTGGTGTCAAATAACCGTATTTGTCAGCTTTTTTTAATGCTTCAATGGGTTGGTTATATTGGCTTTCGCTTGTAAGCCAACGACTTCCATGGCGTCCGTAATGTTCCATATGGAAAGGTATATATCCATTGGGCGTCGGCGTGTATTTTATGCCATTTCTATCGGGATAAGCCAAATAGGTGTGTGCACTTAGTTTGGGATTTTCTTGAATTTGTTCTTTAATGCTTTTTGCTGTTAATGATTGAGCAAAAAACATGATTATTGATAAAAATATAATTTTTTTCATAAAAAAGGCTTTAAATTTCTATGGCAAAGTTATGTTTTTTAGTAGAATAATCAAAATAAAAGCCACGCACTCAAAGGAGAAGCGTGGCTTTGTGAAATAGAATAGATAAATAAATATATTTAGCAATTCTTTACTTTTTCATACACTGCGGCATCAAGAACTGCAATTGTCGTAAGGTTTACAATGTCGCGAACCGAAGCGTTTATTGCAGTGAAATGAATAGGTTTGTTAAGTCCCATTTGTATAGGTCCTATAAGTTCGGCAACACCCATTTCAAGCATCATGCGATAAATCGTATTGGCTGCACTAAGATTTGGGAATACCAATGTATTGACATTTTTGCCAAAAAGTTTATTAAAAGGATAGGTTTTATCGCGAAGTTCTTTATTTAAAGCATAATTTACTTGCATTTCACCATCAACAACAATTTCGGGGAAATCACGGTGAAGAATATTCACGGCTTCGTGAACTTCTTTTGGTCCATGTTCTTTGTTGGTACCGAAGTTGCTGTAAGAAACCATTGCAATAACCGGATTATGAGCAAAATATTTTACAGCACTGTCGGCAAGACGTGTTATGTCAACCAAAGTGTCGGTGTCGTTGTCGTGATTGATTGAAGTGTCTGCCAAAAAGTAAATACCACGTTTGGTATTCATTATATGCATTGTAGCAAAGTGATTGTAGCACGGACTAATACCTATTACATCTTTTGCTATCTGAACGGTGTCGTGATGTCCTCCTGAATAGGTTCCGGTAATAAAAGCATCGGCGTCGCCCATTTCTACCATCATCATGCCGAAATAATTACGGTCAAACATTTTTTCCAATGCTTCAGGGTAAGTTAATCCGTCGCGTTGACGTTTTTCCGCAAGTTTTTTTGCATACTCACTACGCTTTTGTGCTTCACGGTCGTGACGCAAATTTACGATGGTAATGCCTGATATGTCTAAACCGAGTTTTTTTGCTCGTTTGCTTATCATTTCATCGTTACCGAGTAAAATAGGATAGCAAATTTTTTCGTTGAATGCTTGAACGGCAGCTTGTAGCATATTATCGGTATTGGCTTCGGCAAATACTACACGTTTAGGGTTACGCTTGGCTTCTTCGGTAAATCTACGCATAAGTTTGTTGTCATAACCCATAAGTTGTTTAAGTTTTTCTTCGTATGCACTCCAATCATTAATAGGGCGTTTGGCTACACCTGAATCCATTGCAGCTTTTGCCACAGCAGGTGACACCCATGTGATTAGTCTTGGGTCAAGAGCTTTAGGTAATATGTAATTGTTGCCAAAAGATAAATCGGTTATATTATAAGCTTTGTTTACAACTGATGGGACTGGTTCTTTAGCAAGTGCAGCTATAGCTTTTACCGCAGCAAGTTTCATGTCTTCATTTATTGTTGTCGCTCCACAATCTAAAGCACCTCTGAAAATATAGGGAAATCCTAATACATTATTTATTTGGTTAGGATAATCGGAACGACCGGTAGCAAAAATAAGGTCACTACGAGAAGATATTGCCAATTCGTAAGCAATTTCAGGGTCGGGGTTAGCTAACGCAAAAACAATAGGATTGGTGGCCATTGATTTCAGCATTTCAGGTGTTACAACATCTTTGGTGGATAATCCAAGGAATACATCCGCTCCTGTCATAGCTTCTGTAAGGGTAGTTATTTGTCGGTCAGTTGCAAATTCTTGTTTTTGAGGATTTAAATCTTTTCGAGAAGTAGTGATGACGCCTTTACTATCGCACATTACGATGTTTTCTTTTTTAACGCCTAAAGCCATATATAAGCGTGTGCAAGATACAGCTGCGGCTCCTGCTCCGTTTACGACCAATTGAATTTTATCAATCTCTTTTCCTTGAATTTCAAGAGCATTTAATAGACCAGCTCCCGATATGATGGCTGTGCCGTGTTGGTCGTCATGCATTACAGGTATATCGCATTCTTCTTTTAATCGTCGTTCGATTTCAAAACATTCAGGAGCCTTTATGTCTTCCAAATTTATACCACCGAATGTTGGCGAAATAGCTTTTACTGCTTGAATGAATTTTTCCGGGTCTTTTTCGTTTACTTCAATGTCAAAACAATCTAATCCACCGAATATTTTGAATAAAAGAGCTTTACCTTCCATTACCGGCTTACCGGCTAAAGCTCCTATATTACCTAAGCCTAATACGGCTGTTCCATTGGAAATTACTGCAACAAGATTGCCTTTGCCTGTATATTCGTATGCATCTTGAGGGTTTTCTTTTATTTCCAAACAAGGAAAAGCAACTCCGGGAGAGTAAGCAAGAGATAAATCGTTTTGAGATGAATAAGGTTTTGTAGGAATGGTTTCAATCTTTCCTGGCTTCCCGATTTTATGATATTCGAGAGCCATTTCTTTTGTGATTTTAGTCATAATTGTATTTAATTAGGTAGATTGTGATTCTATAATGTTATTATAACAAATGCAATTTTTGCAGGGTTTCACAAAAATACTAAAAATGCAATTTATCGTGAAATAATTTAAACTTTTTTGAACAAAATAAAGGGTACTGCACAATTGTAGGGACAATACTAAATGTTGTTATTAAAAAAACTTGTAAGCATTGTAGTTTGCAATATTAAAAAAATAGTTGTAATTTTGTTGTATGATTTCGGTTCTTGATCATATAGAATATCTGTCTTACAAGCATGATTGTATAATTGTGCCTGGGTTAGGTGCATTTATTTCACAGAAAACGAGCGTAAAAGATAATGGGATGATTTCTTCCTTGAGAAGAAACATTGTATTCAACTCGGCTGTGGACTATAATGACGGATTGCTTGAAAATTCTATAATGCGTCGTGAACAAATCAATTTGGAAACGGCAAGAACATACATAAGCGATTATGTTTATTCTTTAAAAAGTCAATTGAAGCATGAAGGTGAAGTTCCTTTAGGGCGATTAGGTTATTTTAAAAGAGTAGAAGCTGAAAAAATGGAATTTCAACCATTTGTTTCTTATAGAACAAGTAGTGAATATTTCGGGCTATCTGCATTGACTTTGAAGCCATTGAGTGATTGTGAAGTTTTAACTGTAGAAGTTGAATCAAAGAAAAATGTCAATGTTATACCATTCTCAAAGAAGTTTATACAAGTTGCTGCATCAATAGTTCTGCTTATTGCAATGTCAGTGCTTTTAAGTACACCGGTTATTGAGCAGGATAATGTGAATTATGCAAATCTTAATGCTTTTTCGATAATAAACACTCCTATTGAAGAAATTCAGCAAGAAGATTTGTATATTGCTATTCCCAAGTCATCGGTTAAGAATGATGAAGAGAAAGTTGAAATAAATGAAAATAAAGAAGAATCTTCATTAAAGCAAGAGGGCAATTATTGTATTGTAGTTGCATCATTGGCAAGTAAGGCACAGGCAGAAAAATTTGTAAAAGAGAGTGGTTTAATTGATTGCGAGATAGCAAAATCTATAAAAAAATATCGCGTATATGTTGCTCGAGGAACTTTTGAAGAAATGATAGAATTGCAAAAGGTGAAATATTCGGGAACAGATGCGTGGGTATGTAAAATATAAAGTGAAATGTATAGACCTAAATAAGTGTTGCAAAATAAACGCTTAACATAAGGATAAAATTAACAAAACTATAGTAACGCACAAAGATGTATTCACCTTTGTGTGTGATTTTTTTTGAGAAAAAAGAGATAGTAATAAAAGACAAAAAAAGGTTCAGTAGTTATTGAGTGTTGGTATGCAAAGAGTTTAGATATTCTGAATAGAAAAGAATCCAGCTCACTCAGATTCTAATACTGCTTTAATGGCAGAAGTTGTGTGGGGTAGTGCATGGGAAGTAACAGGTGGAGATATAGAATTATCAATAGAAAAGACTTCTGGCGTCTATGAGGGTATGGTCGTAATTCGTTATCGTGATACTCAAAATATAGAACCCAAAATCCAAAAAGATTTAGAGGATATATAACTTTCAATAAACGGAATTGATTGTGAAAAAACTTTTTATATTACTTGCTTTTATGGTAATCGCTTCTACATCGTATGCTCAAGTATATAAGATGTATAAGACTCAGAACTTCCATAACCAGCTTCGTTTAAATACGATGACAGGTGAAGTACAGCAAATTCAGGATGATGGTCAGTCTTGGATTGTTTGCAGTGCAAGAGAAATATCAGGGGATAAGGAAAGTAGATTTTGCCTTTATGAAACACAAAACATGTGGACTTTCGTAATGCTTGATACATATACAGGTAAAAATTGGCAAGTTCAATTTAGTGTAAAAGGTGAAGATTATATGTTTGCTGCTCCAATCAACATCTTCTCTCTTGCATATCCAGAAACAACTTCAAATTGGACTAATAGGTTTCAGATGTTTGCCACCAAAAATATGTGGACTTTCATACTATTAGATTCGTATAATGGACGACTATGGCAAGTCCAATATAGTACACAAGATTTAGATAATCTATTTTGCATACCTATAAACAAATACGAATTAGTATCTGATAACGAAAAATGTATATTCTCTATTCAACCATTGACAAGCATGTATCAATACTATCTCATAAATGATAGAACAGGTGATATGTGGAAATTCCAATGGAGCACCAAAGGGGATGATTATAGGTGGATTGAAAAAATTAAATAGTCATCATCCTCTGATATGCAGTTAGTTTTACTTATAATTTTGATTTCTCTCGTTGCTATTTCTATTATTGCAATAGTTACAATACGAATACGCCTAAAAAACAAGTCCAAAGAACTTTCAGAAAAGTTAAGCCATATATCCTCTTATAGCGATAAATCCAATTATGAGCAAGCAAAAGAGAGATTATCGGCATTAAATAACGGAGTATTTATTGATATTCCGACCGACCTTAATAATGTTTTTTCAGGTAAGATAATCTCTGCAACGCAAGAAAAGGATTTCACAAATCATTATATACCATATTTTCAAGAGGCGCGTTCATTAGTCAAGAGATTTGAAGCCTTCAATATCACTCCATCTGTAACAATCTCAAGCCTAATTCGTGACTTTGGGAATATCAATATGATTGTTAAGCAACATAATGATACGGTAATAAATTCCTTACTTAATACCCATAAAGATTTTTTCGACCATTGTTTGAAATATCCATTGGATAAGCAGCAAAGACGCTCAATCGTTTCAGAAGAAAACAATTGTTTGGTGATTAGCAGTGCAGGTAGTGGAAAAACCTCTTCTATTGTTGGAAAAGTCAAATACATAACAGAAATAAAAGGCATTGCGCCTCATAGAATTTTACTCATTAGTTATACAAATAAGGCAGCAGCCGAACTTACAGAGAGAATGGCTACTGATGGTTTGAAAGGTTATACATTTCATAAATTAGCCATAGATATTATCGGAAGAGCAACAGGTATAAAACCTTCTATTTGCGATAATACAGATGCCTTATTCATAGATATTTATCACACGCTATTAGGAAATAAGGATTTTAAGAACAGTGTAGTAGAATACTTCATTGATTACCAAAGCAATGAAGCAGATTGGGAACAACGCAAGAATGAAAGGCGAGAAAAGTTGTCGGAACAAAAAAATGTTCAGTTAAAAGCGATGTTTCCCGATATGGACGGTAAAGCCATATATGTGAGAAGCGAACAGGAGCAAAAGATATGCTTTGTTTTATCATCACTTGGAGTAAAATTCAGATATGAAGAGCCATACGAACATCAATTGGCAGATGAGATGCACTCTCAATATCGCCCCGATTTTTCTATATACTTCGAACAAAAGGGAGTAACCAAACGAATCTATTTGGAACATTTCGGAGTTGATGAACATAGTCTTGTCCCTGCTTGGTTTGCAAAAGACAAAAATATAACATACGAAGAAGCCAATCAAAAATATAATGATGGTATAACTTGGAAGAACGCGGCTCACGAGAAATTTGGCACTCAGCTTTTAGTAACATCAAGTGCTGATTTCCATTATTCTGATATAAGGGATAAACTCAAAAAAATATTAGAGGAGGCGGGTGTGCCAATCCAAGAAAAAACAGATGAAGAATTATATGATTTGGTTTTGCCCAAAGGTAGTAAGCAAGAAAAGGCGTTTATACGACTTGTCGTTACATTCATAACATTGGTAAAATCAAGTTGTAAATCAGTTAAAGAAGTTTTGAAACAAGCAAAGAATGCAGATGATGAACGAAGTGTTTTTATTATCAAGAACATATTTCAACCAGTATATGAACGTTATATAAGTGCATTAAGCGATAGTAACCAAATCGATTTTACCGATGCGATTCTTCAAGCCACAGAAATATGTCGTACTTCACATCCTGTTGAGTATGATTATATCATTGTGGACGAATTCCAAGACATATCAGTTGACCGTTACAATTTCTTAAAAGTATTGCGAGAGGGAAATCCGCCTGCAAAGTTGTATTGTGTGGGCGATGACTGGCAGTCTATATATCGTTTCTCAGGAAGTGATATGGCTCTTTTTAATCAATTTCCCGAATATTTTGGAGCAACAGAAATAAATAAAATTGAAACCACATACAGATTTGGCGAGCCTTTAGTTTCGTTGTCCTCTCACTTCATACAGCGCAATAACGCCCAAATACAAAAGAATATACGCTCGTTCAGTTCTGAAATAAAAACAGAGTTGGAGTTCCATTCTTATGACAGACGAGATTATTGCAATACGATAGGGCAATTTATAGCTTCTATACCATCAGATAAATCTATATTTTTGTTGGGGCGTTATTCGTTTGATGATTATTACCTTTCCTTTATGTATCAATCCATAAAAGAGGGCAATAGGTTCTACTATATGATAAGAGGACGAAAAATAGAGTTTTTGACCGTGCATAAGTCGAAAGGTCTTGAAGCTGATTATGTTATACTCTTACAATGCAATAAGGATACCTATGGCTTCCCTTCTCTTGTGAGTGACGACCCTGTGCTTAACTATGTGCTCACTAAAAGTGACCAATACCCCTATGGAGAAGAACGTAGATTGTTTTATGTGGCAATAACAAGGGCAAAGATAAAAACACTCGTGCTATATGACAAGCGTTTCCCATCTGTATTTGTGGATGAGTTTTTGCATCCTGAAAAGGTTTCAGAAGAAAGTTATGTGAAACACTCCAACGCCAATAAAAGATGGTCAAGAAAAGCAGACCAATTTCTATTAAAACTACATAGCGAGGGCAAGAGCGTGAAGTATATCGCAACAAAAATGGGTAGAAGTCAAACTTCAATCGTTATGCGATTGAATAAACTCAATCAATAATAATGCTCTATTTTACTCCGATACCATTTTGCATATATCGGAATGTTTGCATAGTTCTGAGTTTTACTGGAGACAGTATATTTGGGGTAAGAATTCACTTCCTCTCAAATACGGTTGAGTGTATTTCTTAAAAAAACACAAAAACACCCAATTTTACATTCTTGGGTGTAAAATTGGGTGTTTGTTTTGCAATTTGCTGATTCCCAGCATTTATTGCGGAGAGAGAGGGATTCGAACCCCCGGAAGCTCTCACTTCAACGGTTTTCAAGACCGCCGCAATCGACCACTCTGCCATCTCTCCAGACGACTGTTATCATTTCTGATAATCATTGTTGTCGTTTAACGAGTGCAAAGGTATGACATCTTTTTATTCTGTGCAAGTTTTTGGAGAACTTTTTTTTGATTTTTTTCAAAAAAAAGTGATTAAAATTATTTACAACTCGTAATATGTTGATTATTCGAGTTGTACGATTGTGATGCCGGCACCGCCAAATTGTACATGTTCGTCGCGATAAGATTTAACATTAGGTATAGCATTGAGATACTCGCGTATTCTTACTTTTAATATTCCTGTTCCTGTACCATGTAAAATTCTTATCTCTCTTGCGTTGAATTGTATTGCATCGTCAATGAAATATGTGACAGCTTGTATAGCTTCATCGGCTCTCATACCTCTAACGTCAATTTCTTGCTTGAAATTGAGTTGTCGTTTACGCATTTCATCGGTTGTGCTTTTGCTTATGAATGATTTTTCTCTTTTTTGTGTTGTTTGAGCCTGAGCTGTTTTTAGTTTTTTAATTTCAACTTTTGTTTTTAGATGACCGAATGCAACTATAGCATATTTGTTGTCAATTGATAATATTTGACCTGTTGTACTATTGTTTTCGAGAGAGACAAAATCATTTACTGCAAAAGAGACTTTTGTTTGTTGATTATTTGTTGCTTGTTTATTCTTTTGCTTGTTGCCTTTTGTTGTTATGATTTGAATGTTTTTGTCATTATCATCATTTTCTTGCAAAAGGCGAGATTTGAATTCGTCAAGTTGTTTCCTAATTTCTTTGGTTTGTTCTTTTTCGGCTTGGGCTCGTTTTATGTCGTGAATTGTACGCTCAATAGTGGAATTGCTTTTGGCAAGCAATTCTTTTGCTTCTTGTCGTGCTGCATGGATTATTTCTCGCCGTTCTTGATTTAAACTTTCGGCTTGTGTATTGTATTTTTCAATAATAGCATCGATTTTTTTCTGTTTTGCATGAATTTCTTGACGCTTATTTTCCCAATAGCGTCGGTCGCGTGCAATATCGAGCAAATATTTGTCCATGTTTATGTAATCGCTACCTACGATGCCGGTTGCTTCTTCGATTACGTTTTGAGGTAAACCAATTTTTCTTGCAATTTCGATAGCAAAAGAACTTCCCGGATATCCTATTGATAATTTAAACAAAGGTTGCATCTTGTTGCGGTCATATAACATAGCACCGTTTATAATACCTGTATTATCTTCGGCAAAAGTTTTTAAATTTTGGTAGTGTGTAGTGATAACACCAAATGTTTTCTTTTCATTTAATTGGTGTAATATAGCTTGTGCAATTGCTCCACCTATTTGAGGTTCGGTTCCACCTCCGAATTCATCAATCAATACAATTGTTGAATTGTTGGCTTTTGATAGGAAATATTTCATATTGGTGATGTGGGAGCTATATGTACTTAAATCATTTTCTAATGATTGTTCATCTCCTATATCAATGAATATATTATCAAAGATGCCAATGTGAGAATTTTCATATACAGGAGGAAGCATTCCGCATTGTGTCATATATTGTATTATTCCAACCGTTTTAAGACACACTGATTTTCCGCCTGCGTTTGGTCCTGATATAAGTAAAATACGATTATTCCCATCGAGTTTTATGTCTAATGGTACAACTTCTTTACCATGTTCTTGTAACGAAAGTGTCAATGTAGGGTGGCATGCATGATACCATTCGATTAAATGCTCGTTATCGAAATGTGGCATGTTACATTTTAGTTCTTGTGCAAATAATGCTTTTGCACGAATGAAGTCGATTTGTCCTAAAATATTATAGGAAACAAGCATGTCATCAATGTAAGGACGAATGAGATTAGAAATTTCGGTAAGTATGCGAATTATTTCTCGTCTCATATCGGATTCAAGTTCTCGTATTGTATTGTTGGCTTCAACAATTTCACCGGGTTCTATATAGATTGTTTTTCCTGTAGCAGATTCATCGTGTACGATACCTTGAATTTTACGTTTGTTCATGGGTGCAACAGGGAGAACTAATCGTCCGTCGCGAACCGATGGAGAAACGTCGGCATCCAATATTCCCGATAATTTACCTTCGGTCAATATTCTTCTTAATATGCCGTTTATGCTTGCTGTAGTAGATTGAATGGAGCGTTTAATAGCAAGCAGTTCGGGAGATGCGTTATCTTTAATGTTTCCAAACTTATCAAGTATTAAATCAATTTCTTTTGTTATGAAATTGAATTGTTGCATGTCGGCACAAAGTTCACTTAATCGAGGATAGGGCGGATTGTCGTTTTCATCTCGTTGGGAGAAAAAAGCGACAACAGCACTTATAGTTTCAAGCGATTTTCGTAAACGGAATAAATCTTCTACCGGCATATAAGATCCGGCTGCTCTTATTGCATTTAAAGCTTGTGTTAAATCGTGAAAATCATTAAGAGGAAATTCCTCTTGTGTGATTATTATAGATAAAAACTCGTTGGTTTCTTGTAACTTACATAAAATAGTTTCATAATTGTTAGAATAAGCCATGTTTTTGCAATGAAAAACGCCAAGCGTACTCATGCAATGCTTTTCTAACACTTTACGAACTGTGTCGAAACCTATTTTTGATTCAAAATTATTAGGATATATCATACAAAATACAAAAATAGTGATATTTTTTGTGACAATCTTTTAAAACCTGCTTTTTATTTGTTGTTGAGGGTAAATTGCATTGAAAATTTTTATTTTTGATGCAAACTTAAAAATAAAAATTAATTTGACGTATATTTGTAAATTATTATCATTATAATTATGAAAGAGAATGTTAGATATAAAAAGAATTTGGTCTTTGTTGTGGCATGTTTAGGAATGTGCTTTTTTGGCATAGCTACAATAGTATTGGGGTCGGTTTTACCTGAATTGAAAGTAAAATTAGGTTTTGATAATTTACAGATAGCTTCAATGGTTGCGTTTATGCCAGTTGGTAGTCTTGTGGGATCAATATTTTTTGGCCCTATCGTTGACCGTTTTGGGCATAAAGTAATGTTGATATTAAGTAGCTTTATATTATTGTTTGGGCTTCAAGGTGTCGCTTTTTTTAGTGAGATTTGGAAATTGCAACTGGCAGTATTTTCCATAGGATTAGGTGGCGGTGTTTTGAATGGCGAGACCAATTCACTTGCATCTGATATTTCAGAGCCAAATGAAAAAGGAACAAGATTGAGTATATTAAGTATATTTTACGGAGTGGGAGCGATAAGCATACCTATATTATTAAGGACACTATCGGAATTTTATTCATATAACGAAATTCTTTATGGCTTTGGCATAATAATGTTTGCTATGATTTTGTTTTTTTGTACAGTCACATTTCCTGCTCCAAAGCAACCAAAAGGATTTCCGATTAAAAAAGGAATAGGATTGTTGAAGGAGAAAGGTTTACTTTTGCTTAGTTTTATTTTGTTTTTTGAAAGTGGTATAGAAGTGTGTTGTAGTACATGGACAACCTCTTATTTTGATCAGGTTACTAATGTTACAAAGCCTCAGGCACTTACAGCACTTACGATGATGATAGTAGGGCTTACAATATCAAGAATGATATTGGCTGTGGTTTATCGTAAAGTAAAACAAGAAAAAGTGTTGCCTTATTGTTTACTTGTAGGTATATGTGGATTTGCGTTGCTTACACATTGTCCAAATGCAGTAAGAGCTTATTTCGGAATGTTCTTTGTGGGAGCCGGTCTTGCTGCAACTTTCCCTACGGTGTTAAGTGTTATAGGCGGAATGTATGCTTCATTGTCGGGAACAGCATTCAGTATTGCGTTAGCTGTGGGGTTGTGTGGTCAGATTATTTTCAATTATTCTACAGGAGCTATTTCGCAGTTGTTTGGAGGTATAGGATTCTTTCCTTATATGATGATTTCAGGCATTGTTGTTATGCTGATTTTGTTTAAACTGAAAAATAACAAAAGATAAAATCCATAATATAGCGTTTGCTATTTGAATGTTGTTAATTTTAAGGCGATGAGAATAATAATATTAAATATAGTATTGCTGTTGAGCTTAGGTATAAATGTATTTGCTCAAACTGTTAATTTTTCTGGAAACGCTCGTGCTGTTTACGAAGAAATACCTGAAAAAAGTACAGGATTGGATAAAATTTTTATTCTTTATGGTACTTCGGGAGTGTCTATGAGTTATGAAGCAGTAACTGCTACTTCACAAGTGAAATGGTATAGATATGGCTCATTGGGAGGAGGATATGCAGAAGAAATATCCGGAATAAATAAGAATGGAGCAACAACAACATTGTCTCAGATTATACCGAATTGTGGTTATATAATAGAAGAAGGACATAAAAGAACATATTTGTGGGTAGTGGATTATGTCGATTATGAATTGAATTTAACGGCAATACAACCCTCAAATGATCAGGATTGTGGCAGTATAGCATTAGAAGTTACCGGAAGTGGTGCAGATATTCAATATACGGCTATAAATGGAGTGAGCAAGAAGATAAACAGAGAGATAACGCTTGCTTATAATACATTGGAGTGGAATGGTGATGGAAAGCAGTGGGTGCAGAAAAAGGTTGAGAAATCGTATGCCGGATTTAAATCGGTTATCCACGAAACAGCTCCATTATGTGATACAGAATTTGTGCTGACAGGAGATAAATTTTTGAAATTTTGGGGCGAAAAAATAGTGCTTTCTTCTACATTTTATAATACACATTCAATTGATGTACAGGTTGAAGTTGAACAAACTGACCGAAATGTGCCTAATGAGAAAAAAGAAGAAAGTACAACATCGCTTGGAGGTTCCGCTCCTGTGGAAATTGTATTTACAGCATATCCAACTGATGCAGTTTCACAACGTGAGTGGCAATTATCGACTGATTCAGAATTTAGAACGGTTGAAAGAAGTTACACCGATGATGTGTATCAAGAAACGTTTAACGATGCTGGTACTTTTTATGTGAGATATTTGGCAAACAATGCAGGTGGTACATGTGAAATAATGAGCGAAACTTATACGGTATCAATAGGGGAATCAAGTTTGATATGCCCTAACGCTTTTTCTCCACAAGCATCCCCCGGTGTGAATGATGAATGGAAAGTGCAGTTTAAATCAATTGTTTCGTTTAAGTGTAGTATATTTAATCGTTGGGGTGTTCAAATATGCGAATTGAACGACCCATCACAAGGTTGGGATGGGAAATATAAAGGTAAATATGTAAATCCTGGAGTGTATTATTATGTAATACAGGCAAAAGGTGCCGATGGTAAAAAATATAATTTGAAAGGCGATATAAATATAATAAATTATGTCGGAAAAGAATCCACCGGAGAAAATTCCGGAGAAGGCGTAATTGAATGAAAAAATATTCCGAAAGGGGATTAAAAGTTTAAATTACTCTTTATGAAAATGAATGGAGAAGATGTGGATTGTGTATCGGTTTATGGTGCAAGGGTTCACAATCTTAAAAATATAGACGTAGAGATACCGCATGGTAAATTAACAGTCATTACGGGATTGAGTGGAAGTGGAAAGTCGTCACTTGCTTTTGATACTATATTTGCAGAAGGTCAACGACGATATTTGGAAACTTTTTCGGCGTATGCACGTAATATGTTAGGAGTGTTGGAACGTCCTGATGTGGACAAAATAACAGGATTGAGTCCGGTAATTTCAATAGAGCAAAAGACGGTAAATAAGAATCCACGAAGTACGATAGGAACGACAACCGAAGTATATGACTATTTACGTCTTTTGTATGCTCGAGCAGCCGACGCTTATTCGTATGAGTCTGGGGCAAAAATGGTAAAATACACTGAAGAAAAAATCCTTAATTTGATTTTGGAAAAATATGAAGGAAAGCGTATTTATATCCTTGCTCCGGTTGTTAAGAATCGTAAAGGTCATTATAAAGAATTATTTGAACAATTACGAAAAAAAGGCTTTGTTACAACTCGAGTAGATGGAGAATTGAAAGAGATTATGTTTGGAATGAAACTTGACCGTTACAAGAACCATAATGTGGAAATTGTTGTGGATAAGTTGAAAGTTGCTGAAAAAGATTTTGCACGATTGAAAGAGTCGGTAAGCGTAGCTTTTAAGCATGGAGATGGTCAATTGATGATTCTTGAAGCTGATTCGGATAGCTTGGGGCATTATAGTCGTATGCTTATGGATCCTGAAACCGGCTTGTCTTATGCAGAGCCTGCTCCTCATAATTTTTCATTTAATTCGCCTCAAGGAGCTTGTCATAAATGTAAGGGACTTGGCTATGTAAATGAAATAGATATAGAAAAAATAATACCCGATTCTAATGCTTCGATTTATGAAGGAGGAATATTACCTTTAGGTAAATATAAAAATACTCTGATATTTTGGCAAATTGCGGCAATTTGTGAAAAATATGGTGTTGATTTGAAAACACCATTGATAGATGTGCCTGAAGATGCTATTGATGATATTTTAAATGGTACTGAAGAGCGTCTTGCTATAAATAATGAAACAATGAGTACGTCAAATTATTTTATGACTTACGACGGACTTTTGAAGTATATTGAAATGCAACAGTCAGAAGACTCTGATTCGCAAGCTCAAAAGTGGGCAGGACAATTTTTTTCGCGAGTGGAGTGCCCTGAATGTAAAGGGGCAAGATTGAATAGGGAAGCACTACATTATTATATAGGAGGGAAAAATATTGCAGAACTTGCATCGATGGATATTTCAGAATTGCGAGATTGGATGCTTAATGTAAAAGATTTAATGACTTCGCAACAATGGAAAATTGCAAGTGAGATTGTAAAAGAGATAAATAGCCGATTAGGCTTTTTGGTTGATGTTGGTTTAGATTATTTGTCGTTGAATAGAAGTTCGGCAACATTGTCGGGTGGAGAAAGTCAACGCATAAGACTTGCTACTCAAATAGGTTCTCAACTTGTAAATGTATTATATATCCTTGATGAACCAAGTATAGGTTTACATCAACGAGATAATCGTCGATTGATAGACTCATTAAAAACATTACGAGATTCGGGGAATTCTATTATTGTTGTTGAGCATGATAAGGATATGATGCTGGAATCGGATTATATAATTGATATTGGTCCGAAAGCAGGGCGTAAAGGTGGATATGTAGTGTTTTCAGGAACGCCAAAAGAGATGCTTAAATCACATACGCTGACAGCCGAATATTTGAATGGTTGCAAAAAAATAGAAATTTCATCAGTGCGTCGTTCCGGTAATGGTCGTAAATTAACGCTTAAGGGGTGTAAGGGACATAACCTTAAAAATGTTGATGTGGATTTTCCATTAGGTCTGTTTTTATGTATTACAGGAGTTTCGGGTAGTGGAAAATCAAGTTTGATAAATGGAACGTTACAGCCTATTTTAAGTCAACGTTTTTATCGTTCTTCTATTGCTCCGCTTGAATATGATGACGTTGTTGGATTGGAAAATGTTGATAAGGTTGTTACAGTTGACCAATCTCCATTAGGACGTTCTCCGCGTTCTAATCCAGCAACATATACTGGAGTGTTTTCTGATATAAGAAATGTCTTTGTGTCTTTGCCGGAATCTAAAATGCGTGGGTATAAACCCGGACGTTTTTCTTTTAATGTTGGTGGAGGTCGTTGTGAAGTTTGTAAAGGGAACGGTTATAAGACTATTGAAATGAATTTTTTACCCGATGTTCTTGTTCCTTGTGAAGAATGTGGCGGAAAACGTTATAATAGAGAGACTTTGGAGGTTAGATTTAAAGGTAAATCGATTGCTGAAGTCCTTGACATGACGATAAATCAAGCTGTGGAATTTTTTGAAAATATTCCTTCAATTCTCAGCAAGATAAAAGTATTGCAAGAAGTGGGGCTTGGGTATATAAAATTAGGACAACCGTCAAGTACATTATCGGGTGGGGAATGTCAACGAGTAAAACTTGCAACAGAATTATCTAAACGAGACACAGGAAAAACTGTATATATTTTAGATGAACCAACTACAGGTTTGCATTTTGAGGATATTAAAATTCTTCTTGAGGTTTTAAATAAATTGGTAAAAAAAGGAAATACCATAATTGTAATAGAACATAATTTGGATGTGATAAAATGTGCTGATTATATTATTGATTTAGGACCTGAAGGTGGAAGAAATGGAGGTAGGGTAATGGCTACAGGAACACCTGAAGAAGTTGTAAAAAATGAAAAATCGATTACTGCAAAATACTTAAAAGATGAATTAATTTGATTTTTGTATGCTTGTTTGAGGGTAAAGGTTGATATTTGTCGAAAAAATGGTTTAAAAATCGTCTAAAATAATTTTTTAGACGATTTTTTGTTTGTTGTTTGTGAAAATTGTTTACTATATGTAATTCGCTGTAAATTAGTGTGTTGAACTTAGTTTTATTGGGGTTTAATGAGCTTAGGATAAGTTCTAAAATTGAAATTTTATCTGAATTTAAAGGTTGAAAAAAATATTTCAAGGAAATTGAGTTAGGTAAAATACCCACAATTAAATTTCCAAATCCAAACAACTTTGATTTTATTACTATTTGCAAATGAATCTCGAACGCTATAAAAGTAGTATTTTTGATGTTGATTTATGAATAGATTTACATGTGTGTAAATTCGCAAACAGATAGGGGAGGTAGTTTAAAAAAACTAAATTATAGGAAACTTTACTAATTTAAAGAAATTAACAAAATGTGTAATTTGTTGATTCGTGTGTAGATATAATAAAACTCTAAAGATTTTGTTTAGGGTAAAGGAGATAGAAGCTATTTACGAGAGTGTAGTGTTGTATATGTTATATAAATGTCTATAAAATAAGTATGTATGGTGATTGTTATAAAGTAATACTTTATGGTGTTGACGTTTCTTCTTTTTCGGTGTATTTGTGCTTTTGAATAGTTGTTCTGATTTTGAAATTTATTTTTTGTAAAACTGAATTTGCGTTTTTTATTTTTTGTAACTATATTTGTAATTGTAAAATTAGTAATTGTAAATAGCTAAAAATGGATATTGTAAGCCGAATTAAAGAGTTTTTGAGTATAAATGGAATTTCAAATTCAGTTTTTGCTGATAATTGTGAGATACCAAGACCTACTTTATCTCAACTATTGAATGGCAGAAATAAGAAAATAAGTAATGAGATTTTGGATAAGATTCATTATGCTTATCCTGAATTGTCTATGATGTGGCTCATCTTTGGAGAGGGTGTGATGAATGAAAATGTTGGTAAAAATGAAACCAATGAGCAAGCTGCCCTATTCGCTGAGAATAATGAATTAGATGATGAAGATTTTTCTGATGAACAAGATGAGAATCTGAATGATTATAGTCCGGCAATGGCAGAAGTTATACAAACCTTATCTAAAAAAACAGAAGTGAAAAAATCGAGAGCTGAAAATGTAAAGCGTATAGTAAGTGTCATGGTGTTCTATTCTGATAATAGTTTTGAATCTTTTGTGCCTGATATGTGATTAAATAATTTCGTGATTTTTTTGTGTTGAAATATATATTTTGTAGCTTTGTAATATACATTAATATATTATAAATGGCATGAAGAAATATATTTCCGATTTTATCGTTGAGTCTGTTGATAAATTGCATGCAAATTATGGGCTTATAAAGTTGAAACCCTGTGAAGGTGTGTTGCCTGAAATTTTGCCGGGGCAATTTTGTCAAGTTGAAATAAAGAATTCTAAAAGTACTTTTTTGCGTCGTCCTATTTCTGTTAACTATGTAGATTATGAAAATAATTTATTGTGGTTGTTGGTGCGTCGTGCAGGTGATGGGACTAATGCTCTTGTTGATGTTACTACGGGTTCGGTTGTGAATGTTATGTATCCGTTGGGGAATGGATTTAGTGTTCCGGAAGATAAAACAAAACGATTATTGTTGATAGGTGGTGGAGTTGGTGTTGCTCCGTTGCTTTATTTTGGTGAAAAATTGAAACAATTGGGCATAGAGGTGAATTTCTTGCTTGGAGCCAGGTCGGATAAAGATTTGTTGGAACTTGAAGAATTTGAAAGTAGAGGAAATGTGTATTTGTCTACTGAAGATGGTTCGAAAGGAGAGTCGGGATTTGTTACCACTCATTCTGTGTTGAATGAAAAGTGGGATATGATTTCATGCTGTGGTCCTATGCCTATGATGAAAGCTGTTGCACGTTATGCTGTTAATTGTGGCGTCGATTGTGAAGTGTCGCTTGAAAATGTCATGGCTTGTGGCTTGGGTGCTTGCTTGTGTTGTGTTGAAGAAACATCTGACCATGGTAATGTGTGTGTGTGTAAAGAAGGTCCGGTATTTAATATAAAAAGATTAAAATGGTAGATTTAAATGTAAATATAGGTAAACTGAAGTTGAAGAATCCTGTTTTGACGGCTTCAGGAACATTTGGCTATGGCGAAGAATACGCTGATTTTATTGATTTGAATCGTTTAGGAGGATTTATTGTTAAAGGTACAACATTGAATCATAGAGAAGGAAACCCTTATCCTCGAATGGTTGAAACGCCTTCGGGAATGTTGAATGCTGTTGGGCTGCAAAATAAAGGTGTAGATTATTTTATAAATGAAATTTATCCTCGTATAAAAGATGTAGATTCCAAAGTGATAGTGAATGTTTCAGGCGCTTGCATTGAAGATTATGTAAGGGTGTGTGAAAAGCTGTTGCCTCTTGATAAAATAGAAGCTGTTGAAATTAATATTTCATGTCCAAATGTAAAGCAAGGAGGGATGGCTTTTGGTACTACGTGTGCCGGGGCTGAAAGTGTGACTAAAGCTATTAGAGAGGTATATAATAAGACAATAATAGTTAAACTGTCTCCTAATGTGACTGATATAGCTGAGATTGCACGAGCAGTTGAATTTGCTGGAGCTGATGCGGTTTCTCTTACAAATACCTTCTTGGGGATGGCGATTAATATTGAGACACAGCGACCTTATTTGTCTACTATTACAGGTGGGCTTTCTGGGGCGTGTATTCGTCCTATTGCTGTGCGTATGGTATGGCAAGTATCAAATGCTGTTAAAATACCGGTTGTTGGGCTTGGGGGTATAATGAATGGGCGTGATGCAGTGGAGTTTTTGCTTGCCGGAGCTACTGCTGTTCAGGTAGGAACTGCTAATTTTGTTGATCCTGCTGTAACTGTTAAGGTGGTGGATTATATTAAATCATATATGGAACGACATGGAATTGCTGAGGTTTCTGATTTAATAGGGGCTATGAAATCTTAATAATAATTGGTTAAACTTTGGTTTGTGATTTCTTTGCTTAAAAGGCTTAAGGTACTGTTCTTGTGTTGCTCTTTTGTTTTTGTGATAAATGCACAAGAGCATCGAACCTTGCGTGAATTGGGCTTTCCTGTGGGAATCTTTGACCCTGGTGTAAATAATGCAATAACGGATGTGCTCGGTGTAACTGTCGGGCATGTTACATGTGTGGAAGGGGATAGTGTGAGAACTGGAGTTACAGCGATAGTCCCACACCAAGGTAATATATTTCAAAATAAAGTGCCTGCTGCGATTTATGTGGGTAATGGTTTTGGAAAATTATGTGGTTATACTCAAGTTATGGAGCTTGGGAATATTGAAACTCCTGTGATTCTTACTAATACTTTAGGTGTTTCTGCCGGAATAGAGGGGCTTGTGAAATATACTATATCACAGCCGGGAAATAAAAATGTTCGTTCTGTAAATGCGGTAGTAGGTGAAACAAATGACGGACTTTTAAATAAGATACAGGAAATGCGTATTACGCCAGAGATGGTGATGCGAGCTATTAATAACGCAAAAGCAGGAAAGGTTGAACAGGGGTGTGTAGGAGCCGGAACGGGTACAGTGTGTTTTGGTTTTAAAGGAGGAATAGGAACTTCTTCACGTGTTTTGCCTAAATCTTTAGGTGGTTATACAATAGGTGTCTTGGTTCAGAGCAATTATGGTGGGGTCCTTGAAATAGATGGCGTACAAGTGGGGCGTAAATTGTGTAAATATGATTTTAAAAAACATGTAAAGAAGACTGAAAATGTAGATGGCTCATGTATGATGGTTGTTGTTACTGATGCTCCTTTGGATTCGCGAAATCTTGAACGTGTGGCTAAGCGAGCTATGCTTGGGTTGGCGAAAACCGGAGGTATTGCGTCAAATGGTAGTGGTGATTATGTTATTGTGATGTCGGTGGCACCGGAAAACCTCGTGAAAAACGGTGTGAAATTTCATGATATGAAAGTGCTGGATAATAGTGAGATGTCTTCGATATTTTGTGCTACAATAGAAGCTACGGAGGAAGCTCTTTGGAATTCGTTGTTTATGGCTGATACGACTAAAGGGTATAAAGGACGTACGGTAGAGGCATTACCTGTGGATAAAGTACTTGATATGTTGAAAAACAGGTAAATT
This sequence comes from uncultured Muribaculaceae bacterium, assembly GCA_964536025.1. Taxonomy (GTDB): domain Bacteria; phylum Bacteroidota; class Bacteroidia; order Bacteroidales; family Muribaculaceae; genus RGIG4576. The sequence goes on from CAZHXA010000008.1 coordinate 36,704, forward strand.
GTAATAAAAATAAACACTTTTTAAATATTGAAATTTAGTTATATAACGAACTTGAATATTGCTTGTTAGTATTCAAGTTTGTTCTTTTTTAAGATGTCTGGGTGTTGTGTAAGTGAGTTGTTGAAGAAAAACGTGTGAAATCTTAATTTATTTGTAAGAATACTTTCTTTAAAAGTGGTGATTTGTCATTAAAAATAATTATCTTTGTATGTTCTAATCATTGTAATGTATTGCAATGGTGGATAATTGTGTAAATAATTTTTAAAAAATATGTCAGAAGATCGCATTAGAAAGATCAATATTGAAAATGAAATGAAATCGGCATACATCGACTATTCAATGTCGGTGATTGTGTCGCGTGCACTCCCTGATGTGCGTGATGGCTTCAAACCGGTGCATCGTAGGGTGCTGTTTGGTATGGAGAAATTGGGTAATGTATCTACAGCACCTACAAAGAAATCGGCTCGTATTGTCGGTGAAGTACTCGGTAAATATCACCCACATGGTGACTCATCAGTTTATTTTGCGATGGTTCGTATGGCTCAAGATTGGGCTTTACGATATACATTGGTTGAAGGTCAAGGTAACTTTGGGTCTATTGATGGAGATAGCCCGGCTGCTATGCGTTATACTGAGGCACGTCTTGCCAAGATGGGTGAGGAAATGATGAGAGATATTGATGAAGATACTGTTGACTTCACTCCAAATTTCGATAATACATTGCAAGAACCCACTGTTTTGCCAACTCGTTTTCCTAACTTGTTGGTGAATGGAGCTTCAGGTATTGCTGTGGGTATGGCGACCAATATGCCACCTCATAATTTGACTGAATCTATTAACGGATGTCTTGCACTACTTGAAAATCCGGAATTGGAAGTTGCCGATTTGATGCAATATATTAAAGCTCCCGATTTCCCTACCGGAGGTATAATATACGGCTATAATGGCGTTAAAGAGGCATTTACTACAGGTCGAGGTCGCATTGTAGTGCGTGCTAAGGTAGAAATAGAAACAGAAGGAGATCGCGAAAAAATTATAGTATATGAAATTCCATATAACGTAAACAAGAGAGTTCTTATTGAAGATATAGCTAAACTTGTAGAAGAAAAACGTCTTGATGGAATTTCAAATATTAATGACGAAAGTGACCGCAAGGGAATGCGTATAGTAATTGACATCAAAAAAGATGCCAATGCAAATGTCGTTTTGAATAAGTTGTATAAAATGACTCAATTGCAGTCTTCGTTCAGTGTAAATAATGTTGCTTTGGTGAAAGGACGACCATATACATTGAATTTGAAGGAAATTCTGCAACACTTCCTTGATCATCGTCATGATGTAGTAATACGTCGCACAAAATTTGAATTGAAAAAAGCTCAAGATAGAGCACATATTGTTGAAGGCTTGATAATTGCTTCCGATAATATAGATGAAGTCATTCACATTATAAAGAGTAGTAAAACTACTGACGAAGCAAGAGCAAGATTAAGTGAAAGATTTAATCTTGATGATGTTCAAACTCGTGCAATTGTTGAAATGCGTTTGCGTAATTTGACAAATCTTGAACAAGATAAATTGCGTGATGAATTTGCCGAATTGCAAAAGTTGATTCAACATTTGAATGATATTTTAACCGATGAAAATGTTTGTCGTAAGGTTATTGAAGATGAATTGATTGAAGTTCGCGATAAATTTGGTGATGAACGAAAAACCGAAATCGTTTATGCGTCAGAGGAATTCAATGCCGAAGATTTTTATGCTGATGACGAAATGATTATCACAATTTCGCACATGGGATACATTAAACGTACTCCGTTAAGCGAATTCCGTGCTCAAAACCGAGGTGGAGTAGGAGCAAAAGGTAGTGATACTCGTGATGAAGATTTTATAGAATATATCTATCCGGCTTCTATGCATAATTACATGCTGTTCTTTACTCAGAAGGGGCGTTGCTATTGGTTGAAAGTGTATGAAATACCTGAAGGAAGTAAAAATTCCAAAGGACGTGCAATTCAAAATATGCTTAATATCGATGCCGATGATAAAGTAAATGCATTCATTCGTTGTAAGAATTTGACTGATTCAGAATATAATACAACACATAATTTAATATTCTGTACTAAGAAAGGTGTTATTAAGAAAACGAAGTTAGAAGCTTATTCTCGTCCACGTGTAAATGGTGTAAATGCTATTATTATTAGAGAAGACGACCAATTGGTTGAGGTTAGATTGACTGATGGTGATAGTGATGTAATATTGGCTAATAAGTATGGAAAAGCCATTAGATTCCATGAAAGTAAAGTGCGAGAAATGGGACGTATGTCTACCGGAGTGAAAGGTATGACTTTAGACTCTGAAGACGATGAAGTTGTCGGTATGATTTGTATGCCTAAAGAAACGGAAAATACAGTAATGGTAGTTTCTGAGCAAGGTTATGGAAAACGTTCCGAATTAGAAGATTATCGCATTACCAATCGTGGCGGTAAGGGTGTTAAGACAATCAATGTTACCGATAAAACTGGAAAGCTTGTTGCAATAAAGAGCGTAAATGATAAAAACGATTTGGTTATAATAAATAAATCAGGTATAACATTGCGTTTGAATGTCGCTGATATAAGGGTGATGGGACGTGCAACTCAAGGCGTGAGATTGATTAATCTTGAAAAACGAAATGATGAAATTGCTTCGGTTTGTAAAGTTGATACAAGCGAAGTTGATGAAGTTGAAAATGTAATAGAAGCAAATGAGATTTCAGAAAATAATATAACTGAAATACCATCTGCTGAGAGTGAAAATAAAGAGTAATAATTAATGAATAAATTAATCAACATGAAAAAAGTATTTTTAACGTTAGCATGTACTTCGCTATGTTTTTCTGCAGTTAATGCACAGATTGACTTGGTAAAGAAAGTGGATAAGGGCGTTGGTGCATCAAATCCTAATTATCAAGTATTGCGTGAGTCGTTGAAACCGGCGTTAAGCGATGAATCAAGTAAAAATAGTTCTTATACTTGGTTTACTGCTGCAAAGGTAGAACTAAGTGAATTTGATGATTTATATAAGAAAAGTGTGATAAATCCTGCTTCTGTAGATTCTAAAAAAATGGGCTTGGCTCTTTTGAATGGTATTAACTATTTGAAAACTGCATTACCATTTGATTCAGTTCCTGAATTGGATAAGAAAACAGGCCAACCTAAAATTGATAAGAAAACAGGCCAACCTAAAATTAAGGCTGAATATACAGAAAAAATATACAAATTATTGGCTGAAAATTATATCTCGTTAAATAATGTTGCAAGTACATTGCACCAAGCTAATGATTATGAAAATGCAGCAAAATGTTACGAGTTGTGTGCAACATTGCCATTTGAATCATATATGAAGAATAGAATCCAACAACCTGCTGATACAGTGGTTGGTGAAATTCGTTTTTGGCAAGGTGTTGCATTGTGGCAAGCAACCAATCCTGCAGAAGCTCTTAAGGCGTTCAAAAAAGCTATTGACTTGGGATATACTTCAAGAAAAGAAGCGTTTGATTATCCGTTAAGTTGTGCTGCAGAATTGAAAAATGATGCTGAAATTATTGAAATTGCTAAAGCTGCAATTCCTTTCTATGGAAAACAAGATAATCAATATGTAAGTATCATAATTAACCACTATTTATTTGAAGAAAAATTTGATTTAGCAAATCAATTCTTGGATCAAGCAATAAGTGATAATCCTCAAAATGCTGAGTTCTGTAACCTAAAAGGTAATTTGGTAGAAAAACAAACTTCAATTGAAGAAGCTCTTCCTTATTTCCAAAAAGCAGTTGAATTGGATCCAAATAACTCAAAGGCTCAATTTGATTTGGGACGCTATTACTATAATAAGGCGGTTAAAGTCAGAGATGAAAAAGTTGATTTAACAGGAGCTCAATTGGCTAAATTGGTTAATCCTTTGTATGAACAAGCTCTTCCTTATCTTGAAAAAGCTTATGAATTGGATAAGGATAATTATGATGCTAAAAATGCGTTGCGTAGCATTTATTACCAATTAGGAAATGAAGATAAATTAAATGCAATAGAAAGTCAAAACTGATTTTATTAAAACATTTATATAAAAAATAAAGAGTTGTGCTATAAAATGGCACAACTCTTTATTTTTTATATAGGCATAATAGGTAAAATCTGTTAATGTATTTTTGAAAGCAAGAATATCTTTGTATTTTTGTAAATTAGATTAATTGTGTATGGAAACAAAACGAGAAATTGCGATATTAGGTAGTACAGGTTCTATAGGACGCCAAACGTTGGACGTTATAGCCGAGTACCCTTCAAAGTTTTCAGCTTATTTACTAACAGCAAATACAAAAGCAGAGCTACTTGCAGAACAAGCTGTAAAATATGGTGCAAAACATGTTATTATTGCCGATGAGAGCAAATTTTCAATTTTAAAAAATCTTCTTTCAGGACATAATATTAAAGTTGAAGCCGGAGCGAAAGCCATAAGTGATGCTATGTCTATTCCCGAAATAGATACTGTTGTTACGGCTATGGTAGGGTATAGTGGTCTTGAACCTACAATAAATGCTATTAAATCCAATAAAACTATAGCATTAGCTAATAAAGAAACACTTGTTGTCGCTGGAGAACTTATATATAAATTATTGGAAACCTCGACCACAAAAATTTATCCTGTAGATTCGGAACACGGTGCTATTTTTCAATGCCTTGTGGGAGAAGAGCATGATTCAATATCTAAATTGATACTTACAGCTTCAGGTGGTCCGTTTAGAACTAAAACAATAGAACAACTTGAACATGTAACTAAGGCTGATGCTTTGAAACATCCAAATTGGAGCATGGGAGCAAAAATTACAATTGATTCGGCTACTATGATGAATAAAGGTTTTGAAGTAATTGAAGCAAGATGGTTGTTTGATGTTATGCCGGAACAAATAGAAGTTGTCGTACATCCACAATCCATAATTCATTCAATGGTGGAGTTTAAAGATAGTTCGGTGAAGGCTCAATTAGGTTTACCTGATATGCATTTGCCTATACGTTATGCACTAGGGCTTCCTAATCGTCTTGAAAGCACCTGCGATCGCTTAAAAGTAACCGATTACTCAAATCTTACATTTGAAGCTCCTAATTATATAAAATTTCCTCTTTTAGGTATGGCTTTTGATGCTATGAGAAAGGCAGGGAATATACCTTGTATAATGAATGCTGCCAATGAAATAGCTGTGGCTGCATTTTTGAAAGAACAAATTCGTTTTGTAGATATTTCTCGAATTGTTGAAAAAACAATGGAGAATGTTACATACATTAAAAATCCTACATATACTGATTACGTAAATACTAACATAATAGCACGACAATATGCGTCGTCGATAATTAAATAATATACAATAGTTTTAATGGAAACATTTTTGATAAAAGCCTTACAATTGATGCTGGCTCTGTCCATTTTGGTCTTGGTACATGAGTTTGGACACTATTTATTTTCTCGAATATTCGGTGTGAAAGTTGAAAAATTCTATTTGTTTTTCAATCCGTGGTTTACGCTATTTAAATATAAACCTAAAAAAAAGGAACCAAAACCGGGAGAAGAAGAAAAATCTTCATGGCGTGACACTGAATATGGGATAGGTTGGTTACCTCTTGGAGGTTATTGTAAAATAGCAGGAATGATAGATGAGTCAATGGATAAAGAGCAAATGGCTCAACCTGAAAAAGCATGGGAATTTCGAGCAAAGCCTGCTTACCAGCGATTGCTTATTATGTTGGGTGGCGTATTGTTTAATTTCCTTACAGCTATAATTATTTATGCTGGTATAGTGTATGCGTGGGGCGAAAAGTTCTTACCATATAGAAATGCTGAAGAAGGTATGATGTATTGTGAAACAGCACATAAAGTCGGTTTCCAAGATGGTGACATTCCTTTGTTTGCCGATGGTAAGGAGTTGGATTACATGTCTGGAGAGTCAATCATAGATATAGTAGGGGCAAAAAAAGTAACAGTTCTTAGAAATAAGAAAGATACAGTACACATAAGTATTCCTGAAAAATTTATATTTGAAATTAATAAAGAAGCCGAGAATGGTCAGGCTATTATGGCTTACCGACTTCCTGTTGTGGTTTATGATACACAAAACGGAATGGGGGCAAAAAAAGCAGGGCTGCAGCGAGGTGATAGAATTGTTGCTGTAAATAATGTAGAAACTCCGTCTTTTGATATTTTTAAGGCTGAATTGGAAAATAATAAAGATAAATCAGTTCCTTTTACATATATTAGAAACGGCAAAGAATGTCGTGAGAATATAGAGATTGATGGCGGAGGAAAAATAGGTATTACGCATACGCCCATTACTGATATATATAATACAGTTACAGTTGATTATTCTATTCTTAAATCTATCCCAAGGGGGGTAGAAATGGGAGTAGATAAACTTGTAAGTTATGTATCTCAGATGAAGTATGTATTTACTTCCGAGGGAGCAAAAAGTCTTGGTGGCTTTGGTGCTTTGGGTAGTATTTTTCCTGAATCTTGGAATTGGGTAAATTTTTGGAATATTACAGCATTCCTTTCTGTAATACTTGCTTTTATGAATATTTTGCCAATCCCTGCATTGGATGGAGGTCATGTTTTGTTTTTGATTTTGGAAATTATTACAAGACGTAAACCAAGCGAAAAAGTGTTGGAATATGCTCAAATGTTTGGAATGGCTTTTCTTTTATTGCTTATGCTTTATGCAAATGGTAATGATATTTATCGTTTCTTCCTTAAATAAAGATAATGTATGGAATATAAAAAGATAATTTTAAAGAGGGGTAAAGAGGAGTCGTTAAAACGTCTTCATCCATGGGTCTTCTCTGGTGCAATTGATCGATGGGATGATTCTATTGAAGAAGGAGATATTGTAAGTGTTTATTCTCATGAAGGAAAACTGATAGGAAATGGACATTTTCAAATAGGAAGCATAAGTGTTCGTATATTGGCTTTTGGAGACGAATGTATTGATGAAGCATTTTTTTTGCAACGATTAAATGCCGCTTTGGATTTAAGAAAGTCTCTTGATTTGCTTCGTGATGATAATACTTCTTTTCGCCTTGTGCATGGAGAAGGGGATTTTTTGCCGGGGCTTGTAATTGACATATATGGTAATACAGCTGTTGTTCAGGCACATTCTCCGGGTATGCACTTTGCTCGCAATATCATAGCAAATGCACTTGTGAAAATGCCTGGTAATATTGTGCAAAATGTTTATTATAAATCAGAAACCACACTTCCCTATAAAGCACAACTTGATGCTCAAAACGACTATATAATAGGTTCTTACAATACCAATATTGCTATTGAAAACGGATTGAAATTTCATGTGGATTGGTTGAAAGGACAAAAGACAGGTTTCTTTGTAGACCAACGAGAGAACCGTTCATTGTTGGAAAAGTATTCTAATGGTAGAAATGTGTTAAATATGTTCTGCTATACCGGAGGATTTTCTTTTTATGCGATGAGAGGCAATGCTAATCTCGTTCATTCTGTTGATAGCTCATCTAAAGCCATTCAATTGACAACCGAGAATGTTAATCTTAATTTTCCGGGAGATGAACGTCATAAGGCATTCGCTGAAGATGCTTTTAAGTTTCTTTCTGATATGAAAAAAGATGCCTATGATTTGATTATTCTTGACCCTCCTGCATTTGCAAAGCATAAAAGTGCATTAAAAAATGCCCTTATTGGTTATAGAAAAATCAATGCACAGGCTTTTGAAAAAATAAAAAGTGGAGGCATTTTATTTACTTTTTCTTGCTCGCAAGCAGTAAATAAAGAACAATTTCGTCTTGCTGTATTCAGTGCAGCGGCTCAATCGGGTAGACGAGTGCGTATTTTGCATCAATTAACGCAACCTGCCGATCATCCTATAAATATTTATCATCCCGAAGGTGAATATTTAAAAGGTCTTGTGCTTTATGTTGAATAGAATCTTTAAAATTATATAACTATGAATAAATTATTAATCTCAGTTGCAACTATGGCAATAATTTCTACCGGTTGTGCAAAGACAGAGCAAGCCGAGCAAGGGTTTAATTATAACGTAGATCGCTTTGCCGATATTGAAGTGCTTCGTTATAAAGTTCCGGGCTTTGAACAACTGTCTTTAAATCAAAAAAAACTTGTTTATTATTTAAATGAAGCTGCATTACAAGGTCGTGATATACTTTTTGACCAAAATGGAAAGTATAATCTTGTAATACGCCAAACACTTGAAAGCGTTTATAAAAATTATAAAGAAGATAAAGAAACTGCCGAATTTAAGGCTTTTGAAAAATACTTGAAACAAGTATGGTTTGGCAATGGTATACATCATCACTATTCAACTGATAAATTCGCTCCAGAGTTCTCTAAGGAATTCTTTGAGGAACAAGTGAAAACTATATCAAAAGAAGAACTTCCATTGATAGATGGTCAAAGCGTAGACGAGTTATTAGCGACAATTACTCCTGTAATTTTTGATTCTTCTGTAATGGCAAAACGAGTAAATCAAGCCGAAGGACAAGACTTGATTTTAACTTCGGCGAATAATCTTTATGAAGGATTGACTCAAAAAGAAGTTGAAGAGTTTTATAACAAGATGAAAAATCCTAATGATTTGACTACTATTTCTTATGGCTTAAATTCAAAATTGGTTAAAAAAGATGGAAAGCCAGTTGAACTTGCCTATAAGGTGGGAGGTCTTTATTCTGATGCTATTTCAAAAATCGTATATTGGTTGAGAAAAGCCGAAGAAGTTGCTGAAAATGAAGGACAAAAAGCTCATATCGAAAAACTTATAAGTTTTTATGAAACCGGAGATTTGAAAACCTTTGATGACTATTCAATCCTTTGGGTGCAAGATACTGTTTCTCAAGTTGATTTTGTGAATGGCTTTATCGAATCTTATGGGGACCCTCTTGGAATGAAAGGTGCTTGGGAGTCGCTTGTTAATTTTAAAAACATGGAAGCATCTCATCGCACAGAAATAATCAGCGAGAATGCTCAATGGTTTGAAGATAATTCACCTGTAGATTCTAAATTTAAGAAAGATAAAGTTAAGGGCGTTTCGGCGAAAGTTATTACTGCTGCAATTTTGGCTGGTGATTGTTATCCGTCTACTCCTATTGGTATTAATTTGCCAAATGCTAATTGGATACGTGCTACACATGGGTCAAAATCGGTTACAATTGAGAATATTACCGATGCTTATGATGAAGCTGCTAAAGGTAATGGATTTAATCAAGAATTTGCATACTCTCAAAAAGAAATTGAAAGTATGGATAAATACTTGACAATAACAGATAAATTGCATACCGATTTACACGAATGTTTAGGTCATGGTTCAGGTAAATTGCTTCCGGGAGTAGACCCCGATGCATTGAAAGCTCATGGTTCAACATTGGAAGAAGCACGTGCTGATTTGTTTGCTTTATATTATCTTGCCGATAATAAATTGATAGAACTTGGTATTCTTGATAATACGGATGCTTATAAATCGGAATATTATAAGTATATAATGAATGGTCTTATGACGCAACTTACACGTATAGAGCCGGGAAAAGATGTTGAAGAAGCACACATGCGTAACCGCAAACTTATTGCAGAGTGGGCTTATGAACATGGAAAAGACCAAAATGTGATAGAATATGTAAAACGTGATGGCAAAACATATATAAAAATTAACGATTATGCTAAGTTGCGTGAATTATTTGGTGAACTCCTTGCCGAAGTGCAACGTATAAAGTCGGAAGGTGATTATGTCGCAGGTGCTGAGTTGGTTGAAAAATATGCGGTAAAAGTAGATGCTGAAATTCATAAAGAAGTGCTTGAACGTTATGCTAAATTAAACATAGCTCCATATAAAGGCTTTGTTAATCCGGTTTATACTCCGGTAACTGATGAAAATGGAAATATAATCGATATTAAAGTTGATTATACTGAAAATTATGTAGATCAAATGTTACGTTATTCTCGAGATTATTCTCCTTTGACAAAATAAGGCATTAAAACCGATATTAGGGCTGTTGCAAAGATAAAAATACTTATTTTTGTAACAGTCTTTTTTATATAAGTAAATATGAATAATCAATCGCACGAAACGGTAAAACAAATACGTAGAGAATTTTTTGTTTATCGTAATGGTTTATTGGCGGATAAATTAAGGGAAAATGGAGACCCGCATCGCATGATTTTTGGTCTTAATTTATCGCAAATTACAGAAATGGCAAATAGATTTGACATTGATGAAATTGTTGCCATAGAATTGTGGAGTAGTAAAGAGACTCGAGAATGTAGACTTATTGCTCCAATGCTATTCCCTGTAGATAAGTTTACGCAAGATTTGGCTTGTAGATGGATTGCATCAGTGGAATGTACTGAGGTGGCTGATAATCTTTGCCATAAATTGTTAAAGAATTTACCTTATGCTGATAAATTGTGTTTATTATATACACAAGGTGCTATATTAGAGCGTTATACAGCTTTGGTCCTTGCCGTAAATTTAATAACAATAGGAAAAACATTAAATTATGATGCGGTTTTGACTTTTGCTCAAGAAGAACAACGTAGAAATGATAGCATTACGATATTGATTGCTAATCGATTAATAGCTGATATTAAAGAAATTTTGTCAATTTATTAGCATAATGCTATTTTGTGGGGTGAATAAATGAATTTTTGTATGCATTGTGTATATAAAATCAATAAATGCTTAAATATGGAAATTTTTCTGTAAAAATGATTGTATATTGCCTTGAAAATATTAAATTTGCCACATAAATCAAAAACTAATTAATATTTTGTAATTATGAAAAAGCACAATTTTTATGCCGGACCGTCTATATTAAGTGAATATACCCTTAATAAAACGGCTGAAGCCATTAAAGATTTCGCTGGAACTGGATTATCAATCCTTGAAATTTCACACCGTAGTAAAGAATTTACTGCTGTAATTGAAGAAACTGAAAAATTATTTAAAGAATTATTAGATATACCATCAGGATATAAAGTTCTTTTCCTTGGTGGAGGGGCAAGCATGCAATTTTGTATGGTTCCTTTTAATATGTTAAGAAGTAAAGCAGCTTATCTTGATACAGGAACATGGGCAAATAAAGCTATTAAAGAAGCAAAGTTGTTTGGTGAAGTAGAAGTTGTTGCTTCTTCTAAGACTGACAATTATACTTATATACCTAAAGATTATACTGTCCCTGCAGATGCTGATTATTTTCACATAACAACCAATAATACAATCTATGGAACTGAAATAAGAAAGGATTTGGATGTGAATATTCCATTGATTGCTGATATGTCAAGCGATATATTTTCTCGACCTATTGATGTGTCTAAATATGATGTGATTTATGGTGGTGCTCAAAAAAATTTAGCTCCGGCAGGTGTAACATTTGTAATTGTGAAAGAGGATGCATTAGGTAAGGTTGAGCGTCCTATACCTACAATGTTGGATTATCGTACGCATGCTGATAAAGGATCAATGTTTAATACGCCTCCGGTTTTACCAATATTTTCAGCATTGCAAACTTTGCGTTGGTATAAAGAAATGGGCGGAGTAAAGAAACTTGAAGAACTCGATAATGCAAAAGCTACTAAATTATATGATGCTATCGATTCAAGTCGATTGTTTGTAGGTACAGCAAGAGAGGAAGATCGTTCTATCATGAATGTGTGTTTTGTAATGAAACCTGAATATGTTGATTTGGAAACAGAATTTATAGACTTTGCTTCAACTAAGGGGGTCGTGGGAATAAAAGGACACCGAAGCGTTGGTGGATTCCGTGCTTCGTTGTATAATGCTCTTCCAATGGAAAGTGTTGATGTCCTTGTTGCAGCAATGAAAGAATTTGAAAAAAATCACTGATTTAATTAAAATGTTAAACTTGTGAAATGATGAAAATATTAGTCGCAACCGAAAAACCATTTGCAGTAGAAGCAGTAAATGGAATTAAAAAAGTGATTGAAGAAGCCGGTCATGACTTCGTTTTGATAGAAAAAGGGACAAAGGCAGATTTAATAAATGCGGTTTCTGATGCACATGGGCTTATAGTGCGTAGTGATATTGTAGATAAAGAAGTGCTTGATGCTGCAAAACAATTGAAAGTTGTAGTGCGTGCAGGAGCAGGTTATGATAATATAGATTTAACTGCAGCAACTGAAAAAGGCGTATGTGTAATGAATACACCGGGGCAAAATTCTAATGCAGTGGCAGAACTTGTGTTCGGTATGGCTATTTTGATGATAAGAAATCATTATAATGGTAAAGCGGGAACAGAACTAAAAGAAAAGTCTTTAGGTATTCATGCGTTTGGGCAAGTAGGACGTAATGTAGCACGTATTGCCAAAGGGTTTGATATGAATGTTTCTGCATTAGACCCATTTGTTAAAGATGAGGATATGTTGGCGTCTGGTGTTACTCCAATACATTCTGTTGAAGAACTTTATGAAAAGAATCAATATGTATCATTGCATATTCCAGCAACAACACAAACAAAGCAATCGGTAACTAAAGATTTAATTTGTAAGTTGCCGAAGAACGGTGTACTTATTAATACAGCACGCAAAGAAGTGATTGATGAGGTGGGTCTTGCTGAAGCATTGGAAGTTCGTCAAGATATTCGATATGTTGCAGATGTTAAGCCTGATAACGCAGATGAATTGATAAGCAAATTTGGTGATAGAGTGTTTTTTACTCCTAAAAAAATGGGTGCTCAAACAGCTGAAGCTAATATAAAAGCAGGTCTTGCTGCTGCTGAACAAGTGGTAGCTCACTTGCGTAATGGCTGGAATCGTTATCAAGTGAATAAATAAGAAAAATGCTTGTTGTAGACTGAGTAATTTATTATTGATAGAAATATTCCATAAAAAATCCCGATGTTTTGCATCGGGATTTTTTATGGAATAAAGTGCCTTGATGAATGAGATTTTTGATAATATTATTATGTGAATATAATCTTTAAAGCTTTTAACTTTTAGATATAATTTATTTGGAATTGTATTGAAGTGTAAGTGAAAGATTTTTATTATATTTGTAAAATCTTATATTATCTCTGATTGGTTACAAATGTAAGATGTGATACAGTTTTGTAAATAATTAAAAATTAGAAATATATGAAATTTAGCATTCCTAGTAAGAGCTTGTTTTCACAACTATCCTTAGTAAGTAAAGTTGTGAGTTCAAAAAACAGTATTTCAATATTGGATAATTTCTTGTTTGAATTAACCGGAGAACAATTGGTAATAACCGGTAGTGATTCAGAAACAACGTTGTCAACTCGTATAGCTGTAGTAGATAGTGAAGGAGAAGGTAAAGTAGCCGTAAATGTAAAAAAATTATTGGATTTGTTGAAAGAATTGCCAGATCAACCATTGCTATTTGAAATTGATGACAATAATTTTGAAGTTGTTATTACATATCAAAACGGACAATATAATTTTGTTGGAATAGATGGCAACGAATTTCCTCAAAGGAGTGCAATGGATGTTGTTGCAAAATCTTATACTATTTCGGTTAAAGAAATATTGGCTGGAATTGATCACACATTATTTGCTTCGGGAGCCGATGAATTACATCCGATAATGATGAGTATATATTGGAATATTACTCCTAATAATGTGGTATTTGTAGCAACTGATACTCATAAATTAGTACGTTATACAAATAATCGTATACAAACAGGAGTTGAAGACTCTTTTATATTGCCAACAAAACCTGCAAATATATTGAAATCGGTTCTAGTTAAAGAAGATGGTGATGTTAAAATTTTAACTGATGCTAAGGGCGCAATTTTTGAATCGTCTTCATTTACATTGAGCTGTAGATTTGTTAATGGTCGTTATCCTAATTATAATTCTGTTATACCTCAAAATAATCCTTATAAACTTGTGGTAGATAGAGCTTCATTGTTAAATGCGATACGTCGTGTATCTGTATTTGCCAATGCAAGCGGACTTGTAATGTTCCAATTGCGTGAAAATGAAATTTACATGAAGGCTGAAGACCGTGAGTTTTCAACGATGGCAGAAGAACGAATGTCATGTGATTATCAAGGAGAGGAAATGTTGATAGGTTTCAATAATACTCGAATGATTGACGTCTTGAATAATCTTAATGCCGATACAATAAATGTGAATTTGTCGGGTCCTGCTCGTGCCGGAGTGTTTTTACCTGAAGAGCAAGAAGAAGGAGAGGAAATGCTCGTATTATTAATGCCGATGATGGTATCTTAAAAATAGGTGAGAAATGGATTTAAATTTAAAAAATCCCATAATATTCTTTGACCTTGAAACCACAGGAGTAAATATTACTCATGATAAAATTGTGGAAATATCATATATAAAGATATTTCCGAATGGTTCGGAGGAAGAAAATACAATTCGCATTAATCCGGGATGTCATATTCCGGAAGAAGCTACTGCCGTTCATCATATTACCGATGAAGATGTTGAAAACTGTCCTATGTTTAAGGATGTTGCTAAAAAATTAAGTAAAGTCTTTGAAGGTTGTGATATAGCAGGATTTAATAGCAATCGTTTTGATATTCCATTACTTTCTGAAGAATTTTTGAATGCAGATATAGTTGTGGATTTTTCAAAACGAAAGTTCGTTGACGTGCAAACCATTTTTCATAAAATGGAACAACGGACATTGGTGGCAGCATATAAGTTCTATTGTGATAAGGACTTGACTGAAGCTCATTCGGCAAGTGCTGACACACGTGCTACTTATGAAGTTTTGAAAGCTCAACTTGACCATTATCCTGAGTTGAAAAACGATGTGGATTATTTGTCTGATTTTTCTTCTCAAAAGAAAAATGTGGATTTGATGGGACGAATCGTGTATAACGAAAAGCAACAAGAAGTTTTCAATTTTGGTAAATATAAAGGAGTACCTGTTGAAGATGTACTACTAAAGGATTCAGGCTATTATGCGTGGATAATGCAAGGCGATTTTGCTCAAGATACAAAACGCGTGCTTACAAATATAAAATTACGCATGAAATAAGAAGAAATCTGAAGTGAATATTTGTATCAAATATATAATAATTTTTATAGTTCTTGGTATTGACTTTATAAATCAAGCCAATGCTCAAGAACTTAATTGCTCTGTCGAAATTAATTCATCGCAAGTGCAAGGTAGTAATAAGGACGTATTTACGACGTTGCAACAAGCAATAGCCGATTACATGAATACAACCAAGTGGACCGATGCACAATTCTATGCAAATGAAAAAATAGAATGTAAATTATTTTTCACTATAAAAAAATATGATGAGAATAATGTGATGTCGGGCGACTTGCAAATACAATCAAATCGTCCTGTTTATAACTCATCATATATAACGACATTATTTAATTTTAAAGATACAAAGATTGATTTCACTTATTCTATTAACGAACCATTGATTTTTTCAGAGAATTCAATGGAAAGTAATCTTACTGCGATATTGAATTTTTATGCTTATATGATTTTGGCTTTGGATTTTGATTCATTTTCGCTACGAGGAGGCGATTTATATTATGAGAAAGCTTCTGCTGTAGTAAGACTTGCACAAAGTTCAGGAGAGACAGGTTGGAAAGCATTTGAAGACAATAAAAACAGAAGTGCTGTATTAAGTGCTTATTATGATAAAAATACATCACTGATAAGAGAAATCCTTTATCGATATCATAGAAAAGGGCTTGATGAAATGGCTTTAAGTGCAAATAAGGGGAGAGCTGTAATAACAGAAACACTAAGTAAATTGAAACAAGTTTATGATGTGGCTCCAATGTCGGTTTGTTTGTCTATATTTAAAGATTCCAAACTTGATGAATTGGTAAATGTTTATTCAAAAGCTTCCGGATCTGAAAAAGAATCGGTTTATGAATTGCTTTATCCTCTTTATCCTACCGAAAATACCAGATTGGACAAAATTAAATCCACTGAAACTAAATAAGATTATATGCTTACGCATTTGATGATATCCAATTATGCACTGATTGATAATTTGGAAATTGACTTTAGCGATGGTTTAACTATAATTACAGGTGAAACCGGTGCAGGTAAATCAATTATATTGGGTGCATTGTCTTTAATACTTGGAGAAAGAGCCGATTTAAAAGTTATTCGTAATACTGAATTAAAATCGGTTATTGAAGCAACATTTGAAACTGGTATGGATTCTGATGTTGAACAGTTTTTGGAAGTAAATGACATAGAACGTTACAAGAATGAATGTATTTTAAGGCGTGAAATATCATCAAATGGTCGTTCAAGAGCGTTTGTTAATGATACACCGGTTACATTAGCCGTAATTCGAGAATTAACGTTAAAATTAATAGATATTCATTCTCAGCATAGTAATATGCTATTGGGAAATGCCGATTATCAGTTGAAGATAATAGATAGTATATCCGGTAATACTGAATTGCGAGATGAATATGCAAAAAAATATGGTAGATATAAGGCGTTAAAAGAAAAACTACAACAGCTTAAAGCTGAATATGAACGAAATAAACAAGATGAAGATTATTTGCAATTTCAGCTATCTCAAATTGGTTCGCTAAAACTCCAATTAGGGGAAGATAGAGAGCTTGAAAAAGAACAATCTCGATTATCTAATGTTTCGGAAATTAAACAATGCTTGTGGACTGCATTGGCACAAATTCAAGATAACGAAAATTCGATTTTGTCTTCCTTGTCATTGTTGACCAAGGGCTTTTCGCAAATAGAGAATGTTGACGATGAATTAAAAAGTATTTCAGAACGTTTGCAATCTGCTATAATAGAATTAAAGGATTTGTCAAGAACAATAAACCTTTTGCAAGATGTTTATGTGGATAATCCTGAAGAATTGGAGCGTATAGAGAGTCGTTTGACAGCAATTTATGATTTGGAAACTAAACATAAGGTAAGTACGGTAGATGACCTTATTGAATTGCAAAAAAAATACGAATATCGTTTAGCTGCAATATGTAACTCTGAAGATGAAATAAAAAATACAGAGAAGGAACTAAAAGAATGCGAATCGGCTACTTATGAGGTTGGAAAACGTTTGTCTTACTCTCGTGAGGAAGGAAGTATTCGTTTTAAACAATTATTAGAAGATATGGCAATTCCTTTAGGCTTGAAAAATCTTAGGTTTGACATTGACTTTGAAGAATGTTCTCTTTCTTCAGATGGTATAGACAAGGTTAAGTTTATGTTTGCTTTTAATAGACAACAGCAACTTATGCCTATTGAAAATACAGCTTCGGGAGGAGAATTGTCGCGTGTAATGTTGAGTATTAAGGCAATCATAGCTCAAACCATTCAATTACCAACGATAATATTTGATGAAGTTGATACCGGTGTATCCGGTGAAATTGCTCATAAAATGGGAGAAATGATGGGCGAAATTGCAAAAAAAATACAAGTAATTGCAATAACTCATTTACCTCAAGTGGCTGCAAAAGGTAAAAATCATTTTAAGGTGTTTAAAGCCGACGAAAATGATGCTACATATACATCTATGTGTGAATTGTCAAAAGAACAACGAATAGAAGAATTGGCGAGAATGCTTAGCGGAAGGGAAATAGATGCTGCTGCAATAAATAATGCCAAATCATTGCTTGGGTATTAATAAAAGATAAAGACTTATGGATAAAAACGATTATATATTTGGAATAAGACCTGTGATGGAAGCCATTGAGGCTGGTAAAGATATTGATAAGGTCTTAGTGAAAAAAGATTTAAACGGAGATCTAATAAATGAATTATATGACCTGGTTAAGCGTTATAAAATTCTTATCCAAAGAGTTCCTGTAGAGAAGATAAATAGGATTACAAGAAAAAATCATCAAGGAGTGTTGGCTGTATTATCTTCGGTAACATATAGCAATATAAGCAATGTTATGCCTGAGATATATGAAGAAGGACGTATGCCTTTTTTAGTGGCATTGGATGGAATTACCGATGTGAGAAACTTTGGAGCGATAGCAAGAACTTGCGAGTGTGCAGGAGTTGATGCTGTTGTTATTCCGGAACGACATAGTGTTTCTGTTAGTGGTGATGCAATGAAAACTTCAGCAGGAGCATTAAACTATTTGCGAGTGTGTCGTGAACGTAGTATGCAAGGAGCATTGGAATATTTAAAGAAAAATGGTTGTAAAATCGTGGGAGCATCAGGAAAGACTAATAAAACTTATACTGATGTCGATTATACTGTTCCTACTGTAATAGTTATGGGCTCTGAAGATACAGGAATGTCTCCCGAAGTTGAGGCTACGTGTGATGAACTTGTAACAATTCCAGAATATGGACAGATTAACTCGTTGAATGTGTCGGTTGCAGCGGGTATAATGATGTACGAAGTCGTAAGACAACGTAATAATAAGTAATTAAGTAGTGTTTTTTTTGAAAAAACAGCGATTTTAAGGTAACTTTGCAAAAAATAAGAATAGATTTATAAAAATGATAACTCGAGTATTGATAAGAATAAAGGTTGTACAGATGGTATATTCATATCTGTTGACCAAAGAGGGTAGAACAATAAAAGACGCAAAAAAAGAATTATCTAAAAGTTTGGATAAAGCCTATGAGCTTTACATTTCAATGCTAGTGTTGATGATAGACCTTACGGACTATCATGATTTGAAATTGGATATGGCAAAGCATAAATATTTGCCTACTGAGCATGATATGAATCCAAACACTAAATTTGCCGATAATAAATTTATTGCAAAGTTAAGAGAATGTGAAGAATTGAAAGAATTCTTGAAAGAATGTCCTATATCATGGCGTGATGAGATTATTTTTATGAAACTTATTCACGATAAGATTGTGAAGTCAAACGTGTATAAGGAGTATATGGAAACAGAAACTTCAACAATGGAAGAAGATTGCCATTTTTGGAGAGAAATTTTGAAGAAAGTTGTTTTTGTTGATGATGATTTACATGAAATACTTGAAACAAAATCATTATATTGGAATGATGATTTGAGTGTTATGGGTACATTTGTAATTAAAACCATAAAACAATTCTCTTCAAATCTTGATAATGTAACGATACAATCAAAGTATAAGGAAGAAGAAGATAGCCTTTTTGGTGAACGATTATTTGATTGTGCTGTTAGAGAATGTGAGGAAAATAACAGTATAATAGATAAGTTTATTCAAAAAGACCAATGGGAAGCAGAACGTATTGCTTTTATGGATAGAGTTATACTTGGTGTAGCGTTATCTGAAATCAAAAATTTTGATAGTATACCCACTAAGGTGACTATGAATGAATTTATTGAAATTGCTAAGTGTTATAGTACAGCTAAAAGCGGTCAGTTCATCAATGGTATATTAAATTCGGCAATAACTTATCTAAGAGATTCCGGTAGAATAACAAAAGAACTATAAACTAAAAAACAATATAAATTATTATGAATAATATGTTAACAACAATTTTATTGCAAGATGCAGCGACAAGCAGTATGTCTTCTCTTTTTATGATAGTTGCTTTGATAGCTGTGTTTTACTTCTTTATGATTCGTCCTCAAAATAAAGAACGTAAAAGAATGAGAGATTTTATCAATTCATTAGCGGTTGGTGATAAAGTAAAAACAGCAAGTGGAGTTTATGGTAAGATTAAAGAAGTAAAAGATAATGTTGTGATTCTTGAAATTGCAGATAATGTAAAAGTTAAAATAGATAAGAATTACATTATTGCACCGGCTGAGCAACCTACTCAAGAAGCAAAATAATTAAGAATAAAATATAAATATAAAGCCATTGCTTATGTGTAAATATAAGCTAATGGCTTTAATGATATATGAATACAATTATGGTGGAACTTGATAAAATAAGAAATTTCTTAAAAAGAAAAAGTAATGGTATGCATGAAGCGAAACCATTGCTAAACTACTTGGTGTTTGTGTTCATATCTTTTATTTTTTGGGCTTTTCTATCTTTAAATAATAATAGACAGTTTGATATAGAAATACCTATCAATATTAATGCTGTTCCAGATAGCTCGACTATAATAAATAATATCCCTTCACATTTAACTGTAAATGTGAAGGATAAAGGTCTCGCTCTATTAAAATTTATGGTTGGTAAAAAGCCTATATTGAATTTGAAATTCAAAGATTATGCTTTGCAGGAGGGGGTGTTTTATGTTTCTAATACAGAGTTACGTAGAAGGATAAGGGGGCTGTTTGAAAATAGTACGGCAATTCAAGGAATCTCAATAGAAAATATTAGCTTGAAATATACCAATTTGCCGGGTAAAAAAGTTCCGATTCGTCCTGATTTGGATATTCATCCTAATATACAATATGTAATATATGGTTCAGTGAAACAAGATGCAGATTCGGCTATAGTTTATTCAGATAGAAACACTTTGGCTGATATTGATGAAGTATACACTTATAGAGTTGAAGAACGCGATTTAAAAGATACTTTATTGCGAACAGTTGCAATATCTCCTATACAAGATGTTAAAATCATTCCTGAACGTATAACGTTGACAATTCCTGTAGAACCATTGATTTCAAAAAAAATAAATATTCCTATTTCTGTAAAAAATATGCCTATTGGGATTAATGTAATAACATTCCCTTCGGTTGTTGAAGCTTCGTTTTTAGTCCCATTTAGTATGTATCGAAAAAATCTTCCAATGACGGCTGTTGTGGATTATTATGATATAATGAGAACAAAGAGCAATAAAATCAATGTAAGAATTGATGAATCTCCTGCATTATATAATAATATTTCTTTAGCTCAAGATAGCGTTGAATTTATTATAGAAAAACATTGAAATGAAGAAAAGCAAGAGGCTTATAGCAATAGCAGGTGGAATAGGCAGTGGAAAGAGTGTCGTATCGGCTATTATGCGTATAAATGGTTATTTTGTTTATGATTGCGATAGCAGAGCAAAATACTTGATGAATACAAGTGATGATATTAAAACCGATTTAAAGTCATCTTTTGGTCCTGAATGTATAACTCATGATGGTAGAATTAATACAGTTTTTATAGGTTCAATAGTTTTTAAAGATAAAGCAGCATTGTCGAAGATTAATTCAATCGTTCATCCAAGAGTAAAAGATGATATTTTGCGAGAATTTGAGTTGTGTAATCAAGATATAATGTTTGTTGAAACTGCAATTTTATTACAAAGTAATTTATTGTCTATAATAGATGAAGTTTGGCTTGTAGATGCTCCGGAAGATGTTAGAGTAAAGCGTGTAATGTTAAGAAATGCGATAACAGCCGATGAAGTAAAACAGCGTATGCAAGCTCAGCAAGGTCAAGATTATAGTATATTGAATAATTGTAAAACAATTATCAATGATGGAATATGTGCTTTGTTGCCACAAATATCCTGTTTTATGAATGATTTTTAGAAAAAAAAACGGCATAATAATGTAATAGAAAATGTAAAAGAGTGTAAAGTTCTTGATTGAACGGAAAAACGGTGCTAAATTTGCAATATATTTAATAATAATCATACAAAAAGACATTAATTATGTTAAAGAAAATATTATCAATAGCAGGTAAACCTGGATTGTATAATTTGATTTCATATGGTAAGAATATGCTTATCGTTGAAAATTTAAGTGATGGAAAAAGATTTCCTGCATATTCTCATGATAAAATTATCTCTTTGGGAGATATAGCAATTTATACTTATAATGAAGAAGTTGCATTGAGTGAAGTAATGCAAACTATCTATGACAAGAATGAAGGTAAGGCTGTTGATGCTAAAAAATATTCTGATAAGAAAGCTCTATTTGATTTCTTTAAAGAAATTTTACCTGAATTTGATCAAGAAAGAGTTTATCCAAATGATATCAAGAAGGTTATTTCGTGGTATAATATTTTAGTAGGAGCCGGTTTTACTTCTTTCAAAGAAGAAAATGACAACGCTGAGAAAGTTGAAGAAACAGAATCTGAATAATTGTAAAAAAAATATTTTTAGAGTTTTAGGGAAATAGAATTAAACTATTTCCCTATTTTTGTAGTATGAATAAAAAGATAATAAATAGATTGCTTTGTGTGGCTTGTTTTGGAATTGCGTTGCTCGAAACATCTTGCAGTTCTCAAAAATATGTAGCTAATAATAGTAACGATATTAATTCTATCGTTATAAATAATACGTCATTAAAAAGGAATAGTAAAAAATTATATAAAGAAGTTGATGCATGGCTTGGTACACCTTATAAATATGGAGGACAATCAAAGAACGGTACCGACTGCTCCGGTCTTGTCGTTGAATTATATAAAGCTGTTTATGATAAAAATTTGTATAGAAGTTCCTATGAGATATATGAAAAGAATTGTAACCCTATTAAAAAAAAGGAATTAAGAGAGGGAGATTTGGTTTTTTTTATTACTAATAAAAATGGAAAACGAATAAATCATGTTGGTCTATATCTAAAAGACAATAAATTTATTCATTCAACTACCAAACGTGGTGTGATTATAACCGATTTGTCAGAGAATTATTATGTAAAGCATTTTGTTGCAGCAGGTAGGGTAAAAGTCAATTAAAAAATATTGATACAGCTCCTTGTTCGGATATAATGTGACATGGTATTTTTAATAGATTGCATTCTTGCTTGAATAATTGAATGCGTTTGTAATAAATATCACCGGATAGAATTATTTTATTAATATTGTAGCTGTTCAATAGAGTTTGTATTGTTCCATAATATCCTGAAGTAATCAATAAGTAGTCAACATCTATTTTAGGTGATAAAAAATAATGGTTTAATGTATTGTCGTTAATGATAGCCATTTTTTTGTTTGCAAATAGAATTTGATTGTTGCTATATAGTGTTTTTACAGAAATATCTTTGATATTATATTTTGCGAGAAATTTTTTGTGTTTACGTAGAAATGATTCAATGCCAATTGTGTCATCTGAGATTAATAAATGTGCAGTATCATTTTCAAAAGATAAAATCGGTGTGCATTGTTTGTCGTTAAATATAATGTACCCGATATTTGGTGTTTGTGCCGATTCAATATAGTTGTTGATTATTGCTCCAAAAACAATACAGATAAGACTATAAATATAAACAACTCTTTTTTTATAAATAAATAAAATGAA
This sequence comes from uncultured Muribaculaceae bacterium, assembly GCA_964536025.1. Classification (GTDB taxonomy): domain Bacteria; phylum Bacteroidota; class Bacteroidia; order Bacteroidales; family Muribaculaceae; genus RGIG4576. The sequence continues at coordinate 59,806 of CAZHXA010000008.1, forward strand.
AAGAATAATTGAAATTATGCTCATCCATAATGTAAATGTTGATATATAGATATTATTAATATAAGAGTATGGAGTTTGATTTAATTCGATAGAGAAAGATGTTATGAAATTATAGAAACCATCGAGTAGTTTAGTTAAGAAATCGCAATTTATCCCACAAGACAATAATATAAGATATATGAACCCGAATCCAATAATAAATGGTAAAAGTGGGATTATTATTATATTGGAAAAAATAGAAAAAATTGATATGTAATTAAAATAATAAGCTGTAAGCCATATCGTACCTAATGATGTGATAGTTGTAGTTGTAAATAAAGTGATTGTGTAGTGTGAAATTTTGTGTTTTGGATTTATTGTCGTTAATTTGTTTGATAGTAATAAAATTAATAAAACCGAAGTAAAACTAAATTGAAATCCAATGTCATATATTGCAGTTGGGGTTATGATAAGAATGAGAATAGCTGAAGCGAATAGTGCATTTGTAGAGTTATTGTCTCTTTGAAGTATTTCAGCAATGATAACAAAAGCAATCATTGTAGTAGCTCTTATAACAGATATTGGTAGTCCTACAATAAAAGAAAATAATACAATGAGAACCAATGTTGTGATTAGCCTGAGTCTTTTAGACCCAAGTATATTTAACGGGTAAAAAAGTAGTCCAAATAATAGTGCTATAATACTTATATGTAGTCCGCTTAGAGCAAGTATATGTGCAATTCCTGCGTATGAAATATTTTCTCTTATGTCTTGTTCTAAATTAGATGAATCTCCTAATAGAATTGTTATAAAAAATGTCTTTGTGGAAGGTTTTAAGGAAGAATCGTGAATTAAATTAATTAGGTTATGCTGTATTTGCTTTGCCCAAGAAAAAATATTGCCATTATGACCTATTTTTCGATAGTTTCCTTTGTTGATATATAGATGATAAATAAATCCTTTATTTTGTAGGTATTTAGCGTAATCAAATTCTTCAGGATTTCCTGAACTAAGAATACGTTGAGGGTTAAAATCAATAAGAATAATATCGCCTTCTTTTAATGAATAATCATTGTTTTCAATCCATGCGGTCATATTTTGATTTAGATTAAATTTGTTACCACATGAATCGATGCAATTGAAAATATCTAATGTCATGCTTGACGAAAAGTCATTATCATGAATTGTAGTGATTTTAGCTTCGGCATATTTGTATGATAATTCTTTGGACGTTAATTCTTTGGGCTTGTTTATGTTGTAGCACAATATACCTAAACACGCTATAAATATAATGATAGGACTGTTGTATATATAAGGTCTGGTTAATTTTGTTGTTACTTTTAAAGAAAAGTGAAAAATAATAATTGCAATAATACTCAATATCATAAGTATTATTGCAATTATAGAAGGTATTTTATAATGTGACGCTAAAACAATTCCGGGTACAAACGGAATTAAAATCCTTAATATAGGAACTTTAGAAAGTACGTCATTCATTCCTTTTTTTTAGTTTATTTATTGGATGTCCAAATGTCATAAGATGCAAAAGCTTGAAGTAACAACATTTCAAGTCCATTTTTAGTTATAGCACCTTTTGCTTTAGCATTTTTCATGAATAATGTTTCATCGGGATTATATAACAAATCGTAACATAAATGATTTGGAGTTAAGTAATCATATGGAATGTCCGGAGATTCATCTATATTGGGATACATGCCTAAAGGCGTTGTATTTACTATAATATGATGCTTTTCGATTATTTCTTTTGTTAGCTCAGCATAGCTGATAGCGTCTTGGCTACTTCTTCTGGAAACCAATTGAGGCTCTATGTTGAGCTTTTTTAATCCATAGCAAATGGCTTTAGACGCTCCACCTGTTCCTAAGACAAGAGCTCTTTTCATGTAAGGTTTAAGCAAAGGTGAAATGGAGTCACAAAAACCTATTACATCGGAGTTGTAGCCTTTAAGTTTCAAGTTCCCATTTTCATGAATGAATTTAATCACATTTACAGCTCCTATATTAGTCGCATCTTCATCTAATTCATCAAGAAAGGGTATAACTTGTTCTTTATATGGAATTGTAACATTCAGTCCGTTTAAGTTATAATATTCGCTTATTACTTCCATAAGCATATTAATGTCCGGAATCTCAAAATTAATGTATTCTGCGTTAATTTTTTCTGCTTCAAATTTATTGTTGAAGTAGTTTTTTGAAAATGAATGTCCAAGAGGGTAACCTAACAACCCATATACAGTTTCTTTCATATTATAATAATGTTATTGTGAATAACACACCTTTTTGAGTGTTCGCAACGTTATGTATAATTATAATTATTTGCAAAAATAGCAGAATGATTGAAATAATCATTTCATTTTACGCTTTTTTTTGTTCATTTTTAACCGAAAAGAAAAAAACGACATGTATTTAGTCCTTAATTTGGACTAATTTCGTAAATTTGCATAATTGGAAAAGACTATATTGCTCTATAAAAACAACAATATGATAAATATAAAAAGGTGTATAATCTTCTTAGTCATCGCATTTGCATTATTTTCGGCAGATGCGTTGCCTTATACTGTTGTTATTGATGCTGGGCATGGAGGTAAAGACGTAGGTGCATTAGGAGCTAAAGTGTGTGAAAAAAATGTCAACCTTGCTGTAGCTTTGAAACTTGGAGAAATGATAAAGACAAAAATGAAAGATGTCGATGTGATTTACACAAGAAGCACTGATAAGTATCTAACATTGCAAGAAAGAACTAAAATTGCAAATAAGTCAAAGGGAAACTTATTTATTTCAATACATTGTAATTCCATAGATAAAAGAAATAAGAACCGAAAAACAATAAGAGGAGCTTCAACTTATGTATTGGGATTACATAAATCAGATGATAACTTAGAGGTCGCAATGCGAGAAAATTCGGTTATTGCGTTAGAAAAAGATTATGCAGTAACTTATCAAGGATTTGACCCAAATTCTACTGAATCATATATAATATTTGAAATAAGTCAAAATACACATTTGGAGCAAAGTATGGATTTTGCTTCTAAAATTCAGCAAGAGATGGTTTCTGTTGCCGGACGAGTGAATAGGGGCGTGAGACAAGCGGGATTCTTGGTTTTGGCTCGCACGAGTATGCCTGCAGTTTTGGTGGAACTTGATTTCATATGTAATCCTACACAGGAAAAGTTTTTAGGTTCGGAATCGGGACAAAAAAAAATGGCAGAAGCATTGTATAATGCGTTATATGATTATAAAACATCGGCAGATGCTAAAATTGCTTTTGTTTCTCAAGATAACAATGATGAGGGCATAAAAAACGAAAAAAAAACAGAAGCATTATCACCGACTGCTGTTACTGATAATGCTTCTAAAAATGATGCACTTATTTATAAAGTGCAATTTATGGCAAGTGTTGAGAATCTTAAATCAAGAGATTATAGATTTAAAGGTCTTTCGCCGGTTGAAAAATATAAAGAAAAAGGTTTATATAAATATACTTATGGTGCTTTTCATTCTCAAGAGGAAGCACAAAAAGCCCTTAAACAGGTAAAAAAGAAATTTAACAGTGCATTTATTGTTATATTCAATAATAATACACGAATTAAATAATTAGATAAATATTAAAGTAAATAATAAGAATGAAAAAGTTTTTTTCAAAAGAAGTCTTAATTGCAGTTGCTGTGTTATTAAGCATAGGATTGCTATATTGGGGGATTAATTATTTAAAAGGGGTGAATTTGTTTACTCCGGCAAATTTTTATAAAGTAAGTTTTGCACGAGTAAATGGATTGAATGTATCGGCTCCAGTAACAATTAATGGCTTTCAGGTAGGTTTGGTCAGTAATGTTGCTTATGATTATCAAAATAATGGTAATATCATAGTAGAGTTAAGTTTGGATAAAAAATTAAAGTTGCCGGTAGGAACTGAAGCTGTAATTGCTACCGATATGTTGGGAACTTCTACTATTGTATTGCATTTAGGACACGATTCTCAGTTGTATGGAGTAGGTGATGAAATACCGGGTAAAATACAATCGGGGTTGATGGATAATATCTCAAATGAACTTATGCCGTCTTTAGCATTAATGTTGCCTAAAGTAGATAGTATTTTAACCGGAATAAACACTGTTTTATCTAATCCAGCGTTGAGCGAATCGGTAACTAGATTGAATAAAATATCTGCAAATTTGGAAAACATGACCACTCAATTAAATAGTGTAATGTCTAAAAATGTTCCAGCTATAATGAATAATGCAAGTGGAATTACAAACGATTTGAAAGTCGTATCTGCAAATCTTTCAGATATGACGAATGAGTTGAATTCTGTGCCTCTTGATTCTACTATGCAAAGCATAAATGCAACAATGTACAACTTAAAGTTGTTGACCGATAAACTTAATAGTAATGATTCAAGCCTGGGATTAATGATGAATGATAAAAAAATATATAATCATTTGGACCAAACAATATTGAGCCTTGATTCATTATTTAAAGATATAAAAGCAAATCCAAAAAGATATATAAATGTAAAGGTATTTTAATACTTAAATTTGCAATAGGTAAACGTTATTTGGAATTATTCTAAACAACGTAAAAATGTGGATTTCTTCAAAAATCCACATTTTTATTTGTGTTTTGACCGAATTTTGAGTGCAAAAAAAGGTAATATTTGATAAAGAAAATGACTTGTTAAATGTAAAATGCTTGATTTATAGGGCGATAATAAAAAAAGAGTGAATTTATTATGTTTTTCTTGTGAATTTATTGCATATTACTGAAAATCAAGACAGTATAATTTGACTGTAAAAAACAAATTTATTTACGTTTTTTTTTATGAATAATTTTGGCAAATTTTGTACTCGCAAAAGTAAAGAGACTATAGAGCAGATGATGGCACAAGATAAAAATATTTTATGGGAACAATGTCTTTCTATTTTTAAAGATAACTTGAACGAAGAGCAATATAATGCTTGGTTCAAGCCCATTTCTGTGTATAGTTATGAAAATAATAAGCTTGTGCTTGGTGTACCTTCGCAGTTTTTTGTAGAAAAGATTGAAGGAACTTATTTAAATCTTGTAAAAGCTACATTGCATCGCATTTATGGTAATGACGTAAAATTATATTATAAAGATTCAAATCTTACTGTAAAAGGAACTGCAAGTAGTCCCGCTGTAGATCGTAGAATTGAACATTCTATGCCTAAAATCAACAATCCGTTTGAAAAAGTTGAATATGGGGATATTGATTCACAATTGAATCCTAAATATACTTTTGAAAACTATTGTGGAAGTATGAGCAATAAACTGGCGGTTACTATTGGAGAAGCGATTGCAACTAATCCTAAATGTAAGACTTTTAACCCCTTGTTTATTTTTGGTCCCACAGGCGTAGGAAAGACACACTTAATACAAGCCATTGGTATTAAGATGAAAGAAACTGTGCCTCAAAGCAGAGTGCTATATGTTACTGCTCGTGTCTTTGAAAGTCAATATACGACAGCGGTAAGAAATAATAAGGTAAATGATTTTATTAATTTCTATCAAAGTATTGACACTTTGATATTGGATGATATTCAAGAATTTGCCGGAAAAACTGCAACACAGAATACCTTTTATCACATATTTAATCACTTGCATCAAAATCAAAAACAATTAATATTGTCAAGCGATACAAGACCGGTAGATATGGATGGAATGGTTCCTCGTCTTATATCTCGTTTTAAATGGGGAATGACAGCAGAACTTGCTAAGCCTGATTATTCTTTGCGTCGCAATGTCCTTACAATGAAAGCCGATCAAGATGGTTTAACTATTTCTAATGATATACTTGATTTGATTGCTAATAATGTAACTGATAGCGTGAGAGAGTTAGAAGGTGTTGTCGTATCACTTCTTGCTCATGCTACAATGTTGAATCAAGAAATAACATTAGATTTGGCAAAAGCTGTAATATCAAATGCGGTTAAAGTGTCTAAAACACATGTAACGTTTGAACTTATTGCTGAAAAAGTGTGTGAGCATTATAATATAGATACGGATTTGATTTATGGTAAATCAAGGAAACGCGAAATTTCCGATGCACGACAAATTGTAATGTATCTTGCTAAGAAAATGACACAATTATCTTCTACTAATATAGGAACAAGACTTTCTCGTAATCATGCAACAGTACTTCACGCATGTAAGACCATAGAGGAGCGATTAACAATAGAAAAGACTTTGCAAGAAGAAGTTGAAAAAATAGAAAACGAATTTAAAGCATAAGATTTAAATTCGTTTTTTTTTATTTGAAGAATCCAAATAGAAATGCACAGTTTTAGCAAGAAAACCGCAATAGAATGG
>CAZHXA010000009.1:0-62846 GCA_964536025.1 uncultured Muribaculaceae bacterium
AGCTAAACGCCCTCATTGATTTCTCAATTGCGATGCAAAGTTATGACTTTTTTTTTGAATTGACAAATAAAAAGTTGATTTTTTTTAGAAAAATTGTGTAATGTGTTGTAAATTTGCAAAGTCAAAATGATTGTAAAGATATTAATAGATTGATTTATAGCAAAATATTGCAAATAGATAAAAAAGTATAAAACTATTATATAAAACGTTATTAAAAAATGAATTTAAGTCCCCTCACAGCGATATCTCCCATAGACGGTCGTTATCGTGGAAAAACAGAATCTCTTGATGCGTATTTTTCGGAATTTGCATTGATACGTTATCGTGTAAAGGTAGAAGTGGAGTATTTTATCGCTTTATGTGAATTGCCATTACCTCAATTAAAAGGAGTTAACGCTGAAGTGTTTGAAACTCTAAGAGCGGTATATAAAGAATTCTCATTAGACGATGCACAACGCATAAAAGACATAGAAAGTGTGACCAATCATGACGTAAAAGCGGTTGAATATTTCTTGAAAGAAAAATTTGACGCTTTGAATTTGGCGCCTTATAAAGAATTTATCCACTTTGGGTTGACCTCTCAAGATATAAACAATACATCGGTTCCTATGTCAATAAAAGACTCGTTGAATGATGTGATAGTGCCTTTGGTTCAAGAGGTGATAGATTGCTTGAATGCATTTGCCGATGATTGGAAAAATCTACCCATGTTGGCAAAAACACATGGTCAACCGGCTTCGCCAACTCGCTTGGGAAAAGAAATAAAAGTTTTTGCTTATCGTCTTGAGCAACAACTCGCACAATTAAAAACAGTGCCTGTAAGTGGTAAATTTGGTGGTGCTACCGGTAATTTCAATGCTCATTTGATAGCATTCCCCGAAATGGATTGGCTTGCGTTTGCCGAACGCTTCTTGAGCGAAAAATTGGGAATAGTGCGTGAACGTTGGACAACTCAAATATCAAATTATGACAATTTGGGAGCACTTTTTGACGCTTTAAAGCGAATAAACACCATTATCATCGACCTTGACCGTGATATTTGGCAATATATTTCAATGAATTATTTCAAGCAGAAGATAAAAGCCGGTGAAGTGGGCTCTTCGGCAATGCCACACAAGGTTAATCCGATAGATTTTGAAAATTCAGAGGGTAATTTGGGGCTTGCCAATGCCGTTTTGGAACATTTGTCTACAAAATTGCCTATTTCACGTTTACAACGCGACTTGACCGACTCTACAGTGTTGCGTAACGTGGGAGTACCTTTCGGACACATGGTGATTGCAATGAAGAGTACTTTGAAAGGCTTAGGAAAATTAGTACTTAACGAAGAAGCCATAAATGCCGACTTGGATAACATGTGGAATGTTGTGGCAGAGGCTATTCAAACTATTTTGCGTCGCGAAGGTTATGAAAAACCTTATGAAACATTGAAAGCTCTCACTCGTACCAATAGCGTGGTGAATGAACAAAGTATATCGGAGTTTATTGATACCTTGAAAGTGAGTGACGAAGTGAAAGCTGAGTTGAAACGAATAACACCGCATAGTTATACCGGGTATTAAAAAAAGATTAAAGAACATGAAATCTTTTTCGTTAGTGAAATTGTTGTTTTTTTAAAAAATATTATCTTTGTAATCATTATTTTTGAAGAGATTTATAACGATAAAGATATTAAACCTTATTAACACAAACAGCCGCGAGGCTAAAAGACTTTATTTATGGACGAAAATTTAGAAAAGAAACCAAGAAGACCGAGAATCGGTGAAGTGAGAGCAACTGAAAATGCCGGTATCGGCGAACAGTTTGAAAAGGTTAATTATGACCAAGAACAAGTAGAGCAAGGCTCTTATGTTCAACGTCCTTATGGTAATCGCCAAGGGGGATACGGACAAAATAGCTACAATCGTCAAAGCGGTTATAATAACAACCGTCAAGGAGGCTATGGCAATAATCGTCAAAACGGTTATAATAATCGCCAAGGAGTCTATAATAATCGTCAAGGCGGATATAACAACCGTCAGGGGGGGTATAACAATAATCGTTATAATAACTACGATGGCAATGCTGATGGAGAACAATTGAATGCAGGAAATTATAACAACTATCAAGGTGGCGGATATAATAACAATCGTCAAGGTGGTTATAATAACCAACGTAGAAATAATAATTACAATAATAATCGCCAAGGAGGTTTTAACAACCGTCAAGGTGGCTACAACAATAATCGCCAAGGAGGTTTTAATAACCGTCAAGGAGGAAAGAAATATAATAACAATAACGGAGGCGAAAGAATTCAACAAATGCGTTTCACTCCGCGTCCTAAACGTGTGGAATATGAAATGCCTGAATTTGACCCGAATGAAGCAATACGCTTGAATAAGTTCATGGCAAATGCCGGTGTTTGTTCACGTCGTGCAGCTGATGAATTGATACAAAAAGGTCTTGTTAAGGTAAATGGTACTCCTGTTACCGAACTTGGAACAAAAATCACACACAGTGATGTGGTTGAATATAACGATAAGGTAGTGGTGTTGGAACACAAATGCTACATCTTGTTGAATAAACCGAAAGATTGTGTAACAACAAGCGATGACCCTAACGGACGCAAAACTGTTATGGACTTGGTGAAAGGTGCTTGTGATGAACGCATCTATCCTGTGGGACGTCTTGACCGTAACACAACCGGTGTACTTCTTTTGACCAATGACGGTGATTTGGCTTCAAAACTTACTCACCCTCAATATGTGAAAAAGAAAATTTACCAAGTGTGGGTAGATAAGGCAATTTCGGAAGAACACATGCAACAAATAGCTGATGGTATAGAACTTGAAGATGGTCCTATACATGCCGATGCAATAAGCTATGTTTCTCCTACCGACCGCAAACAAGCCGGTATTGAAATTCACTCCGGACGTAACCGTATCGTGCGTCGCATTTTTGAATCGTTAGGTTATCATGTAGTGAAATTGGACCGCGTTTATTTTGCCGGTTTGACCAAGAAAGATTTACCTCGCGGACGTTGGCGTTACTTGACACAAGAAGAAGTAAACTTCTTGAAACAAAATTCATTTGAATAATAAAAAAGGCTATAATAATATACTATTATGAGTTTGAAAAGAACTAAGATTGTTGACTTATTTGATACATCGTTAATAGGACAACAAGTGTGCGTAAAAGGATGGGTGCGTACCCGTCGAGGAAATAAAAATGTACAATTTGTTGCTTTGAACGACGGCTCAACAATCAAAAACATGCAAATTGTTGTTGACCTTGCAAAGTTCAGCGAGGAAGAATTAAAACCTATCACAACAGGCTCAAGCTTGTGTGTTGAAGGTTTGCTTGTGGAATCGCAAGGAAAAGGACAAACATGTGAAGTGCAAGCCGAAAAGATAGAAATCTATGGAACTGCCGATCCCGAAAGCTATCCTTTGCAGAAAAAAGGCCACACAATGGAGTTTCTTCGCGATATAGCACATTTGCGTCCGCGTACCAATACATTTGGTGCTGTGTTCCGCATACGTCACAATATGGCGATAGCAATACACCAATTTTTCCATGAAAGAGGATTCTTCTATTTCCATACACCGCTTATAACTGCTTCCGATTGTGAAGGAGCCGGACAAATGTTCCAAGTAACTACAATGAACCTTTATGACTTGAAAAAAGATGAAAACGGTTCTATTCGTTACGATGGTGATTTCTTTGGTAAGCAAGCGAGTCTAACTGTTTCAGGACAATTGGAAGGCGAACTTGCAGCCACTGCATTGGGTGCTATTTATACATTCGGACCTACATTCCGTGCTGAAAACTCCAATACTCCACGTCACTTGGCAGAATTCTGGATGATTGAACCAGAAGTTGCATTCAACGACATTATCGACAATATGGATTTAGCTGAAGAATTCATTAAATATTGCGTAAAATGGGCTTTGGATAAGTGTTACGATGATGTTAAGTTCTTGAACGACATGTTTGATAAAGAACTTATCGAACGACTTGAGGGAGTGTTGAAACAAAATTTCGTTCGCTTGACTTATACCGAAGGAATAAAGATTTTGGAAGAGGCTGTTGCTGCAGGTCACAAATTTGAATTCCCTGTATATTGGGGCGTGGATTTGGCTTCAGAACATGAACGTTTCTTGGTGGAAGAACACTTCAAGTGTCCGGTTATATTGACCGATTATCCTAAAGAAATCAAAGCTTTCTACATGAAGCAGAACGATGATGGCAAAACTGTGCGTGCTATGGACGTTTTATTCCCTAAGATTGGTGAAATCATAGGAGGTTCTGAACGTGAAGAAAATTATGATAAATTGGTAAAACGTATTGAGGAATTGAACATTCCTATGAAGGATATGTGGTGGTATCTTGATACTCGTAAATTTGGTACAGTACCTCACTCAGGTTTCGGACTTGGATTTGAACGCTTGTTGTTATTTGTTACCGGAATGGCTAATATACGCGATGTTATTCCATTCCCACGTACTCCAAATAACGCTGAATTCTGATTATACTGAAAATAAAGAGTAATAAAAAAGCTACTGCTTGAAGAATCAAAGGCAGTAGCTTTTTGTTTTTATGATTTGAAAAACGTTTTGTCAATGTTTTCCCATAATTTTTTAGAAAAATCAAAATATTTCCGGGTGAGCAGAATTCTTATTTTCGTTGAATTTATTTAAAATTCTTTCTGCAATATTTTTCATTTGATCAGCCGGAATTTGCTTCTTTTGAGTGAAGAAATTCATATCGCTTTCGCTGTTAATAGGAAGCAAGTGGATATGAGCATGAGGCACTTCCAAACCCATTACGGCAACACCTATACGCTTGCAAGGCATTACGGCTTTCATAGCTTTGGCAACTTTGCGAGCAAAAGCCATAAGCTCTGTGTATTCTTGCTGTGGAAGGTCAAATATATAGTCGATTTCGTGCTTTGGAATAACGAGCGTGTGACCTTCAGCTACCGGATTAATGTCAAGAAAAGCATAGTGCTTGTCGTCTTCGGCAACTTTGTAACTAGGTATTTCACCAGCTATGATTTTGGAAAAAATAGATGCCATGATGATGTTTTTTTAAAAAAATAAGTAAATTATATTGAAATGTCCATGATTTCAAATTGCATAACGCCTGCCGGAACTTTAATGTCGACAATGTCACCCACTTTGTGTCCCATAAGACCTTTTGCAATAGGAGTAGAAGTTGAAATCTTCATTTCACGAAGATTGGCTTCAGAATCGGCTACGATAGTGTATTTTTGTGTAGCTCCGTTTTTTACATTTTTTATGGTGACAATACTCATTAGTTGCACTTCATCGGTAGTGAGTTTGCTTTCGTCTATAATACGAGCATTGGCAACAAGGTCTTTAAGTTGTGCAATTTTCATTTCAAGCATACCTTGTGCTTCCTTGGCTGCGTCATATTCGGCATTTTCTGAAAGGTCACCTTTGTCGCGGGCTTCTGCAATGGCACGAGAGATTTCAGGACGCTTAACATTTTCAAGATAAGCAATCTCTTCCATTTTCTTCTTATAGCCCTCTTTTGTCATGTAGCTTATAGCCATTTTATAGATATAATTTAAAAATTAGTAAAAAATAAAAGAATCTCCACTTGGTTAAAAGTTGAGACCCCTCAGTTCTTTGTTATTATTTCTATGGCAAAGATAGGGAGTATTTTTGTAAAGAACAAAGAAAAGCTCCTAAAGTTTTGTTTTATTCCTTAAAGATTATTAAAAACGAGAATGTGTAGATGCTTAAAAATCAAAAGATTATTTATGTTTTGTTATCATGTTCTTGAATTGTAATAAACTGTATGTTGTGGCTATGATAAGTATAATAACGGCTACCCACATATATCCCGTTGTTATGGCTGTAAATGCTGTTGATGTGCATAGCACTGACCATAATATCCATTTGTAGCAAGATGGTTTTAATGACAACTTGAAGCGGTGATAATAAATGTAACCTATTATTAAAGTATAGATAAAGTACCATAGGATAAAAGCCATTCCGAAACCATCGACAGCGAATAGATTGAATAACGAAATGTAGGATGTTAGGAAAACAATTGTACTGATTGTTTCGGTGGTAAAGAATATTTTTCCGTCGCCTTTAGCAAGAACTACAAATGCCATGCACCAAGAAACTGCACGAAAAATCATGCCTATCATACCCAATGAAATGAATGTTTCTATTGCGAGAAAATCGGGAGTGTATAGAATTGTTATTATTAATCGACTAAATATAATGAAAGCTGTAATAATGGGCGTAAGAACCATTAATGCAATATTTATTTCTTGTGAAACGAATATGTTGAGCTTTATCTTACTATGTGCAACTCTTGATAGTCGAGGATAATATTCAAAGCATAGAGCCGATAAAATGAGTCCTGTATACTTGGATATAAGTGTGTATCCTGCTTGATAATATCCTACGGCTTCGGTACTCGATGTGTTGTTTAGATAGGAGATGAAAATGTAATTGGCGGTTTGCGAAACAATGTCGGTAAGAGTAATAAATGCTCCGAGTTTTAAAAAATCTTTGCCTAAATTTAGGGTATCTTTTAACGATAAAGTTTCTCCTTGAATACGCACGCTTTTATTGCGTAGCATATAGCTAAAAAACAGAACAGAAAGAGAATAGCAAAGAATACTTGGAATGATACTGTCTTCTCCTAAAAAATAAAAAAGGGGAATAGATAGTATAAGTCCGGAAAAAGCTCCATAGAGTGAGGCTTTTGCTAATTTTCGTAGCAAAGCAGTTCCTTGAAGGATGGCATGCTCTCCGTTTGTGATGGCATTTGCCATTACAGCTATCGATAGTGCTATATATCCCCAAATGTGATTTCTGTCACCAAATGACATTTGGCTTAATAGGGGAGAGGCTAAGGCTATTGTAATTGCACCCAATAAGCCGAGTGCTATCGACCATCGGCGAACGGTGGTACAAATTCTGTTTAAGTTGTTGCTGTTTTCGCTTTCTTGTGATATGTTTCTTGTTGAGCTTGTACGTAACCCGAGATTAGTGATATTACATATCATTTCTATTGCAGAGTTGAAAATAGCAAACAATCCCATGCCGACCGGACCAATCCATAAGGCAATTAATTTGGTGCGTATTATGGAGCATAGGATGTTAAACACCTGTATGCTTCCAAATATGCTCATTGCTTTGATAATTGTGCGAGATAGTCCGGATTGAGTGCTGTGTCCCATTAAAAAACGAGTTTATAAATGTTATGAACTGTTGCACGTCCTCCCATGTGACACTTTTGCATTACCAAACCTTCATTAAGATATACTCCGTGATTCTCGTTTGATATACCAAAGTCGAAATATTTTCGTTTTTTGAATACATCTTCTATAAGATATTTAAATAAAAGAGGCAAAGCTCCTATTTTGCGACCTAAGTCTGTACTTGCTATATATTGTGCATGTGCAACGATACCTGTGTCATAGATAACTACTCCGGCAAGATTTTCGTTGTTCTTTTTTGCTATAAAAAGACGTATGTTTTCGGGGAAACGTTCGTGTAGTAACTTAATTTCGTCTAAAGAATGTACCGGATTGGCTTTATACCTTGAATTAAGTCTTTCTGTCAACATTTCCCAATAACTTTCGTAATCAGATGATTCGGATGTTGTTATTTCGTTTTTTAGAGCATGTGAAACTGAACGATTATAATTGCTGTTGAATTGAAGAGGTTTTAATTGCTCTATTGTTGTGGAAATATTACATTCTGTCAATACTCCGTTGTGTCGAAAAATTGCATAAATGTCTTCTTCGGCAGGGTAGCTGTGATATATGTGTGGTACGGCTTTATATATAAGCTCTTTTATTCCTATTGATGGAAGAAAACGTTTCATTTCATCAAATAGCTCAAGCATATTGATAATGTTGAAATGTTTTGAGCGTATGAGCCAACCTCCGAAAGTCAATCCTTGATGAGAATAGAGTGTACTATCAACGCGATTAGCGGGTAGAACTGCAATTATTTGTTCTTTGGAAAAAGCAACAAGTGAGCAGTCGGTAAAACGGTTGCTGTGGTAATCCATATACCCTCGATTGTGCAGAAATGTTGCATTTTTACATTCGGCTACAAATTTATTCCAAGAATCTTGTAATTGTGGTGTGTATAGTCTAATCTCTATCATTATGATGAATTATTTAACCCAGAGTTGAGGATTTAGTTTTTCTCGTTCTTTTCTTACTTCAAAGTGTAAAATTGTTCGGTTATTGTCTTCAGGATCGGAGAATATTTTGCCTATTTTTTGATTGGCTTTTATCTTATCTCCGTTGGAAACGTATATTTCGCTCAAGTTTACATATATTGTAAGGTAATTTCCATGTCTCACCATTACAATGGTGTTGAATCCGTCTTGGCGAAATACTGCCGACACTTTGCCATCAAAAACAGCACGAGCATCGGTTCCTTGTGGCACTTCAATGTCAATACCTCCATTGTCGGTTTGTACATATTGTAATTCGGGATGTTTGTGGCGTCCGAATTGTCTTACAATTTTATATTGTCCACTCACAGGGAATAATAGTTTACCTTTATTACTTTCAAAACTTCCTGAGAGTTGTCTTTCGGCATCGCTCATTTGATATCCGGTTGTTACACTCTGTTTCTTAGAGCTTTCTTTTGCCGAAGATACGTTTTTTTGAGTTTTTTTCTCGGTTTCGGTTTTGCTCTTCTTGTTTTTTTCTGCTTCTTGTTTTGCACGCAATGCAGCTTTACGCTCTTCCTCAGCAATCAATTTAGCTAAAGCATCATCAAGTTGTTTAGCTTGTCGTTGTTTTTCGGCAAGTATGCGTTGCAGTTCTTTTCCCTCGTTCTTGAGGGAATTTATTACATTGGATTGTTGTTTACGTTTTCTTACGAGAGATAAACGCTCATTGTTTTGTTTGGCAAGTGTTGCAGCTTGCCTTTTATAGTATCGATTAACTATTGAATGTTGTTCTTTAAGTTTTTGTTGTTTTTTTTGAATTTCGATGGTTTGTTTTTTACGCCATTCCGAATATTGTTGTAAATATCTCATGCGTCGATATGCTTGACTGAATGAATTAGCTGAAAAAATAAATAACATGCGGTCAAACGACGAAGAGCGTGCTTGAATATTTCGTAATGCATTGGAATAGCTATCCTTTAAACGTGTAATTTCTTTTTCCGTGTCTTTTATTGAGTCTTGAAGCAGTTTTAGCTTTTTGTTGATTGAATCAAGTTCATTGTTTATGTTGTCAATGTTTTTTTCGTGTAATGAAATATCGGCTTCAATGAGATTCAATCGGTTTAGCGATTGCTTGGTCTTAGCTGTGTTTGAACGAATCTTCTTGTTAGTTTCTTGAATTTCTTTTTGTGTTGTCTGTTGTTTGTGTTTTATACTTTTGGCTGTGTGCGTTTGAGCCACTATGTTGGTAGTGGCAAAAAACAAACTTAATAATATGATGTATAAGACACGCATTTTATAGTATTGATATTATTATTTGACTTAAAGAGTTTTCAATATTGATAAAAATTCTATAATAGAAACTTTTCGATAAGATTTATTCAATGATATAGTTTCTTCAACCGGACTGTCCCATTTAGTCTTTGAAGAATTCAAGTAAAGTTCCAAAGATAACTCTTTATCTTTTATTGTTGTAGAAATGTTGATGTTTTCAGCTTCACTTCCTGCCGAAGAGGTAGCATGATTACTGTAAATGGCATTATATTGTTTAGCCGATGCTGATGGGTACACGTTTAATGCTGTGACTTGTTTATTTTTGTTTAATAAAAATTCATAAGAGAATTTATTGTTTTTATTGCGTGGTGCTATTAAGAACCCATTATTCAAAATGTCTTCTGAAATAGTGAATTTATTCAAGTTGTCGGAACTTAATGTGCCGTAGTTTAAAGAAAAAACTTTTGCAAGTAAAATATCTTGCAACGCATTTATATCAATGGGTAAGATGTGAGCCAAATCATGCAATTCTATTGATGTGTAGACTTTATTTAATTTGTTTACGACTACAGCAGAATCGGAATTTATGAAAACTTTTGCTGCTTCAATGCCTAAGATGGGGCGTATTGAAATGTAAATACATTTATTTCTTACCATTTTAAGTTGCATTGGTGTGGAAAATGATGCGACTCCTGATATTGAAATTCTTCCGCTTGTTGATACTGAATTCCAAGTCCTATATGCTTCGGCTGTTTCTTGTAATATGGTTTCGGAAACGAAATTTATATTATCTTCATTTCCTTGAATTGTCGTTTTTGATGATTTACAACCTGTAACTGTGAGTAATATGGTTGTAGTTATGAGTAATAAAAATTTCTTCATGCTGTAAGTGCTTATTTAAAGAAAAATGTTTTGTGCTTGACTTTCTTTTCCAGCATTTTTGATTTCGAATTCAATTGATAAGCACGTTCCCATTGAGGAATCGCTTCTTCATGTAAACCGTTCATAAATAATATGTCGCCATAGTGTTCGAGTAATTCGGCACTTTCTTGGCCTTCGGAATATCTTATGGCGGAACGTATATAAGAGAGAGCTAAACTATATTCTCCTTTCTTAAAGAAAATCCATGCGTAAGTGTCAAGATAAGTTGGATTTTCGGGTTCATATTTAATGGTGAGCGAGCTCAATCGTTCTGCTTTATTTAAGTCTTTATTTGATTCGGCAAGAAAATAAGCATAGTTGTTCATTGCCATAATATTTGCCGGATTATAATCTATAGCCATTTCGTAGTGGGCAAAAGCTTTAATTGTGTCGCCCATAGAAAAATATACGTCACCGAGACCACTTACAAGGTTTGACATAAGTTCAATATTAAGAGTGTCGGCTTTTTCAAGAGCTAAATGATACACTTCGATAGCTTTATCATATTGTTTCGTTTCATAATATGCAGGAGCTATATATTGGTATAGGTCTATGTTATCGGGATTATATTCAAGAGCTTTATCGGCAGCACGGAATGCTTTGTCATAATTCTCGTCCATGAGATTTATGAGCATGTAATTTTTCCAACTTTCGGCATTTGTGGGTTCCAAATCAAGGACATAACCTAACTGTTCGGCAGCGTCATGATAATTTTTTATTGTAACAAGATATTGGCTGTATAAGTCATGAATGGCACTTTCGTGAGGGTGTTGCTCGATTAATACGTTGAAAAGATTGTCGATGCGTTCAGATTGTTGCTGCACGCCTGCATTTAGTTCGACTGTAACGTAGTCGGTTAATACATTTAATTTTTGTTCTACGGCGATGTCTTTGTTTATGAGAGCGTTATAGATTTGTTTGTCATAATTTATAGAATCTCCCATAAGCTTGTAGTAATCTGCTTTGTATAAATAGACATATCCGTTGGATGGATCTATTTCGTGTGCTTTGTCGAAGTATGCCATTGCACTATCGTTTTTTGCAAATTGCATATAGATATTACCTAATAGCAAGTTGAAATCAACATTGTCGGGTGCAGAATTAAGCAATTTTTGAGCTTCTTTTATAGAACCAATGCTATCGTTTGTAGCCAGTCGCAGATTTATTTTTCTAAGGGTTATTTGTATTGAAGGTTCTTCTATAGCTTCAATTGAGTCATATAGAGCAATTGCTTTGGAAAATTCGTGATTGTCGGCATAAGAGTCGGCAAGTCTGTATTTGATTTCTTGTTTTTGAGGAAATATTTCAGCAAGTTTTTTCCACACTCTTAATGCTTCCTCGTTTTTACGTAATTTACTACACACGTTTCCATACAAGAAACTTTCATAAAGGTCTTCGGGAGTGCTGTCAAAGTGCTTTTTCATGAGAGCAACTCCTTTATCGATATTATTTTTAGAGTTTCCATTGGAAATGAGCATGCTATAGCCTAAATGGTGAGCTATGCCGGTGTTGGTTGTGTCTAAGTCGTAGGCGTACTGTAATAGTTCTTGATAAGAATCATATTCTTCAAGAACTTTTTTATGCAAGGCTTCCAAAAACACATATTTAGATTTGCGTTTGTTGGATTCTTGTGCGTATTTATCGCTTTTCTTTGCGTTTATAGGAGAGAATAAGCCTATAAACGAAAGCAGTAATATATATTTAAAAATATTCACGTTATTTGCTTTTTATTTAACTCCGGTGTGTCCAAAACCACCTGCACCACGTTCGGTGTCATTGAGTTCTTCCACTTCTACCCATTCGGCCTTTGTGTAATTCATAATTACCATTTGGCATATTCTTTCTCCGTTGTTTATTACAAACGGTTCATTAGAAAGGTTTATGAGAATTACTCCTATTTCTCCTCTATAATCGGCATCAATTGTTCCCGGAGTGTTAAGTACTGTGATTCCTTTTTTTAAAGCCAATCCACTGCGTGGGCGTATTTCGCATTGGTATCCTTTGGGTAATTCCATATAAAGTCCTGTGGGAACTAATGTGCGTTCAAGAGGCTTAAGGGTAATAGGTTCATTTAAAAAAGCTCTTACGTCCATGCCGGCACTTTGCTCAGTGCTGTATTCAGGAGTGGGATTGGTTGATTTATTTATGATTTTTACTTTAATGGTTTCCATAATTCAGATAAATATATTAAATATGCGAAGTTAGTTAAAACGCATGATTTTACAAGATAATCAACATTAAAAAATACTTAATGATAATTCTTGATGCAATTTGGATGATAGTAAGTGAGTTTTATATGCTCTTTTTTTGTAATTTAGTGCGATGATAAGAGATTTATATGGAAATGAACAAAAATAAAATGTGTTGGGACCGTTTGATTTGTGATAAACGGTTGGGTTTGGAACATTATGCTGACAATAATAATGGTGGTATAAGGAGTGATTTTCAACGCGATTATGATCGCTTGGTCTTTTCTTCACCTTTTCGCCGATTACAAAACAAGACGCAGGTGTTTCCATTGCCGGGTAGCATATTTGTTCATAATAGATTGACGCATAGTCTTGAGGTTTCGAGTGTGGGTAAATCGTTGGCTCGTGAAGTTTCGATTAGATTGCGAGATAAATATAAAACAGAGGATTGGGTTGGTAAACTTAATGATTTAAGCGAAATAGTGAGTGCTGCGTGCCTTGCTCACGATTTAGGGAATCCTCCGTTTGGACATTCAGGCGAAAAAGCTATAAGCACTTTTTTTTCAGAAGGAGAAGGTGCTGAGTTGAAATCTTTATTTACGTTGGATGAGTGGAGCGATATGATACACTTTGAAGGAAATGCCAACTCTTTTCGTCAGCTTGTTCATCAGTTTGCCGGACGACGTCCCGGAGGTTTTGCGATGACTTATTCCATGCTTGCATCGATTGTGAAATATCCTTATTCATCGGCTCATGTTAATGAAAAAGGCAAATTCGGCTTTTTTACATCCGAAAAAGCGGTGTTTGCAAAGATTGCTGAAGAATTGGGAATAATAAAAAAAGGAGATGGCGTGTATGTGCGTCATCCGTTGGTGTATTTAGTTGAGGCAGCCGATGATATTTGCTATCAAGTAATGGATCTTGAGGATGCTCATAAATTGAAAATCGTAAGTACTAGTGAAACAATAGATCTTATGCTTGGCTTTTTCCCCGAAGAGCGAAAAAAACGCATACTTGAAGTGATGAATAATGTGGCCGATAAGAATGAAAAAGTAGGGTATTTGCGTTCTTGTATAATAGGGCTACTTGTTCATGAATGTGCTGATGCGTTTGTATTGCATGAAGAACAAATATTGACAGGAGAATTTCAAGGTAGTTTGATTGATCATATCTCCGACCTTACGAAGAGTGCTTATAATGCCTGCTCTGCTCTTGCTTATGAGAAAATCTATCGTGCTTCTTCGGTTGTTGAAATTGACCTTGCAGGAAATAGAATTATAGCTTTCTTGATGAAAAAACTTATTGATGCAGTGCGATTCCCTGAGAAAAATTATTCTCAATTATTGTTAAGCAAAGTTCCACCTCAATATGAGGTAGATGCACCTACATTGTTTGGCAAAATACAGGCAGTTCTCGACCATATGAGTGCTATGACCGATGTTTATGCACTTGACCTTTATCGCAAGCTCAACGGCATGTCTCTTCCGGCTGTATAAAAGCACAATAGGGAAGGTCTGGAAATATTGTAAAAGTATATAGTAATAAAAAAGGCTGTCGATTGACAGCCTTTTTTATTATAGAGTGTAATTTTTTAATACCCTCTTAGATAATTTCCTCATGTCCTTGTTCAGGTTGTTGAGGTTGTTCTTCGCGGTTGCGATGCTCAAAACGTTGTCCGTTGAAATCACGACGTTGTCCGCGATTATTATCACGATTTCCGTTTTCGCGACGAGGGCCACGGTTGTCATCGCGACGAGGGCCACGATTATTGTCGCGGTTTCCGTTTTCGCGACGAGGAGCACGAGGAGCACGTTCTTCCCATCCTTCAGGTTTTTCTAAAAGAGCTTTCATAGAAAGACGGAACTTACCTGTTTTCTTGTCGATTTCGATAAGTTTTACTTGTACAGTATCACCTTCTTTTATGCCACTTGTTTCCATGCTTTCAAGGCGTTCCCATGAAATTTCGGAAATGTGAAGAAGACCTTCTTTACCCGGCATGAATTCAACGAATGCACCAAAGTCAAGAATGCTCTTAACAGTACCGGTGTAGATTTCGCCTTCTTCAGGAACAGCAATAATTGCGTTGATGCGAGCAAGTGCTGCATCAATACTGTCTTTATTGCTTGCTGCTATTTGCACTTCACCCTTACCATCAACTTCATCAATTGTGATTGTGGCACCTGTTTCTTCTTGTATTCCTTGGATAGTTTCTCCACCTTTACCTATAACCGCACCAATAAAGTCTTTATCGATAGTAAGGCTTACGATGCGAGGAACGTGAGATTTATAATCTTCGCGTGGAGCAGGAATTGTTTGATTAATAATATTAAGAATGTGTAGACGACCTTCGCGTGCTTGTTCAAGAGCTTGAGCAAGAATTTCGTAAGAAAGTCCGTCGCACTTTATATCCATTTGAGTTGCAGTAATACCGTTTTCAGTACCTGTTACCTTGAAGTCCATATCACCTAAGTGGTCTTCGTCTCCAAGGATATCTGAAAGGACGGCATGTTTAACGTTGCCCTTATCTGTGATAAGTCCCATAGCAATACCTGCTACCGGTTTTTTCATTTTTACGCCGGCATCAAGAAGGGCAAGACATCCTGCACATACTGTTGCCATTGATGAAGAACCGTTTGATTCAAGAATGTCGGATACTACACGACAAGTATAAGGGAAATCGGTAGGCAACATGCTCTTTAATGCACGCCAAGCCAAGTGTCCGTGACCTATTTCGCGACGACCTACACCACGTTGAGCTTTAGCTTCTCCTGTTGAGAATGGAGGGAAATTGTAATGTAGAAGGAATTTTTCAGTTCCGTGATTAAGAACATCGTCTACAAGTTTTTCATCCAATTTTGTACCAAGAGTAACTGTGGCAAGTGATTGAGTTTCTCCACGAGTGAATACAGCCGAACCGTGAGGACCCGGAATGTAATCGGTTTCGCACCATATAGGACGTATTTCGGTTGTTTTACGACCGTCAAGACGAATACCTTCATCAAGTATGCAACGGCGTACGGCTTCTTTTTCTACATCATGATAATAACGCTTAACAAGTGGAGTCTTTTCATCTCTTTCTTCTTCAGGAAGAGATTCGATGAATTCGTTGCAAATAGCATCAAAAGAATCGTTACGCCAATGCTTATCGTTGCTACCTGCTTGAGCAATTTTGTATGCTTTGTCGTAACAAGCATCCCATACTTGCTTGCGTAAATCTTCGTCATTTATTTCGTGACAATATTCTCTCTTAACGGTAGCACCTGCTGCTTCGGCAAATTCCATTACAGCTTTACATTGTACCTTGATAGCTTCGTGAGCTGTTTTCAATGCTTCCAAAAGGTCGCTTTCGGAAACTTCGTTCATTTCACCTTCCACCATCATGATATTTTCGTAAGTAGCACCTACCATTAAATCCATGTCAGCTTTTTCTAATTCTTTGAAAGTGGGGTTTATGACAAATTTTCCGTCAATGCGAGCAACACGTACTTCAGAGATAGGACCGTTAAACGGAATGTCTGATACTGCAAGAGCTGCTGATGCTGCAAGACCTGCAAGAGCATCGGGCATATCTTCGCCGTCGCTTGAGAAAAGGATAATGTTCACGAAAGTATCGGCATGATAATTTTCAGGGAACAATGGACGTAGCACACGGTCAACAAGGCGTGCTGTCAAGATTTCATAGTCGCTTGCACGACCTTCGCGTTTAGTGAATCCACCCGGGAAACGACCAAATGCAGAAAATTTTTCTTTGTATTCAACTTGAAGAGGCATAAAGTCAACCCCTTCTCCGGCTTCTTTAGCCGAAACTACTGTCGCAAGAAGCATTGTGTTGTTCATGCGAAGTTCAACCGCTCCATCGGCTTGCTTTGCAAGCTTTCCTGTTTCAAGGGTGATCACACGTCCGTCACCCAAATCGATGGTTTTTTTGATAGGTGTTAGCATAAAACTATTTTTTACATGTAAAATTCGTGCAAAGGTACAATATTTTTTTGACTTAATCGCCTAATTTATGGCAAATTGTGATATTTATCCGTTTTTTGAGAGTTTTCTTGTGGAAATATTACGTGAAAATTGATGACTTACTATGGATTTGTTTTAAGAAAAGGTGTGTTTCTCGTAAAAATATGAATGTGATACTTAATTTTCTTGAGTGGTAAAAAATGTTTAAGAAATTATCCTATTCTTTTACAAAGAGAATAGGATAAAATAGATGAATTTTGCTCTTTGAGGAATGCTGTACAGTTATGTTTTTTTTGACACTAAGTGTAAAATGAAGGAAGTATATGTGATTAGTACAAGAGTAGGTTTTGATATTAGTGTCAATGAAGTATCCGTAAGTAATAACCGGTAAAGCAAATCAGCTGAATCAAAACAGTTTCGTATGTTACGGAATTGTTTTTTGAGCTATATTCATTATATGAAATAAGAGCCTGTGTTCGTGATGAATACAGGCTCTTATTGTTGTAATATAATTGTTGTTTTATTTCAAACCGCGATTGCGAAGTAGAGCATCTGGATTAGGCTCTTGACCGCGGAATTGCTTATACAATTTCATAGGATCATCGCTACCGCCCATTTCAAGAATATTGGTGCGGAAAGCATCGGCAGTGGCTTTGTCGAAGATACCTTTTTCTTTGAAAAGTTCAAAACCATCGGTATCAAGAACTTCAGCCCATAGGTAAGTGTAGTAACCTGCTGCATATCCATCACTACCGAAAATGTGTTTGAAGTATGTACTGCGATAGCGGAAAGTCAATTCTTCAGGTAAGCCGAGTTTTTTTGCAACGTTAGCTTCAAATTCGGCAACGTTTACATCTTTTCCATCGTTTAGTTTGTGCCATTCGATGTCAAGAAGAGCAGCACCTGCAAGTTCGGTAGTAGCGAAACCTTGATTGAATTTAGCCGAAGCGTTAAGTTTTTCAACAAGTTCGGTAGGGATAACTTCTCCTGTTTGATAGTGTTTTGCATAAACAGCAAGTACTTCGGGTTCAAAAGCCCAATGCTCATTGATTTGTGAAGGTAATTCCACAAGGTCGCGGTCTACGTTAGTACCTGCTTGACCTCTGTAAGCTGCACGAGTCAACATGCCATGTAATCCGTGTCCGAATTCGTGGAATGTAGTTTCAACTTCATCGAGAGTAAGAAGAGCAGGAACATCACCTGAAGGGCGAGTGAAGTTACCTACGTTATAAACGACAGGGCGTTCGTTGATGCTATCATAATTACAAGCACCTTTGAATTCACTCATCCATGCTCCTTGACGTTTTGTTGCACGAGGGAAGTAGTCGGTCATGAATACGGCAAGGTGTTCACCTTTGACGTCTTTAACTTCATAAACGGTTACTTCAGGGTTATATTTAGGAGCATCTTTCATTTCGGTGAAAGTTACGCCATATAATTTATTAGCAACATAGAAAATACCTTCAACGACATTCTCTAATTTGAAATAAGGACGAACTTGGTCTTCGCTTATATTGAATTTTTGAGCTTTTACCTTTTCAGCATAGTAATAGTAGTCCCATGGAGCAACTTTAAAATCATTACCTTCGGACTTGATGTATGCTTGCATATCGGCAACTTCTTCCTTAACTTTAGCAACTGCAGGAGTCCAAATTTTGTAAAGCAAATCTTCGGCATTCTTTGTTGTTTTTGCCATTACGTTATCGATGGCATAATCGGCAAAGCAATCGAAACCAAGCATGTTAGCTTTTTTAGTGCGAAGTTTTATAATTACATTGATAATAGAATCGTTGTTAAATTCACCTTCACTTGCAAGAGATGTATATCCTTTCCACATTTTTTCGCGTAGGTCGCGGTTGTCGGCGTAAGTAAGTACGGCAAGTCGGCTTGGAGCGTGAAGTGTGAAAATCCATTTGCCTTCTTTTCCACGAGCTTTAGCTTCTTCGGCTGCTGTTGCTATTGTACCTTCAGGAAGTCCGTCAAGTTCATCTTTGTTTTCAACTACAAGTTCCCATGCATTGGTACCTTTCAATACGTTTTCGTTATAAACAATGAAGGCATCGGAAAGCTCAAGGTTTATAGCTTTTAATTCTTCTTTCTTTTCGGCATCAAGAAGAGCTCCTGAACGAACGAAATTTTTATAATATTTTTCAAGAAGTTTAGTTTGAGCTGTGTTAAGGTTCAAACTGTCTTTACGGTCGTAAACGCTCTTTATGCGATTGAAAAGAGCTTCGTTCATTCCCATATTATCACTATGAGCAGTGTAAAGAGCCGATATTTCAGGGTTTAATTTTTGCATTTCCGGGGTGTTGTCGCTTTCGCTTAATGCGAAAAAGACATAAGCAACTTTGTTTAGCAGTTGACCACTGTTGTCAAGAGCCAAAATAGTATTTTGGAAATCCGGAGATTCAGGATTGGCAATAATAGAATCAATTTCGGCATTTTGTTGAGCAATACCTTCTTTAAAAGCAGGAAGATAGTGTTCATACTTAATTTGTTCAAAAGGCGGAATCTCAAAAGGAGTTGTATAATCCGCCAAAAATGGGTTTTGTTCCATCTTTTCTGAATTGCAAGCTGAAAGAGTTACAGCTATTGCACTTGCTACGGTTAATAATGTTTTGTTCATTTCCCTAAGTTAATATGATTTATTGAAAATTATTTTTCTCTCGTAAATATTGCTTATTCCCACTTGAATGTGATGAGTAAAGGATAATGGTCCGACGATTTTGTGTTGCCACGTTCAATGTTTACAGCCTCAATATCTCCTTTATATAGTACATGGTCTATTCTGAAATAGAAACGGTTGGCATGGAATGTTATTGTGGGACCTAATGCACATTCTTCATAAGCATCTTTCATATCGTCTCCTTTTATGGTGAGATAGGAATAAGATGATGGAGTGTCATTAAAGTCGCCACATAGAATTACATTTTTTCCATTAAGACTATTGATATATTGTTTTAAGTCATCGGCTTGTACCGCTCTTTTTTTGAATGCTGTTGATAATTTGCTTAATAAACTGCTTTTTACATCTTCAACGGTTTTCTCGCTCAAATTATCGGTGATTTTTGAAAAATCGGTGGTACTTCGGTAAAGAGCTTTATCGCTTTCTGTTAAATTTAGCGATTCAAGGTGCACATTTATAAGATATAGCGTTTTACCGTTAATGTTAAGGCGATAAGCTACTGATTTTTGTTTAGCATTACTTGTAATTTCTTCGTTGTCGATTTGATATGGGTATTTCGACATTATAACAAGGTCTTTAAGACGATGTTCTCGATAGGGATATTTTTTGTTTAGTTCAGGTGTGAGATTATTTATTTTTTTTAGCTTATCCATTTTTTCTTTTGCCGAAGCTTCTTGCATTACTACTATGTCGGCATCTTTATCGAGGATATATCTTAACGTGCGATTTTCTATTGAATCTTGATTTAAGTCCATGTCGTCAAAGTTCATTACATTGTATGTGAGAACTTTGAAAGAATTGTCGTCAGGTTGGATATTGTTCTCAGAAAAGTTTAAAGGAGAAAAAGTCTTTATTTGTCCGAAGCAAGTTCCTAAGAATATAATAACAATAATAATCATTGATATTTTTCTTGCACACGCCCATAAAATCAAAATTATGATGTTTAAGACAAGAGCAATGGGGAAAATCATTCCTAAAATAGCCGGTTTGGAGCTGTGTAGAGGTGTTATATATCCGCTATAAGCTGAAATGAGTAGAATTATACCCATTAACCAAGTGATAAGTATACAGGTGTTTTTCATTATTCTAATGAAACCATTGCCTATGTTGTTTAGAATGTTCATTGTTTCTTGCTACTTACTTTAAAAAGTCTTTTTTTCTCATCTTCAGTAAGAGAACCATATCCTGATTTTTTAATTTTGTCGAGAATGATGTCTAAAGTTTGCTCGTCTTCTTTACTTATTGTTGTATCGTTATAATAAGTGTTATTTTTTTCTTTATTTGTGTTTTTTTTAAAGTGAAAACCATTAAACGTTTTTCTAAAATTTGAAACCAAATCAATGATGCTGTTTAAAGGTGCTGTTATATCTACTCCTTTATTAATGGATAGAGTAAAAACAATGCCCATGATAGCCCCTCCGATGTGTGCTATATGTCCACCCATGTTATTACCATTGACACTCAATAAATCTATTGTTATGTAGAATATTGCAATCCATTTAAGTGAGACGGGTCCTAAAAATAATAAATTTAACTTATATTCCGGAGCTTTTATGGCAATGGCTGTAACTATCGCCATTATCGAAGCCGAAGCTCCGATGAGCCAACTCATTTCTCCGTTTAAAACCGGAAGGTAAGAATAGGCGAGAATATATAGCAAAGCTCCTCCTATTCCACCTATAATATATAATCCACAAAGTTGTTTTGATGTAAAAAAATCCATAAACATTCTGCCAAACCAGAAAAACACAAGCATATTGAACAATATGTGCATAATGTCATAATGTGCAAACATGTAAGTGAATAGAGTCCAACATCTTTTTGCTAATAGAGTAAATGATGAAGGAAGTTCTACGAAAGACAGAAAACTCATGGAATCAAAGCCTGAAAAGAAGCATAAAATTCCTATGATTCTAAGAAATAAAAAAACGGCAATGTTGATGTAAATTAATTTCATCAACATATCGGCAGTCTTAAAACGATATGATAGTTTAGAAATAGTTTCCACCTATATTTCCTTTCTTTTTCCAAATTAATAAGAGTATTAAGCCGAATAGCATGCCTCCTAAGTGAGCAAAGTGGGCAACCGAGTCCATAGTTCCCGTAACGCCAAATATCAATTCGATGGCTCCATAACCTATAACCATGTATTTAGCTTTTATGGGAATAGGAATGAACATAATGTATAAAGGTAAATTAGGGAATAACATACCAAATGCAAGCAAAATGCCAAATATACAGCCTGATGCACCTATTGTGAGAAGAGCATTCAGTGCCGGAATGTTTTCTCCTTGTGCAATAGCTGCATTAATGGCGTTATATGATTCTTCCATAGTCCAACCTCCTGCATTGGCAAAGAATGGAGCAAATATGTCTTTCCAAGTAAGTTGCCATACTATTTCTTGTACAAGTGCTGCACCAATGCCACAAGAAATGTAATAGAACAGAAAACGCTTGCTACCAAGTGCTCGCTCAAGCAATGGTCCGAACATGAGTAACGAAAACATGTTGAAAAACAAGTGAGTGAAATCGTTATTGCTATGTAGGAACATATAGGAAAACATTTGTGCAGCATTGAAGTCGCTTGCTCTCCAAAAGTGTAAACCTAACAATTCGGTTAGGTTTATTCCGGCTTTGGGCAAGGCGATTTGTGCAAGCCACATAAGAATATTTATTATAAGTAAATTCTTAGTGATTACAGGAAAATTTTTAAAAACAGAACCGCTTGAATTAAACATATTTGTTTATAAATTAAGTGCGTTAAAAATCATTATCATTAAGATAACGTGGATATTTAATAAAAGTGTTTGCAAAAATAGCAAAAAACTATCTTTTATCATAAAAAATATAAGTATAGGTCTTTTTTTGACTGAAATACAACATTTTTTTGTAAATATTTTTTGTTTTAAACTTGGAATGGTCTATATTTGCGTTGATAATACCATACATAAATAATTATAATAATAAGTCAAGAATTATGAACAAAACAGAATTAGTTAATGCAATTGCTGAAAAGGCACAATTAACAAAAGTACAAGCAAAAACAGCTTTGGAAGCAGCTTTAGAAGCAGTAACTGAAGATTTGGCAAAAGGAGAAAAAGTAGCTTTAATCGGTTTTGGTACATTAAGTGTAGTGGAAAAGGGTGAACGTACAGGTATTAATCCTGCAACTAAGGCTAAAATTACTATTCCTGCCAAGAAAGTTATCAAATTCAAAGCTGGTGCTGAATTGGCTGCAAAAGTAAAATAATTGCATTTAATTATTATGATGTAATAAACGTCTTGTCTCTTAACAGGGATAAGACGTTTGTCGTTTTAATGGGAAATTGCTATCTTTGAACTTTCAAAAATGAAATGCTTATGAAGACTGTAAAAATCTATATCTTGTCATTGGCTGCAATGCTGATGGTTTCATGTGGTGGAAATCAATTTAAAGTATCGGGTAAAATAGATGGAGCAAGCGACACTACCAAACTTGTTTTGGAAGTGTCTAATAATGGAATGTGGCTTATAGCCGATTCGGTAAAAACTTCGGCAGATGGCTCTTTCAATGTATCGTTGCCGGCTCCGCAACATGCCGATATTTATCGCTTACGTTATAAGGCTAAATCGATTTATTTTCCAATTGACAGCATTGATAATGTGGTTGTAAATAGTAAATTGGAAACATTCAGCACCGATTATACTTTGAGTGGTACAGCCGATGCCGAAATGCTTATGAATGTAGATAAAAAAGCAATGCAAATGTATGGAGCAAGTGCCGATGAATTGAAAGCGTGGAAAAAGGAACTTGCAAATGTAATACTTAGCAATCCGGGTAGTATCGTTGCTTACTATATAATAAACAAATATATAGGAAATACTCCGTTGTATAATCCTGCTGATAAAGAGGACTTAAAAATAATAGGTGCTGTAGCCAATTATTATAATTCGTTTAAGCCGAATGACCCTCGCACTGCTTATCTTGTGAATGTAACACTATCCAATAGACGAGCTAATGCTCCTGTAGCGAGTGGAGATACTTTGGTTATAAATGAAATACCTTTGATAAATATTTCTTTGCAAGATGAAAAAGGTCAAATTCAAGACTTGGAGAAAATATCTTCACAAGGAAAGGTGATTTTGCTTAACTTTACTATTCATAGTGACGAATTGTCGCCGGCATTTAACAAGGTACTTGCCGATGCGTATGAAAAATATCAATCAAGAGGGTTGGAAATCTATCAGATTGCTTATGATACCGATGAGTTCCAATGGCGTCAAACTGCAAAGAATCTACCATGGATAACAGTGTATGATGGCAGAGGTATATATTCTCCTGATATTGCAAATTATAATATTATGGGATTTCCTACCACATTTGTGATTAATCGTAATGGAGAACTTGCCGAACGAGTAACAGATGTGACAAAATTATCAACTGTAATCTCAAAATATTTATAAGAAGTAAACTTTTTAGTGAGAGTTTTTAAGATAATATAAAATACCTTTTATCAAGTGGTTTAGGTTCTGTAATATTCCTAAACCATTTTTTTTGCTTAAACGGTAGGCTTTGAGTATAAGTCGTGGTATAGACGTGTATCGATAAGCAATAAAGATATAAGCTCCTTCTGCCATAATTACTCCGGGCCATGAATTTCTCGTAGTAGCAGTAGTGGCGTGATGATGTTCAACAATAGTTAAAGGAAAGTATCGGCAGTTAAATCCTGCTTTAATTGCATCGTTGATGAAAATATTTTCTTCTCCGGATTGTAAGGTCGGAGCACCGAGTCCGAAGAACTCGTTGAACTTCAGCTTTCCTTGTATTGATGTACGACGAAAAGCTATTTCGAAAGATGTAATAAAATAATTTTTGGGAAAATTATTGAGATGGAAAGAATAGTCGGGGTAGAATCTAATCTCAGAAATAGATTGCATTTTAAAAGTAGCAATATCAAGAGTTTCGTTATTCTTGAAAGTGTTGATTATGTGTGAAAAGTATTCCGGCTTATAAGTGCAATCATCATCGGCAATAAGGCAAATGTCTCCTGTAGCATAATTGATTGCATTATTGCGGTTACGGCTCAACCCTTTACCGTTGAGGTGTACTATCTTAACATCATCGCGAATAAGTTCACAAGGGATATTGCTTGATTGTGATGTATCGGCATGTTGCCAAGAAATCAAGTAACTTACTCCTTCTATTGGAGCAAGTAGCAAGTTTTTTATATTATTAATGCTATTGTCAATTGTACAAACAAGTATCTCAAGTGTCATTTTTCTGTAATAATTTTGTTCCAAAAGTCTATGTGTCGGCGAGCAACCAAGTGACTATCGTTATGTTTAACCACAAAATCTCGGCTCATTTTTGATAATTGAGGTATACATTTTTTATTTTTAACCAACCATTCCAATTTATTATAAATGTCATTCTCTATAATAGGCGAAATATTGATAACCGGTCGGTTTTCTTGTTCTCCTATAAAATCATAATATTCGGGTTCGGCTCCCGATACAGCAATAAGACCTTGAGCCATAGCTAAAAGAGCATTGGTAGCAGGAGTGTAGGAATATAATTGGTCAAGTATAACATGTGATGATTCCATCATTTGTATATATTCTTTATAAGGAACATTTTCGGCTACTACCATTTCGCATGAATCGGGATATTTTTCGCAGATTAGTTTGAGGGCGTCAAGTAATCTGTCGGTTCCTTTAAGTATATTTCTATGTTTTTGAATACCTATAAAAAAACGTACTTTATCAGGTTCGTTTTGTGTAAAATTTGGTTTTAATGCTTTTGTGTCGATGGGAATACCGCCATATCCTAATTTATGCGGTATTTTATTTTGATAAGAAACGTAATATTCATATAAACAAGCAATAGCTCCATCTATGTGTTGAATTACATAATTGTTATAATCGACAACATTAGGTAAAAACCAATTTTTTTGTGTTATACTTTCTTCTGATTTCATATAAGGAGAAGTTTCAGTACCTAATAGATAATCGGAATATCTGAAAGTCTTTCCGTCATAACAAGTTTTCACATATTGGTAATCAGTCCCTAATGCAGAAAGAAAAACATGCTTGTTATATTTTTTTAAATAGTTAAATATGTATATGAGCTTGTTTGGTCTTAAAATTAAAAAATGAGGGCTTACGATGTGCACTATGTCAAATCCACGCATTTGTCTAAGAACTGACAATAACTTAAAGGTGTAGTTTAGCATACCTAATTTGCCGGATTTGCGAGTTAAATCTATGTTTCTGTCGGTTTGTTGCCATTTAGAGCCGTCAGAAGCCACAATGCACATATGTCCCATGTCTTTGAGAGCATGAGCTAAAGTGTTGTGAAAGTTACTTGCGTCTCCTACAAATAGTATTTTCATTAGTTGAATGTTTCTCTTATATATGCGAATATACATAAAATTAATGAAATGAGACGCTTTTCATAGGTTTTTGTTTATCTTTGTTGTTATGAAGATATTATTGCTTGGAGAATTTAGTAATGTGCATTGGAGCCTTGCCGAAGGCTTGAGAGTTTTGGGGCATGATGTTACAGTTGCCTCCAATGGTGATTTTTGGAAAAATTATCCTCGAGATATTGATTTGCAACGTAAAATGTCCCGAAAAGGAACATTATCTTTCCTGTTTAGGTTGCTTAAAGCGTTGCCAAAGATGAAAGGCTATGATGTTGTACAACTTATAAATCCTATCTTTGTGGAATTAACGCCGAAAAATATTTATCCTATATATAAGTATTTGCGAAAGCATAATAAGAAAGTGTTTCTTTGTGCATGTGGAATGGATTATTATTGGGTAAAAACAGGTTTGGAAAAAGTTTTCAGGTATGGAGATTTTAATTTGGGTAATGAGATAAGAAAAACGTCTTATGCCGAACGTTTTATCAATGATTGGATAAACGGGGAGAAAGGCGAATTGAATAGGTATATAGCAAAAGATTGCGATGGTATAATAAGCGGATTATATGAATATGACGTTTGTTATCAAAGGGCTTTCCCCGAAAAGACACAATTTATTCCTTTCCCGATAAATATGAATGAAATTACGGCAAGGAAGCCACATCCCGAAACGTCAAAGTTACGTTTTTTTATAGGGGTTCAAAAAGAAAGAGAAGAATATAAGGGAACAGATGTAATGTATCCATGTTTGTTGAGATTAAAAGAGAATTATCCCGATAAAATGGATATAATAAGAGTTGAAAATGTTCCATACAATCAATATCAAGAATTGATGAATGGTAGTGATGTTCTTATTGACCAATTATATTCATATACGCCATCAATGAATTCTTTACTTGCAATGGCAAAGGGACTCGTGCTTGTGGGTGGAGGAGAGGAAGAAAACTATGAAATACTTGGAGAAAAGGATATTAGACCTATAGTTAATGTGCTTCCTGATGAGAGTGATATATATTCAAAATTGGAAGCTCTTGTGCTTAATCCAGAAGATGTGGAGAAACGTCAAAAAGAAAGTGTAACTTATATAGAACGTTATCATAACCACATTAAAGTAGCATCAAAATATATATCTTTTTGGAATAGTAGGGAATAAAAATGAAACTTAGTGTTATAATACCTGTTTACAATGTAGAGTTATATTTGGATAGATGCATAGAAAGTGTGTTATCTCAAAATATTGATGATTTTGAAGTAATATTAGTAGATGATAGTTCAACGGATTCAAGTGGTAAACTTTGTGATAAGTGGGCTAATCGTAATTCAAAAATAAAAGTTTTTCATTGTGAAAAAAATGGAGGACTAAGTGTAGCTCGTAATATAGGTCTTAAAATTGCAAAGGGAGATTATGTAACGTTTGTTGATTCAGATGATTATATTTCGCCTAATACTTATAGTGAAAATTTAAAATTATTGGAACAAAATAAAGATGCTGATAGTTTGATTTTTCCGGTATTTGTATATTATGGCTCATCAAGAGCATTTAAATATCTTCCCGGAAATAATATTATTATGAGTTATTCTGATTGGGTTAATAATGGTGGCTGTTTTTATTGTTATGCGTGTAATAAAATTTATAAACGAAAATTATGGCAACAAATAAATTTTCCAGAGGGTCGTTTATTTGAAGATCTAATTGCAGTACCTAAAGTAATGAAATCATCAAAGTCAATAATAAATTCGTCAATAGGAATGTATTATTATTGTGATCATGCCGGTTCTATTTCAAATAGAAATGACATTAAGCATAAAAAGGCGTTTTTATCGGCTTTAACTTCACTTTTTGAAACGATGAAAAATGATGAAAGAGTAAGTCGTAAAATGTTGGATGAAACCTATTTGCATATATGCAATGCTCAAATAGTTATGTTGCAATTAGGGGGTGAGTATTGTATTCCAAAATATAAAATCTCTATTCGACGAGCATTAACACAAAGAAATTCATTAAATATATTTCTAAAAGCTGTATTATGCTCACTGTTAGGCGATAAATTTTGTTATGTGATTGCAAAATTGAGAAAACCATTGAAATGTATTTAGATAAATGTTGATTTCGATAGTTATACCGGTATATAATAGAGCGGAGATGGTTAAAGCCACGCTTGATTCAGTAAAAAGACAAACATTTCGTCCTATACAACTTGTATTGGTGGATAATAATTCATCTGATACCTCTTATTCCGTATTATCGGCGTTTAAGAAGGACAATGAATCAGATGATTTTACAATAGATGTAATAAAAGAGAGTCGACCCGGTGCCAGTTCTGCACGAAATAGCGGGACAAAAATGGCAAAAGGTGATTGGTTGATGTTTTTTGACAGTGATGACACTATGGATGACTGCCTTTTGTCTAAATATGCTGAAAAAATAAGCGAAGGAAATGTAGATGTTGTAACTTGCGATATAGATTTTACAAAAGAAGGTGTAACAAAGCATGCTTATTTTGCAAAAAAAGACTTTTTAGTAAATCATGTTTTCCATGCTTGCCTTTCTACACAACGTTATATAATACGCAAATCATTATTTGATAAAACTGGAGGTTGGAATGAATCTTTGACATATTGGGATGATTGGGAACTCGGAATAAGAATATTATTGAATGAACCACGCGTAAAGGTGATTGATGATGGAGTGTATGTGCATGTGAATGTACATGATGACTCAATAACAGGAAGATTATATTCAGACAGAAAAAATGAGGCAAATAAAGCGATAAATACTGCAATAGAAACTGTGATGAGTTCACATTATTGTAAAAAAATACGTATCAAGCGATTGTTGCAATCTCGTAAGTTTGTTTTGGCAGGATTATATAAGCAAGAGAAACATGAGTATATAGCAAATGAGTATTTTAGAGTATCATTATCAAATATAAAAAAAGATAGGATATTAAGGACCTTGTCTTTTCTTATATATAAATATGTCGGCTTTGGAGGTAGAGGTATAGATAGATTAATAAGATTTTTTATATAGCAAATTCCTTATACAAAATAGAAATTTAATAAACATTTTAAGGCTTATTGCATTTTTTGAAAACAAACGCAATAAATTGTATCGTTTGTTATTTCCTATTTTGGGTAATGGATATAGTTTAATGGATGATAATAGGTTTAGATAATAATGTTGATGCTTTTTATTTAAAGGACTATTAAATAGGTTATATAAATAATCAAAAATAAGATATGAAAGCCTATTGTTAATAGCGTTGTTGCTAAGATTACAAGAAACAGAAGAATCGGCCAATTTTATAGTCATTTTAATAATTTGAAAAAAATCATTAAAACGATGTTCCCAATGTTCTTCAGCTTTTAATGTTGTAATGGAGTCCTCTCTCTTTATATATGCATATAAAGGTATGTTTGTAAAAATACATTTTTTAGCTTTTAGAAAAGCGAGAGTAAGAAAGTGTTCATCTTCATGAATCAATCCTTCAGGCATAAAAATGTTGTTTGATAGAATAAATTGCCTGTTAAAACAATAAGTCCAAACTCCTTTTATGACATTATGAGAACTCAAATATTTGTTGCCGGAAGAATATTCGATAATTTGAAGAGTCTCATTAAACTTATTGCAATTTTGTAGTTGATTATTTCTAATGTGTAAAGTTTTAAATTTAATTATATCATGTGTTTCTTTTTTTAGAAAAGGAATTAAATGGTTAATTTGATTTTCAATCCAAAAATCATCGGAATCTATAAAAAATAGATATTTGCCGGTGGCTTTTTGTATGCCGACGTTTCTTGCAGAACTTAAACCTTTATTTTCTTGCTCAATTAGAGTAAAATTAGTGAATTTCTGAAATAGTTTTTTTGTCGTTTTGTCAACAGGAATTGTGGAACCATCATTAATAAATATAATTTCAAAATTAGAGTTGTCCCAATTTTGTTTAAGAATACTGTTTAAACACTTGTTTACAATTTCTGTTGGAATATTATAATATGGAATGATTATACTACAAAGAATTTTATTCATGATAATTGAGATTCTCAAAAGAGCTTTTTAAAATAAAAAGTTATTTTTTGAAAGCAAGTGCTGCACCGAGAGCTGTTCGGAACTCGGCATAAGGTGGGATGTGGAATTTTACTCCGTAGATACGCTCCATGAGAGGAAAGACCATATCGCATTGAGGCAGGTGGGTGAGATTACCTATCATAACAAAGTCTTTAATATCGCTGTTCATAGCCGAAAATACAGCCGATGAGCCAATGGACTGAACCACCATGAAAATAAGTCCTAAAGCAATATCTTCATCCGATAAATCATTGCTTGAAACTTTGCCAAAAAATGAGGCTGTTGCGTCCAAAGGTAAATTCTCTAAGTCGTGCTTGCAGATATCACTTATTTGCAGATTTATATTAGCAATATTTCCACGAGAAGCTAATTCACAAATCTTATGAAAGTTGCGAGTCTTTAGTAATAGTTGTGAAAGCCCTTGTAATGTACCACCACCTATGCTTATACCGCCTATGTGTCTTATCCCGTTTTCGTCAATTTTCACATAAGAAGTACCGGTACCCATGCTTACTACGATTAATTTTTCTAAATCCATTCCGTAGCTTGCACCTAGACCGTTTGCAAGAAATTCATCGGTTTTGGCTGTTGGTAATCCGTAAAGGTCTCCATCAATGAAAGCACTGCCGGCTCCGGTAAGCATTACCTGTTCAATGTCACTTAATTTAAAGCCGTTGTCGTAAACATATTTACCAAAAGCTCCGAATAATGATGTAACCGGGTCGGTGGCAGTAATAAATAACGGTGATTGTATTGCACCTTTGCAATTAAGTCCTATGATTTTTGTTGTACTACCTCCAACGTCAATACCTATAACTAATCCCATAATTCTTCAACAGATTCATTTATATTGTGTGCCAAAGGTAATATTTATTTTCATATAAATGCCTATCTTTGTGATATAATCATTCATAATTAATATGAAACAATCATTTTTGAAAGATGAAATATTGACTTTGAGAGCTCCCGAACAAAGCGATTTAGAAAAGTTGTTTATGTGGGAAAATGATAGTTCGCAGTGGCATGTAGGCAATGCGATAGCACCTTATAGTCATAAACAATTATGGGATTATATAGAAGACTATGACGCCGATATATTCAAGAGTCGCCAATTACGGTTTATTATAGTCGAAAATAAGACTTGTAAGCCTATAGGTACTATAGATTTATTTGACTTTGACCCGATAAATCGACATGCAACATTAGGAATTCTTATAGAAAAGGAATATAGGCATTGTGGATATGCTTT
Organism: uncultured Muribaculaceae bacterium; assembly: GCA_964536025.1. Lineage (GTDB taxonomy): Bacteria > Bacteroidota > Bacteroidia > Bacteroidales > Muribaculaceae > RGIG4576. The sequence continues at coordinate 30,914 of CAZHXA010000009.1, forward strand.
TCGTGCTTTAAATTTAATTTGTGTGTATTGCAGTGAGCATTTGGGAATTCATTCATTACTTGCTGTTACGGGTAAGGGCAATATGCCGGCATTAACCTTGTTCAAAAAAGCCGGTTTTGATACATGTGGGTGCTTGCGTTCCTGGATACGTTTGGGAAACATCTATGAAGATGCAGTTTTATTACAAAAAAGCTTTGAAGTGGGGTGAGTCTTGTTGCTTAGTTGAGAAACACCGAAGAAGGGCAATTAAGCCATAATAAATAGCGTTCATCAAGTTCCGATACTTCGGTACGCCATGCTTCTTCTTCATCAAGAGTGAGTAGTCGTTGAGGGAATCGCAATTTGGTTACTGCCCAATCGAAATTTTTCAATTCTTTTTCCAATTGTTTTTTCTCCCAACCGCTATATCCAAGGAAAAATCTAACTTTACCTTCAATTATTTCACCTGAATTGACATATTCAATCATTGCGTTAAAATTTCCACTTACATATAGCCCTTTACACACTTCGATTGATTCCGGGATTAAGTTTCCTAAAGTGTGAATGAAATAAAGTCTGTCATGATGAACCGGTCCCCCTATATAGAGTGGAATTTCTTTGTCAATTTCTTCCACTAAATCGTTTAAAGTGAAGTTAGAACATCTGTTAGTGACAAATCCAACTGACCCTAATTCATCACTATGTTCGATGAGGATAATTACCGAACGCTGAAATGCAATATCATCCATTAACGGCTCAGCAAGTAATAAATCACCAGCTTTTGGAACCGGTTGGTCGAATTTCATTTTTAATATGTCGGAATTCAATATGTCGTCCATATATTTAAACAACATTTTATAACAGGAAAATGTTATCATCTTGTTATTGAAAAATGATAATATTTTCCTGCTATTATTTTAGTTGAAAATTTTGTCGTAACGTTTTACGATTTCTTTAAATCGTGGCATAGAACGCAGAGGTTGTAAGTTTGCTTCACCTTCTCGATAATCGTATATTGTGTAATAATTACCATAGCCGTTGGCTAAAGCATTTTCTAAGAGGTCTAAAGCTCCTTCGTAATCATTGCACATAGTATATACAACAGAGGCTATATAATATGATTCCCCCCCTGAAGTTGGATAATCTGCAATTAATTTGTCAGCCCATTCTTTTGCCTCCTTTGTTTTTCCAAGTCCGGATAAGGCTATGCCATGTAAATTGTCGATATTATCTTCGAGTTCTAAAACTTTATTGTAATCATTTTCGGCTGTTGTTTCGCCTTTTAAGTAAGTCTTGCATAACCAAGCTCTTAGTAGAAGGTTTTCTGCTACAGCCGGGTTATTCAATAAAGCTTCATTTATAGCAGTAAGTGCATCTTTGTAGTTCTTATCCAAGATGTGAAGCAGAGCTTTTTCTCTTAATGCATCGATGTGATTAGGATTTTCTCCAAGAGCCATGTATATGCTTTGTAAACCTTCCTTAGTCATGCCCATAGCACTTTGTATTTTTGCCTTTAATACATAATAATCGGTGTGTGTTGCATCCATCATTATAGCAGTGTTTACTCTATTAAGGGCCTCCATATATCGGCTTAGGTTGAAATTGGCTAACGCACTGTAATAATAGATTCCGTGATAATCGTATAATTTTCGGTCGATTATTGTGTTTAAATCTTTCAGTGCATCAGAGTAATGATTGTGTTCCATTGCAACAGTTGCACGAATGTAATAGAACATTCCTACATTGGGAGCTTTATCGATAGAATTAGAAAGAGCTGTAATAACATCATTATAATTAGTGTCACTCATATCAACCAATCGTTGTAATGCTCCCGACATATCATTGGATACGCTTATAGCTGAAATAACATCTTGTGCAGCACCTTTATAGTCGTTCATCATAGTAAGCACATCAGAACGGTTTAAGTACACTTTGGGTTCTGCCGGGAATAAATCAACTGCACGATTAGCATAATTGGCAGCTTGTTCGTAGTCTTTTTCCAATACTGCAATTTTTGCAAGACCGGCAAGAGCATTGTAGTCAAGCGGATTTATACGTAATAAGGTTGTATAGGATGTTTTTGCCGTTTGTGTATCGTTGTTTTCCATACAGATATTACCCAACAGCAAAATAGTATTTTGGTCGGAGGGTTTTATTGTGTTGGCTATTTTTAGGTCATTTATGGCTGCATTGTTATCTTTACGGATTATATAAATTTTTGCTCTTAACACATGTGCTTCAAACGTTGTTGATTCGTCGGATTTGGGCATGTGTTTAATAGCATTATTAATATCTTCCAATGATTTCAAGTATTCGCCATTAATGAAATATTGGTTTGCTCGGCTATAAAGTAGTGCATAGTCAAAAGGGTTTTTTGCCAATTCTTCATCGTACACAGCCATAACAGCAGCGTTAATGCGTCGTTGAGCATCGCTCATATCGTTTTGAGCAATGCACACGCTTTGAATAGTGCAAAAAAGTAAAAAACAAACTGAAAGAATTTTCTTTTTCATTGATAAGAACGCTTCGTTATGAAATTCTTATAAATTATTTATTTTGTTTACAGTCATCTTTAATTCTGTAAGGCGTGTAAGTAATCCTTCAATTAAATCAAGTTTTAACATATTGGCTCCGTCGCTTTTTGCCACTGAAGGATTTTGGTGAGTTTCGATAAATAAACCATCAACACCTGTTGCAATTCCTGCACGTGCCATTGGCTCAATCAAGTGAGGTAATCCACCGGTTACGCCTTTTGATTGATTTGGTTGCTGTAGAGAATGTGTTACGTCAAGGATTACAGGACAGTTATTTTCTTTCATTGTAGGAATACCGCGATAATCTACAATTAAATCTTGGTATCCGAAGGTAGTTCCTCTTTCTGTGATAGCAACTTCATTGTTACCTGCGTCACGAACCTTTTGCACGGCATAACTCATTGCTTCGGGAGACAAGAATTGTCCCTTTTTTATGTTTACTAATTTACCTGTTTTTGCTGCTGCCACAAGTAGCTCTGTCTGACGACACAAAAATGCGGGAATTTGAAGAATGTCAACATACTCGGCTGCCATTTCGGCTTCTTGAGCGTCGTGTATGTCGGTAACTACAGGAATGCTATAAGTGTCACGCACTTTTTTCAATATTTCAAGTGCGGCAATATCTCCGATGCCTGTAAAAGAATCTATACGAGAGCGATTTGCTTTACGATAACTACCTTTAAAAACGTAAGGTATATTAAGAGTTTGTGTAATAGTTGAAATTTTTTCAGCTATTTCCATAGCCATATCTTCTCCTTCAATTACGCATGGACCTGCAAGTAGGAAAAAATTACCTGTAGGTGATGACATTAAATCTTGTATTTTCATATATTCGTTTTTTTCAAATGAGTTTAATCTTTATTATTGAGTTGTTTGATTGTGTGACAAGTAAAACAAGCGGCTACAGCTGCCGTTTCGGTTCGCAAGCGACTATCACCGAGAGAAACAGCAATAAAACCGTTTTCTAAGGCGCAATCTACTTCTTCGCGACTGAAATCACCTTCAGGACCAATGAGAATTAAAGCATCTTTGTCGGGCTTATATTCTTTGGCAAATATCTTTCGTTCTATCGTATCATCACAATATGCAATGAATTTTTGACCGTTAAAAGGCATTGTTATAACATTCATAACCGGAGTTAATTCATCGAGTTTCGGCAACGTGTTTTTTAATGATTGTTTCATAGCCGAAACAAGAATTTTTTGTAAACGCTCGGTTTTTAGTTCCTTGCGTTCAGAATAGCGACAACGCACAGGAATGAGTCTGTCAATCCCCATTTCGGTGCATTTTTCTGCCATCCACTCAATCCTGTCGAGGTTTTTAGTGGGAGCAACGCTCATTATGATTTGATTTCCCCAATGAGGCTTGGATAAGCTTTTACTTACTATTTCAATGCCACAGTGTTTGCTATGAGCCAATGTGATGCGACATAGAAACAATGCACCTTTGCCATCAACGATTTCAATTTCATCACCCTCTTTTAATCGAAGTACACGCACAGCATGTTGTGATTCTATTTCGGGTAAAATTAAAGTATCTTCTATATCGGGAGCAAAAAATCTATGCATTATAATATAATTGTATTAAGCTTTCTTTTCTTTAAACATAGCCATAAATGCCACAGCAACAAAAAGAGCGAAACCTGCAAAAATAAACCAAGCAGTCTGCCAATTGCCCACCAAGAAACCGTTTTCGTTCCAATGGCAATACTTGTTAATGATTTCGCCTGCCAATAGTGTGCCGATGGTAGCACCAAGTCCGTTTGTCATCAGCATGAATAAACCTTGAGCAGAAGCTCGCACTTTAGGTTGGCATTCTTGGTCCACAAATAAGCCTCCGGATACATTGAAGAAGTCAAAAGCAACACCATAAACTATGCATGAAAGAATGAATAAAAATACTCCGGGGAAAACAGGGTTTCCTAAACCGAATAAAGCAAAACGTCCTACCCATGCAAACATTGCAATGAGCATAACTATCTTTATTCCGTAGCGTTTCAAGAAGAATGGTATTAATAAGATACACAACGCTTCAGATACTTGTGACAAAGATACAAGTAAAGTTGCGTTGTTGGCTGCAAATGAATTGGCATATTCTTCAATACCTTTAAAACTTGTAATAAATGGAGTTGCATAGCCATTGGTCACTTGTAAACACATACCAAGTAGGCATGAGAATAAAAAGAATATAGCCATTCTTCTGCATTTAAATAATTTGAATGCATCAAAACCCAATGTCTCTGAAAGTGATTTAGATGACTTAGTAACCAGTTTACATTCAGGTAGGAACATGCAATAAATGAATAATACTATACCTAAAATACCCGATACAAGGAATTGCATGTAGGTATATTGAAATTTATTCAAGTTATCAGCTAATGTGAAAGAAAAAGTCCCATTATCCAATGTTGCACAATTCACAAACCACATGGTTATGATAAAACCAACGGTACCAAATACGCGTATGGGTGGAAATTCTTTGATTGTGTCATATCCGTGTGATTTTAATAGCGTAAAAGCTGTTGTATTGGATAATGCAACTGTAGGCATATAGAATGCAACACTAAATGTATAAAGTGCAATGAATGATACTTTATCGGGTTGTGGTGAAGTCCAGCCCATATAACACAATCCAATCATAGCTATTCCGGCTATCAAGTGACATAGTCCTAATAAACGTTGTGGTTGAATATAACGATCGGCTATAACGCCCATTATTGTAGGCATGAAAATAGATACAATACCTTGAATTGCATAAAACCACGAGATTTCAGCACCCATGCCGGCTTTTCCAAGATAGTTTCCCATGCAAGTTAGATAAGCTCCCCAAATGGCAAATTCAAGGAAGTTCATTACTATTAATTTAGACTTTATATTCCACATAATTGTAAGATTTAGTTTTATTTAGTTTTTTGTTCTTCTATTTTTTCAGCAATAACACGTTTGATTTCGGCTGCTTGTTCGTAATTTTCTTGTTCAACGCATTTAGACATCATTTTTTTAAGCTCGGTAATGGCAAATTTCTTTAAATTTACCTCTTTGGGAACTGAATCTTGATTGTCTTGTGTAGAAGTATCGTTTTTGTCGGTTTTGAATCCGGTTTGTTCCAGAATTTCTCGAGTAGTGTAGATTGGAGCTCCGGTACGCAAAGCCAAAGCTATGGCATCGCTTGTGCGTGAGTCTATGGTTACACTGCGGTCTTCACTGCTGAAATGTAGTTCCGACAAGAATACACCATTCTCAAACTTGTATAAAAACACCTCATCAAGGTTTATACCATAAGCATGCGACAAACCTACGATAAGGTCATGAGATAAAGGGCGAGGAGGTATGATATTTTCTATCTTTACAGCGATAGCTTGAGCTTCGGCTACACCAATAACAACCGGAATGCGATAAGGTCCGCCTTCTTCCGATAAGACAAGGGCATAAGCTCCTGATTGTACTTGACTGTAAGTTATACCTACTACATTTAATTTTACCTTTTCCATGAATTGCTATTCCTTTACTTTTTGTCCTGTAATTACACCGCTACCATAACATAAGTGTCCTGTGGCATCATATATTACGGCAAATTGTCCCGGTGCGATGCCTTGCACTTTCTTCTCCGATTCAATTACATATTCCCCACCTTCAAGATGAACGAATTTTGCTTTTATGAATTCGGGAGTGTGTCGATTTTTAAACATAATATCAACAGGAGAGTTTACGCCTTCCCATGGATTTCCTGAAATGAAATGCATTTCATCGATGTGTATGAGTTTCCCATATTGCTTTTCGGTTTCATAACCGTTGCTTACATATATGGTATTGTCTTGTACGTTCTTTTTTACCACAAACCACGGACCTCCACTTAGTCCAAGACCTTTTCTTTGTCCTATTGTGTGGAACCAAAATCCTTTATGCTCGCCTATCTTTTTGCCTGTTTCAAGCTCTATAATATTACCTTTCTTTTCTCCTAAGTGGCGACGAATGAAATCATTATAATTGATTTTACCTAAGAAACATATTCCTTGACTATCTTTTCGGAAAGCGTTAGGTAATTTTGCATCTATGGCAAGTTGACGTACATCACTTTTAGGCATTGTACCGAGAGGGAACATTAAGTGTTGTAATTGTTTGTAGCTTATTTGAGCAAGAAAATCGGTTTGGTCTTTTACCGGATCAACAGCTGTGGCAAGATACTTGGTTCCATTAACAAAATCAGTTGACGCATAGTGTCCTGTTGCTGTTATATCAAATTCTTTTCCCCAACGTTCTTCAAAATATCCGAATTTAATCATTTTGTTACACATCATGTCAGGGTTAGGTGTAAGACCTGCTTTGACGGTACGTAAAGCATATTCCATTACGTTGTCCCAATATTCTTGGTGTAATGAAACTACTTCAAGAGGCAAACCGTATTTTTTTGCGATAAGAGTACACATTTCAATGTCTTCTTCTGCCGAACAATCGCCTTCTCCGTTGTCCATGCCTATGCGTATATAAAACAGATTTAAGTCGTGCCCTTCTTCTTTTAACTTGTGAACAACTACCGCACTGTCAACGCCACCCGATATAAGAACTGCTACATTCATGCAATAAATATTTTCAATTTTTAATTTTTTAATTGTAATCAGCTTTCTTCCAACTCAAATTCTTTTGCTTCGGCTTCACCTTTTTCGTCTATGCTGGTAAGATTTACCGAAATAATGTAGTCTAATGAAATTTTTCCGGGACCTGCAAGCATCATGAATATGAAGATTCCCATAAACATTATGGGTAAATATCCTGCTTGTAAACTGAATAGTTTAGTTAGGTCAACAGGATTATAGAATTGCATAATCACATGTTCTGCAATTACCATTGAAATAAATGGTGGAATGATGGCAAAACGAGTGAATAATCCTAATATGATAAGAGTTGAACAGATGATTTCTATCAATATCATCACAAGTAATGATATTTCACTACCCATGCCGAGTACCGAGTGAAATGTAGGAGCCAATTCGTTGAAATGTGCTATTTGTCGTATCCCGAATTGCATAAACATGACACCTGTGAACAATCGCATGAAAAGACGTGCCATATTTGTAAATGTCAATCCGGCACTATACAAAAACATTCGTTTGATAAACTTTGCTGCCATAATAAATGTATTTTTTAATTTTATCTCAGAATCATGTCCACAAGAATATTTTTTTCAACTATATTCTTGTCGGCATTTAAAATGAATAAACTTGGAAAAATTCTTATATCAAAAATTTTATTAGCCTCTTCAGCCGATACAATTGCCCAATTATCAGCCCAAGTTTTAGCGTCTTCTGCCCATTTCTTGCTGTATTTTCCCGGAGTTATACATACGATTTTTAAATTTCCCTCCGAAATTAGAGTGTTGATATTTACGTTAGTGCTTAAACGTAAGCGACTTAACGAACAATCGCTGCAATCTCCATCGGTGAAAAAAAGAATTGTACTTTTGTCACTTAATAATGATGAAAGTTTCATTTTTTCACCATTAATATTAACTACATCAAGTTCAGGGCACGTTGCACCTATGGCATTTTGATTGATTTTTAGAATTTGACTTCTATAATGTTCTCTATCTTCTTTTTTTAAAGCTTTGGCTTTTACTAAAGCATCAAGAAAATATAAATAAGCCTCATCGCTTGAGAAAAGAGCTTGTTCGGAATACATGTTTTTTTCGGCAAGACGTCCCAAAAGCATAAAATTGGCTTTATTGCTTTGAGCTTTATTCATCAAGTCCTTGATTGAGTTAATTACTACCGTTTTATGAGCGTAAGGGAAAAAGTTCAAATAGTCTTGAAAAGCTCCCTCAAATGCAGCTTCGTCGCTTATGTGCTTTGATAAGTCAAATTTATCCCAAAATCGTATTAAAACATAATTTGTTCGGTCTTGAAACGATGTTATCGTATCGGGTGCATGTGGATATTCAAACAGTGTTTTTGGTGCTTCTTGCGTTAGCGTTTCTTCGTTATTTTGAGCTGTTGCGACTATCGATGTAGCTACAAAAAACAAAAATAATATAGTTGTAATTTTCTTCATTTTATTGGTTTTAAATGACATAATATTTTGCTCGTGAAAGCATGTTATGCGAGTTCACAAAATCTCAATGTAAAAGTACTGCAATATCTCAAGAGTACAAAATAAAAGTGCAGAAAACAAACCTTTTTGCAACATTTTTTATTGTTTTATACATGATTGTAATGTTGAGAAAAGCGTTTATTTTGACTGTTTATATTGCATATATTCGTAAATTATATTTTGTGAGAAAATTGTAAAGGCTTTTTCCTTTTTTGATATAAAGATTTTTTTCGTAAATTTGTGGGATTAGAGGAAATGCTCTATTATTAAGGGTGATATAAATGAATATGGCTGAAGAAAACGAAATACAGGAAATCGAGCAACAAACAGGAAGTGATGGTTATGACAAACTTGTGACGTTGGAGGCGTTGGAACACATTCGCCGTCGTCCCGGTATGTATATCGGTAAACTTGGTGATGGCTCGCAGAGCGATGATGGTATATATGTGTTATTGAAAGAAATACTTGATAATGCTATTGACGAGCATGCTGCCGGTTACGGAACGATGATTGAAGTGGAAGTAAATGAAGGTATGGTTTCTATAAGAGACCATGGTCGAGGTATTCCGTTGGATTATGTTACCCGTGCAGCAACATTGATGAACACGAGTGGTAAATTTGATACGCGTAACTACCAAAGCTCGGTGGGCTTGAATGGCGTGGGCTTAAAGGCTACTAATGCATTGTCGGAACATTGCTATGTGCAAAGCTATCGCGATGGATTTACTGCTTATTCTTCGTTTGAATGTGGTAAATTGATAAGTGAAAGCGGTATTGTGCCTGCCGAAGCCGATGCCCCTAATGGAACACTGATACAATTTAAGCCTGATAATACGATATTTGTAAATTATCACTACAATGAAGATTTCGTTGAGCGAATGATTAAGAACTATACGTTCTTGAACACCGGATTGACGATAATATATAACGGAAAGAAATTTCATTCACGCAATGGATTGTGCGATTTGGTGAACGAATATATGACCAATGACCCATTGTATCCTCTAATACATTTTAAAGATGATGATATTGAGGTTGTGATAACTCATGCCGCTCAATATGGAGAAGAATTCTATTCGTTTGTAAATGGTCAGCACACCACGCAAGGCGGTACGCATCAAGCAGCTTTTCGTGAAGCATTGAGTCGCACGATAAAAGAATTCTTTAATAAGAATTTTGAATATGCCGATATTCGCAATGGTATTGTCGCTGCAGTGAGTATCAAGGTTGTAGAACCTATTTTTGAATCACAAACGAAGATACGTTTGGGTAGTACGGTCATGTATAAAGACGGACCTACTATTTATAAGTTTATAAATGACTTTATCAAGAAAGAACTTGATAACTATTTGCATAAAGAACCTCATGTGGCTGAAGTTATGTTGCGTAAAATAACCGAAAGCGAAAAGGAACGTAAAGCAATGGCTGGAGTTACCAAGATAGCTCGTGAACGTGCTAAAAAGGTGGCTTTGCATAATCGCAAGTTGCGTGATTGTCGTGTGCATTTCAATGATGCAAAAGGGGATAAGCGTGCCGATAGTATGATTTTTATCACTGAGGGAGATTCTGCGAGCGGCTCTATTACAAAAATACGTGATGTGGAGACTCAAGCTGTATTTTCTTTGCGTGGTAAACCGTTAAACTCATTCGGCAAGACGCAAAAAGTAGTTTATGAGAATGAAGAATTTAACTTGTTGCAGGCTGCACTTAATATTGAAGGAGGCATTGACGGACTTCGCTATAATAAAGTGATTATTGCAACCGATGCCGATGTTGATGGCATGCATATACGCTTGCTTATGCTCACTTTCTTGCTTCAATTTTTTCCTGAGCTTATAAAAACAGGGCATGTTTACATACTTCAAACTCCATTGTTCCGTGTGAGGAATAAGAAAGAGGCGAAACGTAAATCACGAAAGGGTGGTGTGGCATCGCAATCTTTACCCGAAACGTATTATTGTTACAGTGAGGAAGAACGTCTGGCGGCAATAGAGAAATTGGGAGAAAATGCCGAAATAACTCGATTTAAAGGGTTAGGTGAGATTTCTCCTGATGAATTTAAGGGCTTTATTGGAGAAAATATGCGTCTTGACAGGGTGTCATTGCGTAAGGAAGATGCCGTAAAGGAAATGCTTGAGTTCTATATGGGTAAAAACACTATGGAGCGACAAAACTTTATTATAGAGAATCTTGTTGTAGAGGAAGATGAAGAATTGTGAAGCTAAAAAACGTGTGGCAATGTTTCCGGGTACATTCGACCCATTTACGATAGGGCATGAATCGATTGTGATTCGTGCTTTAAAACTTTTTGATGAGGTCGTTGTTGCTGTGGTAAATAACAATGAAAAGAACACATTTATGACTCTTGAAAATCGCATGCGTTATATTGAAAGTGTTTTTGCCGACAATGAGAGAGTGCGTGTTGTTGCTTTTGATGGTTTGCTTGTGAATGTGGCAAAATCGGAAAATGTGGATTGCCTAATTCGTGGGGTGCGAACTGTTCAAGATTTTGAATATGAAAAAAATTTGAGTGATATTTATAGAGTTACCGGTGATATGGAATCGGTTTTGTTATGCTCTTATCCTGAATATGGCTTTGTGAGTTCAACGATGGTCAGAGCTCACATTACTCATGGGTGTGATGTGTCGGCTTATTTACCGGCAAAAGGTGATCGCTCTTTATTGCCATCGGGAGATAAATGAATATGTGAGAAATAATTAAATAGAAAAGAATATATGAATTTTTTGAATAAATATTTATTATTGTTGGCTTTGTGTTGTGTTAGCTGTGTGGTAGGTGCAAAAGATAGGCAAAGCAACTTGAAAAAACTCATGAATGCTCAATTTGCAGTGTCGGCTTTTTATGTTGACAGTGTGAATGAAGAAAAAGTCGTTGAGGATGCAATACGTGGTATGCTTGACAAACTTGACCCTCATTCTACATATAACACAGCCGAAGAAACACAAGAATTGCAACAACCGCTACAAGGAAAATTCAGTGGAATAGGTATATCATTCAATATGAAGCAAGATACGCTGTATGTAATTTCTCTTATTGCCGGAGGTCCGAGTGAACGCGTAGGTTTGCGTCCGGGTGATCGTATAGTTTCGGTGAATGATACAACTGTAGCCGGAGTGAAAATGAAAAGTAATGACATCAGAAAACGATTGATGGGCGAAAAAGGTTCGCTTGTGAGAGTGGGGGTGAAGCGTCAAGGAGTGGCTGATGTGATGCAATTCGGTATAACTCGAGACGAAATACCTATTTACAGTGTTGATGCATCTTATATGGTAGATTCTAAAACGGGGTATATAAGAATAAGCCGTTTTGCTGAAGCTACAGCCGACGAATTTGAAAAAGCGTTCAAGAAATTGACCGGTCTTGGCATGAAACAGCTTATTTTGGATTTGAGTGATAATGGCGGTGGCTATTTGAATACTGCCGTAGAACTTGCCAATTGGTTCTTAAATGCGGGAGAAACGATTGTTTATACAGAGGGGCGTACCTCTCCAAGATATGATGCAACTGCCAATGGTAAGGGAAAATATAAAACCGGTAAGCTTGTAGTGCTTGTAAATCAATATTCAGCATCGGCAAGTGAAATTTTGTCGGGAGCTGTGCAAGATTGGGACCGTGGGGTAATCGTTGGACGACGCACTTTTGGTAAAGGGTTGGTTCAACGTCAGTTTGGCTTTGAAGACGGTTCTATGATGCGACTTACAACCTCACGTTATTATACTCCGTCGGGTCGTTGTATTCAGAAACCTTATAAAGCCGGAGAAAACGATGATTATGCAATGGACGTTTACAAGCGTTTGAAAGATGGAGAGTTACAGCATGCCGATAGCATTCATGTAGCCGACTCGTTAAGATATAATACATTAAAATCGGGACGTATTATATACGGCGGTGGTGGAGTGATTCCCGACGTGTTTGTTCCCATCGATACCACCGATTACAGCAAGTATTATGCCGATTTAAGTGCAAAGGGTGTTCTTATTCAATATACGTTGGGCTATGTGGATAAAAATAGAGACGAGTTGAAAAAGAAGTATGCCGATGTTGCAGCTTTTGACAAGAATTTTGCTGTAAGCAATGAAATGATGCAAGAATTGATAGCAATGGGCGAAAAAGAAGGTGTTAAGTATAATGAACAGCAGTTCAAAACGAGCAAATCGTTGCTTGAATTGCTGGTTAAATCACTGATTGCACGTGATGTTTTCGACCAAGAAGCATTCACTATAATTTATAACAAAAATAATGATTTATTAAAGGAAGGTCTTCGAGTCATCAACGATGATGAATTGTATAATTCGTTGTTGAAATAAATCATTATCTTTGTGAAGATATAAACCGTAAAAAAAGCTATATACTATTATGAGCAAAGTCACAGTAAAGAATCTTGAAGCATTGCGAGAAGCTATGCGAAAAGTGAAAGTAAGTGCGGTAATCATTCCGGGAACCGACCCGCATCAGAGTGAATATGTAAATGCACATTGGAAAGTGCGTGATTGGGTTACAGGTTTTACCGGCAGTAATGGTACGGCAGTAGTAACAATGAATGCTGCAGGATTGTGGACCGATTCACGATATTTTTTGCAAGCTGCTGAACAATTGCAAGATTCGGGTTTTGATTTACATAAAGAGGATATTCCGGGAGAAGCAAGTGTTACCGAATGGCTTGCCCAACAATTAAGCGATGATGATATATTGGCTGTAGACGGACGTTTGTTTACTTTGAATAAGGCAAACCAACTTGAGGAATTTTGTGGAGTGAACGGTTTTCGTTTTGCTACCGATTTCGCTCCTGCCGATTCAATATGGGAAAATCGTCCTGCACGCCCCATGTCGCAAGCTTTTGTACATGAAGTGAAGTATGCCGGTGAGAAAGCTGAAGATAAAATCGAGCGAGTGCTTGAACAAGTAGAAACCATAGGTGCCGATGCCGTTTTTTTGCCTATGCTCGATGAAATAGCTTGGACCTTGAACCTTCGAGGCTCAGATGTAGAGTGTACACCTGTGTTGGTGTCTTATTTGTATTTGTCACGCAACGAAAAAGTACTTTTTGTTGATAAAGAAAAAATCGACGATTCGGTAGCATCTTATTTGAACGCCATAGGAGTGAAAGTCAAAGCGTATGATGATGTACAAAATTGGCTTAAAAACGAAGTATCGACTAAAACTACAATATTACTTGACCCTAATCAGGTAAGCGATACATTAGGTAGAGCTTTGGAATGTTATAAGATTTATGCCAAATCGCCTATTGCCGCTTTGAAGGCTATCAAGAATGAAACTCAGATAGAAGGAACTCGCAAAGCTATGGAACGCGACGGAGCAGCCCTTGTGCGTTTGTGGAAATGGGTTGAAGAAATGGCTCCTACTGCATCGATTACCGAAATAGATGTTGCCAATAAGGCAATTGAATACCGTAAAGAGAGCGAGTTATATCGTGGTGAAAGTTTCGGCATGATTGCAGGTTATAAGGAACATGGAGCTATTGTTCACTATTCGGCAAAACCTGAAACGGCTTCAACTTTGAAAGCCGAAGGCTTGTTGTTGGTAGATACAGGTGCACAATATTTGGATGGAACAACCGATATTACTCGTACCATGTCACTTGGTAATCCTACCGAAGATGAAAAACATGACTATACTTTGGTGTTGAAAGGTCATTTAGCTCTCGGACATGCAAAATTCCCTGTGGGAACTCGTGGCAGTCAACTTGATGCTCTTGCTCGTATTTATCAATGGAACGAAATGATGACTTACTTGCATGGAACAGGACATGGTGTAGGGCATTTCTTGGGTGTGCATGAAGGACCGCAAAACATTCGTTTGAATGAAAATCCCACTACCATGAAACCCGGTATGATTACTTCCAATGAACCCGGATTATATAAGACCGGTAAATATGGAATACGCACCGAAAATCTTGTGCTAACCGTACCGGCAGGACATAGTGATGAGTTTGGTGATTTCTTGAAATTTGAAACACTTACGCTTTTCCCTTACGACAAAAATCTTATTGATATGTCTATGTTAAGCGAAGTGGAAAAAACTCAAATTAACGAGTATCATGATGAAGTGAGAAAACGTCTTACTCCTTATTTGAATGAAGACGAACAAGCTTGGCTGAAAGCTCGAACAGAAAAAATTAATTAACACATAAATATATTAATCCTGAATAATATGGCTTTAATAAAATCAGTAAGAGGATTTACTCCTAAAATCGGGAAAAACTGTTTTCTTGCCGATAATGCTACCATAATAGGCGACACAACAATAGGTGATGATTGCAGCATTTGGTTTGGTACTGTGTTGCGTGGTGATGTAAATACTATAACAATAGGTGATTGTGTGAATATACAAGACGGTTCGGTATTGCACACACTTTATCAAAAATCAACTATTGAAATAGGAAATCATGTTTCGGTAGGACACAATGTCACCATTCATGGAGCAAAGATACATGATTATGCACTTATCGGTATGGGAAGCACGTTGCTTGATGATGCCGAGATAGGAGAGGGTGCTATTGTAGCAGCAGGCAGTGTGGTAACTGCACGTACAAAAGTGGGAGCCTATGAATTGTGGGGTGGAGTACCTGCGAAGTTCATAAAAATGGTTTCTCCCGAGCAAGGAAAAGAGATAAATCAAAAAATTGCACATAATTACTTAATGTATTCAAAGTGGTATAGTGCAGATGATGCAAAGACCGAAATTCTTTAAAAAACGGTTATAAAAGAGCAAAAACAATGATAAAAACATTTTTTTGTCGTTCTGATGATAATAAAATTTGGGAATGACAGAAATTTATACTATCTTTGTGTCGCTTTTCAGAAGAATAGTGTGTTTACCGCACTCATTCAGCCGAAAGAGGCTGCCCGGATGGTGGAATGGTAGACACGAAGGACTTAAAATCCTTTGGCTATTGCAGCTGTGCGGGTTCAAGTCCCGCTCCGGGTACGTTTCCGTCTTATAATCAGTAGATTATAAGACGGTTTCTTTTTTGTATGAACTACATACTAATGGGGTACAGCAGATATTTAGTGGGATAGAGTTTTAGAGAAAGTATTATAGAGCGAAAGAAACTATTTTTAGATACATCACTATAAAAGTAAAAAAGAGTCGCATATCGCAACTCTTTCTTACTTAATTCTCAAAATTTATTTTTATCTCATTATTACTTTTTGAGTTTTTCCGTTTACTCGCACTATATACATGCCTTTAGCGGTTACAGGTATGCTTTTTGCTATACCACTGTAAACACGCTGACCGTTTACGGCGTAAACTTCAATTACCGCTTCTTTGGTTCCATTTATTACGATATTTCCGTTTTCCATAGTTATGTTGATGTCATCATCGGCAATAGCTGAATCAATGCTTGATGATTCCAAGTCCTTAATAAAAAAGAATTCTTTCCACTGGTCAGCTACTTCATAAGCTGATACTGCCGACTTTGGCACGTAAAGCACACATACAGATTTATCTATATCGTGAAATACATAATTGACACATGTTGGAGGCGTTGTTGCCAAGCTAATGATTTTTGTTAAACCGCTACAACCATCGAATGCAAAATCTCCAATGCTTTTAACACTGTTTGGAATATTTATAGAACTCAAACTTGTACAGTTTATAAAAGCCATATATCCAATGCTTGTAACACTATTGGGGATAATAGTGCTTTTACAACCTTGTATTCCCATAAAATAAATTTATGGAAATAGATTTTGTGTAAAAATGAGTGTAAAAAAAGTCCTTATCTAAGCAGTGATGCCAAGCTCAAGGTGAAATTTGCCATGAATGTTGTTGCTCCGGTGTGTGGTTGAGCTAAGGCAATACCTATGCCCATAGAATTGGATTTTATTCCTGCTGTAGCCGAAAAACCGGACAAGAAGTTTCGTGAATAGGTACTCATGTCGGTGCGGGTTTTGTGGTTGTAGCCCACGCCGATGTAAAATTTGTTAGATGGCACATATTCAGCGGCAAAAGTGAGGTGTCGGAATAAATTGCTGCTAAAAGATTTTTTTTCGATAAGATTAGATGTGGTGCTGTTCTCGTCTTCACGCACATAGTAGGGCAGTTCCCATTTTGTGAGATGGGTGGCAGTTATCGAAATGCGTATTGAGGAGTTTTTTAGGAATTGGGAAAAACCGAGTTGAATATCCCAAGGTAAATGAGCATCTTCTTCATAAAACTTGGATAGTTGTCCTCCCAAGTTTTTTAATACGACCGACAATGACAGCTCATTTTCGGGGTTGTAGTAGTTGATGCCGAGGTCGGCACAAAGAGCAAATGCCGAATAGTCTTCATATTTGGAAGAAAGAGCTTTCATTGTGATGCCACCTCGTAAACGGTCATTGATATCGTGAGAGTAAGTGGCAGAAAAAGCAATATCGCTGGCGTTGAATGTGCCTGTTATGGTTCCGTCAACATTGGCAGCGGTAAATTCGCCGTATCCGTAATATTGCACGCCTATTGCCCAAGCATTGTGTTCATGTATTTTGTTACCGAATCTTACGCCCATGAAATTACTGTCGCCTATGTATCTCATGTAGTTAAGACCGATTTGTTTATCATATTCGGGTCCGAGAAGAGCCGGATTTTGTTCTACGAGGTTGATGTCGTCGTCAATAATGGTGATGTTGTGTCCTCCAAGTCCATAAACGTGGCTCGAAACCGGTACATTCAAGTAACTATATGAATTGGTTCCATCTTGAGCGGAAATGCCTAAAATTCCTAAAGAACCTATAAAAGCAGATGTAAATATTGAGCGTAAATTCATTGTGTCTTATTAATATATAGAATAACGATGATAAGACCGAAATAGTATAAAAACAGTTGTTAAATCGCTCTATTATGGATGAAAAATCGTGTAGAAATGTAAAAAAACGTGTTTAAATCACCGAAAAATTGGCAAAAATGCGATATAAAGGTCTTTAAATCCTAAAAAAACTAATTTAGAGATGAGTATGGGGCTTATTTTGTAAAAATAAATAAAACATTATTAATCAATACCAAATATGGCTGTGTGGGGATTGGTTGTTTCAAAATTGAAATATATATTTGCGTTGGAAAATGTCATAAGGTGCTATAATGTAATAGTTTCCTAAAGTAAAACGTGATTATGATGTTGAAAGAAACGTATAAAATATTAGTCGTTTTATTGGTGAGCATAATTTCTGTTCCTGCTGTTTCGCAAGTGAGGAGAGTTAAATTATATAGTTCCGAGTCGCATGTGCGTGATGCTTATATCGATGTATATGAATATGATTATGTTGATGAGCATCCTCAATTTCCCGGAGGCGAACGCGGGTTGGTAAACTTTATAAATAAAACTCGTGAGTATCCTTATGATGCTTATAAAGCCGGTATTGAAGGTCGCGTGTTATGTTGTTTTATAGTGAACATAGATGGCTCGTTGAGCAATATTACTGTGGTGCGAGGAAATAATGAACAGTTTAATCGCGAAGCAGTGAGAGTGATAAGTGAGATGCCAAAGTGGAAGGCCGGGAAAGTGGGAAATAAATCGGTTCCTGTGTTTTGCTATCTTCCCATAGCTTTTCGTCTTTAATTTGTCTTGAAATAAATGGGAAACCTAAATACCGAATCGCGAGAATTTGGTAAATTAATTTTATCACATTTACCATATACTCCCAATAGAGAGCAGAATCTTTTGATTGCGGCTCTTTCTTTTTTTTGTATGGAGTCTATAGATGACTCTGTGTTGCTTGTCAACGGTTATGCCGGAACAGGAAAAACCTCTCTTGTGGGTGCTTTGGTGAAAGCTCTTACCGATTGCCATAAAAAGACTGTTTTGTTGGCACCAACCGGTCGAGCAGCTAAGGTGTTTTCTGAATATTCAGGTCATTCAGCTTATACGATTCATCGCAAAATATACAGGCAGAAAAGCTATTCTCCCGAATATGGAAATTTTCAATTGGCGGAAAATAAGCATGTCGATACGTTTTTTATAGTAGATGAAGCTTCCATGATACCCAATTCTTCCACTGAAGGAGCCGTATTTGGTACAGGTTGTTTGCTCGATGACCTTATACATTATGTTTATGGCGGGGTGAGATGTCATTTGATATTGCTTGGTGATAATGCACAGTTACCACCTGTGGGGTTTTGTGAAAGTCCTGCATTGAGTGTAGAACAGTTGCAAAGTTATGGATTGAAAGTGTATGTTTCCATTCTTACTCAAACTGCACGCCAAGCCGAAGAATCGGGAATTCTTTACAATGCTACGTTGTTACGTCGCAATATGGAAGATAAAGACGGCTTGATTAAGCCTGAATTGCACTTATCCTATTTTGACGATGTTGAAGTATTGTCGGGTGAATATATGAGCGAAAAAATAGGCGATTGTTATGGAAAAGACGGCTTGAATGAAACCATTATAATAACACGTTCCAATAAACGAGCCGTAATGTTTAATGCCGGCATAAGAAATCAAATATTGTATCGTGAAGATGAGTTGGTGAGTGGTGACATGCTTCTTGTTGCCAAGAATAATTATTTTTGGAGCGAACAATATGAGGAACTTGACTTCATTGCTAATGGAGATGTTGCTCGAGTGAGCCGAGTACGTGGTGTTCACAAGATGTATGGGTTTAGGTTTGCCGACGTTACATTGGAGTTTCTTGACCATAATAATATAGAGGTCGATGCAAAAGTGATTTTGGATTGTCTGTTTAGTGACACTCCGGCATTGAATCGTGAGCAAAGCGAAAAGCTGTTCTCAGAGATATATTCGGAACTTGAAGGCGACAAGCGAACTCGTTACAAATCATTAAAACGTAATGAATATTTCAATGCCTTGCAGGTGAAATATGCTTATACGGTTACATGCCATAAGGCACAAGGCGGACAATGGAAAAACGTCTTTATAGATATGGGATATATACCCGAAGATGCTTTTTCGACGATGGATTTTTACCGATGGCTGTACACTGCAATAACACGAGCTACCGGTCAAGTATATCTCATTAATTATCCGTTATCTTACAAATAATTTTACTTGTCTTTATTGAAAGGGAAAGGCAATATGGATGTTATGGCTGAAGCTAATGATGCAATAAGTAATCCGTAGCTTATGTTAAACCCTATGCCTAAACCGGAAATACTGAATAATTGAGGATTGGCAGCAGAAGAAAAGTCGTGAGCTTTAATGTAAAAGAATAATCCGGCAATTATACACAAACTTGTAGCAATACCCCAATAACGTCCTTTTTGACAGTTGAAAAGGATACCCCCGAAACATGCACCAAATGGTATTAAAACAAAAAGTTTTGAAAGTAAAGGCTCAATGTTGCTGATGGTTTCTGCAGTATATTTCAAGCCCGACCAAGCTCCCTCAAAAGACAGCTCATAGAAAGGCAAAAAAACGTAGCATATAATGGACGCAATAAGTAGTGCGTTAGTAATAGGCTTCATGATGGATGAGTTAAATGAAATGTTCTTTTGTGCGAATTTACAAAAATAATGAAACATCACTATATTAATTAGCTTATTTTTACATTATTACCATTATTTTTTGTTTTTATAGTGTGCTTCACAAGTGCGTTTTTGTGTACAAGTTTTCCATTTTACTTATTTTTTCATTAAGTTTGTAATTCAAATATGTTATTTATGTGCGAAACTACAAAAAATAAATGCTTGTGGGTAATATTGCTTACTTCGGTCATGATGGCTTGCTCTCATGAGAAGTCGGAGTATATGGCTGAAGCCGGAGAACGTGCATTGGTGGCAGCAAAAGCCTTAGTAAGTGCCAATCATGACGATACCATGCAATTGGAATCGCTTATACTCGAAGCAAAAGCCATAGAAAGCGAATATTTGCTTAAAGGAGATACTTTGGCAGCTCGGGCATTTGAGTCCTCTTTTCAAGAGTATATTACCGTAAACGACCCACAATTGGCTCAAGTAATATTTAAACAAAAGTGATGAGACAGAATCTTATAAGCTTTTCTTTATGTATTGTCTTGCTGATGGTAGCTTGTAGCTCGGGTAATCGTAATGATGGTCGTGCGATAAGCGAACGCTTGGTAAAGACTGCGGTCGTAGATTCGGCTTTTGTTTCGCAACTTGTAATGGGCTTGGATACGCTTATGGCACCCGAAATTTTAGGTCGCGACTTTGCTATGACCATAGTGTCGGAAGTTGAACGAGATACCGTGTTGAATGGAAAAGAGTTGAACAAGCGTATAATGTTGCTGAAAAGAAATTTTGAAAAATATAGAGGCGAAAAATATTTTGAACGTTTTGCTGAGGGCGTACAAAGTTATGTCGGTGCTTTGCCTTTGGAAAAGGAAATGAAATTGTATGTTAAGCTATCCACTCCTGCCCAACTTGGAACAGCGTTGAGGATTGACCGATACAGATACCCTCATGATACTGTTAAGATAGCCGAAAAGGTGAAAATTGTGAGTAAGATATATAATGATGTAGAGTATGCGTCATTTTTGAAATATTATAATAGGAAATAGTAAAACTGAAAATTATGTTGTCTTTCAATGAATATTTGAATAAAGTAAATGAGACGGTTGTCAATATACAATATCCGTCAAAACCTTCGGAACTATATGCTCCCATAGCTTATACTATGGGGCTTGGAGGGAAACGAATTCGTCCTTCGTTGGTGCTTATGTCTTGCGATGCTTTCGGTGGCAATCTTGAAGATGCTGTTTTGCCTGCTGTAGGACTGGAATTGTATCACAATTTCACTCTCCTTCATGATGATGTTATGGATAAGGCCGACATTAGACGCGGAAAACCTACCGTTCACATCAAGTGGAATGAAAACGCAGCAATACTTTCGGGAGATGCTATGCTCACTATGGCTACTCAATACATAGCAAAAGCTCCGGCTATAGTAATGGCACAAGTCATGGACTTGTATAACAAGACGGCAATGGAAATCTATGAAGGACAACAATATGATGTGGATTTTGAACAGCGATTGGACGTTAAGGAAGAAGAATATATTCACATGATAAGGCTTAAAACATCGGTTTTGCTTGGTTGTGCCTGCAAGATGGGTGCTATTATAGGTGGTGCCGATGAAAAAAATGCCGATGCTATATATCGTTTTGGCGAACTCATAGGGCTTGCGTTCCAACTGCAAGATGATTTGCTTGATGTGTATGGTGATGAAAAAACTTTCGGCAAAGCAATAGGTGGGGATATTTTGAATAATAAAAAAACGTTTATGCTCATTAAAGCTTTGGAATTGTCGGTGGGCGATGATAATAAAGAGTTGATGTCGTGGATAAATGCCGAAAATCCCGATAAAAAAGCTAAAATTCAAGCAGTAACCGATATTTATACTCGTGCGGGGGTGAAAGAAATAGCAGAAAAACGCATTTCACAATACAAAGAGGAAGCCGTCGCAATTCTTGAAAATATAAACTTGAATGTTGAATCGAAACAGGTGTTCCTTGCATTTGTGGATATGTTGATGAATCGTAAAAAATAGCAAGCGAGCATGATTGATACGCACACACACATATATTTAGAAGAATTTGACGGCGACCATGATGAGGTTGTAGCTCGTGCATTGGAAAACGGTATATCTCACATGATACTCCCTAATGTGGACTTGTCTACAATAGAACCTATGCATACTTTGCATGATAAATATCCGCAATGTACTTCGATGGCAATGGGATTGCATCCTACCGAAGTAAATAGCGATTACCATAAAGAACTTGAGATTGTGAAGCAGTGGCTGGATGCTCGCAAATATGTGGCTGTAGGTGAAATAGGAATTGATTTATATTGGGATAAAACTTACAGAGAAGAACAAAAAAAGGTGTTTGACACTCAATTGCATTGGGCTTATGACAAAAATATACCTGTCATAATTCATTGCCGTGATGGATTGGACACTATTATTGAAGTATTTGAGGAATATTCCGGCGAACTTCCCGGTGGTGTGTTTCACAGTTTTACCGGAAGTGTGGAAGATTTGCAAAGAATACGCAAATATGGAGATTTCTACTTTGGTATAAACGGAATTGTTACATTCAAAAAATCTCAAATACCTATTATTCTTCCTGAAATAGGGCTTAATCGCATATTGCTTGAAACAGATTCGCCTTATCTTGCTCCTGTTCCTAATAGAGGTAAACGAAATGAAAGTGCAAACGTGTTACATATATGCAAATGTGTTGCAAGCTGTCTTCATGTTGATGAAAATGAAGTATCAATAAGAACCGATGAAAATGCCATTAGATTATTCAATCTAAGATAATAAATATAATTAACGTTTTTTAACTCGGGGGGTGAGAATAGACCAATTATACATAACTTTGTCGTTGTATTAATTAAAACTAAAAAACAATGATAAAAGATTTTAAAAGTGTATTTGTGGTAATGCTTGCAATGACTTGTGCATGCTTTGCATCTTGCAGTGACGACAATGACGAACCGAATCCGGATGTTAATGTTACTACCGGGAATGCTAATCCGGCAACCGTATTCACACAAGGTGTTCCTACTGCTGTAGGTGATTTAGTAATTACCAAGAATGCAGATGGGCTTGTCACAAAAATCGTTGACGATGAAGATGTTTATACCTTTGACTACACTGGTGCAAAGGCTAACACAAGCGCAAAGGCAAAATCTCGTGCCGCACGTCCAACAGACTATGACATGACTATGAATGTAGCTTGGGGCGATGATGAAGATGGTGTTGATTTCTTCATTAAGCTAAATGCACAAGGCTACATTGAGTATGCATACGAAGAATGTGAAAGCGAGTGGGACGGATTACAAGTTGACGAATGGTGGTTCAAGTATAACACTGCCGGTCAGCTTATTGAAATGAAGCGTACCGAAGGTGATAACGAAGTAACAACCATTACATACAATGCTGATGGTGATATAACCAAAGTATCTGTTAGCGACGATGAAGATGGCAACAAAATGGAAACTACAGTGTCATACACTGATGCAACGCACAAGAATGCTATTGTTAATAAGAGTGGTATAATGCTTTATGATGATAGTTTCCGCATCGACATGGATGAAATGGCTCCTGCTTACTATGCAGGACTCCTTGGCAAAGGAACTAAGCACTTACCTTTGTCTGCCGTAGAAAAAGATTTACGTCCCGGTAATGAAGAGTATGTTGACAACTACTCGTTTGAGTGGGAATTTAATGCGACTGAAATGCCCATCAAATTCACCAGCTCATATACTTCTTATTGGGGAACGCAAACAGATGACCCTATAATTTTTAAGTGGTAATTTCCGCGTCTTTTCGCGAACCTCATAAGGTCCATAACTTTGTGGAAAAACAACCACAAGTTATGGACTTTTATTTGGCTTATGAACTGGAAAACTGAAAAGTTAATGCCTACGAAATAGCCCTAAAGTTGAGATGTCAAAGGGAGTTTATAAGAAATTTTTCCTTTTCAGTGTTGATGATTTATTTGTTATCTTCACTAAATATAAACTGATTACATTAGTAGAACGTATAGAATCTAAATTTGTACGTTTAATATTCAAAATTTGCAAAATAGGGAATAAGAAAATTTAGCCTGTTTTTCACTAAAATTAGTTCTTTTTTCGGTGTGATATATTATTTTTTGATGAAAATATGTATTTTTGGGAAAAATAATATTCAGTCTATGACAAACGAAGATTTTTATTTTGATAAAGAACTTAATTATAAGATATTGCATATAAATTATCACCCTACACATTCTCATGGTGCAATCATTCTTCCATTTACTGTAATTATTTTATGTAAAAAAGGGTCGGCAAAATTGCAATTTAATCTTGAAACATATAATTTGGAACAAGATTCCATACTATGTATGCATCCCAATACTACTTTAAAACCATTAGAAATGAGTGGTGATGCCGAGTGTATGGTGTTGACATTTGCTCAAGATGCTGTAATTGATTCTACCATAGGCTTTAGAGTTGAATATTTAGGTAATATATTTGCAAATCCATATAAAAAATTGGATGATGAATGTGAAAAACAGATAATATATAACTTATTTAACACACTCGATTATTATTCAAAACTTGAGCAACGTTTTGAACGAAATACCGATTTTGTTTATGGAATCATAAGGAATATTATAATCACAGTTGCAGAGTTTGCAAAAAAAGAATCTGGATTTTCGGCTTTTTCGGGCAATACTTATACGACAACCGATAATTATTTTAGAACTTTCATGAAACTCTTATCGGAACATAGTAAAACTCAACATAATGTCGCTTTTTATGCCGATAAGTTATGTATTACGCCTAAATATTTGAATGAGATTTGCCGTAAAAAGACAAAGAAAACGGCAAAGGAAGTTATTACGCGTAATGTGATTGCACAAATTAAAAATGCATTGATTGTGTCGGGAACATCGGTGCAGCGTATTGCTTACGATTTTAATTTCTGTGACCAATCGAGTTTTGGTAAATATTTTAAGAAAGCGGTAGGAGTGGCTCCCATGGCTTTCAGGAACAAGCATAGTCAACTTTCAGAAGACGATTGAAACCTGAAAAATAAGTAATCCCTAAATAATAAATATAGAAATTATTGCTCCAAAGTTATGGCGTGTTGAAATATTCAATATTTTACGTAACTTTGGAGTAATCTTTTTATAAACCTTATAACTATTATAGCTTTATGGCATCAGGTCTTGTGAAGAAAATGTTGTTTGGCACATTGGCAACAATCTCATTAGGTGCTTCGTCACAATCGCCAGTATCGGTGAAATGGGTGATGGGAGAAAACGGCGTTCAACCTAATAAATATAGTGCGAAATATGTTTTTACTAATATAAGTGATGAGGAACTGGATGGAAATTGGTCGTTTTATTTCAATCAATTTCCTCGCACTATGAAAACGGGAGAAAATTCACCGTTGTCAATAAAAGTGGTGAAAAAAGGTTATTACTATTTTACTCCTAACGAAAATTACAAACCTTTGGCTCCGGGTGATTCGCTGGTTGTGGATTTAGTGCTTAACGGTGTTTATCCTGGTATTAGCTTTGGCCCCGATGGAGGACATTTTGCTTTTCATGGAGGACAACCCATAGGCGTACCGTTTGTTCGTCAAGCAATGAATAATCCATTACAATGGGCGGCAAAAGGTAAAGAATATGTGAATTATCCCGATGGTAAATTTGTGTTTGAAAAGAATGAGAAAATCAATCCACAGAATAGCAGAATAGAACTTGGTGTTTATGATATATTGCCTACTCCTAAAAATATAGGAAAACTTGGTAAAGATGTGAAAATACCAAGTCTTATTTCAATTCACGTTAGCGAGAATTCAATTAATTATGTTTCCGATTATTTGATGGAGAAAATTGAATCTTGTGGCATTTCAACATCGAGAAAAGCAAAATTCCAAATAAAATTATCGCTTTTGAATGATAATAGTAAAAACGAGGAATTTTATACGCTTAATGTAAAGAAAAATATAATAGAAATTGCAGGTAATTCGACTAAAGGAGTACACAATGGAGTGAAAACTCTTGTGGCAGCACTTGAACGTACGAATGGGGAAAATATATTGAAGGAGGTAGCAATTACCGACTATCCTGACTTGCGACATCGTGGAATGATGCTCGATATAGCAAGAAATTATACTCCTTATGAAAGCATAAAAGATTTTATTGATATTCTTGCGTCTTATAAGATAAATGTATTTCACTTTCATTTCAATGATGATGAAGCGTGGAGAATTGAAATACCGAGCTTGCCTGAACTTACAACTTATGGCTCTCGAAAGGGAATGACGCATGATGAAAAGGATTTTCTCATGCAAACTTATGCCGGCAATGGCAATCCTGACGATTTGTCAACAACCGCTAATGGATATATAACAAGCGAACAATTCGTGGAACTTATAAAGTATGCTCATAATAGGGGCGTAGAGATAATTCCTGAAATAGAGACTCCCGGTCATGCTCGTGCTGTGATTCTTTCTATGAAAAACAGATATAATAAATATATTGATTCCGATAGAGAAAAAGCAGAGGAATTTATCGTGTGGGATACCGAGGATACAACTGCTTATACTTCGGTACAAGGTTATAGCGATAATGTATTGAATCTTGCTGTTCCGGGTACTTATAGATTTGTTAAAAAGATTATCGATGAGCTTGAAATAATGTATGAAAAAGCCGGTGTGAAACTTAAAACCGTACATTTAGGAGGTGATGAAGTTGCCGATGGAGCATGGAACAACTCTCCGGCTATTAAACGGATGATGGCGGAAAATGGATTTACTAAAATAAGACAAATCGAAGAGTTTTATATCGACCAAATCACGGCTTATCTTGATAATAAAGGAATTAGAGCCGGAGCTTGGCAAGAAGCGGCGTTGAAACATTCAAATGACTTTAACGAGAAAGTGAAAAATCGTTTTTATATGATTAACGGATGGAGCACTGTGGGTAGTCGTGATACAATACCTTATTATATAGCAAATAGTGGTTATCCTGTTATATTGAGTAACGCAAATAATTGTTATCTTGATTTTATGTATTCTCGCCATCAAGACGAACCCGGTCATAATTGGGGCGGAACGGTAGATGAGTTTACTTCGTGGGAGGCACAGCCGTTTAATGTTTATCGTTCGGCACGACGTACAATTTCGGGTAAACTAAATAATTTAGAAACTATCGAGAAGGGAAAACCGGTAATTGAAAAGAAAGAAAATATAGTGGGTATTCAAGGTCAACTTTGGGCAGAAACAATTCGTGGCTATAAAACCGTACAATATTATGTGTTGCCTAAGATTTTCGGTATAGTAGAACGTGGGTGGAATGCATATCCTTTATGGGGTAATGATAATTATGATAGCAAATCTTATTTAAATGAGCGAGCTCGTTATAATATGATTATAGGCATTAAGGAATTACCTCAACTTGCTAAACGTGGAGCTGAATTTCATTTGGGACAGCCGGGATTGATAGTGAAAGATGGAAGTCTGGTTGCAAATAAGCAATATCCTGATGTGGTGATACGCTATACGCTTGATGGAAGTGACCCTACGGATAAATCTCCGATGTGGAATGGACCTGTTGCAATACCCGATGGAATAAAACTTGTAAAAGCAAGAGCATTTTATCTTGGAAAACAGAGTGTTGTAACATTTCTATGGCTATAAACTGAAAATAATGTGGTTCAATTTTGAACTACATTATTTTTTTGTGTTTATGTGTCATTAAATGGGCTGTATGTGACCTTTTTATTGTATCGGTGCTGAAAACTCATGTTTTTTCACTACTTTTGCAACTAAAGCAATGTTTTTTATTAGAATAAACAGATACGGTTATGGCAATGAAGCTATGGGAAAAGTCGGTACAAGTCGATCATGATGTCGAATCTTATACTGTGGGTAGAGATAGAGAAATGGACATGTATCTTGCTCGTTATGATGTGCTTGGTTCACTCGCTCATATAAAAATGCTGGAGTCGATAGATTTGCTTACGGCTGAAGAACTTGAGCGTTTAACATCGGCTTTGCGTGAAATTTATGATGAAATAGAAAAAGATAAATTCAATATAGAGGAAGGTATTGAAGATGTTCATTCTCAAGTAGAACTTATGTTGACTCGTCGACTTGGTGATGTGGGTAAAAAAATACACTCCGGTCGCTCCCGTAATGATCAAGTGCTTGTAGACTTGAGATTATTTATTCGTAGTGAACTTGAAAGCGTTGTGGATAGCGTAACTTCTTTGTTTAAGGCTTTGCTAGCTCAATCGGAACGTTATAAACAAGTTCTTATGCCTGGATATACTCATTTACAGGTAGCTATGCCGTCGTCTTTCGGTTTGTGGTTCGGAGCTTATGCTGAGTCGCTTGTAGACGATTTAACTGTTTTGCAAGCAGCCTATAAGGTAACCAATCGTAATCCGTTGGGTTCGGCTGCCGGCTATGGTTCTTCTTTTCCGTTAAATCGAACAATGACCACTCGTTTGCTTGGTTTTGAGTCTCTTGATTATAATGTGGTTTATGCACAGATGGGAAGGGGTAAAACAGAACGTATAGTAGCTCAAGCTCTTGCCAATGTAGCTGCTACTGTGTCAAAATTGGCATTTGATGCTTGTATGTATAACAGTCAGAATTTTGGTTTTATAAAATTGCCTGATGAATATACCACAGGGTCTTCTATTATGCCACACAAAAAAAATCCAGACGTGTTTGAGTTGACTCGAGCAAAATGTAATAAACTTCAGGCATTGCCGTATGAAATAACGCTGATAACAAATAATTTGCCTTGTGGCTATTTCAGAGATTTGCAAATGATAAAGGAATCTTTTTTACCTGCGTTTTCTGAATTAAGAAATATACTTGCAATGGTTACCGCAATGGTGAGCAGTGTGAAAGTAAATGAGCATATATTGGACGATAGTCGTTATGACTTGATGTTCTCGGTGGAAGAGGTAAATCGTTTAGCTAAAGATGGCATGCCGTTCCGTGATGCTTATAAAAAAGTAGGATTAGACATAGAAGTAGGTAAATTTTCTCCTGTGAAGGAAGCTAATCACACGCATGAAGGGTCTATTGGAAATCTTTGTAATGATAAGGTTGAAGAATTATATGATTCAATTTTGAAGAACTTTGATTTTGATACATATCATTTGGCTTTTGATTTATTGTTGGGACGTAAGTGATGAAAATAATACTTAATATAGTGTGCTTATTGCTTTGTTGCATTACGGTTCTATCGTGTACCGAAGTGAACGATAGAAACAGAATTCCACAGCGAGAAGTGTATATAGACTTATCAACAATGGGGTATTGGTCGCAATATGGAGCTTATACGCCCGGCTCGTATCGTGTGTTTAGTGTGATAGATAGAATTCCGGCAAATTATCCCTTTACGGCAAAAACAAGAACAGGATTTGGAGGAGTGCTGATTTATAATACCCCTTATGGGAATGTATGTGCATTTGATTTAAGCTGTCCTGTTGAGCGTAAGGAAAAAGTTTGCGTAGTTGTAGATGATAACGCCAATGAAGCTGTGTGCAAAGTGTGTGGTTCTCATTATGAATTGATGGAGGGAACCGGAAGCCCCATTTCAGGAAAAGCTGTTAGTGATAACGTTTGGTTGACCAAGTATTCGGCTGTAAAATCGGGAAGTGGATATAATATAAGAAATTAAAGAAGCCGTTTTGTAAAAAAAACGGGACGACAAGAGCTGATGTATAAAAAGAGATAAATTGATTGAGAAAATAAGAAAAATAAGTTGAGAAAAAACTTTTATTGTTGAAAATCAAGAAAAAATTGTATCTTTGCACCCGTTAAAAAGAGAGGAGGTTGTGTTTTACCCCTTAGAAAAGATGTAAACGATTGAAATATAACAATATGGCGTTGGGCTATGACGCACTTTCTGCATTTGTTGAAAAATGTAGCTAATAAGTATATATAGCCATTGTTAAAAAAAATGGCGGTGAAAAGTTTTGTTAAGTGGAAAGTAATTTCTAATTTTGCACCGCTTTATAAAAATAAGTAAAACATTTAAATTTAGAATAAAGATGATTATCGTACAAGTAAAAGAAGGTGAAAACATTGAAAGAGCTTTGAAAAAGTTCAAAAGAAAATTTGAAAAAACAGGTATCGTAAAAGAATTGCGTAGCCGTCAAGCATTTGAAAAGCCATCGGTTGCAAATCGCAAAAAAATGATGAAAGCTGTTTATGTTCAAAAATTGCACCTTGACGAAGATTGATTTTTGAAAATAAAAAAGAAATTAACCAATTTAAATTTGGAAATATCGAGGATATAGCGTAAATTCGTAAGCGTAACGTAAGACGCTTGATTATGCTAATTGAATCGTTCATAAAATATATACGGTATGAGTTGAATCTTTCAGCTTATACCGTTTTGTCTTATAATAATGATTTGAATCAGTTTAAGGCGTACTTAACCGGAGGTGTGGATGACTTTGATCCGATAAGTGTAACTGTCGGAGATATAAGGGCTTGGTTGGTGTATCTAACTGTCCAAAAAGATGCAACGTCAACAATTCGTCGCAAGTTGCAAGCATTAAGAGCATTTTATAAATATTTGCAACAAAATGGACTTGTTGTTAGTAGTCCTGCAAAAGAAGTGGAACTTGCAAAGATGAAGAAACGGTTGCCTGAATGTGTTCGCGTTTCAAATGTTGATGCATTGTTCTCGGAATCGGCTGATGAAGGAGATTTTGAGCAAGTGCGTGACAGGTTGATGTTACTCATGTTTTATTCAACGGGAATAAGACGTTCTGAATTGATAGGACTACGTGATGCCGATGTATCCGATAGAGAACTTAAGGTGCATGGTAAACGTGATAAAGATAGGATTGTTCCGTTTGGTGAAGAATTGCATTCGGAAATAGAAAAATACAGAACTTTGCGTGCAAAGACAGTGTGTTCTGTGAGTGAATTTTTCTTTGTAAGAAAGAACGGTGAACAGCTTTATCCTACTTTAGTTTATAGAATAGTACACGAAAAACTTGGAGAAGTGAATAGTGGTGGTAAATGTAGTCCGCACGTATTGCGACACACGTTTGCTTCTGTGATGTTGAATAACGGGGCACAACTAAATAGTGTAAAAGAATTGTTAGGTCATGAGTCGCTTGCTGCAACGCAAGTCTATACTCATATAACATATAGAGAATTAAAAACAAATTATGAACATGCTCATCCAAGAGCAATTAAAAAAGGAGGATGATATGGAAGTAAGAATTAAATCTATTCATTTTGATGCGTCAGAAAAATTGGAAAGTTTTGTAAATAAGAAATTGGAAAAACTTGCAAGACGTAATGAAGAAATTGCTGAAGCAGAAGTGACGCTTAAGGTTGTAAAGCCGGAAACCGCAATGAATAAGGAAGCGGGAGTGAAATTAGTGCTTCCATCGTGCCCTGATTTATTTGCTGATAAAGTAGCCGATACTTTTGAAGAAGCTGTTGATTTGGCAATAGAAGCATTGGAGCGTCAATTGGAGAAAACTAAAAAGGATAAATAAGAATTTGTGTATAATAGAATAGGTGGAGCAAGTAAAAACTTGCTCCTGTTTTTTTGTGAATCTTAGTAAAAAAGTCTCGATTCAAGAGATGAAAATTGATTTAAAACCTCAATAATTATTTTTTTTTGCAAAAAAGATATGCTAATATTTTGTGAATTAAAAAATATGCGTAACTTTGCACTCGCTAAGAAATCCAAAGCGATTGGTTAATGCCTCTTTAGCTCAGTTGGCCAGAGCACGTGATTTGTAATCTCGGGGTCGTTGGTTCGAATCCGACAAGAGGCTCAAGCGTAGGGTAGGTAGGTAAGTGGTTAAAACGGGCAGACTGTAAATCTGTTGGCTTACGC
>CAZHXA010000010.1:0-62025 GCA_964536025.1 uncultured Muribaculaceae bacterium
ACCAACGACCCCCTGATTAACAGTCAGGTGCTCTAACCAACTGAGCTATTGAAGCGGTTGTGCAATCTTTTTGTTAATTGCGTTGCAAAATTACTTCCAATATTTGAATTATGCAACAACTTTTGAAAAAAAAGCGAGATATTTTTATTTTTTAAGACTTTTTCTCATAAAAACAAGCTCTATATTCGGCTCTATGTTGTACTTTAGCGAAAAAATCGGATAAAATGAAGAAAAGAATAAATTGGTTACTTACTTTTGTTGTTGTAGTGTTCATGACATGTGAAATGAATGCTCAAAATAAAGAAACTGAAATTGCAAGAAGCTTGGATACGTTTACATCGGTATTTAAAAAATTACATACTTATTATGTTGATACCATAAGTACGCAAAAAAGCATTGATAGAGCTATTAATGCTATGCTTAATGATGTAGACCCCTATACTGAATATTTCCCAGCCAAAGAGCAAGAGGAGTTTCGTACGATTACAAAAGGTGAGTATGCCGGACTTGGTTCGGCTATAGTTTTTCGTAATGGGGCAACTTATTTTTCGGAACCATACGAAAATAGTCCTGCGGCTAAAGCCGGAATCATGCCCGGTGATAAAATTGTAAAAATTGATGGAGATAGCGTTATAGGCTTGGCGGTAGATAAAGTAAGCGAACGCCTTAAAGGACAACCAAAAACAATTGTAAAAGTGGAAATAGAACGTCCACATGTAGGATTAATGCAATTTGAATTGGTAAGACAAAAAATACAGATACCAAGTGTTCCATATTTTGGTGTTCAGCGAGAGAATTTAGGGTATATATCGCTTACCACGTTCAGTGAAAAATCGGCACAAGAAGTTAAAGAGGCTTTGCTTGAATTGAAAAAAAATCCTGCTGTAAAATCAATAGTGCTTGATTTGCGAGGCAATGGCGGAGGTCTTTTGGAAAGTGCGGTACAGATTGTGGGTTATTTTGTGCCTAAAGGAACAGAAGTTCTAACGCAAAAAGGGAAATTAAAGCAAAATACTAAAACATATAAAACAACGCAAGATCCTATAGACGATAAAACTCCGCTTGTAATTCTAATTGATGGAGGTTCGGCCTCTTCTTCTGAGATTGTGACCGGAGCTTTACAGGATTTAGATCGTGCTGTGGTTATCGGAATTCGTTCCTTTGGAAAGGGACTTGTTCAAACAACACTTTCTTTACCCTATGATGCCATGATGAAGGTTACAACGGCAAAATATTATATTCCAAGTGGACGTCTTATCCAAGCTATTGATTATTCTCATAGAAATCCGGATGGTTCGGTAGCTCGTATTCCCGACAGCTTGACAACGGTGTATCGCACAGCAAATGGCAGAGAAGTTCGCGATGGTGGTGGAATTACGCCCGATATTGAAGTGAAATATCCAAAAGTTAATCGTCTTGCTTATAATATAGTGAAAGATTTTTGGGCTTTTGATTTTGCAACAAAATATGCTCATGAAAATAAAAGTATTCCTGCCATTGAAGATTTTGTCGTTACCGATACTATTTACAATCAGTTTAAAGGTTTTATAAATCCAGAAAAATTTCAATACGACAAACTTTGTGAAGATGGAGTAAAACAATTGCGAGAGGTAGCCGAAACCGAAGGGTATATGAATGATTCTACAAAAGTGGTTTTTGCTCAATTGGAAAAATTGTTGAAGCATGATTTAAATCGAGATTTAGATATTCATAGAAAGTTTATATCCAGCATATTGGCACAGGAGATTGTTAAAAGGTACTATTATCAAAGAGGTGGTGCTATTCAAGATTTAAAAGATGACCCTGCTATGGATGCTGTTGTTAAATTATTCTCAACAGAAGGAGAATATGATAGATTATTGAAACCAACTAGAAGTAAAAAATAAATTAACATCCTCTTGGTATAAAATAAGTAAAAAAGTGCTTGATTGTTAGGAATTCCTCAATCAAGCACTTTAATGTATCAAAGAAACTGTTTTTTTTATTTAGGTAGTTTATGCTTTTCAAAATACGCTTTAGCTTCGCGTTTCACTTGTGGAGATAAACGGAATAGTGCATACATGGTAGGTATCGCCATAAATGCAAATGCTAAATCCATTATGCTCACCACTAAATCAAGGGATATAATGCAAGCTACAACAATCATAAATAGATAAAAATAGTCGTAATATTTTCCGTTTTTATATCCAAATAAGTATCCTGCACATTGTGTGCCATAATAAGAATAAGAAAACATTGTTGTTATAGCAAAGATAAACACTATTATCATAAGTGCATATTCACCCCAGCCGGGTAGCATAGTTTCAAAAGCATTTAAGGCTATATATAATCCTTTTACTCCTTCAACTTCAATAGGGCTTATTGTCATTGCCATAAGTATAGGAATAGCAGTAAGTGTACACACAAGCCCGGAATCAATAGCAGGCCCAATCATTGCAACAAGTCCTTCTCTTACTGGTTCAGCGTTGCGTGAAGCACCATGCATTAGAGACGCTGTTCCTACCCCTGCTTCATTCACATACATTGCTCGGCGTGCTCCGGTCAATGCTATAAAAGCTAAAGCTCCAAATCCGGCTTTTACATTGAACGCTTCACTCACGATTTCATAAAACACTTTAGGCAACAATTCAATATTGGATACAATCACAATGAATACAAGCAAGAAATACAAGCCAACCATTATAGGTACAACTTTAGTGGCTATTTTTGATATGCGTTTTATGCCACCAAGTACTACAATAGACACGACAAAAGCCATTATAAGACCTGTTATCAAGCGAAAATTGAAAGTGTCGGGAGCATCAAGTACCGTTATAAATGATTCGGTAAGTTGATTTGCTTGCATAAAACAGAGTGTTCCTATCATACCAAAGAAAGCAAAGAATATAGCCAATGGACGATATTTTTTGCCAAGTCCTTCAGTGAGTACATACATGGGACCACCATGAACATTACCTTCTTTGTCTTTTCCTTTATACATTATGGCTAGTGTTCCTTCGAAGAATTTTGTAGACATTCCCAATAAAGCACTTATCCACATCCAAAAAATAGCACCGGGTCCACCTATTGATATAGCAATAGCAACACCGGCAATATTTCCCATACCAACAGTTGAGCATATACTGCTCATTAATGCTTGGAATGAGCTTATTTGTCCATCTCCGCTTGGACTTTTAGTTTGCAATGCTTTAAGTGACCAATTAAGGCGACGCAACGGAATGGCACCTGAATAGATGAATAGGAACAAGCCTCCTCCTATTAACCAAATAAACAAGGGGAAACCACAAACAAAATCGCTAATAGTAACGATTCCGTCTTTTAAAACATTTAATAAATCAATCACTAATAAATCAAATTAAGTTATATTCTATATAGATAATAATTTGCAAAGGTACTGTAAATAAGTAATAAAAGAAAATCGATTAAAGCTTTTTTACCTCAATTAGTATTTTTGAAAGCTGTATTTAAAGATATTAAAGCTAAATAACAAACGAAATTCAAACAATAAAGAAAGTGCTTGATTGAAGGTTTTTACCTCAATCAAGCACTTTAAGTATATAAAATAAGATTATTTTATTACATCATTCCTCCCATGCCTGGGTTCATACCTGCCACAGGAGCGGGGTTTTCTTCAGGTTTTTCTGCAATTACACATTCGGTAGTTAAGAACATGCCTGCAATGGATGCTGCATTTTCGAGAGCTACACGAGTAACTTTTGCTGGGTCGATAACACCTGTTTCAAATAGGTTCTCAAATTTGTTGGTACGTGCATTGTAACCGAAATCAGCTTTACCGTCTTTAACTTTTTGTACGATAACAGCACCTTCAAGTCCGGCATTGTAAACGATTTGGCGAAGAGGCTCTTCGATAGCACGGCGAATGATGTCGATACCTGTTGTTTCATCGTCATTTACGCCTTTTAAGTTTTCCAATGCTTCAACGCAACGTATGTATGCTGTACCACCTCCAGGAACAATACCTTCGGCAACTGCTGCACGGGTAGCACTCAATGCATCGTCTACGCGGTCTTTCTTTTCTTTCATTTCCACTTCAGAAGGAGCACCGATGTAAAGAACAGCAACACCGCCTGCAAGTTTAGCAAGGCGTTCTTGTAATTTTTCGCGGTCATATTGAGATTTGGTAGTTTCAATTTGAACCTTGATTTGAGCTACACGGTCGGCAATAGCTTGTTTGTCGCCTGCTCCATTTACTATGGTTGTATTTTCTTTATTTACAGAAACTTTTTCAGCAGTACCAAGCATGTCGATTGTAGTGCCTTCAAGTTTTAATCCTTTTTCTTCAGAAACAACTACACCACCTGTCAAAATTGCGATGTCTTCAAGCATTTCTTTACGACGGTCACCAAAACCAGGTGCTTTTACTGCACATATCTTCAATGAGCCACGCAAACGGTTGACTACAAGGGTAGCAAGAGCTTCGCTGTCAACGTCTTCGGCAATGATAAGAAGAGGACGCCCGCTTTGTGCTGTAGCTTCAAGAATAGGAAGCATATCCTTCAAGTTGGATATTTTCTTGTCGTATAGAAGGATGTAAGGGGAGTCCATTTCGCATTCCATTTTTTCTGTGTTAGTAACAAAATATGGAGAAATGTAACCACGGTCAAATTGCATACCTTCTACAACGTCTACTGTTGTATCGGTTCCTTTTGCTTCTTCTACAGTGATAACGCCTTCTTTTTTAACTTTCTTCATGGCTTCAGCAATAAGTCGACCTATTTCATCGTCATTGTTAGCTGAGATTTTAGCCACATTTTCTATTTTGTCAAAATCATCACCAACTTCTTGAGCTTGAGCTTTGATGCCTTCAATAACTTTTGCAACAGCTTTGTCAATACCACGTTTCAAATCCATAGGATTAGCTCCGGCAGCAACATTTTTTAATCCTGTGTTAATGATTGCTTGAGCAAGTACGGTAGCTGTAGTAGTACCATCACCTGCATCGTCGCCGGTCTTGGAAGCAACTTCTTTTACAAGTTGAGCTCCCATATTTTGGAATTTATCTTCAAGTTCGACTTCTTTAGCAACGCTTACTCCATCTTTTGTTATGTGAGGAGCACCGAATTTCTTTTCGATAATCACGTTACGTCCTTTAGGACCAAGAGTTACTTTAACAGCGTCGGCCAATGCGTCAACGCCTTTTTTAAGTTCTTCGCGAGCTTTAATATTGAATTTTATTTCTTTAGCCATAGTTGTAATGTTTTGAATGATTTAAATCGTAAGATTATTTTTCTAATATAGCAAGAATGTCATTTTGACGCATCATTAAGTATTTTACGCCTTCTACTTCAAGCTCAGTGCCTGAATATTTTCCATATAATACAGTGTCGCCCACTTTGACTACCATTTCTTCGTCTTTAGTACCGTTGCCTACTGCAACAACAGTTCCTTTTAGAGGCTTTTCTTTTGCAGAATCGGGGATGATAATACCGCCCACAGTTACTTCTTCAGCTTCAGCAGGAGTGATAAGCACTCTGTCTGATAATGGTTTAATGTTCATAATCTTTCAGTATTTATTTTATATATTAATTTTCGTTTTATCTGTCGTTTAATATAACATATAACGTGCCAAAATGTTTTTTTGCCATTTTGTCAGTCCTAAAAATCATAATTTTTGAATAAATCTTGTGATGTCGTCAAGAACTTCGGGTGAAATGGTTTCTGATATTTTAATGTATTCTTCAATTGCTCCTGTGTTACAATGTTGAAATAAATGATTCAAACCTTTATATTCTCTTATTATATCGCCCTCTTTCCATTGTAAATTATCTTTTATCATGGCAAGATTTGTTTTTGATATAACTTGATTGTCTTTTTCTCCATTTATTGCCATAATAGGGCATTTTATTTTTCTTATGTCTTCTATAGGATTATAAGCGATAAAATAATTAAGCCATGCGTTGTCGGTTTCCATGAGCAAGATTAAATTATTGCGTAAATTCTCCGAAATTTCGGCTTTTGATTCTGATATTGCCATCGTTACTAGCATTTGAGTATTAATACTCGAAGTTTTTCCGTAGGCAATTTTATATTGATATACTTTTCTTAAAGCACGACAATAGTCTTCGGTCATTTTTGTTGATATACCTTTATCTGGTAGTAATAGTCGGTTTTGTTCTATCAAAATATCGGTACCGTTTAGAGCTGCTCCTGCCAAACTTATTATAAAATCGGTTTTTTCTTCACCTGCAAGTTTAAATGCAATTGAACCACCTTCGCTATGTCCTAATAAGCCTATTTTGCCAAATTTTTTCAGTTTTCGTAAAAAACATAATCCTGAAGTCGCATCTTCGGCAAAAGTGGCAGTTGTGGCATTCTTAAGTTCTCCGGTAGATTTATCTTTTCCTCTGTCGTCATATCGTAAAGACGCAATTCCATTCATGGCAAGGTGATGTGCTATGACTGCAAACGGTCGATGCTCAAATATTTCTTCATCGCGATTTTGTTGTCCGCTTCCTGTCACAAGAAGTACGACTGGAGTTTTTCCTTTTTTGAAATCAGTAGGATAAGATAATGTACCACTTAAAACGGCTCCGTCTTTTGGATTGGTAAATGAAACTTCTTTGGTTATATACTGAAATGGTGGTTTGGGAGATTGTGGACGATTATAAACCGGTTTGCCTTGATTTAAGGTAAGATTAAACTTGTGTCCCATTTGAGTGAATACTCCATCAATCTTTTTATCGTTAATTTTACCTTCAAAAACAACATTTAATTGAGGTACTTCCACAATCAAAGAATCGGTGGAACTTGGTTTTAATACAGCCGGAATACCTACTGGTGTTTGGTCGGGACTGTACATGGTGCAACTATCTCCGTCAATATTAAAAACTATAGTTAGGTTTTGCAATCCTAATGATAATTTACCGTTCCAAAAACCGGCAATGCTTACTGCTTTCGAGAGGAAAGCGATAAGCATTGCAATAGTTAGAAATAAATTTCTTTTCATATTCATATTTAGTTTAACTGAATGCACTTATCAGATAAGAACTTACGAGCATGTAAATTAACATACCTACAACGTCGCTTGTAATCGTAATAAACGGACCTGTTGCAAGAGCTGGATCAATTTTTATTTTTTCAAGCATTAAAGGAACGAATGAGCCAAATACGGAAGAAAATAGAACCACTGCAAATAATGACAATGTAACAGCCAATGTTACTACATCTATAGGACTTTCTCCTATGCATAAGCGATATAAGTACACCATTAGAGATATGACTAACGCGTTAAGCAAAGCCACGCTGAACTCTTTAAGCAGTAATTTGCCTGAATTCTTTATATCAAGGCTTCCGTTTGCAAGACCTTGCACAACTATAGCCGAAGATTGTGTTCCTACGTTACCTCCTGTACCTCCGATAAGAGGAATAAACAAAGCCATTGCCGGATTGGTAGCAAAACCTTTTTCAAAGCCTCCAAGAATCCAAGAGTTGGCTATACCGCCGAAAATCCCTATCAATAGCCATGGAAGACGAGCTTTAGTTTGTAAAAGTATGCTATCGTCGGTTTCAACATCTTGCGAGATACCTGAAGCTAATTGGTAATCGCGTTCTCGTAATTCACGCACAGTGTCCATAACGTCATCGACGGTGATGCGACCCACCAATCGACCAATGGAGTCGATAACCGGCATTGCCACAAGATTATATTTTTCAAAATCTCTTGCAACATCTTCAATAGGAGTATCGGTTTTTACCGATACCGGGTCTTCTTCCATTACATGCTTTATTTTTGAAACCGAAGGGTGTGTTATCATTTTTTGTAATGGGAATACACCTTTTAAACGGTTGTCGTCATCTACTACATATACGTTGTAGATTTCGCTTATGCCTTCTTCCTCGGCTTGGGTACGCATTTCTTTCATACATTCTTGCATACTCCAATTCTCGTTAACGACAATCATTTCGGTGCCCATAAGACCCCCGGCAGTGTCGTCATCATATTTCAATAGGTCGATAATGTCGCCAGCTTGGTCAACGTCTTCGATATGTGAAATGATTTCATCGCGATCTTCTTCATCAATTTCTTGTAGAAGGTCAACAGCATCATCGGTATCAAGAAGTTCAAGAGTTTCAGCAATTTCTTTTGCTGGCATTTGCTCCAATTGTCGGCGACGGTCGTCTTCGTCCATCTCCATAAGCACTTCGGCAGCAACCTCTTCATCAAGCAGACTTTCAAAGAATTCTTCATCTTCAACGTCCAAGCTTTCAAAAAGTTCGGCAATATCGGCTGGGTGTAAGTCGGCAAGTAATTTTCTACCAAGTACAACATCTTTCCTTGCAATCACTTCATGCAAGTCTTCCATGAATTCTTTAGTGTACTCTTTCATATCCCATTTTATTTATTTTGAATACGATTGGATTCCAATATGTTTGTTAATTCGATGAACTGAGCCACACTCAACTGTTCGGGACGCATGCCGAAAATCGGTTGGTTCAATATTTCCGTGTTGTTCCCGGCAATGTTTCGTAGCGAATTTCGCAACGTCTTGCGTCGTTGTCCGAAAGATGTTTTAACGATGGTTTTAAATAGCTTTTCGTCGCAACCTAAATGTTGCACACTATTGCGAGTGAGCTTAATAACACCACTTTTTACTTTTGGGGGTGGATTAAAAACATGTTCGGGGACTGTAAATAAATATTCTATATCATACCACGCTTGCAACAAGACAGAAAGTATTCCATAGGTTTTTGAACCCGGAGGAGCAGCCACTCGTTGTGCAACTTCACGTTGGAACATGCCGCTACAACATTGGATTTGGTCTTTATAGTCTAATATTTTAAATAAAATTTGAGATGAAATGTTATAAGGATAGTTACCAATAACGCAAAAGTCATTATCTCCGTAAATTTCATGCAAATCAAGTTTTAAAAAATCGGCTGAAATAATTTTGTTTTCAAGTTCTGGATAATGTTCTTCTAGATATTCAACACTTTCCTTATCCAGTTCCACTACTTTTAAATCATGCCCATCGGCTATCAAATATTGAGTGAGTACACCCATTCCCGGACCAATTTCAAGAACAGGCATATTGCGATAATCTATAAGCGTGTCGGCAATATTCTGTGCTACCGATAAATCGGTAAGGAAATGTTGTCCTAAATTCTTTTTTGCCTTTACTTGTTGCATAAATGTGAGCTTTTTTACTATGAGATAAGCATTTTTAATTCTTTAGGGACGAAAATGCCCCCGATATTACGAAGAACGGAGAAAATCTCCTATCTTTGCATTATACAAAGATAGTGCAACCCGTGTTGAGAACAAAATAAAACCAAAAGTTTTTACATCATTTATGGATGCATTAGTTGTCGAATAATAATAAAAAATGCTATGTTTCGCAAGATTCTTACATATCTCATTCCGCTTGTAATAGGAATAGGATTGTTCTATTTTCTATGGATTAACGTAGATTCGCAACAACTGCTTAATTGTTTGCGTTATGATGTTGATTATTGGTGGTTTGTGCTTATAGGTTTTATAAGTATCTGGAGCCATGTTTTTCGTGCGTTAAGATGGCGTTTACAACTCCGTGCCATAGGAGTGGATGCTCCTTTACAAGCACTTGTTTGCTCTATTTTCGGCACTTATGCGGTGAATCTAATTTTTCCTCGGCTTGGTGAGGTGTGGAGGTGTGGTTATATTGCCGAGCGACAAAAGGCTTCGTTTACTCAAGTGGTGGGTTCTATGGTTGCCGACCGGTTGTCGGATACACTCACTGTGCTTGTCCTCTCGCTGATTACTTTTTTCTTGGCTCAAGATGCTTTTCATTCATTTTTAGACACTTATCCGCAATTTAAGGAGCGGTTGTGGAATATGCTTGTATCTCCTGTAACATGGACAATTGTAGTAGCACTGATTTGTGCTATGGTTTTGATATTTCGTTTTAATACTCAAAATAAAATTGTGGTAAAACTTCGTACAATGGCTAA
Source organism: uncultured Muribaculaceae bacterium (assembly GCA_964536025.1). GTDB lineage: Bacteria > Bacteroidota > Bacteroidia > Bacteroidales > Muribaculaceae > RGIG4576. Next base: position 9,949 of record CAZHXA010000010.1, read on the forward strand.
AAATATGTGGGATGGGTTTTATGCAATCACCAAGATGAATGGTAAATGGAACTTTTTATTATATACAATTCTGATTTGGGGTTGTTATTTTATTCAATTATATCTTGCTAAATATGCATTTTCGTTTACTCATGATTTGAGCGTCGTAGCTATGCTTGTCTTGTTTGTTTTGAGTAGTATAGGGATGGGGATTCCAACTAATGGAGGACTTGGAGCTTATCATGTTGCGATAATCTTCGGTTTATCCCTTTATGGTGTTGGTACATTTGATACCGATAGTTTCGACCCGCAAGCATCAGCTTTTGCTATGGTTGAATGGGGGTTACAAACGGTTATGCTTATTATATTGGGTATATATACGGCAATTTATGTAGCAGTAGATCGACAACGCATAGCATCGGGTAAAGTGAAAGTAAATACATCAGGAAATAAAATGCGACTTTAAAAAAATAGATATATTATGGCTGAAGAAAAATATGATTTTTTCGATGACGATGATGAAAATGAATCAATAGTTCAAGAAGAAAAAGTAGAAACACCTGAAGAAAAAGAGGAAAAGGAAATAGCCAATGATACAATCATAAGAGGTTATAATCGATTGCGACTTATTGTGTATAGCATTGTCGCTATGGTGGTTTTAGGTGTATGTATATGGGTGTGGTTATACTTTTTTAATCCTTATACGGCAATGTCGCAAGAAACCGGCAGAATCATGGAATTGAAACTGCAAGGCATGGCTTTTAAAACTTATGAAGGAAAGCTTTTATCGGAAAAATATGTAGATTGTCCTGATAAATGGATTGATTACGATTTTCCGTTTTCTGTTGTCAATGATTCAATTGCACGCAATATAATGAGTCTTGTGGGGAGTGGAAAAAAAGTAAGAATAACTTATGAAGAATATCAAGGTACTGTAATTTGGCGAGGTAATTCACATCGTGTTGTAACAGGAATTGATATGCTTGACGACAAGCTTAAATAGGTCGTAGAAGAGCAATATATAAATAAAATTATGTCACTGTTAATTTAAAACAGTGACATAATTTTTTAATGGAGATTTTAAGCAGTATCTTATTTCGTCGTAAGTTAAAACGATTGTAGGACAACCATAATATCCCGGAGTTAATTCATATTTCTCATAAGAGAAAACAAGACCGTATTGATGAATTCCAGGATTATGCAAAGGGTAATTTTGCAATGTTATGTGTTGAACGTTTGGCTCTGCTCCTACTTCAAGCCATGAATTTAGAGAGTCTAAATACATGTTCACAGATGTAATGTTTTCATATATAGGATATGATGAAGCCATGTGCTTGACAATTCTTTCACGCAAAGCATCATATTTATCAGGCTCTATAATGTCTTCCAATTTTACGGTTTCTCCGGTCTTTAAATTGTAAGATTGTAAAAATGAAGTTACATTGCCATGAGCACCTCCGGTGTAAGAATAACCATATTTTACATATGTAACAAAATCTTCATTAAGAAATACAGGGTAAATATTTACGCCTAAATTAAAATCGGTACCATATTCAAGAAGTGAAGGTACATTGTTATAAAACAATTTACTTTCTTCATCAAGGAATGATTTTACAAAATCTTTTTGCGAGATGTCATTTGTTGATTTGTCTTCACATGGAGTATTGTTTTCAGTTCCTTCAGTCAATCCCAATCCTGACATTTGTCCGTGAACGAATGACAATAAATCGGTGGTTATGTTAGGGTGTAGTTCTAATATGGAAATGTTGAAATTTGCATAAATATTGCTTGAATCGGTGTCTAATTGCATAACTACGGAATCTCCCATAACATTATTACTTCCATATGTAACGGGAGAAACTCCGTTTTCGTTAGGGGTCAAATGATTATATACATGGCATGTATCGGAAGGAAACGTTTCAAGTGTTTTGTTATTGTTACAACTTGAAAACAGGTTTATGCCTGAGCATACTAAAGCTAAAGATACTATAGAAAAAACTAAATGTTTCATGTTTAATTGTTTTAAATAATGATACTTAATGCTTACAAAAATACTAAAAATACATATTGCATGCAACTATTTATATATCATTATTTTAATAATGACAAAATACGCATTTAGATAAGTCGGCTATGTATAATTATTCGTTAGCTTGGAATGAAGACTATTTATATACAAGTATAAGGATGAGGTTCGTAGCGTGAGTTTACAACATATAGTTTTAGATTATTTAAAGGAACATAATTATTGGATTTCGGTTGATTATTTCCGCGTTTTTCAGTAAGTTTGTATAAATTAACACAGAAAGTCAAGCGATATGCCTTATTTTTCGATAATAGTGCCGGTTTATAACCGTATAGACGAAGTTTATGATTTGTTGGAAAGCCTGACACATCAAACAAGCAAAGATTTTGAAGTTATTATTGTGGAAGATGGTTCTACGGAGCCTTGTAAGGATATAATATCCAAGTTTTTAAATAGCATCGATGTGCGGTATCATTACAAGAGTAATGAGGGGCGTAGTATAGCGAGAAATTATGGAATAGAACGTGCGAAAGGAGAGTATTTCATATTCTTTGATTCCGATTGTGTTGTTCCTCCACAATATTTTGAGGTTTTAGGTAAGCAATTGAAAGAAAAATACACCGATTGTTTTGGAGGTCCCGATGCAGCACATGATTCTTTTACCGATGTGCAAAAAGCGATTAATTACAGTATGACTTCGTTCCTCACAACAGGAGGTATAAGAGGCGGGAAAATTCAAATGGAAAAGTTTGTGCCACGTTCATTTAATATGGGATATTCTCGCAAAGTGTGGGAGCTCGTTGGTGGATTCCGTGAAATGTTTTCTGAAGATATTGATATGAGTACACGTATTCGCCAAACTGGTTTTTCTATTCAACTCATACGCGATGCATACGTGTTTCATAAGCGTCGTACATCTTTGCCAAAATTCTGTCGCCAAACCTATGTGTTCGGTATGTCACGCATAACATTAAAGTTGTTATATCCGGGTTCAATGAAATTGGTTCACTGTCTTCCTGCTTTTTTTGTATTGGGAAGTATAGGTATGATTATTTTATCATTTGTGTGGAAATGGCAAGCTATAATACCTCTTGTGACGTATTTAATTGCAGTGTGGATAACGGCAATAATATCTACTCGAAGTTTGAAAATAGGTTCGACTGCCGTATTGACAAGTATTATTCAACTTGGAGCTTATGGATGCGGTTTCCTTAAAGCATATATATGGAAAATTTTGTTACGAAACGGACGTAACATAGAAGAAGAAATAAAAATACGTAAAGGTAAATAATTTATGAGTCATGGAAAGTGACAATCTTTACACAAGAGCCATAAAAAATCTTGCAGCCGAAGATCGTCCTCGAGAAAAAGCGGCAAGTAAGGGCTTTAGAGCATTGACAACTGCCGAATTACTGGCAATTTTAATAGGTAGTGGTTCTCGTGGAGAATCGGTTATCGACTTGTGCCAACGCATATTAAATGCCAATGATAATAAACTTTATAATCTTGGAAGGCATAATATTCAAGATTTAACCGAAGCATTTCATGGAATAGGAGAGGCTAAAGCTACAACAATACTTGCCGCTCTTGAAATAGCACGTCGTTATAGAGACGAAGATGATTTTGAAGAACGGGTTCAAGTTACTAATTCCGTGCAGGTGTATAATTATATAAAATATGATTTGTGGGATCTTGAGCATGAAGAATTTTGGATAATAACATTGAACCGGGCAAAACGCATAACAGGAAAATTTCAAATAAGCCATGGAGGTACATCAAGTACCGATGTAGACTTGAAAATATTATTGAAAACTTCATTACAACAACTTGCCGATTGTGTTATTGCTGTTCATAATCACCCTTCGGGAACGTTGATGCCAAGCAGGCAAGATGACGTTCTTACCGAAAAGATTAAAAAAGGGTGTTCTGCTATAGGTATTCCGTTGCTTGATCACGTTATTGTTAGCCGTAATGGCTATTATAGCTATTTAGATGATTCAAAATTGTAAAACTCTATCAATTAAAATTACAAAAAAAGTTTATTGATTATTTTATGAACTATCAACAAATTCTCGAAGATATTTATAACGCAATTTTACCTTATGCCGAAGAAGGTAAACAGGCTGATTATATACCGGAATTGGCTAAGGTAAATCCTAATCAGTTTGGAATGTGTATTCATACTATAGATGGAGAATTTTATTCAATAGAGCAATCAGATACACGTTTTTCGATACAAAGTATATCTAAGGTATTTGCTTTGGCTATGTGCCTTTCTTTGCGAGGCGATGAATTGTGGAAGAAAGTAGGAAAAGAACCTTCTGGAACAGCTTTCAACTCGTTGATACAGCTTGAAATGGAAAAAGGAATACCACGAAATCCGTTTATTAATGCCGGAGCTATAGTAATGGCAGATGTATTGATGTCGCATTTGAAAAATCCGAAAGAAGATTTTTTGTCGTTTGTTCAAGCCTTATCGAGCGATAAAACAATAAAATATAATGAAGTGGTTGCAGCTTCGGAACGTGAAAAAGGTTATTTAAATGCTGCAATAGCCAATTTATTGAAATATTATAATACAATAGATAATGATATAGAGAGTGTGTTGCATTTTTATTTCTTGATGTGTTCTATAGAAATGAGTTGCAGTGAATTGTCGCGTGCATTCTTGGCTTTTGCCAATCATCGTAAAAAATTTGATTATGCTGGTGTTTCGTTGACCTCTTCTCAGGTAAAACGTATGAATGCAATTATGCAAACGTGCGGTTTTTATGATGAAGCCGGAGAATTTGCCTATTTAGTGGGTCTTCCGGGGAAAAGTGGAGTGGGTGGAGGAATTGCTGCTATTTATCCTCTTGAATATTCGGTAGCTGTTTGGAGTCCGCGACTAAATTCAAAGGGAAATTCAGTAATGGGAATAAAAGCTTTGGAGTTACTCACAACCGAAACCAAAGAATCTATCTTTTAGAAAAACGAGCAAACATTATCTATTATATATAATGATTAAAAGCCGGAAGGAAAGTAAACTCATCAATGTGGCAGGCTAACAGATTTATGATAGCTTTGATTTGTTGAGAAGTTAAGCCTTGATTATTAAAAATGTGTTTATCCTTCTCGGTTGTCGTTATTTCAAGATTGTACTTCAGTGATGTGTTGTTGTCGCTATTTAGGTTGTTATCGGATAAAATGGAAATCAAAGCAGAACATATTTCGCTGAAAGAGTCGTGTGTGCATCGATCTTCTCCATCTTCTCGAGTGTCATCGTTTTTAAAACAATAAAACACTTTGCATCTTGAAATCGATTTTAAAATTGTGGTTTGAGCAAATCTATTACTGTCGATTTCCAAATCAAAGTCAATCGATTCAATTATATCTGTAGATAATGTATTAATTAGATTCATAGTTAAGCAAACATTTTGGCAACTCGTTCCACAGCCTTAACAAATTGTTCTACTTCTTCCATTGTGTTATACACAGCGAATGAGGCTCTTACCGTTCCTTCAATTCCCAAACGATGCATAAGAGGTTCGGCACAATGGTGACCAGTGCGTACGGCTATTCCTAATTTATCAAGAATGGTTCCCATGTCGTAGGAATTAATATTGTTGACAAGGAAAGAAATTACAGCACTTTTGTTTTCTGAAGTACCGAATATTTTCATTCCCGGAATATTAAGAAGTCCTTCGGTAGCTACATGAAGCAAATTATCTTCATAGGTGGCAATGTTGTCTATCCCTATATTTGTAATATAATCAAGAGCCGTACCGAACGCAGCAATCCCTACAAAATCGGGAGTTCCTGCTTCAAATTTGTAAGGAAGTTTTGCGAAAGTTGTTTTTTCAAAAGAAACCGTACCAATCATCTCTCCACCACCTTGATAAGGGGGCATTGCTTCAAGTAGTTTTTTCTTTCCGTAAAGTACACCTACACCGGTGGGGCCGTACATTTTATGTGCTGAGAATGCGTAAAAATCGGCGTTTATATCTTGAACATCAACTTTTAGATATGATACAGCTTGTGCACCATCAACTAAAACCGGGATGCCGTGTTGATGTGCTATTTCAACCATTTCTTTTACCGGATTGACTGTGCCGAGTACGTTAGACACATGGCTTATAGCCACAAATCGAGTGTTTTCGCTGAAAAGGTCTTTATATTCTTCTATTGATATTTCTCCACGTTCATTTATAGGAACAATACGTAATCTTATGCGTTTGTTCCGTTGAAGCAATTGCCAAGGCACAATATTGGCGTGATGCTCCATCGCAGTGACAATAATTTCGTCTCCATGAGTGAAATTTTCGCCAAAAGAAGATGCTACCAAGTTGATTGCTTCAGTGGTACCGCGAGTGAAAATGATTTCTTCAGTGCTTGCTGCATTGATGTATTGTCTCACTTTGTCGCGAGTTGCTTCTTGACGGTCGGTAGCAAGTTGAGACAATGTATGAACACCACGATGAACATTAGCTTTAAGGTGATGATACATATAATCGATTGTGTCAATCACCGTATTTGGCGTTTGTGATGTTGCTGCATTGTCAAGATATATAAGTTGGCGTCCCTCAATCTGAGTTTCAAGAATCGGGAAATCTTTGCGTATTTTTATTATGTCTTGGTCGGTTAGCATATATAAATGTGCGTCGTCTTATTGCTCTATATTGTTGATTATGTCGTGGCAGTCATTTTCGCATTGCATACATAATGCCAATTTGCCGTAAAGACGTTTATCTGTTAAATGTCGAAGTCGGTCTTTTAATGAGTCCATGCGTACTGCGGAAATAACATCGGACATAAAGGCTTGCATGAGCAACATGCGTGCTTCGTTTTTAGATATTCCACGAGTTTGCATATAAAAGATTGCATCTTGGTCAAGTTGTCCTATCGTTGTACCGTGACTGCATTTTACATCGTCGGTATAAATTTCCAATTGTGGCTTTGAATACATTTTAGCTTCGGTCGAAGTGCAAATATTGCGATTGCCTTGATATGCTTGAACTTTAGGCGAGTTTGGCGTTACAAGTATTCTTCCACTAAAAGAACCTCTTGATTTATCCTCGAGAATATATTTGAATAGCTCATTGCTACAGCAATGTCCTACGTTGTGCTTGATATCGGTATGGTTATCAATATGCTGTTCGTTTCCGGCTATTGCCATTCCGTATAAGTGCGTTTCACAAAATTCTCCCACAACATCGATTGAATAATCGTTGCGTGATTGTCCGTTCATGAGTGTGATACCGTTGATAAGCACATTAGAGCCTTCTTCTTGACGAACCCATAAAGAAGAAACTCTGTGAGTGCGTTCTCCCGATTCTTCCAAATCGTATAAGTCGAAAGATGAATTTTTGCCTGCAAAGATTTCTATTACTTGTGAATTAAGGAAATTCAATTCTTGGTTTTGTGTATGGTCACACACAAGCATCTTTGCATGAGCATTTTCTTCAAGAACAACCAATATACGGCGATTAACCATTACCGGAATGGTTGCATTAAGAATATTTACAAGTTGCAATGGCTTTTCAAGTGTTGTATTCTTGGGTATGTAAACAAGCAAGCAATCTTGTGCTAACAGCGTATTTAGTGCAACTGTAGGATTGTCAAGTGTCGCAAGTGTTCCATAATGTTTTGTGATAATTTCGTCACAAGTGTCGGCAAACTGTTTGATGGAACCCACCTTTACTCCATCGGGTAGAGAAATAGATGCTGTGCGACTGCTATAGTAAATATCATTAAAGGAAAAGTAAAGCCAAGTACTCATGTTAGGCACGTCACAACGAAATGCGTTTGCTGTATCGGCTCCGAAATCATAACGATTGATATTTATTCCGTAGTCGGGAGCATATACCGATTCTAAATCGGTGATTTCATAATTTTCATCACCTTTAATAGGTAAACGCTTTCCTTCAAGGGCTTTAAGAGCGTTGCTTCTTAAAGCGTTCATTGCGTTAATGGAATGAGACTCAATCGTATTACGATTTTCCTTGTATAGGTCTATATATTGTTTTAATGAAGACATACAGAGTTTCTATTAGTCAAGTTTTTTGTCACATTCTTCTTTAATCCAATCATAACCCTTTTCTTCAAGCTCAAGAGCTAAATCAGGACCTCCTGTCTTGACAATGCGTCCTTTGTAAAGTACGTGTACAAAATCGGGCTTAATGTAGTCTAATAAGCGTTGATAGTGAGTAATTACGATTGTTGCATTGTTTTCGGTTTTAAGCTTGTTTACGCCACCGGCAACAATACGTAGAGCATCTATATCCAATCCGCTGTCGGTTTCATCGAGAATAGATAGCTTTGGTTCAAGCATTGCCATTTGAAAAATTTCGTTGCGTTTTTTCTCTCCTCCAGAGAATCCTTCATTGACCGAACGAGAAGCTAATTTGTTATCAAGTTCTACGATAGCTCGTTTTTCTCGCATAAGCTTTAAAAAGTCGCTTGCCGAGATGGGTCCTTGGTTGAAATATTTACGTTTTTCGTTTACAGCGGCACGCATAAAGTTTACCATTGAAACACCCGGGATTTCAACCGGATATTGAAAACTTAAGAATAACCCTTCGTGAGAACGATCTTCAGGAGAAAGTGACAATAAGTCTTTTCCTCCGAAATCAGCACTTCCGCCTGTTACGGTATAAGCAGGATTTCCTGTTAGAACAGCCGACAAAGTGCTTTTGCCGGAACCGTTAGGACCCATTATGGCATGAACTTCACCCGGATGAATTTCCAAGTTTACACCTTTTAATATTTCTTTGCCTTCAATGCTTGCGTGAAGGTCTTTTATTGTGAGTAGGTTTGGTTTATTTTCCATTTTCCTTCAGTTTTCTTGCGTGATTATTATCCTACACTGCCTTCCAGTGAAATAGATAGCAGTTTTTGTGCTTCAACGGCAAATTCCATAGGTAATTTAGCCATTACTTCTTTTGCGTATCCGTTTACGATAAGTCCTATTGCATCTTCGGTTGATATTCCGCGTTGGTTGCAGTAGAATATTTGTTCTTCGTTTATTTTTGATGTTGTGGCTTCGTGTTCCACAATTGAAGAGTCATTTTGAACGTCAATGTAAGGGAATGTGTGAGCTCCACTTGTATCGGTGAGCAACAAACTGTCACATTGAGTGTAATTACGGCTGTTAGATGCTTTAGGAAGTACTTTTACAAGACCGCGATAGCTGTTTTGGCTATATCCGGCAGAAATACCTTTAGAAACAATTGTGCTTCGGGTGTTTTTGCCTATATGTATCATTTTTGTACCGGTGTCGGCTTGTTGACGGTTGTTTGTGAGTGCTACCGAGTAGAATTCTCCCACCGAATTGTCTCCTTGCAAAATGCAACTTGGATATTTCCAAGTAATTGCAGAACCTGTTTCCACTTGTGTCCAAGATAATTTAGAAAAATCGCCACGGCAAAGACCTCTCTTTGTAACGAAGTTATAGATTCCCCCTTTACCGTCTTTATCTCCCGGATACCAGTTTTGTACGGTGGAATATTTTACTTCGGCTCTGTCTTCTACTACAATTTCTACGATTGCTGCATGTAGTTGATTCTCATCTCGCATAGGAGCGGTACAACCTTCAAGATAACTCACATAAGCATCGTCATCGGCAACAATAAGCGTACGTTCAAATTGTCCTGTATCTTTAGCATTTATACGGAAATAAGTAGAAAGCTCCATAGGACATCTTACCCCTTTAGGTATATAAACAAAGGAGCCGTCAGAAAATACAGCACTATTTAGAGCTGCAAAGAAATTATCACGATAATTAACAACCGAACCTAAATATTTTTTTACTAAATCGGGATAGTCTTTAATCGCTTCGGAAATAGAACAGAAAATAACTCCAAGCTCGGCAAGTCGTTCTTTATAAGTGGTTTTAACACTTACGCTATCCATGACCGCATCTACTGCAATACCTGATAAACGCATTTGTTCTTCAAGGGAAATGCCAAGTTTATCAAAGGTTTTGCGTACTTCAGGGTCGATTTCATCAAGACTTTTAGGCCCGTCTGTTGTCTTGGGTGCTGCAAAATAACTTATATCTTGATAATTAATTTCCGGTATATCCAAATGTGCCCAAGTAGGGGTTTTTAGGGTCAGCCAATAGTGATATGCTTCAAGACGAAACTTCAACATCCATTCAGGTTCGTTTTTGACGCTTGAAATGTAGCGAATCACATCCTCGTTAAGCCCTTTAGGGATAACGTGCATGTCGATGTCGCTTACGAAGCCATATTTATAATCGCTGTTTGCCGCATTTTGGATAAACTCCTTGTTATCGGTCTTCTTGTTCTGTTCCTTATTTTTATTTGACTTCATCGTTCGGTCTATATAACTTTATTCGACAAAGAATATTGTAAAAACTTAATAATAAGTTCTTTGGTCGAACTTTTTAAACTAAAAACAAATCACATTAAGAGTGGTTTTTGTTTTGACTTTAATTAAAATGCAAATTTACAAAAAAACGTGCAATAATCAATCACAAACCTAAACCTGATGATTATGAATGGTTATAAAAACAATGGTTTTGTGTTGTGCCTTGGTCTTATACTATTATCTTTTTGTTGTAAGTATCATAAACGTTACGGCAACAACTGATAATGTTATACCGATAATAATGTTGTAAGTGATTACCTCTCCGAATGCAACGGCTCCTACAAGAATAGCTGTAATGGGTTCAAAAACTCCGAGAACCGAAGCTTTTGTGGCTCCAATGTTTCTTGTTGCTATTGCCAATGTAGCTGTTGAAATTATTGTTGGGAAGATTGCAAGTCCTATCAAATTGAGCCACGCCGAACAATTTTCAAGCCCTGTTTCTATGGGTACTCCGGAAAATGCTATTTTAATGGAGAAAACTATTGAACCCACGAAAAGTGCATAAAAAGTTAAAAGGCTGTTAGAAATGTGTCCGATGGTTTTATTCTTATTTATAATAACTATAAAGAATGAATAAGCAGTAGCGGAGCCGAGCGATAGAAAAACTCCTATAGGATTGATTGCTTGAGAGGAGTCGCTTCGCGTCATTATAAGTACGCCAACAAATGTTACAAATATAGACAGCCACACTTGCCAAGATGGAACTACTCGAAGAAATACCATAATTAAAGCGACTAAAATAGGGTATAGGAATACCAGTGTTGTAGCTAAACCGGATGGTATGTATTTATATGATTCAAATAGGAGAAGGCTGCTTGTGGTAAAAAGCAGTCCCAAAATGAATAAAACACCAGCTTGTTTGGCTGAAACTTTGAAACTTTGTCGGCTGAAAAAAAGGAATATGCCTAATAACAAAACCGATACAGCATATCTAAAGAAAAGAATTGCTTCAACAGAGGCTCCTGCTTTCATTAATGGAACAGCAAAAAGTGGATTTAACCCATAAGTAACACCGGTTATAATTCCTGCCGGATAACCGATTATGGCATTTCTGCTTAGAGATTTCATATTATTTGTAAGTTTTTTTGATTTGCGGGTGCAAAGTTACAAAAAATGCCATATTGAACAATCTCTCACTCTTCAAGATACATAAAACAAAAACCTCTTTATTTCAGTGAAACAAAGAGGTGTGTAAGATAGTGTTTAAATTATGAGATAATTAGTGGCAACCATTGCATCCTCCGCAGTTGTCGCCACAACCATCGTGGTCGTGTCCGCAACCACAGCCACATGAATGTTGAGGTTGCATGTCTTCGGCTTTTGCATCGCGTACCAATACAACTTTACCGGTGTAACGTACTGTTTTGCCTGCAAGAGGGTGATTGAAGTCAACTGAAACTTTATCATCGCTGATGTTAAGCACAATACCATGTACACGATAACCTTCTTCAGTCATCATAGGTATTACGTTGCCTACATACACCATTTTGCTGTCAAATTCTCCATCTTCGTTGCAGAAGATTGATTTGTCAAGTTCCATTACATATTCCTTCATATGTTCGCCGAAAGCTTGTTCAGGAGAAAATTTCATGTCAAATGTGTCGCCTGCTTTTAATCCTTGAAGACCTTTTTCGAAATCGGGTAATACGTCTTTTTCTACACCGAAAACGAAGCAATCGGGATGCTCTTCGGTGAATTTCATCATAAGGGCGTCTTCTCCCTTTTCTACTTCATATACTTCGTAGGCAAGTTCGATATATTTGCCCGGTTTGATTGTTTCCATAAGATGTTATAATATTGTTATGTAATTAATAATTCATTTATTGTTGCAATAATTGTGTGAGTGCAAAGTTACTCTAATTTGCTGTCTTCTACAACTGAGATTTGTTTTTTACTAAAATTAAGATAGAAATAAAAGAAATTATATCTCCATGAAAATGCCTGTTGACTCTGTATCTTCGTCTTTTTCAGTTTCTTCTTGTACTTTATAGGCTATTTCTTCTACTTCTTCAATTTCTTCAATTTCTTCAATTTCTTCAATTTCCTTAACTTCCTCCAATTCTTCGATTGTATTATTTATTTCGGCTTCAACTGTATTATTGTTTTCTTCAATTTCAACAGGTTTTTCTTCAACTTCGGGTTCGGTGCGTATATATTTTTCAGTGATATCTATCAATTCGCAATCTTCAGAAACCAAGAAAACGCGTTGATTTGTATCAGCCGAACCTAAAGCACCTTTTGCTGCTTGGTAGGAACCGGTTTTAATGTAATTAAAGTTGCAGTAATCAATTTCAGGAGCAATTTTATCGAGTCCTGAGTACCATGCAGTGTGTAGACAAGGGAAATTGAGTTTTACAAATCGAGCTAAATCATTGATTTCATTGGCGGCATGTTCTCCTCCCATAAAGCAAACGCATGTCACGGCATTATTATAGTTGTCCAATATAGAACGAACTTCGTTGAATGTTAGAAGAGTGCCTTTATCCTTCCATAAGGTTTTTTCGTTACATCCCGGGCATTTTATTGTGCAACCGGTTATATTAAATAAAAGGCTTACTTCTTGTGGTATTACTCTACAAGAGATGTCAATAGTGTGGTATTTTAGCATTTTGTAGTCTTAATTTTAAATGTGAACAAGGTCACGATATATGTCAAGAGCGGCTTTTACTTCGTCTTTACTTGCAATGCAGTCTATTTTTATGTCTCCTATTCCGTTAAGTAAAGAAAAATTCATTTCTCCACTGTTGCTTTTTTTGTCATGACTCATGAGGTCGAGCAATTCGTTGTAATCGTCACAAGTAATGTGAAATGCACCATAATTATTGTAAACAAATTGAGCATATTGATGTAAAGTATTACTGTCGAAACCTAACATCATGTGTGATAAAACAAGCTCAACTATTATTCCCCAAGCAACAGCATAACCATGAGGGATTGGTGAAAGGCGTTTCATTGCAAGACTTTCAAATGCATGTCCTGCAGTGTGTCCTAAATTCAAAGCTCTGCGTAACCCTTTTTCAAAAGGGTCTTGATTTACAATGTTTTTCTTTACTTCGACCGATTCCTCGACAAGAGAAAGTAATTGCTCTCTATGTGATTGGTTGAAATCATAATCGAGTAATTTGTCGAAAGTGGTTTTATTGCTTAACAGTCCGTGTTTAAGCATTTCGGCGAAACCTGATTTAACTTCTTCTAAAGGTAATGTATCAAACGGATAAGTTGAAATTAACACCGCTTCAGCTTCTTTAAAAGCTCCAATTTCATTTTTTAGTCCGTTGAAATTTATGCCGGTTTTGCCTCCTACTGCCGCATCTACAGCACTAAGGAGAGTTGTGGGTATGTTGATGAAACGTATTCCGCGTTTGAATGTAGAAGCAGCAAAACCTCCAAGATCGGAAACCATACCTCCTCCCATATTTATAAGCACCGATTGTCGTGTAGCACCGTTATCGCTCAACTGTTTCCATACTTGGATGAGGCTTTCGCTATTTTTGTTGATGTCTCCTGCTTTAATAGTTATTTCGGTAGCATTGCCTAATGATTCATTGAAGAGTGGCATCACGAAATGCTTTGTGTTTACGTCGGTTAAAACGAATATTTTATTGTATTCCATTTCGTCAAGCACATTTTTTATGGCTTGATTTACGTTGTTGGAAAAAATAATTTTTTGTGACATGATTGTAGAATTTCGGTGGCTGTTATAAATTGTTGAATATGTTTATAATTTCAGGCAAGTAGTCAGCAAAATCTTTCATGGAATCAAAAACCAAGTCGGCTCCTGCTTCGTGCATATTATCTTTCGGAATGGGACCGGTTGTGATTCCTATTGTGAAACATCCTGCTGCTTTCCCTGCTTGTATGCCTAAAGGAGCGTTTTCTATAACGATACATTCTTCGGGAGAGCAACCGGCTTTTGTCATGCCTTGCAAATATGGTTCAGGATGAGGCTTCCCGTGTTTTACGTCATGTGCTGTTACGCGTTTGTCGTTGTCGAAAATTCCGGGATAATCCACATCAAGGCGTTCTAAGATTGATGCTTGCCCTGAACCGGTTACGAGAACGCAATCAATGTTGCTTTGGCGTAGTGTTTTTAGCATACGATTTGCATGTGGCATTGTTTCCACTTTACCTATTTCGGCAAAATATTGTGCTTTTTTTGCGTAAAGCCTTTTTGCTTCAACGTCATTAACGCTATCCCCAAAAGCTCTATTGTAAAGAAGGTTGATGGTTGCCGCTCCTGTCATGCCTTCATAAAGGTAGAACTCATCTCTTGTTGCTATTATTCCAAGTTCAGTGGCAAGTCGATGCCAAGCCAAAGTGTGATACTTCATGGAGTCGTAAAGAACGCCATCCATGTCTATAAGAGCAGCTTTTAGGCTTAATTGCTTGTTGAAATTTGCTTTGATGTAGTCTTTTAGATGTTCTACCATTATAAATATTGTTTAGATAAAAATGATAATCGTTATAAATAATATTTATCGTGCTGTGATGTGGAAACAGCTTTGTTTTCGCTCAAATTTTACATAACAGCGTCCTTGTTTTTGTAAGTTATACAAAATTTCTGCCAAAATGTTTTTTAAGTCTTCGGTATACATTATATATCCCGGTTCATTGTAATAAAAACGTCTCCAACTGATATCGAAAGTCGTTCCAAACATGTGGCATGATGCTTCGGTGGCATTTACGTTGCGTTTTCGTAAACGTTTTACTGTGTTGTCGGTGCGAAGAACGCTTGTTACTATAATTTGACACGAATGTCCTTTTGTTCTTGCTAAAACAGTATCGTTAAAAGCTTTTCCTATGTCGTGCAATAATTTGTCGGCTTCGGGGATAAGATATGGCATTGAATGTGTCAGCGAGTCAAGGAAAAAGTCGTTGCATGTTGATATTTTTTTTAGAGGGCGTTTAAGATAAAACGCATCATGCAAAGATTGTATCGGATTTATACCAATTTTTTGTGCTGCCGACAGTTGTATGTCGTTTTTGTCGTTAAAAGCTTTTGCTAACGATATTCCTACACCTTTGGTCTTGACTCGGTGGATGATTGAGGTGTCATTAGGAGAGTCAAACTTGTTGTTTGTAGATAAATCATGAATTCTAACCGGTCCGTTTTCGGAATTGTCGGGAGCATTACAACTTGCAAATATGCAAATGCATAACAAAACTATTGACAGCGAAATAAGTTTTTGCATGAATGATGAAAGAACTTTTTATTTTCCCACTGTTTGCACAAGCAAAACCTCTTCGTTATCACTTAATTTCATTGCTTTTTTCATACCTGCTTGGTCGAAACTTGCTCTTGTAACGGTATTTAATCCTTCGGACGCACACCATAGATAAATATTGTTGCTCATTGCTCCTACAGTCATACCTGCAAATTCTTTTTTGTCTTGTTTTGATAGGTCGACAACGAGAGCTACGTTAAGAGGTGCTTTTTTGGCATAATCTTGAGCTGCAAAAACATCACGATGGTCACCCGATGCAATATGAATAAGTTTATTTTCTTTTGGTTCATATTTATAAATAGCGTCAGGAGTAACAATGTATGCACTCATTTCTTGGCGATTAAGAGCCGTAGCAACTGTACGTTTATCGGGACGATTATAACCACAAGCAACCCAAAGCATATCGCTTATTTGTTGATTGGTAAGAGTAGCATCGGAAAACTCTCGGGAAGAATGACGTTTGTCTATAGCTTCCATTAGAGGCATACCTCCTTTTCTTGAGGGTTCCGGTAATTGAATATCTTGTGCTGTAATATTGCAAGATGTCATCATTAAAATAGAGCTTATAATTATAGATTTTAATTTCATGAGATAGAATAGTTCTATATTAAACAATAATTCAAAGATAATGTAAAGTGTGGGAATTAACAAATTTAATATTAAATTTGTAGTTGTATTATTATGATTTTTTAGGAATCGTAACCAATGTCATAAAAACGAATAAAAAAACTAAAATAATAATGGCTATTATGAAGAAAACAGTATTAAGTATGGTTTTGGCTTCGGCATTTGCTTCGGCAGGCGCTGTTACGCCACTATGGCTTCGTGATGTTAAAATATCTCCGAATGGCGAAGAAATTGCATTTTGCTACAAGGGTGATATTTACAAAGTTTCAACAGCCGGAGGTGCGGCTGTTCAACTCACAACACAAGATTCTTATGAAAAATCTCCTGTGTGGAGTCCTGACGGAAGTAAAATAGCTTTTGCAAGCGATCGTAATGGAAATTTTGATGTCTTTGTTATGTCGTCAAATGGTGGAGCTGCTAAAAGATTGACTGTTAATTCGTCATCGGAAGTTCCAACAGCATTTACTCCCGATGGTAAACAGGTTTTGTTTAATGCTGCTATTCAGGACCTTGCAGAAAGTGTGATGTTTCCTACTTCGGCAATGGATGAATTGTATGCAGTAAGTGTCAATGGAGGTCGCACAAGCCAAGTGCTTTCCACTCCTGCCGAAATGGTGAATTATGATAAAACCGGAAAATTCTTCTTATATCAAGATAATAAGGGATTTGAAAACGATTGGAGAAAGCACCATACTTCTTCGATTACTCGTGATATATGGAAATATGATGTAGCAACAGGTAAGCATACTAATCTTACCGATCGTGCCGGAGAAGATAGAAATCCTATATTGTCTGCCGATGGACAAACTGTATATTTCTTGAGCGAACGTGAAGGAGGCTCTTTTAATGTTTATAGTTTTTCTTTGGAAAATCCTAAAAATGTTAAGCCTGTAACAGCATTTAAAACTCATCCGGTACGTTTCTTGTCGGCAAGTAAGGATAATACTTTGTGTTTTGCTTATGATGGCGAAATTTATACTCAAGCACCGGGTAAAACACCTAAAAAAGTTGCTATTGATGTCGTGAGAGACGATGAAAATAATCCTGTAATCATGAAACGTTCAAGCGGAGCAAGAGGTTCTGTGGTTTCTCGTGATGGAAAACAGGTTGCGTTTGTTATTCGTGGTGAAGTGTTTGTTACGTCGGTTGAATATGCTACTACAAAGAAGGTAACAAATACTGCAGCAGCAGAATCGGGTATTACATGGCATCCTGAAAATCGCAAAATTGCTTATGCAAGCGAACGAGGAGGAAATTGGCAACTTTATACTGCCGAAATAGAACGTAAAGAAGATTTGAATTTTCCTAATGCAACATCTATAAAAGAAGAGGCTTTAATACCTAATAATAAAGTGGAACGTACATATCCATCTTATTCTCCTGATGGTAAGGAAATAGCATTTATAGAGGACCGTAATAAATTGATGGTGTATAATTTTGAAACCAAGAAGATAAGACAAGTGACTGATGGTTCATATTGGTATCGTACTGATGGCGGTTTTAGTTATGCATGGTCTCCCGATGGAAAGTGGTTTGCTCTCGAAATAATAGGTAATGGTCATGACCCATATAGTGATGTGGCTATTGTTAGTGCTAATGGTGGAGAAATAGTAAATATTACCGGTAGTGGTTACTTTAGCAATAATCCTCGTTGGACACAAGATGGAAATGCAATAGTTTTTGAAACGGATCGCTATGGTATGCGTAGTCATGCTTCTTGGGGTTCTTTGATGGATGTGATGATGGTCTTCATGAATCAAGATGCACTTGATAAGTATAGGTTGAGTAAAGAAGATTATGAGTTGAACAAAGAACTTGAAAAACAGCAGAAAAAAGATAAGGAAGATAAAGAGTCTAAGGATAAGAAAAAAGATAAAAAAGATTCTAAAAAGAAAGATGACAAGAAAAAAGAAGATAGTAAAAAGGATATTGTCATCGAACTTGATGGAATATGCGATCGTATTGTGCGATTAACTCGCAATTCTTCTGATATATATGATGCAATTACCGATGGTGATGTGGAAAATCTTTATTATACGAGAGCCGGAGATAATGGCATTGAGGTAATGAAGATAGATTTGAGAAAACGAGAAGAATCAAAGGTGGGTTCTTCACGAGCAACTTCATTTGATTGTGATAAAGATGGCAAAACATTATTCCTTTTGGGCGGTAATGGCATGAGTAAATTGGGTGCAGGAGGAAAAATGACTCCTATTACTTATAATGCTGAAGTGAAAATGAATCTTGCTGATGAACGTGCTTATATGTTTGACCATGTGTGGAAACAAGAAAAGAAGCGTTTCTATGAAGTGAATATGCATGGCGTAAATTGGGAACTTATGTATAAAGCCTATGCTAAGTTCTTACCTCATATAAGCAATAATTACGATTTTGCCGATATGTTGAGTGAAATACTTGGAGAACTTAATGTGTCGCACACAGGAGGGAGCTACCGTGCTCCTGGTGGAGGTGAATCGACTGCCAATCTTGGATTGCTTTATGATTGGAATTACAATGGCGATGGACTGAAAGTGGCTGAGATTGTAGATAACTGTCCGTTTGACCACAAAAACACCAAATTGGTAGCCGGTTGTATTATAGAAAAAATTAATGGTGAAAAAATTACGGCAAATTCAGATGCTTCATTGTTTCTTAACGGTCTTGTAAAGAAAAAAACGTTGGTTTCTATTTACAATCCTGCTGATGGCTCTCGTTGGGATGAAGTAGTTCTTCCTATTTCAAGAGGCGTATTTAATGCTAATTTATATAAGCGTTGGGTTAAACAACGTGAGGCTGATGTTGAACGTTGGTCGGGAGGAAGATTAGGATATGTACACATTCAATCTATGAATGATGGTTCTTTCCGTACTATTTATTCAGATATTTTGGGTAAGTTTAATAAAAAAGAAGGTATTGTAATAGATACACGTTTTAATGGTGGCGGTCGTTTGCATGAAGATATAGAAATCTTATTCAGTGGAAATAAATATTTTACACAAGTGGTAAGAGGTCGTGAAGCGTGTGATATGCCAAGCCGTCGTTGGAATAAACCGAGCATAATGTTGCAGTGTGAAGCCAATTACAGTAATGCACATGGCACCCCATATGTATATAAATTTAATAATTTAGGTAAACTTGTGGGTATGCCTGTTCCGGGTACAATGACAAGTGTGTCGTGGGAAACTTTGCAAGACCCATCCTTAGTGTTTGGTATCCCGGTAGTCGGATATCGTGTAGATGATGGAAGCTATCTTGAAAATAAACAACTTGAACCTGATATTAAAGTTGCAAACTCACCAGAGACTATAGTGAAAGGTGAAGATACTCAACTAAAAGTTGCAGTGGAAGAATTGCTTAAAGAATTGAAATAATATTAAAATCATAGGTGGCCGTTCGTAACTAATAAAAAAAAAGTTGCGAACGGTTATTTTTTTTGTGTCTGGCAAAAATCTGCTTGTGCCAATATATAATATAAACGCGTGTTTTTCGTTTATTTATTATATGTAATAATGATAAAAATGAAACAGCTAAGATATATCATATATGCTATTTTAACGGGATTGACATTATTGTCAACGGCTTGTATAGAAGATGATTTCACAACAAGCAGTAATGATGTATTGGAATTCTCGTGTGATACGTTGGCTTTTGATACCGTATTTACCGAATTGGGTACCCCTACAAAAAAAATTACGGTATATAATCGTCATAAAAAGATGATTAATATATCATCAATTAAACTTGAGGGTACGAGTGGAGGTAGATTCTATCTAAATGTAGATGGTGTAAGTGGCGAAGAATTTTCAAATGTAGAAATTCGTGGTGAAGACAGCATTTTTGTATTTGTTGAGGCTTATGTGGATTACAATAATAAAAATAATCCTATTGAAATAATAGATAAAGTACAATTTTTAACCAATGGAGTTACGCAAAAAGTTTTTGTATCAGCTTGGGGGCAAGATGTAGTGCGTAAGTACGGAGAAGTTGTTACAAGTGATACACGTTTAACTGTCGATAAACCATACGTTATTTTTGATTCATTAGTGGTTGATAATGGAGCAAAACTTTTGATAGAACCCGGAACAACAATATGTTTTCATGATAAAGCCTTTATTAAGGTACGTGGTACTATTAGTGCTGAGGGAACTCAAGAACTTCCAATAGTTTTGCGTGGAGATCGCACAGATAATGTGGTGGGTGATATAGATTTCGATATAATGTCGGGACAATGGGGCGGAGTAATCTTAACTCCCGAAAGTTTTGATAATGAAATGCACTATGTGCTTATGAGAGGTTCTTCTTATGGCGTATATATAGATTCGTGTGGAGTCTTGGATAAGAAAAAATTACACTTGTTTAATAGTGTATTACATAATTCCGCTAATTCTGTTTTAACATCGGTTCATTCATGGGTAGAAGCCGAGGGAACCGAATTTAGCGATGCAGGAAGAAATGTAGTGGCTTTGACTGGAGGAAAATTGAGGTTTGTGAATTGCACTTTTGCCAATTATTATTTATTTTCGGCAATAAACGGAGCGATATTAGGACTTGAATATGTTTTGCCCGGAGAAGAACAACCCAAAATACCTCTTATGAATGCAGAGTTTAATAATTGCGTAATTTATGGTCTGTCAAGTGATATTAATATAGGAGATTTGAGCAGGTCCAATGTGTATTTACGTAATTGTTTGTTGAAATCGTCAGGAAGCGATGATGAAAATTTTATTAATTGTGTGTGGGAGGGAGACCCTATGTTTTTTACTATACGAGAAGATTATATATTTGATTATAGGCTGAAGAATAAAAGTATGGCAATAGAAAAGGGCGATGTAAATCTATGTCCGCAAAGTGCAGCGTTAGACCGATATGGAATAAATAGATTTGAAAGAGGAAATATTGATATTGGTGCTTATGTGTGGGTAAAACAAAGTGAAGAAAATATCAATCAATGAAAACAAGTATAAAATTAGAGCGAATGCGTTTCTACGCTTATCATGGTGTAATGATGCAGGAACGAAAAGTGGGAAACGATTTTGAGGTGACTTTGGAGGTGTGTTATCCATTTGAAAAGGCTTTATATAGTGATGATTTGGAGGACACACTCGACTATTCCAAATTGTATGATATTGTTGCTCGTGAGATGTCGGTACCGTCGCAATTGATTGAGCATGTCGCAGGTAGAATTATATGTGCCATAAAAAAAGAAATTCCCGCTGTAAAGTCAGGGGAATTATCAATATCGAAACTTCATCCGCCGTTTAAATGCGATATGCCTGCAGGTTCAGCATCAGTTAAAGTTAGTTGGTAAGAGTCGGGTGATATTTATACCCCATAGAGTATAAGGCAAGTGAAACGCCAAGCAAGAAGAATTGTTTTGCGACTTTGGCAAAAATCAAGTATGCTTGTTTTGTTCCCGGCTCTATGCCTTGATGAGTTACGGCATTTAGTGCATATTCTGCACATTCTTGTATGGTGGAGATCCATTTTTTAGCTTCTTGGGCTTCTTTTTCTTTGTTTGATTCCGCATTGAGTCCCATCATGGTTTCCATGACATAATCATCCATGTAGTCAAATCCTCGTTTGTTCCTAATTTCGGCATACAAATCGGGGATATCTTTTACCTTATCCCAACAAGCATCCCAATAGACAGCTGCACCTATTCCATAGTAGCATGCCCAAGCGATAGCAACCATTGGGTAGCGTGCAAATTCCGGCACAACATCGGCCATATATTGAGGAGCACTTTCTCTCCATTTTTTCATGAGTTCTTCAATGTCATATAGTTGCTTGTTAAGGAGTTGATGCTCTGAGCATATTTTTACCAAAGTCTTTTGTAGGTTGGAAATAAACAATTCATCTCCGAAATTATTGTTAAGCATAAATCGTTACGTTTTATATATATTATTTATGCAAAGTTACTGATTTATTAATTCTAATGAATTAAATCATTGAAAATATTGTGGCAACTTATCCTTTAGAATGGGCATTGTGAGGTAATGTGTATTATTTTACCTGTTATGGGGTGAGTGAAATGCAGTGATTCTGCATGTAAATAAAGCCGGTCGGAGTGTGTACCATAGAGAGAATCTCCAATAATAGGCGTGTTAAGCCCTTCGTTATGTGCAGAATGTACGCGTAATTGGTGCGTACGACCGGTCTCGGGGTAAAATGCAATGCGTGTTTTTCCATTTTCCCTTGATAATACTTCAAATCGTGTTATTGCAGTTTTCCCACAAGTGTGGTTTACGCATTGTAATGGTCTTTCTTGTGGGTTGAGTATGAGGGGAAGATTAATCTTTCCGGAATCGGGCTTGATGATACCATCAAGAATGGCAATATATCGCTTTGTGATTTTTCGGCATTTAAACATATCTTGCATGAGTTTGTGAATTGATTTTGTTTTTGCGAAAATAATCAATCCAGATGTTGCCATATCGAGTCTATGAACTATGAGGGGAGGCTCACAGTCGGGATATAAACGTTGTATTTTGTTTTGAAGTGAATCGCTCGAAGTTTTGCCTGGTACCGATAACATTCCTGCAGGCTTATTTACAATAAGTAACCATTCATCTTCAAAAAGTGTTTTTATTTTGTCGCAACTGCAATTGTCGTTCAATGAATTTGGCTCAACGTTAAGACCTTGTAACATCCAATTAAGTATAGGCTCGCATTTTGTTTTACAAGATGGATAAAAACATCCATGTCGTCTTATTTCATCTTTTGGAGAACGTCCTACCCAAAATTCAGCCATAGCAATAGGCTTGTAGTCGTTTAGGTAGGCGTATTGCAATAGTTTAGGAGCAGCACATTCTCCGGCTCCGGCAGGAGGTGCACTTTGTCGTGCTTCTGAAAAAATTTCGCAAAGGTCTTTTGTTGAGCCTTGTGCGTTAAGCATATTGAAATGTTGAAATATGCGTTTTTGTAATGATAAGCTACGTTTATGCCGTTCTTCCTTTAATTTATTTATTTGAGAATCGATACAATCAAGTTTTTGCTTCATTGTATCTATAGTATTATTCCATCTTGTTTGAATACGTTTTAATTCGGCTTTTTGAAATTGACTTTCTGCTATTAGTTGTTGGGAATTTTTTCCTTGTTGTCTTAATAAATCGCGTTGTTTTTTTGCTTCTTTCATGAAAAGCTTGAAAGAAAAGATTTCTTTTTCGGCTTGAGCGTGTAATGAATCAATTTTTTTAATAAGTTCTTTTCGCTCAGAGCTTTGCAGACTACGGCTTATTTCAAGGTTTATTTTTGAAATTTCATCTTCTTCTTGTCTGAAAAATCCTTTTTCGGCAAGTAAGTCATAAACCGCCGGAACAAAAAAATCGTGATTGTTGCAATGACATAAATTGCCTGAAAAAGCAGCCAAAAAACCTGTTTTTTTATTTTTTTGTACGACTAATACCCCCATCATTTTGCCTTCTTGCAACTCCGTTGCCCATTCGGCGTGAACATTTAAATGTTCTTGGACTCTTGAAGCCGCAATTATACATAATGGATGTGGAATGTAATGAAACGGAAATGTGAATAGCTTTGGTAATTCAATTCCGTTAAGTTCTTTGTCGCTGAATGTGTGAAATTTTTCCGTACTCATTTCGATTGACAAAGATACACAAACGATTTGTGTTGTAAAGGAGATTTTGTATTTTTGTGAAAAATAAATTAATTATGGCGAAGAAAGCAGACTCAAAGTATGTAGCAGAATGTCGTAAATATTTAGAAGACATTGCAACACAAGACGATGTGGTAAAGGTGAGTAGTGGTGTGATGATGAAGTATATTGAACATGGTAAAGGAGATGTTAAGCCACGCTCAAATAATGTAGTAATGGTTAAATATCGTGGTACATTGATTAATGGAATGGAATTTGATTCCAATATGGATGATGGTTATCCAGCTGCATTCAGGTTAAAAGAATTAATTGTGGGGTGGCAAATTGTGCTCACACAAATGGTGGCAGGCGATAAAGTTATCGTATATATACCTGCTGAAATGGGGTATGGAAATCGTCGAGAAGGAAATATACCCGGTGGTTCTACCCTTATTTTTGAAATTCATCTTGAGAACGTGATGTAGTTATCCGTTTGTTTAGGAAGGGATAATTATAATTCGATGGGACCGGAGTTGAGGATTTTTTTTGCTTGTTCCAAGTCGTTGCGAAATACCAATACTCTTACCATGCCGTAGTTGATAGGAGCAAGGCTCAATATGTTAGACATGATTTCGTTGGTTAGCATGGCTTGAATTCCGTTTGTTTCCAAAACGCCTTTAATCATATTTGCTTCAATTGTATTTTCGTATTCGCCTAATACAACCAAATCTTCATTGTCTTTCATAATTGTAAAGTGTGTTAATGGTTTGACTTCAATTATTATACACAAATATAACGATTTTGTTGTAGAAAAAGATTCCTTTTTTGTAAAAAATCCTTTTTTCTTAAAAAAAGAAATAAAAAACTGTTGACAAACGCTTTTTGAGATTGTATTTTTGCAGTAAAATAGGTTTTGTGTGTCTTTTCGCTTTAAATGGAAGAAAAAAAATCGAAAATATCATATATAAGTGCCAATATCACGCCGATTATCAGTGTGTCACTTGTGCTATTGTTGTTGGGTGTTGTAGCGTTGATGGGAATCGCTACAAATTCAATGACGGATTATGTAAAAGAGAACATCGGATTTGATGTGGTCATAAAAAATGACGCAAGCATAACCGAAATCGACGGATTGAAACAGTATTGGCTTAAAGCACCTTACGTTAATAGTGTTAAGTATATTTCAAAAGAGGATGCTTTGCGTTCGTGGGAGCAGGATACCGGAGAAAACCTTATGGAAGTTATTGGCGTGAATCCATTGAGTGCCGAATTTGAAATAAGAGTAAAAAAACAATATGTGAGTGTAGATAGTTTGAATAAAATCGAATATGAGTTAAGAAAAAATACAGCAATAGAAAGTGTTCAAATGCATAAGGATATTGTTGACCAAATAAATCATAATGTACAACGCGTTATGCTTGTGTTGGCGCTTGTATTGCTATTGCTGATAATAATTTCGTTTGTGTTAATAAATAATACTGTGCGTCTTGCAGTGTTCTCTCGAAGATTCCTTATTCACACTATGAAACTTGTGGGAGCTACACCGGGCTTTATTCGTCGCCCGTTTGTGTTGACAAATATACTAAACGGTTTTATAGCTTCATGTGTAGCAGTGGTTATTCTTGCAAGTGGCGTTTATTATTTATTTAACTCAAATCCCGATTATGCATCTCTTGTGGAAATTTCTCATGTAGGAATAGTATTTGGTGCATTGATTCTTTTGGGTGTATTGATGTGTGCAATTGCAGCAACACTTGCAACCAATCGTTTTATCAGTCTTGATTATGATGAATTATTTACAAAATAAGAATATAAAAAATAAGATATGGCATTAAAAAACAGTACCACTAATGATGGTAAAGATAAAAAGACAACAATAAATTATAATTCATTTCCTTTGGCTCCTGCTAATTTTGTAAGAATGGCGATAGCCGGAGTGCTTATCGTTTTAGGCTTTTTGCTTATGGGAGGTAGTGCCAATGAAGGAACTGTGTTTAATCCCGATATATTCAGTACACGTCGCATTATAGTGGGACCTACAATTTCTTTTATTGGCTTTGTGTATATGGCATTTGCAATAAATTATAAAAAAAAGAAGCAAAACGAGGATTAAACAGTTAGAAATAGAAAAATATGGATATATTTGAAACTATCATTATTGCTATTGTCGAGGGATTAACCGAATTTCTTCCGGTATCTTCTACAGGACACATGATTATTGCTCAGAATTTATTGGGCGTGGAAAGTACCGATTTTGTTAAAGCATTTACTTTTATCATTCAATTTGGTGCGATTTTGTCGGTCGTTGTTTTGTATTGGAAACGCTTTTTTAGATTAAATGACAAACCATTTAATGAAAAGAGTTCCGTTTGGAAAAAAATTATTCATAAATATGATTTCTATTGGAAATTGTTTGTTGCATTTATTCCGGCAGCTGTTCTTGGACTTTTGTTCAACGATTTAATAGATGAAATGCTTGAACGAGTTGAAGTTGTGGCTGTAACACTTATTTTAGGTGGTATATTTATGTTGTTCTGCGATAAAATTTTCAATAAAGGAAGTGAAAAAACTGAATTGACCGAAAAACGAGCATTTATAGTAGGTTTGTTTCAGTGTATTTCAATGATACCGGGAGTTTCACGTTCTATGGCAACTATAGTGGGTGGTATGTCTCAAAAATTGACTCGTAAGGTTGCTGCTGAATTTTCTTTTTTCTTGGCAGTACCTACAATGTTTGCCGCAATGGTTTATAAACTATATAAATTAATTAGTACCGGAGGCTATACTGTCATTAAGGATAATATGGAAACCTTGTTGGTGGGTAATGTAGTAGCCTTTATAGTAGCATTGCTTGCAATAAAATTCTTTATTAATTTCGTTACAAAGTATGGATTTAAGGCTTTTGGTTGGTATCGAATTATTGTAGGTGGTATCATACTTGTGATGTTGTTGACCGGTCATAATTTAACTATTATGTAATGGACTTCCGTAAAGGTGAAATTTTTTATATAGACAAACCTTATGGTTGGACTTCGTTTGCTGTGGTTGGTAAATTGCGTTATCACATAAGCAAACGTCTGGGTGTAAAAAAAATAAAGGTAGGTCATGCCGGAACACTTGATCCTCTTGCAAGTGGTGTGCTTGTGGTTTGTACAGGTAAAGCGACTAAACGCATAGACGAGTTACAAGCTGGAGTAAAAGAATATATAGCCGAAATAAAATTAGGAGCAACGACTCCTTCGTTTGACCTTGAAACAGAGGTAGATGCTACTTATGAGTGGGAACATATTACACGAGAAAAAGTTGAAGACGTTTTACAAACACAGTTTGTAGGACGTATTGAACAGATTCCGCCGGCATATTCAGCTTGTAAAATAAACGGTAAAAGAGCTTATAAAATGGCTCGTAATGGTGATGAGGTAGAACTTAAAGCGAAAACTCTAATCATTAATGAGATAGAAGTTCTTGAAATGGAAGCTGATAAGCTCGTTATACGAGTCTTATGTGGTAAAGGTACGTATATAAGAGCTTTGGCTCGAGATATTGGCGTTGCTTTGGGTAGCGGTGCACATCTTACAGGCTTGAGACGTACTCGTGTTGGTGATGTGACTATTGAAAATTGTATGACTGTCGATGATGCTGTAGATATGATAAAGACAGTCGAAATTGATATGGGTGAAGAATCAGAATAATGAAAAAGAAAATAAAACTATAATAAGATGAAGTTATCCGAATTTAAATTTAAATTGCCTGAAGAGTTGATAGCAACGCATCCGGCTCCCATTAGAGATGAATCAAGACTGTTGGTTCTACATAAAAAGGACGGTAGCATAGAACACAAGGTATTCAAGGAAATTCTTGAATATTTTGATGAAAATGATTTGTTTGTGTTTAATGATACTCGCGTGTTCCCGGCAAAACTTTATGGAAATAAAGAAAAAACCGGAGCAAAAATAGAAGTATTTATGTTGAGAGAACTCAACAGTGAGCATAAATTATGGGATGTGCTTGTGGAGCCTGCTCGTAAAATAAGAATCGGTAACAAGTTGTATTTCGGACTTGATGATTCTATGGTTGCTGAAGTTATTGACAATACTACTTCGAGAGGTCGTACTTTAAGATTCCTTTATGATGGAGATCATGAAGAATTTAAAGCTAATTTGTTTGCTCTTGGTAATACTCCATTGCCTTATTATATAAAGCGTGAACCGGAAGAAGATGATGTGGAACGTTATCAATGTATTTTTGCGAAAAATGAAGGTGCTGTTGTTGCTCCGGCAGCTGGACTTCACTTTAGCCGTGAATTGATGAAACGCATGGAGATAAAGGGCGTAAATTCCGGATTCCTTACACTTCACTCCGGTTTAGGAAATTATCGTGAAATCGATGTTGAAGATTTGACTAAGCATCGTATGGATTCGGAACAAATGGATGTAAATGAAGAGTTGGTAGAACTTGTTAATAAGACCAAAGATGCCGAAAAGAAGGTGTGTGCAATAGGTACATCTACTATGCGAGCAATCGAAAGCACTGTGGCTATGAATGGTCACATTAAACCATATACAGGTTGGACCAATAAATTTATATTCCCTCCGTATGATTTTACTGTATGTAATGCAATGGTAAGTAATTTCCACATGCCTTATTCAGTTATGCTTATGATGGTTGCTGCTTTTGGAGATTATGAGCAAGTTATGAATGCTTATAATGTGGCTGTAAAAGAAAAGTATCGTTTCGGTGCTTATGGTGATGCAATGTTGATAGTGGATTAAGGAGTTAATTCTATATAAATAAAATGTCGGGTTGTTTACCCGACATTTTTTATTTATATACGTTTTTTAAGAGGCTGCCATGTGTAATTAAAAGATGAGTGTCTTCTGCTCTTCAACTTATAATATAAGTTGGAAATTGGTAAGATGAATGTGTATATGGGGATAGATAGCGATAATTTACGATAGGACAGTAAATCGGCGGTCTTCCTGTGTAAAATAATCTGAAGAGGTGTGAATATAATAGATATTAGACATGGTATGGCTATAACAATAATGTTGGAAAAATCCGCAATAGCAATACTACATAAAAGAATGAAATTAATGTAAAAAATGATTGTTTTTATGTTTTCTAAAGCAAATGCAGATGAGTGAAACATTCGTTCAGTAAACATGCGTTGTAATTTTAATGTAAAGAATGAGTGCACGGCATTGTCTATATGTGATATTACCAAACTTTCCGGTGTTATTTCTGTCTTGGTGTTGTTGTGAGTTGTTATTTCATTTACAAATATATCATCTTCACCATGATGTAAATGCATGGAGCGAGAAAAACCTTTATTTTTGAAAAATACATCTTTTCGATAGGCGAGGTTGTCGCTCGTACCACGATATGGCTTGCGACAGATAGCTTGAATCAAATATTGTATTGTGTCGTGTAGCGTAGAGAAAGATCTGAAAGAATGTCCTTTTTGGGTGTCGCAATCATCTGCAATGCGTGAATATCCAATTACGACATCTGTTCCGGCAAGAAAATGTTGTGCGATGGCTGAAATCCAATGATTTGATTGTGGCTTGCAATGTGAATTGGTAGTAATAATAATGTCATATTTGGCTGCTTTTATGCCAATCATTAAGGCTAATTTTTTACGTGATAAATTTCGGGCATCGTCAGGGGTGTAGGAGTAATGAAGGTTGCTATACTCTATTGACATGCGGTTTATGAAATCGTTTATAGCTTCATTTTTTCCATCATTTACTATTATGATTTCAAATTCAGGATAATCTTGATTAATTATGGCGGGAAGATTTTGAGTTAAATTTTTTAAGTCGTTGTCGCAGTAAACGATAACAGAAACACCATCGATTTTGTATTTTAGACGCTCTTTATTAAGAGATTTTAATTGTTCCGATTCTTTAATGGATTTCTTTAAAAAGTATATGTTAATGTACTCCCAAAAGATTAAAATCGCTGAAAATAAGAGCGAAATTGCAGAAAAAATGAGAATGACCGGAGATATGTCAAATGAAATATGCATAAAAGTTGTATCTTTGCAATTGTATATAAAATATTTATGTACAAAAATACTAAAGTTAAAGCAAACAAAGTAATTAATCTGATTTAATTTATTAACAAAGGTAATTAAAGACCTGTAAAAAATAGATGTCACAAAAAAATACGTTGAATTCTAATCGATCCGGAAAATTTTTTAAGGATGTAGGGCTTTATGCAATAGGTAATATTGGCAGTAAGTTGATTACTTTCTTGATGGTGCCTTTGTATACTTATTTTGTTAATACATCGGAGTATGGTCTTTATGATATTTGCCTTACGCTTATATTTTTTGCAATTCCATTCATGACATTACAACTTCGTGACGGAGCTTTTCGTTTTTTGGTTGATGATGATAGCGAAGATAATAAAAAAGCAGTAGTTACATTTGCTTATCGTGTCATGATAACCACCTCTTTGTTAGTGGTGATTGCTGCATTGGTGGTTAGTGCTTTTACGGCAGTCAGCTATTTGTGGCTTATGGTTGTGTTGCTGATAGTGATGTCGTTTTATGAAGTTGTGGTGCAAATTACAAGAGGGCTTGGGAATACCTTAAGTTTTGTTGCGTCAGGTATTATATCTTCATTGGGAATAGGTGCTTTCAGTGTTCTTTTTGTTGTATATTTAAAAATGGAACTTGAAGGCATATTTTTAGCCAATATTTTAGCACGTATTTTAGCATTATTTTTTATTGAATTTAAAGATAAGATAATTAAACGTTACTTCGTTAGAAAACCTGATTATGGTAATATAAGGAGAGATATGGTAAAATATTCATTGCCTTTAATACCTGGGTTGGTTTTGTGGTGGATAATAGGAAGTACCGATAGATTGTTTATAGAACATTATTTAGGATTGTCAGTCAATGGAATGTATGCTGTAGCTTATCGCTTGGTGTCTATTTTGCAAGTTGTTTCAACGATTTTTTATCAAGCATGGCAAGAAACTGCATTACGTCAATACGAAAGTAGTGATAGAGATGAGTTCTTTTCTAAAATCTTTAATAATTATTTTTATGCATTTTCCGGTATGCTGATTATATTTGTTTTTGTTTTGAAAATTAATTATGGTTGGCTTGTTGGAGGCGATTTTTTTAATAGTGTAATCTATCTTTATCCGATGGCAGTATCGGTTCTTTTGTTTGCACTTGTTGCTTTTATGGATATGGGTTACCAATGTGCAAAGGATACAAAACGTACATTGCCTGCTGTGATATGTGCTGCCGTTGTTAATATATGCTCTAATTATATTTTAATTAAATATATAGGTCTTTGGGGTGTTGTTTTGACCGGTATTTTAACTTATTTGGTACTGTTGCTATGCCGTATTCATGATATGAAACGTTATTTTAAATTAAGTATTTATAAACGTTCATTATTGCCTTTTGCAATGTTATTGATTGGCTTCTATTGGTATTATAATGTGACATATTTATGGCTTGATATGATATTTGTCTTGTCGTCATTGATAATATTTATTTTGTTCATTCCAAACGAAATTAAAAATGTTGTATTGTCGAAGCTAAAGCGAAAGGTTGATTGATTTTGACTTTTTTAGTGGGGAACTAAGAATAAAAAAGGTATTAATATAATAAAAGGAAAAAAAAAACGTTATCATATATAATATAAAGAATAGGATATTATGAAATTTTGTAAAATTTATATAATCTGTGCTATTGGTGTAGGATTTTTGTTGGGCTCATGTTCGTCTGCAAAAGAAAATTTGACATATTTTGAAAATGCAGATGCAGTTGTTGCCGAACAGGGCGTTGGTAGCAACGATTATAATATAAAAATCGTACCCGATGATGAATTGAAGATCGTAATTACATCTCAAATACCAGAGGCTACAGCTCCATATAATTTGCCATTGGCTAATTATGCAAGTCGTTCCGATATATCAACTATTGGTAATCCTGCTATTCAGACATATACGGTCGATAAAATGGGAAATATCTTACTTCCTGTGCTTGGTAAAGTGCATGTTGAAGGAAAAACCACAAAAGAAGTTGCTCAATCTTTATTTGAAATTATATCTAAAGATGTGACAGACCCTTATGTAAATGTTGATTTTGTAGGGTTTAAAGTGAATGTGCTGGGTGAAGTTAAAGAGCCTGGAACAAAAATTGTTAATAAAGAACGTTATTCTATTTTGGATGCACTATCAGATGCAAAAGATTTAACAGAGTATGGAAAACGTGACAATATATTACTTATAAGAGAAGAAAACGGGGTTAAAAGAACTATTCGTTTGAACTTGAATGATGCAAAAATATTGGAATCTCCATATTTCTATCTTCAACAAAATGATGTGGTTTATGTAGAACCAAATAAAATTAAAAAAGAGAATTCAAAGTACAATCAGAATAATGCATTTAAAGTTAGCGTTGTGTCAGCTATAGTGAGTGCTTGTTCGGTGGTAGTTTCATTAATAATAGCATTATCTGTAAAATAATACATAACTGTTGTATTTGTGTTAAGCATAAATAAAATATACTGTTGTTTGTTTGTCTTGGCTTTGCTTATACAAATCCCAAGTATTTGTATGTTGAAATTCTTAGATGAACTACTTGTTGTTTTTATGCTTTTGTTGATTTCCTTGGATGTTGTTGTGAATAAGCAGTATAAAAAATACAAGTTATTGTGGGGAATAACAGGGGTTATGTTTTTTTATGCTCTATATTCTATTTTGTTTCTTTCATATAATACACCGAAGGCTATAATGTATGATTTTATAGCTCAGATGAAGCCATTTTGCTATTTTTGCATAGGATATGCAGTTACTCCAATGTTTGATGTACGTATGAAACGATTGCTAAAATGGATATGTGTGATAAATTCGGTAATTGTTCTTTTTTGCTTTATTCTTGGATTAACTAATAAGATATTTGCTCATGTAACATATTTGGGGCTAGTTTCTTATGTGTCTTTTTTGGTTTTTTTGTTGTGCTCGTGTGATGAAGAAGGTAAAGTTGCAAAATCTGAGTTGGTAAAAGCAATAATCATTCTATCAATAGGGTTGGTGTGTACACGGTCAAAGTTTTATGGAGAATATTTGTTTACGCTATATTTATTATTTTTATATGTACCTGGTTATTTAAAGAAAATAAAAATAAAGCAAATCGTGATAGCATTGTTGGCTTTATGCTTGGTGCTAATTGTTACTTGGCATAAAATTGATTATTATTTTATAAGTGGAGGGCAAGATGTATCAATGGATGAAGAGGTATTACAAACGTTTGCACGTCCTGTAATGTATGCAAATGTGATTGTGATTTTAGGAATGCACCCATTGCTTGGAAGTGGTTTGGCCTCTTTTGGCACTAATGCTTCAACGACAGCTGTTAATTATGCTTCGACATATGGTAAAATAGGGATTGATAATATTTGGGGATTGTCTGAAAGTTATGATGAATTTATATGCGATGCTTTTTACACAGAACTTGCACAATTTGGAATTATTGGAATTGTTTTGTTTGTGTATTTTTTCGTGTGGCTGAATAAAAGATTATCTCTATTTTTATATGTGACAGGTAAAATGTTTTATGTAATAGGAGTTGTATCAATTATAGTAATATTAATAGAAAGTATAGCATCAACGACTTTTAATCAAGGGGCAGGAGCTATGTGTATGATGATACTTGGTCTTTTGGCTTCTTATGTTAAGAATATAACTAAAACTCAAGAATTGGAATTAAAAAAACAATCATATAAAGAAATTGGTGCTTTGGATTATATAAAAAATAATAGTCATTAGATATGGAAAACGATAAGATAGATTTGAGAAAACATATTGTTGTTTTGAAACAAGGTTGGATAGGTGGTGTAATATCATTTGTTGTAGTGCTTGCTGTTGTACTATCATATTGTGCTGTAAAAATGCCGGTGTATAATTCTTCGGCAATGATGTTAATTGAAGATGAAAAAGATAATGCTGCTCGTTCTATGTCAGGTGGTGTGTCAAGCTTGATGCGTTCTTTTTCTATTGGCGGTTTTGGAAGTTCATCAGTTGATAATGAATTGGTGATAGTGAAGTCCAATGCGTTGAAAAAAGCAGTTTCTTCAAGATTGGGCTTAAATAGAACTTATATAGAAAAAAAAGGATTAAAAAAAGAAATATTATATAAGAAAACTCCTGTATGTGTGGAAGCTCATAATTCATTGTTTGATACTTTGCAGGTCTCTTTGAAAATGAGAATAAAGATAAGTGATGATAAAGTCGATGTCTCGGTAACAGAAGGGTTCTTTAATAGTAGCTTGTCTTCGTTAAAAGGAGCCACTCTACCTTGTTCTGTTGAAACTCCTTATGGCGTGTTTAGATTGTTGAAAACTGAGGACTATGTGCCGGGAATGAAAAAGACTATAGACGTTATCATTTCCGGAGACGATTTGGTTGCTGCAAATATGGATGAAAAAGTACTGAATGTTGATTATAGAAATAAAAAGGCTGATATAATTGAGCTTAATATAACCGATGTGAGTAAGGAGCGCGGTTGCGATATCTTAAATTCATTGATGGCGTTATATAATGAAAGAAGAAAAGGTAGACGAAATGAAACAGCTGAAACTGATATAAAGTTTTTAGATGAGCGTATTTCTCAATTAGGTAATCAGTTATCGTCAGTTGAAGGGAAAGTTGCATCGTTTAAAAGTGAAAAGAATTTGGTTAGTATAGAAACAGAAGCATCGTTATTGATACATCAGGATAAAAAAACTGATGAAGAACTTTTGCTAATGAAGATTCAGCGTTCGATGCTTGAAGATATATTAAAGCAATTGAATAATCCGGAAAAAAAATATGCGTTAATACCTATGGCGGAAACATTGGGTGATGGTGGAGCTGCAGTGGTTATAGAGAATTATAATACATTAATTTTGAAACGTTTGACAGTTATACAATCTGCTAAGACTGACAATATTGTATTGAAGACTCTTACTGACCAAATCGATGCTTTGAGAGAAACTGTTATTGAAAATGTAAATAGAACGTTGGATAATTTACAAATTAAATATGCAAGTGCATTAAAGGAAAATAATAAATATAAAGGACGCTTGAATGTTTTACCTAAATATGAGCAAGAATATATTGATTTAATGCGTGATAGAGAATTAAAAAATGCATTATATATGTTTTTGCTTGAAAAACGAGAGAGTGCTATGCTGAAGGTAAATAATAATCAAGAACTTGGATTCGTTTTTGAACCTGCTTATTCAGCAATAAAACCGGATAGAAGTAAATTGTATTTGATTCTTGGTTGTGGAACTATTTTAGCAATATTGTTTGGTTGCACTATTGCTTACGCATTAGGTAAGCGTAAAACATGTTGAGCGTTTTAGAATATCCTAAGGCGTAAAATATAAATATGAAAGTTTTCCAATAAAATAAGCATATATAACAGATGTCGTTTTGTGAAGAAATGAGATTGTTTTATAAAGAAGGAATATACAAGCATAAAGGTTGATGACTTATTGATTTATTTATGATATTATGTGCGTTACTGAACTAAATACAAATTTGTTTTGTGCTTATTGAGGGAATATAAAAGTTTCGTAGAAAAATATTAAGTTAATATAGAGTGAAAAACAATATGAGTGAATCTAATGTATTATATTTGGTAACTGAAGATAGTTCTGGCATGCGTCCTTATGCTGCAACTATATTGAAGTCTGTGTTTAATGAAAAATCATGGGCTGTGATTGTTGTGAGAGATAAAATATCAAGAAACTCATATTCTTTTTTACCGCAACAGAATGTAATATTCGTAGATTATCCAAAAGGGAAAGGCTATCGTTTGTTTTGGCATCTTTATCCACAAAAACTTGTAAGTGAAATAAAAAAAGTAATAAAAGAACATAAAATAGAACTTGTTCATGCTCTAACTCCTGAAATTTCTTTAGCTTATGTGAAAAACTATTTATTTCAAGGTGTTAAAATGCTATATACAGTGCATGATGCAATAAGTCATGACGTGAAGTATGAATCTGTTATTGACCGATTAAAGGATAAATTATTGGTCAAGATTCCTAATAGAATAATGGTTGAAAGTGCAAAATATCTTGTAACTAACAGTAAACCTCAAACAGACTATTTGCAATCGGTATTCCCTGAAAAAACTGTGTTTTACACGCCATTTCCTACACTTGTGAACGATTCTATAAAAAGTGGGAATAATGTAGTTGATGAACTCAAAAATGAGAGCGATTACATTCTGTTTTTTGGCAGTGTGAATTATTATAAAGGAGTTCATTTGCTATACAATATGTATTGTAAGCATAAAGAAACTTTTGGTAATAGAAAATTGGTAATTGCCGGTGCCGGATTTGATTATTATGAACCTATTTATTTAAATGATGTAATTCGTATAAATAGGTATATTGACGATTCTGAAATTCGTTATTTGTTTGAAAATGCTTCAGTGGTTGTATATCCTTATATCTCTGCAACACAAAGTGGAGTGTTGTCGATTGCTACTTATTTTGGTAAAAAGATTTTATTGTCTAAAATCCCATTTTTTATGACTGAGGCAAAAAAGAACTCCGCAGTATTGTTTGCTGATGTGACAAATGAAAATGATTTTTTACAAAGTCTTCAAGAATTGCTGAATAGAGAAAGTGAAAGCTTTGAAATTTATGAAAATATTTATAATGATAAATCTTTAAAGTCAAGTATCGAAAATGTTCAACGCATTGTTATGAAATCTTGATAGATATTTTTCAAAAGTTTAATGATGAGAAATGATGGCTAAGAATATTCTGATAGTAAATAAGTTTTATTATGCACGTGGCGGAGATTGCGTGTGTACTCTTAACCTTGAGACCTTATTGAAGTTTAAGGGGTATAATGTTGCTGTCTATGCGATGAAGTATCCGGAGAATTTGCCAAGTGAGTGGTCGGACTATTTTGCAAGTGAAGTGAATTTTTCCGGTGGAATAGGTAATAAAATTGCAGCCGCGAAGAGATTGCTAGGCTATGGTGATGTGAAAAAATCATTTAAGAAACTTTTGAACGAATTTCGTCCCGATGTTGTGCATTTGCAAAACATTCATAGCTATTTGTCTCCTATCTTGGCAAAAATGGCTAAAGAATTTGGATGTCGTGTGATTTGGACGTTACATGATTATAAATTATTATGTCCTTCTTATGCTTGCTTACGTAATGCTTCTCCATGCGAATTATGCTTTACCGATAAAAGTCAGGTATTGAAAAATCGATGTATGAAAGGCAGTTTTGTAGCAAGTTTGTTAGCTTATTTGGAGGCTTTGAAATGGAACCGTAAGTGGATAGAACGCTATGTGGATACATTTATATGTCCGAGTGAATTTATGGCTAAAAAGATGATGCAAGGCGGTTTCGATAAACATAAAATAAAGGTTGTATGTAATTTTATCGACCCTGTGAAACTTGGCGTGTTAAAAAATTGCGAAACCGATGCTCGAGAGCCATATTATTTATATCTTGGTCGACTTTCTGACGAAAAAGGCGTTAAATCCATGCTTGAAGCGGCAATTACTTTGCCTTACAAGCTAAAGGTTGCCGGAGGAGGTCCTTTATATGACGATTTAAAAGCCAAATATGATGGAAAAAATATTGAGTTTTTAGGACATCAAAATGCTACTCAAGTCAGTAGTCTGCTTTCAAAGGCTATGTTTACAATTGTGCCTTCTGAATGTTACGAGAATAATCCTTTAAGCTTAATCGAATCTCTTTGTGCCGGAACTCCGGTGCTTGGTGCCAATATCGGAGGTATTCCGGAATTGATTAATAATGAAGAGACCGGATTAATCTTTGAGTCTGGTAATAAAGAGCAAATGAAAGAGTGTGTTACCAAAGCTTTCGGCATGAAGTGGAACCACAATGCGATTAAGGAGCAATCGATTCGAAGATTTTCTTCGGAATCATATCTTGGTAAAATTTATTTAAATTAAGTTGAGATAGGTTAAGGATTGCTGTAAGTGAAATAATTTTCTTAAATATGGTTTATCTTTGTGTAATTGTTAAAAAATGAAAACTCAAATAAGTAATGAAGAATATAGTTCAAGGTAGTTTGATTACAACATTTCGTTGTAATGCAAAGTGTAATATGTGTAATATCTGGAAGTGTCCCACCAAGATGGAAGAAGAAATAGATCCGTCTTATTATGAAAAACTTCCTGCAGGTCTTAGAATAAATATAACCGGAGGCGAGGCTACGATAAGAAAAGATATAGATAAAATATTTGAAATTCTATATCCTAAATCGGTGTTGCTTGAATTGAGTACCAATGGTTATAATACCGAGAAAATCGTTGAGTTGGCTAATAAATACCCAAATATCTTGATTCGCGTCAGTGTAGAAGGTTTACCAAAAATCAATGATTCAAAACGTGGTCTTGTGAATGGTTTTGACCATGCTTTGCGAACTATGCTTGAATTAAAGAAAACCAAGTGTAAAAACATAGGTTTTTCTGTGGTTATCTCGCCTGATAACTATAAAGATTTGGTTCATTTATATGAGTTGTGTGTTGCATTGGATGTAGAATTGGGTAATTCTGCAGTGCATAATTCATGGTATTTCCACAAAGAAGATAACGAAATTGTGAGCGAGGGAGCTCTTGAACAACATGAATTGTTTGTTAAGTCTTTGCTTACTTCAAAACGTCGTAGATTGAAAGATAGATTGAAAGATTACGGTCGTGCTTATTTCAATCGTTCTATCCATCGCCGTTTGAGAGGTGATGAGAGCGGTTATCGTCCTGCTTGCGGTGCTTTGTCCGATTTCTTCTTTATTGACCCATGGGGAAATGTGTCGCCATGTAACGGTTCTCAAGAAGAGTGGGTTATAGGAAACATAAAGGAACAGTCTTTTGAAGAAATAATGGCTTCCGACAAAGCTAAAGAGGCTATGGAGAAAGTGAAAAATTGTAAGAGAGACTGTACGTTTATTGTAACAGAGCGTCATGATATGGTTCGTCGCCCATGGATTCCTATAAAGTGGATTTTGAAGAACAAGTGGCGTATTTATAAAGGAAAGAGCCTTTGCTGGGATTAATCAAGTTCATTTCTTCGAGTAATATCGAAATGAAAAAAATTGCTGTAATAGGATTACGCGGATTCCCGGGTGTGCAAGGTGGAGTAGAGGTGCATTGTGAAAATTTGTATCCTTTGTTCAGTGATGATACGCTTGTTACTGTGTATCGTCGCATACCGTACATAACTTCTTATTCCGATAAGAAATATCACAACATATCATTCCGAGATCTTCCTTCAACTCGCATAAAAGGTTTTGAAGCCATGTTTCACACCTTTTTGAGTTGTTGCAGTGTTATAAAAAACAATCCCGATGCAGTGCATATACACAACATCGGTCCTGGTATGTTTACGCCCTTGTTGAAGCTCTTCGGGCAAAGAGTGTGCGTAACCTATCACAGCCCTAATTATGAGCATAAGAAGTGGGGCTTTTTTGCAAAAAAAATATTGAAGTTGAGCGAATGGTTGTCATTAAGATTTGCCGACGATGTAATATTTGTAAATAAGTTTCAAATGGAAAAAGTGGGTGGAGTTTGCAAAGGAGAAAAACACTATTTGCCTAACGGGATGAAGAAAGTTACTTGTAGCCAATCTACCGACTTTTTGCAAAAAAATGGCATAATTCTGGGTGAATATGTCCTTGCAGTGGGGCGAATCACGCAAGAAAAAGGTTTTGACGTATTGATAAAGGCTGTTTCTGCTTCGCCTGAGGTGAAACAACTTGTGATAGCAGGAGCATGCGACCACGATAGCGAATATTTCAATTTGTTAAAAGCGTTGGATGTTGACAATAAGGTCGTCTTTACAGGGTTTACAACAGGAGAGGACTTGCGTCAACTCTATTCTCATGCATCGTTGTTTGTATTGTCCTCATTTAATGAAGGTTTTCCCTTGGTTCTTCTCGAAGCTATGGGATATGGATTACCCCTTTTGGTGAGTGATATTCCTGCAACTCATTTGTTGCCGTTGCCTGCCGATGCCTATGTACCTGTGGGCGATGTAAATGAATTTGCCACAGCATTAAAAAGAAAAACATTGTCGCACGAAGGCAAACGAGAATATGATTTAACCGAGTTTGACTGGGACGCAATTGCCAAGAAAACCGAATCAATTCTATTAAGAAAGTAATTTTTCTGATAATATTGAATATCTTCTATCCTGATATTTTACTTATCGGTAAAGACATAAAAAAACTCGATATACATTGTGTATATCGAGTTTTTTATGTTATGTGAATTTATTATAGTACGTTTGAAAGATTGAATTTAGAGAATTCTTTATCATTCAAAGCACGAGTTGCAAAGTTGCTATCCAATTTAACTGCTTGGCGTAGGTTAGAAGTAACCATTTGTTCGTTATTGGTTCTTGCACCAACGATAGCCATCAAATAGTAAGTAGTAGCGTCAGGATTTTCGATTGAAGCAAGAGCAGTTTTAGCAGCGTTGTAATCTTTCTTCAAGATGCAAGCAAGAGCAGCGTTGTTGCTACTTGTTCCGTTCATTGCGTTCTTAGCAGCGTTTACATCACCCTTGTTGATGTAGTAAACACCAAGAGCACTATTAAGTTCTTTCACGCCTGCTGCATTACCGAATTTTTCGTTAGCTTTTTCATAATCCTTATTAAGAAGAGAAATCAAACCTAAGTTCATTTGCACTTCTTTGCTTTCCGGTTTTAAGCTTGCAGCTTTGTCGAAGTTACGTTTAGCAGCATCGTAGTCGCCATCGATATATTGACACATACCCAAGTTGTTGAATGGGCGATAATCGTTAGGATAGATGCTTGCAGCGGTTGAATAGATTTCAGCACGTTTGTTGTTATCATCGGTTAGAGTAGCAGCATAAAGAAGTTCTTCGATAGTCAAGCTTTGAGGATTGCTTGCGTATACTTCTTGTATTTCGCTGTCGCTTTTACCGATAACTTCGATTGTAGCAGATAGGCGAGAGTAACGAAGTTGAGGAAGGATTTGTTGTGCAAGTTGGTCAAATACTGAAGAAAGGTTACGGATTTCGCGTTCACGTTCTTCAGGATCTTTGTACATAGAAAGCACGCTTAGGATAAGTTCTTTATCTTGAATATTGCTTTCAGAAACAAGTTTCTTGAAGCCTTCCCAGTCTTGAGCAGTGAAATCTGATGTCAAGTTGCCATAGTTTTCGATGTCGTTTTGCTTAAGAGCTTTGTCAAGATATTTTTTAGTATTTTTCTCACGTCCTTCAGCTATGCGTGTGTTAAGTTTTACACCACCATCAGGAGAAGCGTAAGAAGAAATGTTGATTTCTTTGATTTCGCGACGAGCATCTTCATTAGCTTCCTTAACAGCACCGTTGAATTCCTTCATTGCTGCAGTGTTGATTTGGTTTGCACGCACGTTGGTTTGGTTGATAAGGAACATGATGTCTGCTTCGATTTTTTCTTCGATAACCTTTTGGAAATCGTCGGTAGCAACAGCCGGTTGAACAGTTGCAACGTTAGCAAGAGTTGCAGTAGCTATTACGCCTTCAGCCACTTTAACGCGAGGCAAAACATAAGTTTTGTTACCTTGTTTTACGTTGAAGTCAAGCCAAAGGTTACTTTTAATCATTTCAGGTTCATAAACGTAGCTTACAGGAAGAGTAACTGTAGCACCCGATTCGTAAGGAACCACTTGGTTGTTACCTCTCACTTTTTCTCCTTGAAGAAGAAGAGGTGCACCTGCTGCTTCTTTGTCACCGTAAACCAAGTACGGAGTAATAGTTACTTCAGCATTTTTTTGGAAATACTTTGCAGGGATTTGTCCTGTGATAGTTGCAGGAACCATAGAACCTTCCACTTCAAGTGGAGAAGGGTTCACATTGAAGTTGTCGCTGCTTAATTGGGTAAGTTGCTTGCTACAGCTTGTTCCCAAGATAAGAGTTGCGCAAAATGATAATGCGATAAAAACCTTTTTGTTCATTTCTGTTATATTTATTAAAATTTTTGTGCTTATATTATGGTGTAAACACTATGTCACCTATAATGGTGCAAAGATATTGTTTAATTGTTAAATCCTATCATTGTTTAACATTTTTTTGCTACCAAAAGAGCTTAATTCCGTCTTGTTTGTTTATTTAGTCATAAAATCGAACCTTTGACACATTGACCAGGTGTATTAATGTTTTGGAGAATCTGGCTTTTTGTAGTAACTTTGCATGACTTAATATGTATTGATTAATAAAGAAAAAACAAGATAAAAAATTATGGCACTTCAATGTGGTATCGTGGGACTTCCCAATGTAGGCAAGTCAACGTTGTTTAACTGTTTGTCGAATGCAAAGGCTCAATCGGCAAATTTCCCGTTTTGTACTATTGAACCTAATGTGGGCGTAATCACCGTTCCCGACGAACGTTTAAATAAGTTGGCTGAACTTATTCATCCGCAAAAAATCGTACCTACCACAGTGGAAATCGTTGATATTGCAGGTCTTGTGAAAGGTGCATCCAAGGGCGAAGGTCTTGGTAATAAATTCCTTGCAAATATTCGCGAAACCGATGCCATAATTCATGTGCTTCGTTGTTTCGATGATGATAACATCACTCACGTCGATGGCTCTGTCGATCCGGTGAGAGATAAAGAAATCATCGATTATGAATTGCAACTTAAAGATTTGGAAACTGTTGAAGCTCGCATCTCAAAAGTTCAAAAACAAGCTCAAACAGGTGGCGACAAAAATGCAAAATTGGCTTATGGCGTGCTCGTTCGCGTTAAAGAGGCTCTTGACCAAGGAAAATCGGCACGCACCCTTGAATTTGAGTCTAAGGATGAGCAAAAATGTTTCCGTGAATTGTTCTTGCTTACCGCAAAACCGGTGCTTTACGTTTGTAATGTCGATGAAAACAGTGCCGTGAACGGTAACAAATATGTTGAGCAGGTTCGTGAAGCTGTTAAGGACGAAGGTGCTGAAATCTTGATTCTTGCGGCTAAGACCGAAAGCGAAATAGCTGAATTTGAGACTTACGAAGAACGCCAAATGTTCCTTGATGAAATGGGATTGAAGGAATCGGGCGTAAATCGCTTGATTCGTGCCGCTTATAGCTTGCTCGACCTTGAGACATTCCTCACCGCAGGAGTGCAAGAAGTGCGTGCTTGGACCTATCGCAAGGGTAGCAAGGCTCCGCAATGTGCCGGAGTCATTCACACCGACTTTGAGAAAGGTTTCATTCGTGCCGAAGTAATCAAATACGACGATTTTGTGGCTTTAGGAAGCGAAGCGGCTGTAAAAGAAGCCGGCAAAATGAATGTGGAAGGCAAGGAATATGTCGTTCAAGACGGCGACATCATGCACTTCCGTTTCAATGTGTAAAAAACAATCTTTATGATAACTTTAGTGGAATGGGTTGACTTGCTTGAAAGCGGGAAAGCTCCCATTGAATGGCAGGTGATTGTCACAAGTTGTGTTGTGGCGATTGCTCTGCTTGTTCTTTTTATATATGAGAGGTGTTTACGCGTAGTCATTGAAAAGATTATTTGGAATTCCAAAAATACGTGGGACGATTATATTTTCAGCGATAGGGTAGTGCGTGCTTTCGGTTATTTGCTTCCCGTCTTCATCATATATGAGTCGTTGCCCTATTGTATGGTGCAAGACACCTTTGTCTACATTGTTGCTCATCGTGTGTTGTTCTCGGTGCTTATTGCCTTTGTGGCTGTGGTACTCGGCAGGGTGATAACAGGCGTAAACGACAAGATCCAATCCTCCGACAAGAATAATCGCCCCACTGCCGGAATCTTTCAAATGATTAAAGTCGTGTTGTGGTGCGTAGCCTTGATACTCATTATAGCTACCTTGATAGACCGCGACCCCAGCACACTGTTGGGAAGCATGACCGCCTTTGCGGCTGTGCTGTCGCTCGTGTTCAAAGACACCATAATGGGACTTGTGGCGGGTGTACAGCTTGCCGCCTACGACATGATTCATGTGGGCGATTGGATTATCTTGGAAAAATATGGGATAAATGGCAATGTGGAGGAAGTTACTCTCAATATTGTGAAAGTAAGGAATTGGGATAATTCCATAGCCACAATACCGCCTCATGTGCTTATGACCGACTCGTTTCAGAACTTTAATAAGATGTTTGAGCATAAGGCTCGTCGCATAATGGTCGAA
Source organism: uncultured Muribaculaceae bacterium (assembly GCA_964536025.1). Lineage (GTDB taxonomy): Bacteria > Bacteroidota > Bacteroidia > Bacteroidales > Muribaculaceae > RGIG4576. The sequence goes on from CAZHXA010000010.1 coordinate 53,935, forward strand.
CTTTCCATCGATTTCAATACCGTAAGCCTGTGTACAGCCGAACTTGAGCAGTCTTTGAAGGAAAAAGGCTTGTATGTGTTGCCCGGAGAGGTGGAACTCGATGTGGAAGACACTAAGACGGTTAATCTCACCTTGTTTTCGCGTTATGTCGAGAAATATTTAAGTACATTGCCCTTTGTCAACACCGATATGTACTATATGGCACGAGTGCGTAAGCCTGCACCCACAGGGTTGCCTGTCGAAATCTATTGTTATGTGAGCAATGTGGCTTGGAAACACTTCGAGCACACACAATCACGCATTGTGGAGCATATTATCGCTGTGTTGCCCGAGTTTGGTTTGCGTATATTCCAAAATCCTGCCGGAGCCGACTTGCAATCGTTGAAAAAATGACGTTTTATTTTTTGAATTTCCTCATTAGATAGCGAGGTATAAATGAAATGTGGAGCAAAATTGCAGTTATTGTTCCATAATTTTTGCACATTATGTCAAATCGCTCTTTCAGCGATTTTTTATGATATTTGTCAGTCAGTCCGTCGGTAAGGAAGCTTATTATCGGTTTGTCGCCCACATAAGTGTTTTTTTGTGACTTTTTCAAGCATTTTATGCACCAATCATAGTCGGCTGAAAAGCGGTAGGTGAGGTCATAGGTAGGAACGAGTTCGCGACGAGCATAAAAAGCCTGATGACACACCAGCATGCCGTGTTTAAAGCTGTCGGAGGTAAGTTTTTCGGGTGCAGTGAGATGTCGCATGCCTATAACCGTTCTTTCGGTGTTCACTATCTGAGTTTGACCATAGGCTATATCGGTATCGGGTTCTATGTGTTCGGCAACGGTTTTCAGTGTGTCACTGTCGGCAAAAGTGTCGCCCGCATTCAAGAAAATTAGATATTTGCCTGTAGCTTTGCTTATTCCCTTGTTCATGGCATCATACAGCCCCTTGTCGGGTTCCGAAAATATTTTCATTTGTCGAATATCGGCATTTTGAGCTACTTTCAGAGTGTTGTCACGAGAAGCTCCGTCAACAATCAGGTACTCAAAGTTGTTATAATGTTGTTCTTTCACACTTTCCAATGTAGGCTCTAATACGCTTTCTGCATTGTAGGTTACGGTGATGATGCTGAATAAAGGTTCCATAAGTATGCTTGATTTTTTGCAAAGTTAATAATACTTCGGCATATATTACTAAAATCTGCATGATGTGAATTAATACCTTTTTGAAAAATGTTGAAAAAATATCAACTAAAAAAATTGTTATGTACAGGAAAAGCACTAAATTTGCATAATACTATGTTTAATCTTTTAAAAAAATTACTACTATGGCATACGTAATTACAGACAATTGTGTAGCTTGTGGAACTTGTAAACCTGAATGTCCTGTTGAAGCTATTTCTGAAGGTGACATCTATGTAATCGACGCTGATACTTGTATCGAATGCGGTACTTGTGCAGGTGTTTGTCCAAGTGAAGCAATTATTGCAGGTTAAGACGCGAAGCATATTTACAAGCGTAATATAGGCGGAAAATCCATCGGATTCTCCGCCTTTTTTTTACCTAAAAATGTGGAGGCATTGCAGGTGAAAACTGAAAGGAGGAAAATATTTCCTCCTTTCAGTGGGTTATTCTTTGATGCTTCTCACGCAACGTGCCATAGTTTGAGCTCCGGGGAAACGATAGTTAAAGGCTGTACTGCTTTCTGTTGCACCCTTTCTTAAGCATAATGAATAGCTTATATAGTCATCACCACTATTCTTTAACCCCATGCAACTGTGTAAATATACACCTTCTATAGCCCATAGTCCACCTCTACCGCCACCCATATCTGTACGGTCGGAACGTTGTCCTGTTGCAATCAGTGTTATTTGGTTTGTCCCGATACCGGTGTTCACTGTATATTTAGATGTACCATCAAATGTTCCGTTTAACGTTGTTGTTCCATTAGTAAAGCGTCTAAAAACCATTACGGGAGGAACCTTAAAACCTCTTGGAGATGGGTCGTATACGGTTTTTATGGATTCAGTATCTGTAACATTGCGAGTTGAATAGTTGTTCCATAAATTTTCATAGAAATCTATTAACCATTTGTGGCTGTTCTCTCTTTCTTCTTCTGTGCCTTCCCCTGAATTTAATGCAGCAGTATAGAGTATATTAGGGTTTTGTATTCCTTCTTTTACGCGTATTTGAAGAACTTCAACCTTATAAGCATAATCGGCTTGTCCCACTTCGTGAGGGCGTATATTGTCAACAGTTTCTGCTCGCTTTTTCAGTGCAATAAACGGGTCTTTTCGTCCCCATTGATAATAGGTTGAGCCACCGTCGGTATAATCCAAGTCTTCTTTTTCTTGTTTTACTTTGAGTATGGCATTTTTTTCTGAAATATTTTGTTTAATCTTGAACTCAGCATATCGTTGAGGATAACTTACTGTTTTGCTATCCACCCATCCCAAACTCCATTTCATCAGTTTATAAGTTGTGCCGTCAGTGTCCCATCCCTTAATTTCAGCAGTGTCATTGATGTCGTGTTCGGTAATCCAAATGTGCCAGCTCCACATTATCACACCGTTATTATCGCGTATGGCAAGCACAGCGTTACCTTGTTGTATTTTCTTTTCATCTACCGTAAAAATCATGTATTTTTTGTCCTCGGAGAGCTTGATGTCATGTATAGCACCTATGGCATCACACCACACAAGAGTGGCATCGGTTATATTTCCTTGTATCCAAGGATCGGTGATGAGATTATTGTTGTAGTCACGCAATGTGCTTAGGCGATAAGTAGCGTCAGCTCCCGTTTCTTGACATATATAAGCTTTTTCGTTTGTGCTTCCGCTTTTTATTGCATTTCCATAAACCAACGGCAGTTTGTAAACACCCGGAGCATTTACGATGTAGCAATTGGCTGTGGTTTGTGATTCTGACCCTCCATTAGTTGATAAGTCGTATGGAGTTGTTTCGCTCCCCTTGTGAGTGGCTTCTTTTAATTGAGCGTCTCCATTCCAATTAGAAATGGCTGTAGGCTTATAAATTTTCACTATCCAATCTTCGGTTGAAGTTATATTGCTAGTACCTGTACCGGTTGTATTAAAAGAGGATATAAAAAACAAGTCATCGGTCGAAGCTGTGCCTAAAGTTGTTGATTCGTCTAAGGTGATTTCTTCCTTAGTCTTTTCCATAACCCAACCAACCGGTTCTATTATAGAGGGGGTATTTGTGCGATAACGGTAGCTCTTGATACCGAATTTACCTTCAAACGAAGAAATGGGTATAGTGATGCTGTTTTCGGTGTCGGTGTCAACACCGTCGGTAACCTCGAGCACATAGGTCCAGTTTATCGAACTTGTGGAAATGGTGTAAGTGTATTCTTTACCTGCCTCCCAAGTCGGTGTTTCGGTAGTTTTGATTTTACCTTTAAGTGTTTTATCGCCATCTTTCAAGGTTGAAATCACCACTTCTACTTCGGTGTTGTCGTTTAGCGATTGAGGTATCATCATGAACACACTTTCCGCCTTCTTGTCGGTTATGGGTTGCTTGTCGGTGGAGCTACTTGGCTTATCTTCTACGGCGATGTCGAAAGTTTGTGTGTAAGACTTGTCGGGGTCGCCTTCGTGGGTCCAAGTAAACGGGGCTGTGGTAGCCGTTCCATCGTAAACAGCTTTTCCTGCACCATACACATTATTAATGGTAATGGTCTTCACCGTGCCACCTGCAATGTCGCCTGCTATAAATTTTATAGCCGACAGTGCATGGCTGAAGTTTATGCTCACCTGTCCGTTGGCGGTTTCGCTTTTGCTCTTGGAAGCGAAAGCAAAGATTATATCTTTTTGTTTCACTGCATCGTCGTTGTCGCTACCATGAGGTGTAGTAAAGTCGAAAGATATTTTTTTACCATCGGTATTAACGTTGGTCATCCACTCGGTTGCGTCGTCGGCACAAGGAGTGTAAGCATAGAAGTTAAGAGTTTGCGTGCCGGGCCAAAAGTATGAGTCATCGGTGGTCCACACGCCACTTTTCAATCGAGAAACTTTCACCTTGTCGATGTGGTTCTTATTGTCGTCGGTGATAGCCGTTACGGTGAACGAGTCAAAATCAGTATCGGCTTTTATCTGTATTCCGCGAGAACTTGCAATGTTTTCATCGTTGTTGTGGAAGTCGGATATTATGGTAACGCTCGGGTGTAGATATAGCGAATCGTTGCCATTGTCGTTGAGCAACACAAGCGGTTGGTCGGCATATTGCGTTGTACGGCTCAGTGCTTGAGTTATGCTGTCGGTTACAATGGAGAAAGTTATCCTATCAGGGTTGTTAAAGCCTTGATTGTCATCATCGGAACACGAAACCAAGCCTGACAATAGCATAAGCATTGCCATGTGTGCTGTAAAAATGTATTTTTTATGAAAAAACTTCATTTGCAATTGCTCTTTATGTGTTGTTCTATATAAAATGAGTTGATTTTTCTCTTTTTAGTGAGGGTAGTGATAGGAAGGGGAACATTCAACCCCTTCCTACCTATGCGGTAGTGCCGTAATTAATTTTTACGACATTTCCTTATAAAGTTTCATTATCAGTTCTTAGCATTGATTTCAGTAGTGCCACCGTCTTGGAACTCATCAACAGTAACTGTGAATGTAATAGGAACAAGTACAGGTTCCGGATTATCACCACCAGGAGTTGGTTTGTAACCAGCACCTTCGCCGAAGATAATAGTGTAAACATATTTTTTACCTTGCATCCACTTATTATTGCTACCATCGGTAGGGTTAGTTAATGGGATTGCTACAGTTGCATAATTGGTATCATCTTCAGGCCATATTTTAACATTCTTGTCGGTACCACCCATAATTTGACAATCTACAAGCAAGCAAGCACCATAATTTGTAGATGTACTTCCGGTTCCTAATTTATTCCATGGATCAAGTGTTTGAGGCATTAAGAATAATGGTTCACCTATTTCAGCGTCAGAAGTTGTAAGTGTAGATTCATTGTCGTCTGCTGCATTGTAGAAAGTATATTCTGTTCCGTAATCGGTAGTTGATTTTTCAGGTGTACTCCAAGTACCCCAAGAATCTCCTGTTTCAGTATTGTTGCTTGTTGAACTTAAGTTGTCTCCTGTAGTTTGAGTCGCCCAAGTTAAAGTAGCTTTATTGGCTATACCTTTAACCTTGATGCTCTTAACTTTTACTTGCATATCGGTAGCTCTTGTGTTTTTAATTTTGAATGCGATTTGAGACAAAGCGTGGCGGAAATTTAGATTTACCGCAGCACCTTTTGTTGCTTCTTTTTTATAAGAATAAAGCAAATCTTCACTACCATCTGCAACGGTATAATCAGTGATTACGGCAGTAGTCGTATTGATTGTAGGATTTACTGAAGAAGGACTTACAGCATAGAAGTCTAACTTGTTATCTTTAGGCCAAAATACAACCGGGCTGTAGGTCCATTCGCCAGATGATTTTGTTACTGTAACTCCCTTCATATACTCTAATTTGGATGCATCGGAAGAAGTGTACGCCCACACTTTAAAGTTGTCGATGTTATCGGTTTTTGTTACTGTGGCACGTGACATGTTTCCTGTGGTTACGTTGAACTTAATGGCATTGTTCATGTTAAGTTCCGTTACTTCATCATTTGAACAGCTTGCAGCCAAAAGCATGGCAGAAATAGCTGTAAATAAAACTTTACCTTTCATTTGGTTTAATTAATTAAGTTAGTAAATATAGTTTCAATTAAAATTATTTATTCATTACATAATAATATCTCCTTCCACAATATACCAGTCGTCGACCGAAGGTTTGAAGCCGTTACCGTTGGTGATGGGTTGAGGTAGATTAAGCTCATCAATGATTATGTGTACGCGTCGCTTGTCGGGGGCAGAATGAATTTGAGATGTAACATCAAATGTGTAATAATACTTTGACCCGTCGGTAAACCACACATACAAGAGCATATAGTGTGTTTTAGTGTTGTTCTCGTTGTGCCCGAATGTGAGAAACTTTCCTGTAATGGTCGATTGACGGTCGGCAGTGGCTTCAAACGGAATTGTAACACACTCGGAGGTGAGTTCTTCGTTGCTTAAAAGCATTGAGGGAGCCATACCCGACAGTGAACCGCACATTTGTGTAGTGTATTTGAGGTTTTTTACGTTTCTTATCTCATAAGTATAGGTGCAAAGTGTTTCGTGTGGATAAAGTGTCAATACATACTCATCGGCGATAGGTGCTTTTGTGAGTAGTGCATCTTTCTCGCTTTCGGGGAAAGAAAGATAGTTTATCCCGTTTTCTGAAATTGTTACATAGCTTATGGAGCATCCCCACGTCATGTCGGGGCAAATGAATACCCTTTCGGTTTCTTCGCCTTTGGCAGACGGAGTGAAATTGGCACCGCTACCGTAGATTGTTTCAAAGATGTTACCTTCGCGAGTGTATGCTTCGTGAGTGTCAAAGGAACTTATTCCGCGGAATTGCACTGCTTCGGTATCGTTGTTGTAACATATTACTCGGTAAGTACCCAACTCGATTTCTATTTCGCCACCGTTTTTGCCTGAGAAGTCGAAACGACGTTTAGGGATGCGGTCTTCGTCGCTCGTGGGGTAGAAGAATACACACATACCTTGAGGAGATGCTTGCGGAGCGTCACGCCAATCAAATTCCACTCTTATACGCTTGGTGTGCGGGTGGTTATAGCACAATTCTTTATGTTCGCACGAAGTGAAGAAGAATGTGGCTACGAGACACAATAGATAGAAGATGTTACGAGTTACCATTTCTTACCTCCTTTCCCTGCATTGTAGTTACCGCGTCCCAAAAGCCACACAAGTGAAACTCCGAGCTTGGTGGGACCGAAAAAGCTACGTTTTTTTGTGGCTTGCCACACATAACAATTGTCAATAGGCAGATATTCGTAGTATTTTCCCCACATATATCCTATACCCAAAGTGAAGTCGATGTTCAAACGTCGGGCAATGGGCAAAGAATAGCCGTATTCGACACCAGCCACATAATTGGCTCTGTCGAAGATTGTACCTCCCGGCTCGCCAGCCATGTAACCGCGACCACCTGTTTCAAAGTCGTAGGTGAGAGTTTGCAAATATACGCCTGCATGATGACCTGTGAGCGGTTTTTCTTCGGCTTTACGTCCAAACCATTTTTTCACTGCGATGTCGCCACCGTAGATTCTCCAGTACCATTTGCTTGAGTCGCTGTTCCACCAGGCATATTCCCAATCGGCAGAAATACTGAAATTCTTTCCTAAGTAAAATTCCACTCCTACATTTGGCACAAGAGCCACGTCATAGAGCATATTGGTCTTTAACGCCATGTAGAATGGTGTTTCTTTAACATATTCAAAATCTTCGGTAGAAAGTTGAGGCTGAACGGTTATTGAAGGTATACTTGCTTGAATGTATGGTTTGCTGAATTCGATTTTCTGCTTCAACACTGCAAGTTTTGCCGGGTTAGGCACCTTGTCGTAGTTTAAAATGAGCAGTGAAGAACGCAATTTTGGGAAAATGTACCGATACATATATTGCCACGGTTTCCCGTTCTTGAGTCGTTGAAGCCGAGCTACATTGTTGTGCTCTTTCAACTCTCCGTTTCTCGACTTGGCTATGATGTCTTGTAACATTTCTGAAACGTCGTTACGGTATGGCACTGAGGGGTCTTTTTCAACAAAATCAAGCAAGCCTTGCCAATCTCGTCCGAGGTACTTGAAAACTTTTAGAGAATCGGGCAGATTTCCGAATTGAGACAAGTAATTGAATAGAACATTTGCTCGTTTCTCTGATAATTTTTGGTTGATTTTAATACTTCCTTCTGGAGATGCACCTCCTACTACTGAAATTTTCCTTAATCGATAAATTGAATCGGAATCTTTGATTTTTAAGCTGTCGGTTATACGCTCTAAAGCTTTTTTATTGTTGTGAATGGAAAGGTCAAGATTAGAGCGACCCTGCTTGAAGTGAATTCTCACAGAATCGGCGATATTTTGCCCGGTTATGAAAGGGGAGGCTAAAATATCAAATATACCAAATATAAGTAAACAACAAAAAAATTTCTTTACTATCATATCCTAAACGAACGACTCTTTATAAGAGA
>CAZHXA010000011.1:0-57241 GCA_964536025.1 uncultured Muribaculaceae bacterium
TACCAACCACTTATCAAATTTCACCCTCATCCTGCCATTATTACGCAAGTTCTTCATATATTTGTATCAACTATAGTAAAACAATATTGTTTCAATAACAAAAAAATAATATTATTATGGAAAAGAAAATAATTCCCGATTCCGAACTTATAATAAACAGCGATGGCAGTATTTTTCACCTTCACCTCACTCCGGAGCTACTCACCGATAAAATAATTGTTGTAGGAGACCCGGGACGTGTAGATATGGTTGCCTCACACTTTGATACAAAAGAATTTGAAGTGTCAAGTCGCGAATTTCACACCATAGGAGGAACATATAAGGGGAAACGATTAATGTGTCTTTCTCATGGAATAGGTAGCGACAATATCGATATAGTTATTACCGAACTTGATGCTCTTGCCAACATAGATTTCAAGACACGTACCGTGAAAGATGAATTTAGACAATTGGAAATTGTTCGCGTAGGTACTTCAGGAGCATTACAGCCCGATCTTGCTTTAGGAACCCCTGTAATAGCCACCAAAGCTATAGGATTTGATGGTGTGCTTAACTTCTATGCAGGACGAAACGAGGCATGCGATTTAGATTTTGAGAAAGCCTTTTGTGAACATGTAAATTGGAATCCATTATGGTGTAAGCCCTATGTTGTAGATGCCGATGAAGAACTCGTAAACCGAATAGGTGGCAACGACATGGAGCATGGTAACACTATTGCAGCAGTAGGATTTTATGGACCACAAGGACGAGAAGTACGTCTGCCTCTTGCCGAGCCTGAATTAAACAGCCTAATAGAATCGTTCCGTTTTAATGGTCGCAGAGTGACAAATTATGAAATGGAAAGTTCAGCCCTTCAAGGTTTGGCAAAACTAATGGGTCACAAAGCCATGACAGTGTGTACAATAATCGCCAACCGACGTAATAACGATGCTACGCCCAATTACAAAACAGCCGTTGCCGATCTTATAAAAACCGTACTCGACCGAATTTAACGACCAATACACTCACCTCCGAGAAAAAATATTTTTCGGAGGTAGTGTTATCCTTTTACAAACGGATTATACTGTTTTTCGTCACCTACAGTTGTAGCACCACCATGCCCCGGGTAAAGCACCGTTTCTTCGGGCAATGAATACAACTTGGTGCGTATGCTTTTAATCAAGGTACCATAGTCACCACCGGTTAAATCGGTTCGTCCTATACTCATTTGAAAAATAGTATCGCCAACAAAAGCACAACAAGAATGAGGTAAATAGAACACAACACCCCCGGCACTATGCCCCGGTGTGTGCAATATTTTTATTTCTTCCCCATTTAATTCTATAAAGTTACCATCAGCTATTAAAAAGGTTACATTAAATGGTTGAAAATCACACTCCATATTAAACATTCTCAACTGAACATCAGCTTTATTACCCAATTCCACATCGGCAGCATGGGCGTAGACAGTACAACCGTATTTTTTCACCAAATATCCGGTTCCCATTATATGGTCGACATGTTGATGAGTGAGAAGCACCATTTTGGGACATAAACCGCTTTCTGCTAAAAATTTATCCAACGCTTCACATTCTTGCACAGAACACATGCCCGGATCAACGATAGCAACATCGTTGCTATCGTCACTCCATAATATATATGTATTTTCGGCAAAAGGATTTACCGTAAATTTGGAAATTTTCATAATAATGATTGTATCGTCAACAATTAAATAAGTTGCACATAAACAACTTTTTTAGTATCAAAAAACTGTTCTTCAAAATAGTCGCTCAAATCGGCAATCATAGCAGTTTTTTTATACTTTTGAGTTTCACTTTGCAAGTCTCCGCCTTTCAAGCATATCAAGCCGTTAGGTAGTGCATTTATACATTTTTTTGCTACACACTTACGCACCACCGACACTAAATCGTCAAGTTCCATCACAGCCCTACTCACAACGAAGTCAAATGCACCTTTAACCTCTTTAACATCACCATGTTGTGTGGTTACATTGCTCAACCCTATTTTATCGGCAATATCCTGTGCCACTTTTATCTTTTTCCCAATACGGTCAACCAAATGGAAGTTAACTTCGGGAAACATTATAGCAAGAGGTATTCCGGGGAAACCTCCTCCGGTTCCCATATCAAGCACGTTACTACCCGGCTTGAAATCGGTAAATTTTGCAATACCCAAAGAATGTAATATATGATTTACATACAAATTTCCTATATCCTTACGAGAAATCACATTGATTTTCTCATTCCACTCCGGATATAGCTCTCCAAGCTGTTCAAACTGAGAAATTTGTGTTTCGCTTAAACCGGCAAAGTATTTTTTTATAACATCAATAGCCATAAGTTTTATCTTCTATTTATCAATGACAGTTTTTTTATTTCAATAGTCTATTTCATTTCTACCCAACGAAATTTTCACTTCATTCAAGACAGACAATTCACGAGGCGAATAATTCCACACTATGCTATCGGCAGTTATATAGAAATTCTCGCTTACACTCAAATTATCAAAATTGTAATACCCTAAATCGGCAAAGTCATCGTCATTAGCCACATTCAAGTCTTTTCGCAATTTATTCTTTAGAGACTCAGCAACATGAGCAAGCGATTCATCAGAGAAAATATCGTATATTTCAACCTTATCCATCTTGAGAAGATTAATAACATAATAAAAATGTCGTTTTTCAGGAGCTTTGTCATCTATTATTGATGTTTCTTCTTTACACACACTCAACAGCCCATCAGCATTGTAAACAGGATAAATTTTCACTTTCAATTTACAATCAACGATAGGTTCATAATCTGACAATATTTCTTCATCACTCAAATCGGATGTATTATACACATATCTATTGACAAGATTATCCACATAATGAGAAAAAGCCGAAGCAAGCGAAGATGAGTCGGAAGAAACATTCAATACCGACTTTGCATATATTTTTTGCAAAGCATCGGTATTTTCATTATTGACATACGTTTTTGGGAAAGTTATTTCCACATTGGCTGAAATGTGACTATTTACGCCATTCAATATCGAATAATCTACAGTGTCACACAAATTTATGGTTGCCATGGCAACCGTATCACATTCACTTACCGAAGGCTTTACGGCTTTTCCTTTTTCACATCCGCTTAACCATGTCATAATCAACAGTAAAGCAGTAAATAACGCTTGTTTTTTCATCTTTTTCGCTTATTATCGAAGATAAAGGTAGTAAAAAATGAGCAAATTTATTCAAATTATGCTGTTTTTTCCCATTTTATGTTTTTATGTCGAAATTTATCACGATATTCGCAAAAAAATTAATACAGAATGTTACAAATCGGGAAAATCAACGAACTGGAAATAACCCACAGAGTGGATTTCGGTCTTTATCTTGACGGAGGTGAAGCCGGTGAAATTTTATTACCGTTGCGTTATGCATCTCGCGACATGCGTCCGGGAGATAAAATAGAAGTTTTTATATATCGCGACTCCGAAGACCGTTTAATTGCCACTACCGAAACTCCGTATGCTCAAGTAGGAGAATTTGCATTTCTACAAGTAAAAGCAACCAATAATATAGGTGCTTTTCTGGATTGGGGGCTTGCCAAAGATTTGCTTGTCCCTTTCAGAGAGCAAAAAGTGCGTATGCAAGTAGGACGTTACTACACAGTATATGTATTTCTTGACGATGAGACTCAACGCATTGTAGCTTCGGCAAAACTTCAAAAATTTCTCGACAACAAGATACCCGATATTAAAGCCGGCGACGAAGTAAAAGCACGTATTTATCAAGAAACCGACTTGGGTTACAAGGTTATAGTAAACGATTTATATTCGGGTCTTATTTATCACAATCAAATATATTGTGATATAAACATCGGTGAAGTGCACCATGCCACCGTAAAATCGGTACGCCCGGATGGTAAAATAGATTTACTCTTAGGCAAAAGCACAAAAAACAGAGTTACCGACTTAGCCGACGACATTCTTGACTATATAGAAGAATGTGGCGGAAAAATTGCACTTTCCGACTCTTCTTCTCCCGAAGAAATTCGCGAAACATTCCAATGTAGTAAAAAAGACTTCAAAAAAGCAGTAGGAGCTTTATTCAAAGCCAAAAAAATACTTATAGAAGATGATGGTTTACGCATAATATAAATCTTATTGAAACATAAGTAAAATATATAAGTAACAGGGGCTTGCAAAGCCCCTGTTGTCGTTTACCTGCATCATGGATTCCATTCGCCTGCTATCATACGCAAATTATTACACCCAACCGTCCGCAAATCAAACAATTGATTATATCGACAATTAATAAACATGAGTTGCGTATCAAAAGAGACATCAAGCGTAGTTAGCATGTTATTATTACACAACAATCGTTGCAATAACGGCAAATTACTTAAATTGAGATTGGTCAAATCATTATAAGAACAATCCACAAAGAGTAACTTATCGCAACCTTCCACATCAAGCGACGTCAACCGATTATAAGAGCAGATAAGGTCTTGCAAAATATCGCAATTCTTAACAACAAGTGAAGTCATGTCGTTATCGGTACACATGAGTGTCAATAGAGCCGGCATATTGGCAATATACATAGAGGTTATTTCATTTCCATCTACATTCAATGTCAATAAATTAGATAGCCCAAACAAATTTACAGTAGTCAATTTATTATATCCAGCATATAAATGTTTCAATTCAGTACAACCTGTAACTTCAATCGTTTCAAGATGATTGCCTTGACAATTCAACGAAACAAGATTCATGGCATTGCTTACATTCAAATCTATCAAATGATTGTTACTCACGTTCACATCGACAAGCATAGGAGTATTACTTAGCTCAATTTCTAATAAACGGTTTTTGTAAACAATCAACTTCGTAAGCACCGTACAACCGTTAATATTAAGTTTTGTCAATCTGTTGCGACTTGCATTTAATTCCTTCAATGCAGTGCAACCATCAACTCTTAATCCAGTGATTTGATTATGAGACACATCTACCTTTTGAAGATTTTTAAACGATGATAGGTTAAGTTCTCCAGCAAGTTTTTTGTCTTTCCAATCTATTGATGTAACATGACCTGCATACCATGTCACACCTTGCCATGTGGCAGGGCTTGACACATTAATACCTAAAGCCAATGCATTGGTTCCTCCCACTGCCGAAGGTTGATTAAGAAAAGTTTGCATGGCTTTTACTTCTTTTGAATTAGGGCTTTGAGCGTAAGCCATCACATTACATAAAATGATGGCAAACAGTAAAATCATTTTTTTCATACTAAAATAAAAATATGGCAAAGAGTTAAATAATAATCTTTGCCATATTAACAATCTTGATTAAAAAAGGTTTTTATTAACCATATCAAGCTATTTTTATACTGTTTATTTTACTGTTTCCTTAATTTCATTTAAGAAATAGGCTTGCGATTTTAACAAATTGCGTGATTGGAGCACCATCGTTTTTGTTTCGTTCAATATATTCATGTAAAGCATACTGCCTCGTGTACTCATATCACCGGTTTTTAGTCGCTTGATTTGACTCTTGATTTTTTCGGCTATTGTACCAAACAATTTGTCACGCATAACCATTATTTCATCAAGGTCGGTGAAATCTTTCTTTGACAACATTTCGTTAATCTTGTTAAAGATTGCATCCACTTCATCATTTATCTGTTTCAAGTCCTGTATTTGCTCTTCGGTGAATCCACGGTGATTATTATCAATGTGTTCAAACGCCGGACGCGTACAATGAAGCAATGCCTTTGACACTTCACACAAGAAATCCACCACTTGCACATAATAGTGTCCTGTTTCCACTTTAGAATCTTCCAGTTTTTTTAATACCGACAAGATTTCATATTTTCGCTCATTAGCTTCGTTATACATTTCCTTTGAAGAAGCAACAGCTTCTTTTAAGGCTTTTCTATTCTCATTAAACAAAGCCACAAGCATGTGATTATAAATGTAAGACACTTTTTCCATCGTTTCACTCACCAACTGAGTGCAAGAATACAACACATCGGTCTCGGCAACATTGGTTTCTATCACGTTTTTCTTTTCTTCCACAGTTTTCTTTGACTTGAAAATTAAGCTGTGGCACAAGGCGTAACCACACAACAAGATTACAAGAACAAGAGCCACTGCCCCGCCCCACATCAAGGACAAACCAATTATAAAAGCTATAATAAATGCCGAAATTGCAGTCATAAACCATCCGGAGATAACAACCATCACTCCCGAAATGCGATAAACAGCACTTTCGCGTCCCCATGCCTTATCGGCAAGAGATGAACCCATAGCAACCATAAATATCACATAAGTGGTTGACAATGGCAATTTAAACGATGTTCCTATACATATCAACATTGCTGCTGCCGATAGGTTTACTATCGCACGAATGTTATCATAAGCCTTTCCTTCACGTTCTTCTTCTGAAATAGGAATAAAGCGTTTTTCTATTGCAACAGCCAATTTATGCGGTATTACTTTTTCATATAAATCACTTAGGCTTACAGCAAAACGAACCAAAGCTCTCGAAATTGCATTGGAAGCAAATCGCTCGTCTTCATCGTTTTGAGAAGCAAGGTTAAGTGATGTTTCGGCTACTTTCATGGCTGTACGAGAGAAGAATAACGTAAGCACCATTATACAGCCGGCTACAACAAGTATCCATGTATTTACTTTTGCCGGACCAGCCAAACCTCCCATAAGCATATTTTGATCGCCACTTTCAAGTGCCATTTGATAAGAATCCAATCCCGCCATAGGAACACCTATGAAATTCACCAAGTCGTTACCCGCAAAAGCCAAAGCCAAAGCAAATGTTCCCGACAAAATAGTAATTTTCATGATATCCACTTTTATGCGTTGCAAAAGGAACAACAAAATAGAAAATCCTATCCAACAATAAAACAATATAGCTGTAATGTTTTCATTCAACATTGACATCATATCAGCACTTATCAAGCCGGAACTTTTCAAGCCTTTGAATATAGCGAAATACAAAATTCCCACAAGAGCAACCCCACACCATAATGAGCCATAACGATTCATAGACTTATTATATCGGAATGAGAACATAATACGAGAAATGTACATAACCACAACACCTACGGCAAATGATAACACTACCGATACAAGTATTGCACTAATCATTGCAAGAGCCTTACCCGTATTTATAAAATCTCCTATATCGGCTATTGTCAAACCCGTATCATTAGCAACTTTGTAACATGTTACAGCAACGGCACTTCCAAGTAACTCAAATATCAACGATACTGTGGTTGATGTAGGCAAGCCCAACAGATTGAATGTGTTAAGCAATATCACATCGGCAAGCATAGCCCCCACAAAAAGCATCATTACTTCATTAAATGTAAACAATTCAGGATGAAAAACTCCACTTCGAGCCACTTCCATCATACCATTAGAGGTTATAACACCCACAAGTATACCTATGGCTGCAACTCCTAATATAGTACGTTTTGATGCCACTTTGGTTCCCAATGAAGCTCCAATAAAATTCACGGCGTCATTGGTTACACCAACAACCAAATCCACAACGGCAAAAACTGCCAAAACTATTAATATCACTACAAATATAGGATCCATTTCTATATAAGATTAAATTTTTATTTCTGTTATTCTGTTTATTTATGTAATGTAAAAGTAAATTGCAATCCGCCCTTACGACTATTGGATACTTTAATAGCTCCATCATGAAACAAGACCGCATTTTTAACAATCGACAAGCCTAAACCGGTTCCTCCCATCTTACGCGAACGTCCTGAGTCCACTCGATAAAAACGTTCAAACAATTTTGACAGATGTTCAGCGTCTACTCCTATTCCATTATCGGAAAACTCAAACATATAACAATCCCCTTCATCGGTTGCATTAATAAATATATCTCTACCACCCGAATAAGCCAATGCATTATTCATAAGATTATTAAATACCGATTCTATCAAGTTGCGGTTTCCATTGATTACCATATTATCTGGTACATTTATGTTAAGTCGCATCCTTTTTTCTATCGGATATACTTCCATATCCTTTTTCAAGCCTTCAAGGATTGTATTTATATTCACTTTTTCACGCTCAATTTTATTTCCGGCATCGGTAATACGCGTAATAATTGAAATATCATGCAACAACGAACATAATTGCTTAACGTGAGAATAAGCACGTTCCAATAATTCATCCACTTGTTCCTTGCTCAAACGGTTTCCGTTGTTTACGACAGTTTCAAGGCAAGCCTGTATGGCATGAACAGGAGTTTTTATCTCATGATTTATATTATTGGTTAATTGATGCTTTATACGCTGTTTCTCTTGTTCTTCAAACATTACAGCTTTTACATTTTCATCGCGTTCTTTTCTTATCTTTTGCTCATTGATGTACATATTAACAATGGTAGCCGAAATATCCCCCAACTCATCTTGTGGGAATTCATATTTTTCAGATAAATCAAGCGTACCTTCTTCAGCCTTTGCGGCAAATTCTCGAAGACTGTTTACTGTTGTACTGATGCGTCTTGTTGCAAAATAAGCTATGATATTCACAACAATTGCAATTATAATGATTACCATGCCGTAATACCAATCCACTTGCAAAGTTTGTGCAAGAGAATCGCTATATGGTATTGCAGAACGTACAACCACAGAATCGCCTTTGGTTGCCGAATAGAAATACACTTTATCATCGGTTTGCGACATGCGACGCAACATATAGCCTCTGCCATTGCTCATGGCGTCGATAAATTCCTTTCGGTCAGCATGATTTGTCATAGAATCATTTACCTCTGAATCAAAGACTACATTTCCCGAAAAATCTATTACCGTAATACGAACCGAATCTCTTCCGGCTTTCAAATATTCCATGCCTTCCGAGTCCTTCAATTCTCGTAGCATCTCATTGTTAAGTACTTGCAATTGAGAATCAAGCGATTCAATTTTATACTCTTTTTCTCGAGTATATTGAAGTACAAAAAAAGCAAAAGTCAAAACCCATGTAAAACAACTTATCAGCCAAAATAATCTTATTTGATAGCTGCTGTCAGTCTTTTTTGAAGCCATAACCATACCCCTGTTTTGTTATTATACAATTCCCATAAATACCTAATTTTTTACGCATCCTATTTATGTTTACGTCAATAGTTCTATCAACCACATACACATCTTCTTCCCATACTGCATCAAGTATTTCTTCTCGTGAAAAAACTTTTCCACAATGAGACAATAATAATTTCAAAATTCCAAATTCTTTTTTAGTAAATAAGACTTCTACCCCATCGATGTGACATTCTTTTTTCACTAAATCAAGTTCAAGAGTTTTGTATATTATCACATTCTTCTCGTCTTCATCAGCCGATTGTTTACTGCGACGCAAAACACTTTTCACTCTCAAAATAAGTTCTTTCATGGAAAAAGGCTTCTTTATGTAATCATCTGCTCCACATAGGAAACCATCTACCACATCATTTTCGGCATCTTTTGCCGTACATAAAATAATAGGAATATTTTTCAGCTTTTCAGCTTTTCTTATGATAGTAGTGAGTTCCATTCCACTCATTTCTTCCATCATAACATCTAAGAGAATAAGAGAATAAGAGTTTAATGGCATGCGTAATGCTTCTTCTGCCGAATAAGCAACCGAAACTTCATATCCCTCAAGTTCGAGATTTAATTTCAAGACATCACAAAGAGTCTTTTCATCATCAACTACTAAAATTGACTGTCTCTCATCCATAAAACATCACATTATATTGACTCATGCAAAATTATATTTTACAATTCACCCGTTTATAACAAACTTGTAACATTTCATTTTACCACAAATTTACCATAATATCCATTTCAATCACACCTATAAAATAAAAAAGTCCCCGAAATATAATTTTTCGAGGACTTTTTACCACCTTTTATCGTAATTTCAATCTCCGTATTCTTCCAAATATAATTTACAGGCTTCTTCAAGTTCGGCATACCATTCTTGTCCGAAACGACGAATAAGAGGTTCTTTTAAAAATTGATACACTCTCACGCCCTCTTTTCTACCCAAAACTTCGGCACACTTACATATTTTCCATCGATGATAATTAACAGCCGTAAAATCGGGATACTTCTTAAGACGTAAAGGATATAAATGGCATGAAATAGGCTTGTAAAAATCTATTTTCCCTTCACGATATTTTTTTTCTATGGCACAATAGCACATTCCATTATTTCCATAGCAAGAAAACACACAATTTTTACCGTCAACAATTTGTGTTACGAGATCACCCTCTTCATCAATATAGCCAACACCCTTTTCTTTTATCACTTCTTGAGCTTTAGGCAATAATTCATCCCACACTTCAGGCAAAATACGTTTCAATGTTTCATATTCTTCCTCAGTGATAGGAGCTCCTGCATCACCCTCTATACAACATTCTCCAAGACACTTATCTAAATCACACAAAAAGAACCTTTCCACTATATCAAGGCTCACAAGTGTGTCTTTAATCTGTAACATTGTTATTTCTTCTTCCATTATTAATAACAATGCCATTTGCATGCAAAAGCTATACAAATGGCACCATCGGTGTTATATCATTTAATCAAAATGAGAATATTTCATCAAGAGTATTTTTATTGTTTACCCGAAACACTCACGCTTGAATCGATTTTACGAATAAGACCTTGCAATACTGCACCGGGACCTAATTCCACAGCTTCAGTCAAGCCATCGGCAACCATTGCTTGCACACTTTGAGTCCAACGAACCGGTGCGGTAAGTTGAGCAATAAGATTTGCTTTGATTTCTGCAGGGTCGGTATGAGGTTTTGCATCAACATTTTGATAAACCGGACAAACAGGTGTTGTAAATTCAGCTTTTTCGATTGCTGCAGCAAGTTCTTCTTGTGCAGGTTGCATAAGCGGAGAGTGGAACGCACCACCCACCTTTAATTTCAATGCACGTTTAGCACCAGCTTCAAGCAACAACGGACAAGCAGCATCAATACCTGTTACTGTTCCCGAAATCACTACTTGACCCGGACAATTATAATTAGCAGGAGCTACGACATCATCTACCGATGCACATATTTCTTCAACTTTTTCATTAGGCAAAGCAAGAACGGCAGCCATTGTAGATGGTGTTATTTCACAAGCCTTTTGCATAGCCATAGCACGTGTAGCTACAAGTTTCAAGCCTTCTTCAAAAGAAAGAGCTCCGGCTGCTACCAATGCAGAAAATTCACCTAATGAATGACCTGCTACCATATCGGGCTTAAATTCTTCTCCTAATGTTTTTGCAAGTATTACTGAATGTAAGAAGATTGCAGGTTGAGTAACTTTTGTTTGACGCAAATCTTCTTCTGTTCCTTCAAACATCAAATCGGTAATACGGAAACCTAATATCTCATTAGCTTTCTCAAATAAGTCATGAGCCAACTGATTGTTTTCGTATAAATCTTTACCCATTCCTACGAATTGTGCTCCTTGACCCGGAAATACAAATGCTTTCATAATTATATAATTATATCTTTATTTTCATTTTCTTTTCAAGGTGCAAAGGTAGCAATTTTTCTGCAGATTTCTGCTATA
Source organism: uncultured Muribaculaceae bacterium (assembly GCA_964536025.1). GTDB lineage: Bacteria > Bacteroidota > Bacteroidia > Bacteroidales > Muribaculaceae > RGIG4576. The sequence goes on from CAZHXA010000011.1 coordinate 11,579, forward strand.
TGTAACATTTTAATAATTATAAACACTGTTGCACGTTTTAGATGTTTTATAATTCAGTTTTTTAATTTACCTTTGTTCAGTATTTAAAAATTATATAACAACTATTAGCTATGATTGCAAATATCTTAAATTTCTTAAACCTTGGATCAGGTGAAATTGTTATCATCGTTTTTGCCATTCTTCTTTTATTTGGGGGTAAAAAAATTCCTGAATTAATGAAAGGTTTAGGTAAAGGAGTTCGCTCATTCAAAAGTGGATTAAACGAAATCGAAGACGAAATTAACAAGCCTGTCGACGACAATAAAAACAAACAATAAAATAATTTCACTTGGCATAAAAGTTGAACAGTGTTTATGATAAAAGCATCAAATTCTGTTCATTTATTTTATGTCTAAAATTACACCATCGATGCGACAAGAAGAACAGCTTTCTGAAATGTCATTTTGGGATCATGTAGAAGAACTTCGTAGCACACTCCTTAAAATAGGAGGTGTGCTACTTGTTTTTGCCATAATTTTTTTTATCTACATGCCCGACATCTTTGATAGTATAATTTTGGCTCCTTGTAAAGGCGATTTCATTTTATATAAAACATTTGAAGAAATCACTAAAAAATTTCCGTCTTTACCACAATTCACGACTGAGGGATTCAAAGTTGAGCTAATAAATATAAAATTGGCATCACAATTTTTCATACACATGAGTACTTCACTTTGGTTGGCTCTTGTTTTTGCATTTCCCATTGTTATCTGGTTACTTTGGAATTTCATCAAACCTGCACTATATGAGCATGAACGAAAAGGCAGTGAAAAAGCTTTTTTGATAGGTATTGCCATGTTTTTTATAGGTGTCGCAGTCGGTTATTTCGTAGTTTTCCCCATTACATTGCGTTTTCTTGCCGAATATAAAGTAAGCGAACTGGTTCCTAATCAAATATCGCTCGATTCCTACATGGATAATTTTTTAATGCTGATATTCATTATGGGTATTATTTTTGAAATGCCTCTTGTTGCATGGATTCTATCAAAAATGGGATTTTTATATCGAAATTTTTTCAAGCAATATCGCCGACACGCTATTGTTGTTTTACTTATACTTGCTGCAATAATAACCCCCACAGGAGACCCGTTAACACTAACTATTGTATTTCTTCCTCTTTACTTGCTCTTTGAACTTAGTGCTTTTTTTGTTTCTCCTACGCCTATTGAAAAGGAAGATGAAGACAATTAACAATACAAAAAGTTGGTTATCTCACGACAACCAACTTGTTAACCTTAAAATCTAATACCATGAAAAACACTCTGCAAAATTACATATTTTATGTAGTAAATTATAGCAACATTAAAAACAATTTTCTCTCGCTTAACTTTATTTAGCAGTTTGCCCACCAATAATAGCTTTACTTCATAATTACTAATCTTGTAAAAGGCAGAATCAATCTCGTACTCCTGAAGGGAATCGAACCCTTATCGTTGGAACCGGAATCCAGTATTCTATCCATTGAACTACAGGAGCAAATGTAGCTTTTTACTAAAAAAACTTATTTGAAGTGGCAAAAGTAATAAAGAATTTGTAGTTTTGCAACTAACATTTTTAAAGCATTAAGTAATGAACGTAAAGATAGAGGAAAGTTGGAAACAGATTCTTGCAAATGAATGGAATAAAGATTATTTCGTCAAACTTACCGATTTTATTCGTAATGAATACGCAACTACAAGTATTTTTCCTCCGGGTAAAGACATCTTTGCGGCATTTAACGCAACTCCGTTCAACAACGTAAAAGTAGTAATAATAGGACAAGACCCATATCATGACGTAAATCAAGCCAATGGTTTATGCTTTTCGGTAAACGACGGAATTCCTTTTCCTCCTTCTTTACTCAATATTTTCAAAGAAATACACGATGATTTAGGAACGCCTATTCCTCAAAGTGGAGATTTAAGTCGATGGGCAAAACAAGGCGTTTTATTGCTCAATTCAACTCTTACAGTACGTGCCCATTGTGCCGGTTCACACCAAAACAAAGGATGGGAAGAGTTTACCGATGAAGTGATACTTAAACTTGCTGAACAAAAAGAAAATATTGTATTCATTTTATGGGGGTCTTATGCCATAAAAAAAGGAGCTTTCATAAATCGCATGAAACATTTGGTCCTCACATCACCCCACCCGTCACCTCTCAGTGCTTATCGTGGTTTCTTCGGAAATAAACATTTTTCAAAAACTAACGAATACCTAATCAAACACGGGAAAACTCCTATTGAATGGTAATTTTATTCTCGTAATCTAAATTTATTTCAAGTGTTAAAATCAATAACCATAACATTATTATTGCTTGCATGTTCATTCTTTCAAGTATTGTCAACCAATGTGGAAGATACACGCACATTAATTACCGACACTCGTTTCAAGTCGTTACAAATACGTCTTGACGGAAATGATTTTTTTCCACCCATAATAGCATTAAATAGCGATGATGCTATCAATATTTCATTTGATGAGTTAAGCGAAGAACGTTCATACCTAAGATATAGCGTAATACATTGCAATGCCGATTGGACTCCGAGTAATCTAACCGAAAGCGAATATGTAAGTGGTTTTAATTATGGCGATATTACCGATTATAAGTTTTCTATAGGGACACTTTGCCATTATGTTCATTATTCCTTCACTTTACCCAATGATGAAATACGGTTTCTCGTTTCAGGTAATTACTTGGTAAGAATTTATAATGAAGACGACCCCGATAACACATTATTGCAAGCTCGTTTTTTTGTGAGTGAAAACACCGTATCAGTAGGTACATCGGTCACAAGCCGTACCGATACTGATTATAACAACGAGCATCAACAAGTATCCTTTATTATAGACACTCGGGACTATTTAATAAGGAATATGTATAGCGACATTAAGGCTTATGTAACACAAAACAGCCGTTACGACAACGAAGTAATGGTTGATCGTCCTCTTATGGTTTCGGGCAAAAAGATAACTTACGACCATAATAAGAATCTAATTTTTGAAGCCGGAAACGAATTTAGACGTATGGAAACAGTTGTTCAACACGGTATTTCCATGAACGTAGAAAAAATTTCCTATCATCATCCTTTTTATCACGCACAATTATATACCGATTATGTGCGTTATGACCAGCCATATTCATTTGACAAAACGCAAATGGGGCGTTTCACCATAAGGAGCTCCGAAGCCAACGACTCTGATAATGGTTCCGAATACATTGTAACTCATTTCACTCTCGATGCTGGTGGAAAAATAAACGGAGGAAACATTTACTTAAATGGAGAGTTTTCCAACAATTTGTTTTCTTCATCAACAATGATGAAATATGACCCGGCGAGTGGATTTTACACTGCCGATTTGCTATTGAAACAAGGTGCTTACAACTATCAATACTTGTTTGTTCCCGATGGTACTTCTCGTGGATATTCATCCATTGAAGGAAATAAATATCAAACCATAAACGAATATTTAGTACGCATCTATCATCATGCCCCTACATCACGCTATGACAGATTGATAGGTTTCGGACTTACATTTTCAGGAAAATAGTTAACAAATTTCCCTTTTATTAGCAAGAATCAGAATGGATATCCTATTGCTATATGGAATGCTAAACTGTTTTTAAACGAAGTCATGTTATAGTATCCGGTTTTACCGGTATCATAAGGTGCATGAATACCTATACCCAAATCACCTCTAATAACTAACATTTCCATATCAAATCTCAAGCCAACGCCTGTGCCAAGTGCCAATTCTTTAAAGAAGTTACCTTCTCCCAAAGCTCCTCCCGGACGTAATTTATCCTTTTTCAACAACCAAACGTTTCCCGAATCAAGAAATAACGCACCGTGCAGATACCCCATTATAGGGAAACGTAATTCGGTGTTAAATTCAAACTTAAATGTACCTGTTTGGTCATAATATCCATTTTTCACTTTGTTGCTTGGATGATAACTACCCGGACCCACAGAACGCACTGCAAAAGCACGCAACGAGTTAGCTCCTCCTATATAAAATTGTTCACTATACGGCACTTGACTTGAATTGCCATAAGCATGAGCAGCTCCTGCCAATACTCTAAAAACAAGCCATTGTTTTGAATGAACGCCATGAAAAAGCCTACATAAAAAAACCAACTGTGACTGAGCTTTTACAAATTGAGAAAATGGTGTACCAAACAACCTTTTCTCACCTTTTTGACCGGCTAAACTCCACAACGCTGAAAAAATATTTCCGGCTTCCATTACATTTACATTCCAAACAAGGGAATTATTTTTGTCTATGGTTTTATCATAAGTATAGTTATAACTCATCATCGGAATGAACTGATCGCGAAAACTCAATGCAACAGCCGGATTTTGAGCCATTGCCGAGTCAAAAGCTTCAGTCGTACTTAACATTTTTGTATAAGTGAGTTTAAACGGCGTAAATTCGTTCAACGAACTTCTATTTGCATGCCATTCCCATCCAAAACTTGTTCCAAACTGCACCATTTTAAAATAATTCGGACGATTCAATAAATCGGCTGACAATGCAATGCGAGTCCAATTAATATATCTTCTACTTCTATCGACAAACTTAGGTGCAAGAAGTCTCGGAAACGATAATGTGGACTTGGCTCCAAATTCATAAGAATTTATAGAACCTGTATTATTTACATCACCTCCACGACCTGTTTGCCATTCATATCCGGCAGTCAATTGAGTTGTCAATTGTTCACCACCACCAAACACATTTTTATGAGTGAGTGAAGCTACAAGTCCGGGACCTATATAGCTGTTAGATTTTGATGTTGCTTGCAATTCTATCGAAGCCTCCAACGGTTGGTCAAGCGTACACGACACCCTTATATCAAGGCTATCACGCCCCCTCAACGAGTCAAGAGGAGGAACATCTATATTTACAGAATTGAATATACCTATTCTAGATAAATTAAGTTGCGTTTGATCCATATCACGCACCCTCATCATTCGCCCTTTTCTGAAACGCAAACAAGATGGGATTAGTTCATCACGCAATTTTATAGGCATCATTTTTATCACAAGTCCCCTTGATGTTTTTATTGTATCCGGAACACCATTCCCTATACTACGATTAACTGTCGTTTCAACATTCCCTACATAATATTTTTTCAAAGCTGCAGGCTTAATATTATCGGCAAGCATCATACGCAACGCCACTTGCCCCTTTATTATAGTCGTATCTGCAAGATATTCAATGAAATCGGGTTGAAAATAATAATATCCCATATTACGTACCCTTGCCGAAATATTTTCACGTAAATAGCTCAACGAATCGGTTATATAACGTTGACCTACTCGTAAATACTCACTTCGGCGAGCCAATGAATCAATAGCACGTTCAAGTGGAGTATTTCCTCCTATATATTCAATATCACAAAAAGTATATGGTTTCCCTAAATCCACAAAATAGGACAATTTTGCCTTTTTTGAGTTCTTCTTATTATCTATCAATTCATACTTTGCCGTTCCTGCAAAATAGCCATGATTATCAAGTATTGACTTCATCATTTCCACTCTGAGTGCAGGATTTACATCGTCTATCACCACCGGTTGTTCCACCAATTTTTCATATAACCAACCTTTCACACCTTTACTTTCAGGTTTCCAATGATTATAGACCCACAACCCTATAGGAAATGGACTTCGCACATAAGGTGAGTAAAAACTGTTATTTGGCTTTATATTTATCGCATCAAATAGATAAGTATCAACTTCGCTCGGGACTTTTTCTCCTTTTTCAGCTGTTATTTCAAATTTCTTCACACCTGTATATAACAATTCATCGTCAACCAACTTGCTTGTTGTCGAACATGATACAGCAAGTAAAGCCAACAACGACAATAACCACGAACCTAATATATTTTGATTACTTTTTTTCATTTATTTATATTCTGTTTTGGATAATCTTGATTTTTTTCAAGTTTTATCATAGTGTCATTCACATTATCGGTTTTGTTATTATTGTTTTTTCTACGTCCGAACCGGAAAAAATTTCTTAATGTAGATAACTTACGTTTAATTACAAAAGCTCCTCCTGTTTCGGTAACTTCACCTTCAAGAATACTTTCATATCCGGTGTGACGGAACAACTTCACCGACATTGACCCACTTTGATTCAACATATACACAAACGATATATCATTAAGCAAACTATTTGCAAAATTATCCTCCGTATCACCTCCTGGATTATAATTACCTCCCACTACAATCTTAAAACGGTCATTAAACAATGATTTTGATATTTTATATGAATAGGAAGTAGACTTTGATGTCGCATCACCCTTTGTTTCATCATATTGATTCACACCAAGTGTCAAATCAACACCTTTTATCGTGTTTGCAGCCCAACGGTTAATTTGAGAATTTACAAAAGAATATAACGGATTATTGGACATATTAACCGATGTTCCTTGACCTGTATATGTATTATATAACAACAAATTTATGGCTTGACTTGAACGCTGAGCCGGCGACATGGACAACAATTCATTTTGCACTGCTACATCGTCGTTTGTACTCAAATCAAATTCCAAATTCATATTACTCAAAGTATTGGTAACACTCATAGCTACAAGGAAATTGATAACACGAGAATCCTGTCCCTCTTGCGACACACTTGCTTTCATTGTGTCAACTGCCTTTATATTAAGTACAGGATTAAATATATCTCCGGTCCATGAGACATAACTACCCTCAGTAAAATTAAACAATTTTTCCGACAATAACGGGGGCGTATAACGAATAAAGCCTTCCGATAAAGTATATTGACCAACCAAACGCATATCCCCCAACGAACTTTGTGTATAATTCAATAATCCACTACCTTCCAATGCGACACGGTCGTTTCCATTGCTTGATAAATACACATTAAATTTAGAACCTTGTTGAAGATTTAAACGTGCATTAAGCTTAAAGTTTGACGTCGAAACAGGAATATCCAGTGAATCGGCTTCAACCTTGGCTGTATCGGAAAAATTCACAAATTTAACCATATTTTCATCAGTCTGTGTTGATATGGCTGACACATCGGTTTGCATTACATAAGTAAGATTGGTCGTAGGAAGCAATGTGAGATTAACATTCACGTCCATATCGTTCATTGTACCACGTGCCGTGGCATCAACATTTGCATACCCCTTTCCAAACACTTCCATTTTACGATGTTGCTTACTGTTGACAAACTCTACATTATTTCCTTTTAAGGATAAATCAACACGAGGATTATCCAAAGGCAATATATCAACAAAACCATCTACATTTATTGCATTATTATTACTTCCAAACACTTTAAAACCGTCAAAATTTATCAAGCTATAATCTATCGGTATTTTCGTATCGGACAAGGTGAGATGAGAACCGAACAACGGTAAATTTATTTCAGCTCCATCACTCTGCAAATAGCCATTCATAATAGGTTCGGTAAAACTGCCCACAACATTCATCGAGCCGTTTAATGCACCTCCAAGATTAGCTATATTACCAGGAATGAACGGATTTGCTACTTTCAATGGCAAACTATCTATCGTAAGAGTAATATTATACGGATAAGCCGATGCTGTATCATTCAAAGAGCCTCTTGCTACAATGGTTTTTCTTCCATCAATATCAAAAGCCGAAGCCATACGCACATAATTTTTAACCGGATCAAGTTCAAGTCCCAATTTAAATTCAAAATCACCTACAGGCTTACGATTATACTTAAATCCTTTCATGCGAGTTATACCACCTCCCCAAATGTTTTTACCATCAAATTTTAATTTCACATCGGCACTTAACATACCGCTCATTGGAGGAATATAAGGAGAGAGTTTCAACCACTCTGAAATTTGCACACCGCCAATACTCACAAGCACATCTTCCTGACCATGATTTTCTTTATCATGTTGTGTTTTCAATGACACAAAACTTGAATCGCTTTTCAAACTTAAATCGGCATCAAAATGGCGTTCAACATAATTATAAGCAATTATATTATTCTCATTAACTTTCCATTTTCGATAACCTATTATAGGCTCTTTAGGGAACACTTTCACATTGACAACCGTATCGGATAAAAAGGCATTCAAGCCCAACTGGAATCCTTGTTCTCCTTTTATGTTTTGTTGTTCGAGCAAACCACCTACAGCATTACCTCTTATACCACCTCGCAAAGTAACTTGTGCAAATTCATCATTGGTTCCCGGACGATTACCCACATGCAGATTATAGGATATATATTTATTCTTTTGAGTTGCATACAATTTTATTGTATCGAGTGCAGTTTCACCCGTCTCTATTCCGAGAATTTGCCCATTCATATAAATCGTTGTATCATTTATAATATTTAGAGCCATCTCGTCCATTTTTACATCATATCCTTTTAAAATTTGTTGCAATAAATTGTTTTTGCCCACTTTCATATCACAAGCAAATTGTGGCATGACAGCTTGTAATGTATCCATATCAAAATATTTTGCATTCATCTCATGCACAAGTATTTCTTGACATTTCGTAACATCAGATAATAATGTATCAAGACCACAAGAGGCATTAAAATCAATAAACAATTCATTTTCTTGTGCCGAAAACATCATATTATCTTTAGATGAAGCAAATGAAGCATTTAAACCCGAAGTTGAATAAATGACATTCGGAAGAGCCCACTTAAAATCTCGCAAATTCATATCAATATCATAAATATTGTCAACAATATTGGCAGTTCCATAAGCCGTCAAACGTCCTTTTCCTCTTGAAACAGTTCTCGACAAATTCAATGCCTTTAAATCAACATTATTCACAACTCCATCTATGGCAAATTCATAGTTTTTTTCATCTAATGCACAAGACATCTTTACATTAATATCGCAATCAATATTCTTTGAATTAAAATTAACATCGGCTTGTTTCTCGGCAAGATGAGCAGTAGCATTTATGTCTCGATATGTTTTGTCATCAAATGTAATATCATCAATTGAAATAACAGCGTCTATTTTAGTTTTAGCTTTATATGGGTCATAACCGGCACCCTTTATATTGGCTCTCGCAGAAACATCCTTAAATTGTGTCATTGGAAATATTGATTGTATCGGGAATGAATCCATACACATACTCACATTGTAGCTTTCCAATCTTCCGTTCCAATCTCCTTTAAACACCATATCACCATCAGATAATCGCAAATCAAGTTTGGCTTCAGCTGTATTTGGTGCATAATCTACCATTCCGTTAAGTCGCATTTTGGGGAAATCAATTTGCTCATACATTGACGTATCCGACAACATTATAGGTTTGGCAAAATTCAAATTTTGCATATCACCGGCTAAATTTATTCTTGCCGCAAGTTGTTTAACATCAGTAATATGCTCAACATGTCCTTTCGCCTCTATACCTGCAAGTCCATGAATACTCATCAACGCTTTTTTAAGCTCTAAATATTCGGCTGAACCATTTAAATTAAGATTCAATTCAAGAGGATTATAACGAGAAATATGCGATAACGTAGTCTGCCATGACGGATACATATACCCAATTTCACCCAATCCTATTTTAGCCGACATATCAACTTTTATAGGAGATTTCGTATTTACTGCTAAATCGGCTCCAACAACAGCATCTAAACATAGCTTTGATTGCATCGTTTCAAGTTTTACCTTTTCGGCTTTCATTGTTTTGTCGTCAATAGCAAAAGAACCTTGTCCTGACGTAACAAACACCCCGCAACGCTCACGTGCCGTAAGCTGTTTCAACATCAACTTTAAGTCGGTACCTCTATTGTATAAACTATCAACTGCAATATTTATATCTTGAATCTCTAAATAATTCAAGTCAAGACCTTCTACCGGCACTGCTCCATCCATAGCATAAACCACATGACTATCGTTTAATCTCAACGCTTCGGCATTGATAGTCCACAAAACCGAATCTCCGGAAGCATTTACAACAACAGTATCAACATTTTCTTCCTCAGCATAAATTTCATTTGGTATAGGATATACATAATTCACATCACAATCATCTATACCGAAATATTTTATATCGACCTTACATTTTCCCAAATCAACAGCACAACGATTTATGCTTGCACTGCCTACCTTCGTTGTAAGGTTTTTAATAAGAGGCATCATCTGCATATCAAACGCCAAATTGTTCATTTTCACCTTATCAAGATTAATCAGCCAAGGAACAGTTTGAGTTGAATCTTCTTCTGTATTTTTTTGCCGACTCATATCTAAAAACATATTAATGTTTCCTCCATTAAGTGCGACATTTCTCAAATTCACTTCACTCTTATTCAACAGAACATCGGAATTCTTAATCTTAAAATTGTTTACTCTTGCATTTAAAACCATCGATGAATCCTCACTCACCATTTTATAAACCACGTCATTAAGAGAAACGTTTTGTATATCGGCTTTCAAGGCAAAAAGTGGCATAAATTTAACATCAACAAACGTATTTCCCACATAGAGCATTGTATCTTGATTCTCATCTAGAACCAAAGTGCGTTTTACATCAAGGTTCAAAGGAAATTTAAGCAAAATACGCTCTACACTCATTGTCATAGAGGTACTGTTATTGACATAATACACTGCCAATTTTTTTACACCCTTTTGAATTATAGGTATATACAACAAGCATGGAACAATTATTATTATGGCAAAAACAAGACCTGTAATCCATGCTATTATCTTTCTTATTCTATTTCCATTCCCTGCCATACACACACAGACGAACTTTTTTTTTGTGAAAAACTTTTTTCTATTTAACAAGAGTCTTTAATAACACCCTTTAATCTTCTTCTATACTCAAAAATTTGATAATAAAATCAATAATAAAGAACCTCATCACTAAAAATCCTATAATTGCACCTACGGCATCGGCATATATATCATATAAATCAAAACCTCGCCCTAAGTTCATTGATTCTTGTAAAAATTCCATCAAAACACCTACAATTATCGAAAAAAGAACCGAACACATATACAATCCAAAACCGTGTTTTGAATAGGACTTTATTTTACTTATATCAAAAACAGAAACCATTACCAAAAATCCATACATCAACGCATGAATTATTTTATCGGCTCCTGGAAACAACTGTATTCTATTTATATCAAACGGATTACTGTCAAGGGATATGTATATAATCAAGAATAATGTTATAAACGTAAACATACCTTTCGGCAATTTATTCATAAAACCTATCACAGACGTTTTCATAGACTTTCTACCTTTAAACAGAATTATGCAAAGATAATATTTATAATGTTATTATACAAAATAACATTAATGCTTTAGCGTTTACGTCATTTTTTCTAACTTTGCAAAAAATTATAACAAAAACAGCATTTTTACTTACACTATTTAAGAAAAAGACAAAAATATGTCAAAAAATACAACTTTCAGTTCTAAATTCGGACTTATTGCTGCTACCGTAGGGTCAGCTGTAGGACTTGGAAACGTTTGGCGATTTCCAAGTTTAGCTCAAGAAAACGGCGGAGGTGCATTCCTATTGGTATATATCTGTTGCGTTTTTATTCTCGGCATTCCCGTAATGCTTGCCGAATTTTCATTAGGACGTGCCGGACGTGCCGGCTCAGTAGGTTCATTCAAGAACCTTTCTCCAGGCAAAAAATGGTGGATTGCCGGTTGTTTCGGATTGGCTGCATCCTATCTCATTTTAGCTTTTTATATGGTGGTAGCCGGATGGGTTATTGAATATCTCGGCGTATCAATAAGTGGAAATCTGTATGATGGTCTTAGCGAAACCAATTCTATACAAAGTTCTTTTTTCAGCGACAAAATGCAAGGGTTAATTTTACATGGAACATCACCCATATTGTGGACCTATGTAATGATTATATTGAATCTTGTTATTTTACTTAAAGGCGTAAAAAAAGGAATTGAAAAGATTTCCAACATTCTCATGCCCTTACTTTTTATAATTCTCATCATATTTTGCGGTGTATCGTTGTCATTGCCTAATGCTCAAGAAGGATTAAAATTTTTCCTTTCTCCCGATTTTGGCAAGATAGATAACAATGTAATAGTAGCAGCACTCGGACAAGCCTTTTTTTCCCTTAGTTTAGGTATGGGTATTCTTGTTACCTACTCATCTTACTTTCCCTCAAGCACAAAAATGGTTCGCACTTCGGTAACTATCACAATACTCGATTTTATTGTTTCTGTCTTGATGGGATTGATAATTTTCCCGGCTGTAATAAGCTTTGGCATAAGAGGAAGTGAGAACGTAGCAGGAATGACTCTTGTCTTTGTTACCCTACCCGAAATTTTCGCACAAATGTCAGGAACACAAATATGGTCATCTTTATTCTTCCTTCTTTTAAGTGTAGCTGCCATTACCTCAACCATCTCAATTGCCGAAGTTTCCATAGCTTTTGTTCACAACAGTCTCAAGATTTCCCGAAAAAAATCATGTTATATTGTTCTGCTTCCTATGTTCTTTTTCAGCACCTTATGTTCACTATCTTTAGGAGGTAGCGAATGTTTACAAATAGCAGGCATGCCACTTTTTGATGCCCTGGACAAGTTTACTGCCAATATGCTTTTACCTCTTAGTGCCTTTTTGATATGTATCTTTGTGGGATGGGTACTTCCAAAAAATTTCCTCAAAGACGAATTGACCAATTACGGTACATTCAAATCGTTTGTAATGCCAGTGGTTTTGTTTCTCATCAAATACATTTGTCCAATACTTATAGCAACGATATTTCTTGCAAACTTCATAAAATAAATGATAAAGAAACTTTTTGAAATATCACGAAACGAACGCATAGGATTAATGTGTCTTTTTGTTGTTTTAACCATATTCTTGATTGTTTCGGCGTTCTTTCCTATACAAAATTCAAATTCAAGAATTACAAATGAACAAATAGTAAACATTATTGATTCTATAACTTCGGAAAAAACAGACACAATAAAGAAAAAGAAGAAAAAAACAAAAGAAAAGTCTCCAACTCTTACAATTTCATCATTGAAAGAAGTTGAAACTTTTGAATAATAACTTTTTTTTAAAAAAAAACAGAATATTTCACACTACTCAATAAACAATTATGTCGTCAGAAAGAGCACAATTTGTAACAAAAATGGGAGTTATAGCGGCGTCGGTAGGTTCAGCCGTTGGTTTAGGTAATATTTGGAGATTTCCTTATGAAGCAGGCATGCATGGAGGTGGTGCTTTTATAGCCATATACATACTTTGCATATTATTACTCGGAATTCCCGTAATAATTGCCGAATTTATTATTGGTCGTTCCACCCATAAAAATGCCAACAGTGCAATAAAGCAGCTTGCACCCAGCAGTAAATTCCGATATGTTTCATATATCGGAATATGTGCATCTATATTGATTCTCAGTTTTTATTCGGTAGTTGCAGGTTGGATTGTTGAATACTTCTTTTTAGCATTAACAGGCAAATTGGAAGGAAACACTCCACAAGAATATTCAGAAATCTTCACATCTCTTGTAAGTAACCCTTATCGTTCATTGTTTTGGACATACACCTTTTTAGGAGCAAATTTCTTGATTTTAAGAAAAGGTATTCAAAAAGGAATAGAACGAATATCTAACTTTCTGATGCCTATACTCTTTATCTTGCTTATAATCTTCTGTATAAACTCATTATTGCTTCCTAATGCTAAAGAAGGGCTAAAATTCTTGTTTTTGCCCGATTTATCACACATTTCGCCAAGCATGGTTATTGGAGCTATGGGACAAGCCTTTTTCTCTCTCAGTTTAGGACTTACCTGCTTACTTACCTATGCCTCTTATTTCAACGACAAGACGCCATTGGTGAAAAGTGCCACTATCATAGCAACATTAGACACTTGTGTCGCAGTTCTTGCAGGTGTTATAATTTTTCCTGCGGTTTTTTCTTTCGGAGCCGAACCGACAGCAGGGCCAAAACTTATTTTTGAAGTACTCCCCGACATTTTTCATCAAATGCCCGGAGGCTATTTTTGGTCTTTGACTTTCTTCTTGCTTTTATTCTTCGCATCTATTACATCTACAATTTCAATGAGCGAAATTTTCATCACATTTTGCACCGAAGAACACAACATGTCACGAAAAAAAGCAACAAGATTAAACACAATTATAGCTATCACACTCGGCTCTTTATGTGCTTTATCATTTAATGTACTTAGCGATTTTAAGTTATTCGAAAAAACTATTTTCGATTTATTCGATTTCATTTCTTCCAATATTTTACTTCCGGTAGGTGGATTTCTTCTTGCCGTTTTTGTAGGTTGGATTATGGATAAGAAAATCGTGAAAGAGCAACTCACCAATAAAGGAACTATTAACGTACACACAATGAAACCTATCATTTTCTGCATACGCTTTGTTGCACCTACTGCTATTGCTATCATTTTCCTTTACGTAACAGGGTTGTTTTGACATTATACAAATCGTCATTCTATCAATGATAAAACATGCTTTTATGTTATGCGATATTATTTTTGTTTATTTATAAATAATCCTTAACTTAGCAATATAATTAACGCGAATGATAAACTTCACTCCATATAGCATAAACCTGCGAGGTAAATCGGTTGAAATTGCCGAGACTTGGGTTATGGGAATACTTAATGTAACCCCCGACTCTTTCTTCTCCGAAAGCCGTTGCAATAATGATATAGATAAAATTAAAGCACGCGTATACGAAATTCTTGAGCAAGGTGCTAAAATAATCGATATAGGAGGTTATTCTTCTCGTCCCGGAGCTATCGACATAACTTCCGAAGAAGAATATAATCGATTGGCTAAAGGACTTGAAATAATCAAACGCATTGCACCCGAAGCCATAATTTCGGTTGACACGTTTCGTGCCGATGTTGCTCGACGTTGCGTGAAAGATTGGGGCGTGGATATAATCAATGACATTTCCGGAGGAACTCTCGATAACGACATGTTTGACACTGTTGCCGAATTAAATGTTCCTTACATACTCATGCACATGCGAGGAACACCTTCCACCATGCAACAATTCACACAATATAATGACGTTACAAATGATGTAATTAACGAATTATCGAAAAAGAGTCACATTTTACGACAAAAAGGCATTAAAGATATTATAATCGATCCGGGGTTTGGATTTAGCAAAACCATTGAACAAAACTATGAAATGATGAACCACTTAGAGCGTTTTTCATCAATGAAAGCTCCTATTTTGGTGGGAATTTCTCGCAAATCCATGATTTATAAAGTTCTAAACCTTACTCCCGAATCATCTCTCAACGGAACCACAGTACTTAATACCATCGCTACACTTAAAGGTACTCATATTTTAAGAGTTCACGATGTTAAAGAAGCCGTTGAAGCTGTAAAAATAACACAACTTACTCTCAAACAAAATTAATAACCCGCAATAGGTCTTGAATATGGAATTTGGAATTAAAGACTTAATAGATATATTGATTACAGCCACCCTACTCTATTATACTTACAAAACCATGAAAGAGTCAGGAACGCTAAACATTTTCGTCGGTGTTTTGGCTTTCATTGTCCTATGGATTATTGTATTCAAGATTCTTGACATGAAACTGATAGGCTCTATTATGGATAAATTCATTAATATAGGGCTTCTCATTCTCGTTATTATTTTTCAAGAACAAATCAAACGTTTTCTTGTGGCTTTAGGGTCTAATAAGCGGTGGAGCATTTTTAGACGTATTTTCTCACGAAAAAACGACAAAAATTCTCAAAAGCAATGGATTATCCCGGTCGTTTATGCTTGTATGTCTATGTCTAAATCCAAAACAGGAGCTTTAATTGTAATTGAACAAAGTGTACCACTTGAAGACTATGAACGTACAGGCGATATAATCGAAGCACACATAAATACTCGACTTATTGAAAACATTTTTTTCAAAAACAGTCCGCTTCATGACGGTGCTTTAATAATTTCAAGTGGTAAATTAACTTCAGCAGGATGTATTATGCCGGTATCTCACGATACAAGTTTACCACGCTATCTCGGACTTCGCCACCGTGCAGCCTTGGGTATAGCTCAAGCAACCGACGCCATAGCTATTGTTGTTTCCGAAGAAACCGGACACATTTCATTAGCTTATAAAGGACAGCTATACACAAAATTAAACAGTACTGATTTAGAGCATAGGCTTTCTCAAATTTCTGTATAAGAAAGTTAAAGTACACTAAATACACGTATAACCGTGCAACAAATAGCCTATTCGTATCGTCTAATAGGGAAACAATTTATTAAAAACATCAACCATTATGAAAAAGTTCATGCTACTGTTTTTTTCATTCGTTATAGCCTTTATTTCAGCACAAGCTCAATACCTTATAAAAGGTAATGTTACCGATTCTACCGGTGTTAGCGAACCTTATGCTACAATAAGAATCTACAAACAACCACAAAAAGAAAAAGCCCTTAAAATAGCTACAACCGACATAGATGGAAACTTCAAACAAGAATTAAACTCTTCAGGAAAATACACATTACAAATTTCATCGGTAGGAAAAATTCCCATTAATAAAGATTTCGAGCTTTCTTTATCCAACAAAACCATTGATTTTGGAACTCTAATCATACAAAATGATGCCAACACACTTAAAGACATTGAAATCGTTGCTCAAAAGCCACTTGTAACAACTGAAATAGACCGAATAAGTTACGACATTCAAGCCGATGAAGAAAGTAAGACCAACAATATCTTTGATATGCTCAAAAAAGTACCTATGGTAACCATCGACGGTGAAGAAAACATAATGGTAAACGGTAGTAAAAGTTTTAAAATCTATAAAAACGGACGTCCAAACACTGCTTGGAGCAACAATCCCAAAGATATGCTTAAATCAATACCTGCAAATATGATTAAAAGAATAGAAGTAATAACCGAACCCGGAGCAAAATATGATGCCGAAGGTGTAGCAGGAATTCTTAATATTATAGTTAATGAAACAAGCATTCTAAATGGAGTTATGGGTAATGTAAGTGCTCATGCCAACACTAACGAGACCTACGGTGCTAACACTTATATCACTTCACAAATTGGTAAACTTACTACTTCTATCAATTACAACTATAGTAATTTGAGTAAAGCCAATGTACCCTCATATTCTACTTCAGAGTATGTTTATACCGATTCTCAAAATCATCTTAAATCATCTACTGGTTATAAATTAAGAAACGGAAATTTTCATTATGGAAACATTGAATCAAGCTACGAAATAGATACGCTCAACTTAATTACTTTTTCTTTTGGAGGATATTTTTATAATGTTAACCATTATAACACGTCAAATACATCAATGTTAGATAAAACAGGTAACACCATTTTTTCTTACTCCTCTTTTAGTAATAATCCACAACAACAATACTTCGACTTTGACGGAAAACTTGATTATCAACATTTGACACACAATAAAGGAGAAGTCCTAACTTTTTCTTATCTGTTATCAACAACAAATCAAGAATATATCAGCGAAATTTCTTGTGATAATATGATTAATTATCCTCTAAATATATGACAAATATAACAGCAACAGCAAATTACATTTTTACGAACATACATTTCAATTTGACTGGACTCGACCATTTCTTCAAAAACACAAAGTTGAAATGGGATTAAAATATATTCTACGACAAAATTTCAGCAAAACACTATATGAATATAATAACGGTCAAAACTACTTAACCGATTTTGACCATATCACCAATATTGGTGCTGTTTATGGAGAATACTCTTTCAATAGTAAGAAATGGGGGGGTCGTGCCGGTTTAAGATATGAATTGGCTCATATTAAAGGGAAATACAAAAATTCAGCCGAACCATCATTCAGTAGCAACATAGGCGATATAGTTCCCACATTAAGCGGCAGCTATAAAATTAATGACGCCAACACATTGAAACTTAATTTTGCAACTCGCATAAACCGTCCGGGAATAAGTTTCCTTAATCCTACACGCAACGAATCTCCCACTTTGGTTTTCTTTGGTAATCCTAAGTTGAAGAGTACACGTCGCAACTCTCTACGCTTATCATACACTCTCATAAAGCAAAAATTAACTCTAAGTTATTCTACTGATTACTCTTGGGCTAACAACATGCTTATGGACTATGATTATATCGAAAACGATATAAGATACAGCACTTATATCAACGACGCAAAAAATAAAAAATGGGATTGTTCTCTTTATGCTCAATGGGCTGCTACAAATACCACAAACATCACATTAAACGGTAGCTTGAGCTATTTAAAGTTTACCCACAATGAAAACTTGAAAAATAGCGGTTGGAGCAACTCTTGTTATCTAAATATAAGCCAAGAATTACCCTATAATTTAAACTTAAACGGATTTCTTTATCATTTTAAGAACGGTGCAGAAAGTGTCTATGAAAATGGTAGTTCTATCAACACCTATGGTTTTAGCCTAAGCCGTTCTTTCTTAAAAGACGAATGTCTAACCGTTAGAATAAATACAAGTAATCCTTTTTCAAACAAATATACCACACATAAAAGTTATACAATTCAAGGAGTCAGAACAGGTTTCACTAAAGACAAATTCTTAACAAGACATTTTGGCATAAGCGTTTCCTTCCGATTCGGTAAACTCAATGCAAATGTAAAGAAGACTAATAAAACTATTACAAACGACGACTTGGAAGGACGTAAATAAAATTATTTAGCTATATTTGTAACGAATATAGCTAAATAGAAAACAAAACGTTTTATTAATGTTCGGTAAAATTTCCATTTTAATTGCGGTATATAATACTGCACAGTACTTGCGTGCGTGTTTAGACTCGGTAATAAACCAATCTTACGATAATTTGCAAATTATTTGTATTGACGATGCGTCTACCGACGACTCATTGTCTATACTTAATGAATATGCACAAAAAGACGAGCGAATACTTGTTCTACGCAATGAAATTAATTCCGGACAGTCAAAATCTCGAAATCACGGACTCAAATACTGCGTTGGTGATTATATTTCCATGCTCGATTCCGATGATTATTTAGCTAAGGACACTTTTGAACAAATAATAAAAGTGTTTAACGAAAATCCTAAAACCGATTGCGTTTTATTTGATTTAAAGTATTTATATTCATCAGGCGACACACAACCATTCACCTATCACACCGACAAAACGGTATTCACAGGCGAAGAAGCTTTCAAGATGTCTTTTAATTGGGATATACATGGCGTATATGTACTTAAAGCCGATATACACAAAAGATTTCCCTATGACGAATGCGTAAGATACACTTCCGATGACACAACCACAAAACAACATTATTATGCATCAAGAGAAGTAAGATTAAGCAAAGGCGTCTACTACTATCGACAACACGAGGCTTCTATTTCCAATGCAATAACCATAAGACGATTTGACGTTTTTGCAGCCGATCTTTCTCTCAAAAAGCATTTGATTGAAATGAATGTAGATAGAAAATATCTATCCATACACGAACAATTAAGATGGTATAATTTAATCAACCATTGGTACTTTTTCTTGAATCACAAGAGTTTTTTCTCTTATGACGAGATACAAGAAATCACGAAAACATTTGATTTTCACATCAAAACCATCGATAAAAGCCTTATTCCGACATCGATAAAATGGCGTACGCTATACATCCCCTTTCTGGGCGTAAAAGGATTGAAATTTTGGGCAAAATACTATTGCAGTATGCGTGAAAGAACTCCTAAATTCCTATTAAAAAAACGTTTGTCTTTTTAGAAATTAACACTCAAACGTACATTCAATTGACGACGTGTAAGATAATTAGGCACAGCATACTGCATTTCATTCACATCGGTAACCCAATAATAGCTACTCACATTGGAGATATCAAACAAGTTGAAGATATCCACACCAAGCCACACACTTTTGAAATGCTTCAACATGCTCGATGTCAATTTACTTTCTCCGCCTGCCAATTGGTAAGAAATTCCCGCATCTACACGCTTATAAGCCGAAACTCTAAAATATGATACATCACGCGTGGTTCGTGGTGATGTCGTAGGCAACCCGTCTGAAAAAACAGCCTTCAAACTGAATTTCATTTTTGGAATTTTCGGGAAATAATCGGTAAAAAACAAAGCTATACTATACCTTTGGTCGGTAGGACGAGGAACTTTTATTCCGTTCAGTTCTTCTTGCGTTTTCATCAAGGAGAAACTCAACCATGAATCGGTTCCTTCCACAAATTGCCCGAAAAACTTAAAATCCACACCGGTAACAAATCCCTTAGACTCATTCAAGCCGGAATATACCAATTTCAAGTTATCTATTTCATAGGGAATCACATTCGACAAACTTTTATAATACAATTCCGCGGTCAATTTAAAAGGTCGGTTATTAGTGCGAAACGTGTAATCACCTCCCGCAATAACATGTACACTACGTTGTGATTTTATGTCTTTATTCAACGAAATATAAGCATTTCCGTAGTCATCATTTTTTTCCATTCTATACTCCTTATAAAACGGAGATTGATAATACATACCTGCAGCCATTCTCAAGGCAAAACGTTCGTTATTTTTCGGAATAAGTCCCACACTCACACGCGGGCTCACCAAGAATTCACCATTAAAATCCCAATAAGACAATCTCACTCCTCCATTTATAGTCCAATATCCCACTCCATTTGAATATTTATAAGAATCTTGCACAAACCCCGAAATACGATTTGAACCAAAATCCTGTTTTGACGTAAGATTATAAATCATGTGTACACCATTTCCAAGATGAGGTAATGAATATCCTGCCGAATCGCGTTGTTCCCATTCGCTTGAGCGTTCATAAACTTTCTCATGGTTAAACGAAACACCATAAGACAATTTATTTCGTCCAAATGCAGTATTTCCTTTCAGTCCTAATGAAAACACATTCATTTTTAATCTGTTTCGAGCATGCTCATGATATTTTCCCACACCAAGTTCTCCTCCTACTCCACTCTCGCCTGTTGTTCCCGCCTCATCGAGCCAATATTCACCATGAATGTCATAAGCAACCAATTCATTGGTAAGATAACCGGATACAAGCAAAGCCAAATCGGTATTTTTCGAATGTTTATAATTCAACGACAAGGCTCCGAAATAAGTTTCAAATTTATCTTTTTCCTGTCCGTCAAAATAAACGGTAAATTGCTTTGCATTAGTCGAAGTACCGAAACTTGTACTTCTATTTTGAGGTGTAAAACGATAATTGTTTATTGATACGTTACCCAAGAACGACACTTTCAGCTTTTTACCGAGTTTATAGTTTAAATTAGTTTGATAATCAAAATATTGAGGGTCATATTCACCCTTAGTTTCCAATGAACCCAGCAAAGACGAATTTCTCTTATATCTAAATCCGTGAAGCTGTGAAAAATTCTTACTGCTTTGACCCACCGAAAAAGAGCCTCCTTGCAAGCTCAAAGACACAGCTCCCTCAAACGATTCCGGTTCGCGATAAGTTATATCAAGCACCGAAGACATTTTATCGCCATACTCCGCACTAAATCCACCGGTAGAAAAGTTCACGGCTCCTACCATATCGGGATTTATTATACTCAAGCCTTCTTGTTGCCCAGAACTGATAAGTTGCGGACGATAAATTTCTATACCGTTTATATAAACGCTGTTTTCATCATAAGAGCCTCCACGAACCATATACTGCGAACTCATTTCATTCTTTGAACTTACACCTGCCATCGTAGAAAGAACAGCCTCCACACTTCCCCCCGAAGCATCGGGCGTAAGTCGCAGGTTTTTGGCATCGATAGCTTGCATCTGGCTTGTTTGTCGTTTTATTTCAACAACTTGCACCTCTTTAAGCTCTTGCGTTTTGGGATATAATTTAGCATTCAATATTATTTTACCTTTCGGCTTAATGTATTGACGCTTTACACTTGCATAACCTATACAACTCACTTCTATCATTATTGTATCCCTTTGTGATACCGACAATGAGAATTCTCCTTTAAGATTGGAATTAGTTCCCAAAGCTGTACCGACAACTCTTATTGTAGCAAATTCGATGGGAGAATCTTTCTCATCGGTCACTTTTCCCGAAACATTAACTTGTGCCATCGTAGAGAAAACAGACAACACCGCCAACAATAATGTAATTATATATGATTTCATTCTTACGTTTTATTCTTATATATATTTTATAATAACGAAAAACAAGTCGTTAAATTATACAACCCATCAACAAAACCTTGCAAAACCTCCCATTTTCATTATTTTAGTAAAAATAAGTTGTTACCATAAATTTAATTTATTAATTTCGCAAAATAAATATTATAGGTGTCTATATAAATATGGTACTAAAAACGAGAGATAAACTTATTGAAGTAGCAAGGCAACTTTTTGCCATAAAAGGTGAAGAAAACACAACGATGAACGACATTGCTGTTGCTTCAGAAAAAGGGCGTCGCACCATTTACACCTATTTTAAAAATAAAAGAGAAATCCTCAACGCCGTAGTAAAAACCGAAAGCGATAAAATTGTGGATAAGCTCATCGACATCCCCAATCAGCCCATTCCACCCGAACAAAAATTGATGAATTTCATCTTCATTAGATTTGAAACCATCAAAGAACTTGTCGCTCGAAACGGCTCATTGCGTGCCGGCTTTTTTAGAGACATAAGAAAAGTTGACCGAGCAAGAAAAGCCACCATAAGCAAAGAAGTAAGCATTTTAAAACTTATTCTTGCCGAAGGCGTGGAAAAAGGTATTTTCAGAATACGACACATCGAAGAAACAGCTACGGTAATGATACTTGCATTGCAAGGCATGGATGTATCCTACGTTCGCGACAACTTTGCCGAGCTTGGTATTGAAAAACTCAAGTTAAGAGAATATATAAAAGACTTTATCCTACACGGAATTAAAGCTTAATAACAAGAAAACAATAATTAAATTATAATTTATGAAATTACTCGAAGGTAAAGTGGCACTTATTACAGGTGCAGCACGCGGTATCGGTAAAGCGATTGCATTGAAATTCGCTCAAGAAGGAGCCGACATCGCATTCACCGATTTGGTAATCGATGAAAACGGAAAACAAACTGAAGCAGAAATTGCTGCATTTGGTGTAAAAGCTAAAGGATATGCATCTAATGCTGCAAGCTTTGAAGACACTGCTAATACTGTTAAAGAAATACATAAAGATTTTGGTCATATCGACATCCTTGTAAACAATGCCGGAATAACTAAAGACGGTCTTATGATGCGTATGAGCGAAGCTCAATGGGATGCTGTTATCGCTGTAAACTTGAAATCGGCATTCAACTACATCAACGCTCTTACTCCTATCATGATGCGTCAACGTAGCGGTTCTATCATTAACATGTCATCAGTGGTAGGCGTACATGGTAATGCAGGTCAAGCCAATTACGCTGCTTCTAAAGCTGGTCTTATCGCTCTTGCCAAGAGTATTGCTCAAGAACTTGGTTCTCGTGGCATCCGTGCCAACGCTATTGCTCCGGGATTTATTGAAACAGCTATGACTGCTGCTCTTCCTGACGAAGTTCGTGCCGAATGGGCTAAAAAAATTCCTTTGCGTCGCGGTGGTTCTGTTGACGACATTGCAAATGTTGCAACATTCCTTGCTTCCGACATGTCTTCTTACGTTTCAGGACAAGTCATCCAAGTAGATGGTGGTATGAACATGTAATCTGCCTTTGCATAAATAACGACAGAGGGTCGGTGTTACTCCTTTTTTGGGGATACACCGACCCTCTGCTATTATATTACAAATGCTTTTTCTTCCTTTATTACCACAAAACTGCCCCTCACATTTTAAAAAAAAATTAAAGTAAATTAAGTGAAATTCAAGAAAATAACGTAATTTTGCATGAGAACCACACAAATCGACACTGATTGTCATATTTGACGTGGACAATGATTAAGAATATTATGAATATAATTTTATCCAAAAAACTAACATTTTTAAACAATTAGAAACCGTGAAAAAGTTTATTCTTCCCATTGCGATTGGAATAGCTTTCGCTACCAATGCGCAAACCTTTGAAGTTGTTTCACTTGAGCAAGTGAACACAGGAGTTAGAGAAGCGGCTTATCACCCTCGCTTTATGCCCGACGGTAACACACTTTTGGTATGTGATGAAAACTACGACGGCTTGGGCTTGGTTGATATTAAAGCCAAGTCTTACACCCACCTTACCAATCATCCGGGTGCAGGTTACGAAGCCGTTATCGGCAATGACGGAAAAACCATCATCAGCCGTAAAGTTGACTATGAGAACCAACTCGTAACGCTTTGTAAAGTAGACCTTGCGGCAAAGACAGTGTCTCCTATTGTCACCAATGCCGAACACTTTAACAACATTAGATTGGTAAATGGTGAAGTTGCCATTTCTCAAAAAGGAAAGCTTCTTAAAAACCGTATTACAAAAGCTAAATTAAAAGGTGTAAGCATCAACACCGTTGAAGATGTTTTTGTAACAGTTGAAGACCTCAAACTTGTGGTTTACAAAAACGGTGTACGTAATGTTGTAGACCCATTGTACAATGGTTCAAACGACCCTTCTTATACTTGGGCAAGTTTGTCTCCTAATGGTAAAAAACTACTTTTCGTATGTGGAAACGATGCCTATGTTACCGCTCTTGACGGTAGCAATATCGTTTGTCTAGGCATGTTACACGCTCCGGTATGGCGTGGTAACGATTATGTTGTAGGCATGGAAGACTATGATGACGGTCACAATATTACCGATAGCAACATTGTTATTATCGGTGCAAATGGTAAAAACAAACAAGTTCTTACAACCGACTCTAAGGCTTTGAACATGTTCCCGGCTGTATCTACCGATGGTTCAAAGATTGTCTATAACACAGGTGACGGAAAAATTTTCATGATGACCATTAAAGGAAAATAAGCTATGAAAAGACTAAAAATACTTGCAATAACATTATTAGGTTTATCCCTAAGCGTTGCAGCTGACTCAGGACAATCATATACTGCAAAAACAGAAGGAAAAGCAAACTTCAACAAGAGAAAATTCTATATCAACCCCGGTCACGGCGGTCATGATTCCGATGACCGTCCCATAGCATTGCCTTGTGGCGTAGCCATGTTCTATGAATCCGATGGTAACCTTGACCGTGCTGTACACTTGAAAGATTTCTTAGTAAATAATAATGCGAATGTGCGATTATCACGTACTACAAATAAAACTTCCGATGACTTGGGGCTGTCAACAATTGCATCTCAGTCAAACTCGTATGGTGGTTATTTCATATCATTGCACAGTAATGGAGCCAACGCTTCATCCAACTATGTGGTGTCGTACTACCGTACTTCAAGTACTAACAAAACCAAAGAAACTATAACAGGTTCCAAAGACTTTGCTTATCAGGCTGCAAAATGGCACGATGATTGTACATTGTCCGACCAGACATATTCTACACCACGTGCCTTAGGTGACTATTCATTCTACGGATATAATCTTGGTGTTCTACGCACCAATAATTGTGTAGGTTATTTGCTTGAAACATGGTTCCACGACTATCGTCCTGAAGCACTACGCATGAAGAGTACCGTTTACAACAAGTTCCTTGCTTGGCAAATAGCTCGTGCAGCCATGGCAAATCCTGGTGCTACCGGAGACCTTGGATGTGTGGTACAAGGAGACATTCGCGACAAGTCTAAGACTTGTGGATATACCAACTATACCACTCGTAACCGTGACAAATTTAAAGCTGTAGAAGGTGCAACTGTTAAGTTATTGGATGCATCGGGTACTGTACTGCAGGAAATGACTACCGACAATTGCGAAAACGGTTACTATGCTTTCTTTGATTTGAAAGCAAAGACAACATACAAAGTATCAGTATCAAAAAGCGGATACCAAACAACAACTAAAGAGTTTACGACAGGTACAAACAGCCAAAATCTACTTACATTTGACCTTGAGGAAGGAGCTAACAACGGTATTACCATTGATCCTTCAGACCTTAACTTCGGTTCTATTCCAAGTGAAACAAGTTCATCAAAGATAATAACCGTAACAGCAACCGGAGTAACAGGGAACTTGACTGTAACATGCGATAATAGTAACTTCACTCTTTCAAGCAAGTCATTATCTTCTACCGGAGGTTCACTTACTATCAGTTTTAATCCTAAAAAAGCCGGATCTTACACAGGAACAGTTACCATTAAGGGAGGTTCTTACACACGCACACTCGTTGTATCGGGTCTTGCCTATAATGCACCTCTTTTATTCACCGAAGTATGGAACTACAGTGAAACATCGGGCAAAAATGAATCTTGGACATCCGATAAATCCTTGTTGCGTAACATGACTTATGGCGATGGCAAACTATATGTAGTTAAACCATCAGTTCCGGAAATATTGATTATCAACGCTGAAACAGGCAAACAAGAAGGCACTGTTTGTCTTGACGGTGTTGATGGCGGAACATTCAAAATAATGGACGTTCAATATGTTGACGGTAAACTATTGGCTACCAACTTGGCTGCAAAAACCGGAGATCCTCTAAAAGTATATTTATGGAACAATGGCGTTAATGTTGCTCCACAAGTTATACTTAACACAACCGATTTTAGCGGATTTACACGTATAGGTGACACATTCAGCTATAAGGGAACTCTTAGCGAGGGTACCATCTGCTATTCTGCAGGAACACATCAAGAGCAAAATAAGATTGTACAATATGCTGTGAGCAATAAAGAGGCTAATACAACCCCTACTGCTATAGGTATGTCGGAAGACGGAACAGACAACATTATCGTAGGAACCTCTCCTCGCGTAATTCCTGACGGAGACAATTTCTGGGTAACAGGTCAAAACTACTATCCTACTCTTGTTTCGGCTGAAGGTTTATTGCAATATACAGTAAAAGGAGAGGCATTAAATAACGAGTTGGCAGGTAACACCTTTACCAAATTCTCTTTCAAAGGCTCTGATTATGCATTTGCAACTACCTATACACCTAATTCAGACTCAAAAGAACGACTTCGTGATGGTCGTGCCGTTCTCCTTGATGGTTCCAATGGTTGGTCTGAGGCTAAAAATATAGGAGAATATCCTTCAAATGGTCTCGGTAACACTCGTAACACCACTTTCAGTGGTAACATCGCAGTAAACGTTATTGAAGATGAATGTGTGGAAATGTGGGTTCTTGTAAACAATCAAGGTATTGCACACTATCGCTACGGTTCTAAATCAAGTGATAATGAAGGAACTGAAACTCCGGGCGTAACAGGTTCTACCGAAATAGGTACAGTTGAAACCGTATGGGAATATTCTCAACAAAAAGGGAACTTGAGCAAAGCGTCTTCATGGTTATCATACTCAGCCAGCCCTTACAGCCGCTCAATAGCTGTTATTGGCGACAATTTGTATGTACTTACTTCACATGCTTTCAATAATTCTCCTGTTATCAACATAATTGATGCAAATACCGGAGAATATAAGGGAGAACTCATGTCAGGCTCAACAGATTTGACAACCACTAGCAACTACAACCATGCAGCTTCTCTTGGTGTTATCGGCAACGACTTGTATTTATCAAACTCTGTAAATAGCGACACTCACGTTTTGCGTGTTTACAAGTTTACAAACGGAAAAGGGACACCGGAAAAAGTATTGGAAATTAACCCTACTCCGGTAAACGCACTCGGTGATGTTATAGCTTGTGCCAACAATCGCATCGCTTACTGCGATGGCTCAAATATTGTTTACTTTACAGTGAGCAACGGAACTGTAAATAAAACGCCAAACAAAATAGCAATCAGTAGTACTCTTGGTGGCACAACAACCGCAGGTCGCTTTAGTGCATATCCAATGACTGATGGAACATTCTGGGTAACAGGAACAGCCAGCTATCCTACACATATTGGCACTGACGGTAAAATTATTGAAACTATTCCGTCAACTGCATTGACATCAAATCGTGGCACATCGGTATCGGTATTCAACTTCGGTACAGAAAACAAGATGTACTTATCAACAATTTCAACTTTTGACAACAACAAATGGGATAACGGAAAGTTTGAAGTTGTGGATCTTTCTAACGGAGTTGCAAAAGCTACACTTAAATGTTCGGTTCCAGAAGCTTCTTTAGGTACCGGAAACTGGGGCACAGCAGAGGGTGTAGTAAGCCAATTTGTCCAAGTAAGCGGTAAAGCCAATTCAGTCTTCAAAGCATGGGCATTGGTACCTACTCAAGGTATCGCTCACTTCAAGTTCAATGGCGAAAAAGAAACAACAACCGCTATTAAGGATGTTGTTGTAGAAGAAGAGGAATGTGAAATCGAATACTACAACTTGCAAGGTGTACGTGTATCGACTGACAACATCACTCCGGGCATCTACATCAAACGTCAGGGAACAAAGACAAGCAAAATTCTTGTTCGCTAAACGAACAGTTACAATACTACCTAATAAAAACGGGGTACTTCTTTGTTATGAAGTACCCCGTTTTTTATATCATTTAAAATAACCTGTCATTCATCTTCTATCTCGGTTGCTTCACGCATCTCCTTATATTCAGCCCACTCAGCATCTTCTTCGGCATAAAATTCCAATGGCAACTGTTCAAATGTTGCCAAATCTTCATTAAATTTTCTATTAAATATTCTCAAATTCATTGTATAGAACACCCAATTACGCTCACCGTTACCGGTATAAATGCCGGTAAGCACCGCAATGGGGTCTTTCATAAAATCGTTTTGTAAAGCATCTTGCACTTCTTCCATCAGAGTAGATGTGGCAACATCGGGCATTCCATCTTTATCTTCTTCATATTTCCAAGTAATTTCCACACGAAAATTATACTTTCCGCTTTCAATCACCTCATCCATATCACGCCTTCCGGTAACCATTATCAATTTACCGTTTTCGGCTTCGGCAGGACAAGTCCACCATTCATCTGTCAATTTCAATTTTGCCATATATCTGTTTAATATTTGTTTTTTTCACTTTGAACAAAAGTACTTATTTAATTTGAAATGTAGAGCCTATTATGCCTTAATTAGTTCACCTATACCAAGCATAAATGATTAATTAACGAAAAAATGTTGTATCTTTGATAAAAAAAATAACATTCACTACAATGACTACAATTATACTTTCTATTATTATACTGATTTTAATCGTAATAATATTCAGTTTATATAACGCTTTACGCAAAAGTAATGACGAGAAGACTTCTGCCCTATCTGAAATTGCCGGAAAATCGGCATTATTGGAAAATTACACCTCTCAATTAAATGAATTGCGTAAAAAAAACGAAAGCATGACTTTACTTTCGGCTGAAAACGCCCGACTTCAAGAACAAATACGCTTAATAAACGAAGAAAAAGAACGTTTACGACAAGAAACGGAAAACAACTTCAAAATTCTCGCTAATGAAATATTTGAAGACAAAACCAAGCGTTTCAAGGAGTTAAACGAGACTCGATTGACCGAAATCCTCTCTCCGCTTAAAGAACAAATAACAAAATTTGAAAATACGCTTCAAGACAATGCCAAAAACGACATTAAAGATAGAGAAGCTCTGAAAGAACACATAAAAATACTCGTAGAACTTAACCAAACCATAGGCAAAGAAGCTAAAGACCTGACAAAAGCCTTGAAAGGCAACAGCAAGACACAAGGCGATTGGGGTGAAATGATTTTACGCGACATATTGGAAAATTGCGGTTTACAAGAAGGGATACACTTTACCGTACAACAAACCACCGATGAACAAGGTAATCGCCTTACAAGTAGCGACGACCGAGCTGTTCGTCCCGATGTGGTAGTAAAATTCCCTCAAGACAAATCCATCATCATCGATTCCAAAGTTTCTCTTTCAAGCTATGTGGAATATTGTGCCACCGAAGATGAAGAATCTCGCAAAATATTCATTAACAAACATCTCACATCGGTAAAAAAACATATCGATGAATTAAAGGGTCAAAAATACCAAAAAGCCATCAAAAACTCGGCAGATTTCGTTATGATGTTCATTCCCAATGAAGGTGCTTATATTGCTGCCATGCAACACGATAATAATCTTTGGAAATATGCATACGATAATCATGTGGTAATTATATCCCCCACTCACTTGGTATCGGTACTAAAATTGGTCGACCAATTATGGCAACACGACAAGCAAACCAAAAACGCATTGAGAATAGCCGAAGAAACAGGTAAATTATATGACAAATTCGTGGGATTCACCGAAGACATGAAAGCAATCGACAAAACGCTCAATTCTACAAGAACCGCCTACGACAATGCAATGAAAAAATTATCGACAGGCACCGGAAACTTAATAAAACGAGTAAGCGACATAAAAGAACTTGGTGCTAAAACGTCTAAAACGTTATCACTGAACCCAAGCGACGAATAAAATCAAAACATACACGAAATTGGCGTTTTTTACGTTAAGATATTATAATTACAAGCGAAGAAAACGATAATTCAACGAATTTTATTTATCTTTACCTCGCAATATTTTGTTCTTATATCAAATGGTAATTAACAAAATATCAAAAACAATATTGATATGGAAGAAAATCAAATAGAAAAAGAATCTTATAACGAAAACAACGACATAAAACGCCCCGATACGGCAAACCAACGTAAACAATCAGCCAACACCGTAAAATGGGGGGTGGTTTTCGGCATTTTTATGAGTTTCATCTATTTCTGCATGGCTTACCTTACCCTATGCACAGATTATTTCTTTTGGATTCAAGATTGGGCACGCTACGGATTAGGCACAATATTCTTAGTTTATGGTGTGTGGAGAGGTTACAGATACATGAAAGAATTCAAAAACATCTTTTAATATTATGACACAAAGAATTGCACTATATTCCATATTTTTGGCTATCATTCTTGCTTTCTCTTCTTGCGAAAACAAGAAAAAAAACACTTATTCATCAGGACTTGCCACTGTAATGTGTGATGAAAGTTTTGAAAACGTACTCAGCCAAGAAATTGAAATGTTTGAGTACCATTATCCCAAAGCCAACATCATACCTTATTATGTGGATGAAAAGTCGGCTATCGATTCTCTCATGGAATTGAAAACCCAACTTATAGTGATTCCTCATGAATTGTCAAAGGCTCACGAAGCTCAATTGAAATTGAAAAACCGTCACTTGTTTCAACAAAGATTGGCTGTAGATGCAATTGCCCTCATCGTAAACAAGGATAACCCTCAAGATGAGCTTACCATCAACGAGTTGAGCAGCATCCTTACCGGAGAAACAACCAATTGGGACGAAATAGATCCATCAAAACTTAAAAAAATTCAAGTAGTGTTTGACCATAAAGGTTCAAGCATAGTAAAATACATGGAAGATTCTGTGACTCACGGCAAACCCTTCGGTAGCGAAGTGTATGCTCAAAACAGCAATAAAGAGGTTCTTGATGTTATTTCAAAGAACAAAAATGCAATAGGCATAATAGGCGTAAGCTGGATTACCCCCGACATGAGAGGCCGAAGCAAAAGTGCAGCCGAATACATGAATGAATTACAAAAAAACGATACTACGGCTCTCGATTTCAACGAAAATATAAAAGTACTTGAAATAAGACGTGATGACAGCCCATTCGGATATAAGCCTTATCAAGCTTATATTTTCAGTGGAGAATATCCCCTGTATCGCAGTATATATGTTGCCACAACTGCTGCAAGAGGTAGCTTACCTATTGGATTCCTATCTTTCATGACCGGATATGTGGGACAAAAAATTATACAAAACACTGGCGTACTTCCTGCAGCCATACAACCTCGCATGGTACAAGTAGACTAAACATTTACGCCACACAAAAAAAACATTAACAGAAAAGATATTACTTTTCAAACAGAATAAATAATAATAATAATAATAATTGAAACTATAAACATTTTGAAAATGAAATTTAAAGCTTTAGTTTTCCTATCGCTATTAGGAGGTTCTTTATCAGCTTACGCTCAAGGCTATAAAGATGGTATCGAGTACTACAAAGTGGGACAGTATGACAATGCAAAAGAACTTCTTTTGCGTAATCTTAACGACGCTTCAACCAACAAAAGCGAGGCTTACTACTATCTTGGTTGCCTTGACATACAGGACAAAAACGTTGCCGAAGCAAAAGCATACTTTGAAAAAGGTAATGCAGCCGATGCAAATAATCCTTACAACCTTATAGGTCTTGGAGCTATCGAACTTAAAAACGGTAATGAAAAAGCTGCAGAAGAACTTTTCAAATCAGCTCAAAAACTTGTTAAGAAAGATGCTTCAGTAGAAACTGCAATTGCTCGTGCTTATTATGACGTTGACCCTGTTGCTTATGCTAAACAAATCGAAAAAGCAACCAACAATGCCAAGAAATATGAAAACGGACAAAATCCTGACATCTGGATTTTTGAAGGCGATGTAAACGCTGAACAAAAAAACTGGGGTGAAGCTGCAGGTCGCTATGAAATGGCTTTCAACTTTGACCCTGAAAACATCGAGGCTTACGTTAAATATGCTAACACATATTATAATGTAAACCCTGACATGGCAATCGACCAACTTACCAAAATCCTTGACAAAAAGCCAAATTCTGCTTTGGTTCAACGCGAACTTGCCGAAAAATATTACAAAAACGAACAATGGTCTAAAGCCGCTCAACAATATGGTAAATATATCGAGAACCCTAACCACTTCACTCAAGACCGTTCTCGCTATGCTTTCCTTTTGTTCTACGGTCAAAAATATGAAGAATCTCTTGCTCTTTCAAAAGAACTTGTTGCAACTCTTCCTGCCAACGATCCTCAAAACTTCTACATGAAACGTATGACATTCTACAATCTTGTAGCTTTGAAAAATTGGAACGAAGCTGAACAAGCTGCAATAGCTCTTTTCGACTCTCAACTTCCTGAAGGCGTGAAATATGAAGCAAAAGATTATACCGACTATGCTACAACTCTTAAAGAATTGGGCAGAACAGAAGAAGCTCTTGCTAAATACGAAAAGGCTGTTGAGCTAAACCCTGACAAAGTTGAATTGCTAAAAGAAATCAGCGACGCTTACTTAGATGCTAATGAATTTGTAAAATCTGCCGATGCTTATCAACGTTTTGTTGATTCAGGCAAACACGTTACAAACGACCTTCTTGTTCTTTCTCAAAGATACTCTAACGTAGCTGCTACCGATACAACAGGTCTACACAAAGATAATGCTGTACAAAATGCAATCAAATATGCCGAAGAAATTAATTCAAAGGTACCTAACCACCCTCGTATTCTTTTCCAATTGGCTCTTTGCAAATCTTTGCTTGATAACGATAATTCCGATGGTAACGCTCTTGAAGCTATGGAAAACCTTGTTAGCCGTCTTGACCAAGAACCGGAAAACAAGCAAGCTAAAGCAAGAGACTACATCTTCGCTTATCGTTACAATGCTGTTTACTATGCAAGCGTTGCAGCTAAAATCAAGAAAGAAGATAAAAAATACAAAACCAATCCTGAATATTTAGATTGCATGTCAAAGATGAAAACAGCCTATGAAAATTGGCTAAGCGTTGATCCTACCAACGAAGGTCTTCGCAAATACGTTGAATCTTTGAACGCCGGAGAAAAGAAATAATATAAAAAAACTTTTCAATTTACAATATATAAAAGGACTTCCCCCTATAATAGAGGAAGTCCTTTTATTTTATACAACTATTTCATGGTAATTATTATAAAGAATACTAAAAGTCAAAATATATACGCTTATGCTACGAGTGTATTTTTTTGTAACTGCATCATTTTAAGAGTTATATTTGTTTTTTTTGACACAAACCACTATTTTTGTTAAAAATTTAATCATAAAATATATAAACACGATGTCGAAAAAGTCTTTACTAACGCTTATTATTTCATTCTATGCGATATTTGCATTTGCCGAAAATAAATTATCACTACGCACCCAATTTATGATTAATCATCATAAAGAAATTTTACAAAATAAGAAAAAATCGGCAATAAAACTTTTTTCTATCGCACAAAAGCCTAATAGTAAAGCAACGGCACAAGTAATAATCACTCTTCATGAGACATGCAGTCTGCCCGATGAAATATGCGACAGCCTCAACATTGATGTAATAAGTGATTTAGGCTCTATTATAACCACACAAATGCCTATTGAAAATATATCAAAACTTGCCGAATTGGATGAAGTAAAAAGCTTATCTACAACCAGACGTGTACATTTACTCAATGACAGTGCACGCTTCGACATAGGCATAGACCAATTACACAATGGTTTTAATTTAAACAATACTTATAAAGGAAAAGATGTTATAGTTGGTATCGTTGACTCCGGAATAGATTATAATCACATCAACTTCAAAGATTCAAAAGGCAATACTCGTGTAAAACAAGCCGGAAAATTCAACACAATCACAGGACTTGTCGACACATATACTACGCCCGAAAAAATAGCAACCCTTACTACCGATTGTGACGAAGTAAGTCACGGAACCCATGTATCAGGCATTGCTACAGGTAGCTATACCGACAATAATTACTATGGCATGGCTCCTGAAAGCGATATTTTACTATATGGCCTTGAAGATGGTCTTTATGATGCAAATATTATCAACAGTATAAAAGAAATTTTCGATTACGCCGATTCGGTCAACAAGCCGGCTGTTGTAAACATAAGTCTTGGAGCAAATAGTGGCCCTCACGACAATTCCGATTATTTCAATCGTTCCATCGACGAACTCACAGGAGAAGGCAAGATCGTTGTATTTGCCGCAGGAAATGAAGGAGCTAACGATTTATACATCAATTCTACATTCAAGAAAAACAGCAACACACAACCACAATTGGCAACAATAGTAGAATATGATGGAAGCACCGAATATTACTCCGAAGTTGATGCTTGGAGCCGCGGTAACGAGCCTTTTGGTATTCAATTCTTCATTTATGATACATTTGAAAACACTGAATTATTAAGTTCAGGAGTTTTTTATCCCACTTCAACCGACTATAAAGAATTTACTTGGAAGACTTCAAAATTGTCAAACTATTATACCGGAACAATTGCTGCATTCGGGCAACTTGACATAAATAACAATCGCTACGAATTATACGCCTATATTGAAGGCGACATGACAAGCTATCGCTACAAAATAGGTATAAAATACTATGGCAAACAAAACACCGAAATAGATTGTTGGGCAAATCCCGAACCTACTCAATTGACCGATTACGATAATCCTGACTATACTAAAGGTACTCCCGACGGTTCTTTCAACAGCATGGGTTGTGCCGACAATGCCATCAATATAGGTGCATACTCAACAAAAAAAGCATTTCATGCAATCGATGGAGAATTGTACTATTATCCCTATGCCACTAAAAGCGATATAGCCGATTTCTCCAGTTACGGAACCGACATTAACGGAAGAAATTATCCCGATGTGGTAGCTCCGGGATATACAATCATATCTTCAGTGAATAATTATGACACATATACCACAGTAGAAAATCAGAATACTTTGGTTAATATTGTTTCTGTCGACGGGAATAACAGAAAATACCATTGGGGCGATATGTCGGGTACATCAATGTCAGCTCCGGTTGCAACAGGTACCATTGCTCTTTGGTTACAAGCACAACCCGACCTTACTCCGGAAAAAGTACGTTCCATAATGACAGAAACTGCTACCAACGACAAATTTACACAGAAAAGGAACTCCATTCAGTGGGGAGCAGGAAAACTTAATGCTTACGACGGACTTGTAAAAATCTTACAAGACAACAATAGTGCTATAAACGACATTTCAACACCCAACGATGCAATGTTGCTTTATCCTAATCCTTCAAATGGTAATTTTTCTATTTTCATTCAAAACGAAAGCACAGTTAAAGTAGCTATATACACATTAAACGGAACTATGGTATATAGCGAAGCCATAAATACCGACAACGGACTGGCAAACCTATGTCTTAACGGAATTTTATCACAAGGACTATATTTATTAAAAGTAGAAGGTAAATGCACTTCTTACTCCACAAAACTTGTAATTAAATAAAAAAACATTCACTCACATGATTGAATATATAAAAGGAGAAATTGCCGAAATAACCCCGACCTACGTAATTATAGACAATCAAGGGTTAGGATATTTCATCAACATTTCTTTAAACACTTATACAAGCCTGCAAAACAAAAAAAATACAACCATATATATATATGAAGCAATAAGAGAAGACGCTCATGTTCTTTATGGATTCAATGACAAATATGAGCGAGAAATGTTTTTGTTGCTTATCAGCGTTTCCGGCGTAGGACCAAATTCGGCTCGCATGATTTTATCATCACTATCTCCCGAAGAATTGGCTGCAACAATCTCCACATCAAGCGTTGCACCACTTAAAGCAGTAAAAGGAATAGGTGCAAAAACGGCACAACGCATAATTGTTGATCTTAAAGATAAAATAAAAGCACCATCTGATACGTTAAATATACAGATTACTGCAAATAACGAGATTTTTGATGAAGCTCTTGCCGCTCTCATCATGTTAGGATTCTCACAGCAGGCATCACAAAAAGTACTTAAAAAGTTGCTTTCCGACGTTCAAGGACTTAATGTAGAGGAAATTATAAAAAGGGCCTTGAAAATGATGTAAGGTGAGAACCTTTTTCTAAATAAGGACGGCTTTGGTCGGTACACTTAACATTCAGGGTTACTATTAATGAGAAAATACATAACAAAAAAATACTTTTTCATATTTACTATTGTATGCGGACTATTATTATTCTCTGCATATAACTTTTTTGCTTTTGCTCAATATAACAATTCCAATATTTTACCCCCGCCACAATCATCGGGGCAAAATATTACGACCGATAATGACAGCAGTTCCACCCGATTCAGAGTAAAAAATACTATACCGGAAAATTATCAAGAATTATATCCGCAAGAAACTCCTGCCGACTTAAAAACTCCATCTAATATAACAACAGAATCGGAATATGATCCTGCCACAGGGTGTTATGTGATTCGCACAAAAATAGGTAATCAAGAAATCACCACCCCATTCATTCTTTCCGGCGACGAATACAACAATTTGATGTTGCGTCAATCCATGCAAGAATATTACAGAAAGAAAAACAGTATTTCCAATGAACAAGATAAAGACCCTTTCAATTTTCTTGACATGAATTTCGCTCTTGGTCCTTTGGAAAAAGTATTCGGCCCCGGAGGTGTTCAACTGAAAACATCCGGTTCGGTTCAAATCAATATGGGAATGAAATCCAATAAGACCGACAATCCGGCTCTATCTATGGGAGCAAGACGAAAGACTTATTTTGACTTTGAACAAAAGATTCAAGCAAATATCAATGCCTCAGTGGGTAGCAAAATGAAATTCAACATGAGCTATAACACCGATGCTACTTTTGATTTTGATTCAAAAAATCTCAAATTGCAATACGAAGGAGAAGAAGATGAAATCATTAAAAACATCGAAGCCGGTAATGTGAGCATGACTACAGGCTCTTCGCTCATAAGAGGTAGCAATTCTCTATTTGGTATAAAAACAAAAATGCAATTCGGCAAACTCACTGCAACAGCTCTTGTATCGCAACAAAATGCCGAAACAAAAACCGTAAGCACTCGAGGAGGAGCTCAAACGACCGATTTCACAGTTAATGCCGATGATTATGACGCAAACAGACACTTTTTCTTAGGACATTTTTTTCGCAATCATTATGATGAATTTTGTTCTAAATTACCTTTGGTGTCTTCGGGTGTAAATATTACTCGCATTGAAGTGTGGATTACCAATAAACGCGGAAAATTCGAGCAATCTCGAAATCTTGTGGGTTTTATGGACTTGGGAGAAAGTAACGATTTAAACAGTAACCATTGGATTGCTAATCCATCAATAGAAAACACATCCAATTCATCAAATAACCTATTGACCGAAATTTCCACACAATATCCCGAAGCTCGCTATATAAGCCAAGTAACATCAGCTTTATCTCCATTATCGGCTTATGGTATAGAAGGAGGACAAGACTATGAAAAAGTGGAAAGTGCAAGACTTCTTTCTGCTTCAGAATATACCCTTAATTCGGCTTTAGGTTATATTTCGTTAAAATCGGCTCTAAATGCCGATGAAGTGTTAGCTGTGGCTTATCAATATACCTATCGCGGCCAAACTTATCAAGTAGGTGAATTTTCCGGAGATATTGCATCTACGGAACAATCATTATACGTTAAAATGCTTAAAGGAACAACCGTTTCTCCTAAGTTGCCCATGTGGAAACTTATGATGAAAAACGTTTATTCTCTTGGTGCTTATCAAGTACAGAAAACAAATTTCAAGCTAAACATCAAGTATCTAAGCGACACAACAGGAACAGAAATCGCATATTTACCTGCCGGTGCCATAAACGGTACTCCTTTACTTCAAGTAATGAATGTGGATAGAATCGATAACAACGGTAATTCAGGAGCCGATGGACGGTACGACTTTATCGATGGATATACCATTTATCCGGCAACAGGTAAAATAGTTTTTCCTGTTGTTGAACCTTTTGGCTCTCACTTGAGAAAAAAAATAGGGAATGACCAAATTGCCGAAAAATATGTTTATCAACAATTATACGATTCTACACTAACCGTTGCACAACAATATCAAGACAAGAATAAATTTGTCCTAAAAGGTGAATATCAAGCATCTTCAGGTTCTCAAATACGCCTTAATGCAATGAATGTGCCTCGTGGCTCGGTTGTTGTTACCGCCGGTGGTGTCACTTTAACCGAAAACAGTGATTACACCGTTGACTACAGCATGGGTATTGTTACAATTACCAACCAAAGCATAATTGATGCAGGAACAAGCATAAACGTTACTCTCGAAAACCAATCAATGTTCAGCATGCAACGCAAAACTTTATTGGGATTGGATTTAAATTACCAATTTAATAAAGATTTCAATATAGGGGGTACTATCATGCACTATGGAGAAAAATCTTTAACCGAAAAAGTAGCCATAGGAAATGAAACCGTAAACAACACCATTTGGGGGCTTAATTTCAATTACAAGACCGAATTTATGTGGCTTACAAACCTTCTTAACAAAATTCCTACGGTAAACGCATCGGCTCCTTCAACCCTTAATCTTAACGGTGAATTTGCTCAAATTGTCCCTCATAAAGCTCAATCAGGCTCTACACAAGGAAGTTCTTACATTGATGATTTTGAATCTACTCAATCAGGAATAGATTTGCGTTCTCCATATTCATGGTTTCTTGCTTCAACGCCTTATGACAACTCTCCGAGTGCATTGTTCCCTGAAGCAGCACTTTCAAATAATACCGATTATGGAAAAAATCGTGCATTACTATCATGGTATTACATCGACCGATTGTTTACACAACGTAATTCCTCTCTTTGTCCGGGATATTTAAAAAATGATTTGGCTCAACAATCCAACCCCTATGTGAGAGAAATCACTTATAGCGAAATATTCCCTAACAGAGAACTTAATTATGGAGAGTCTTCAACCATTCAAACACTTAACCTCTCTTTCTATCCCAATGAAAGAGGTCCTTATAACCTTGACGCAAACAATATAGATAGCGAAGGCAAATTGCTTAACCCCGAAAAACGTTGGGGTGGAATAATGCGTAAATTGGATAACACCAACTTTAGTGCATCCAATATTGAATACATTCAATTTTGGATGATGGACCCATTTTTGGATGAAGAAAACCATAATTACGAGGGAGGGGATTTATATTTCAACCTTGGTGAAATAAGCGAAGATATTCTTAAAGACGGATTGAAATATTACGAAAACGGTATGCCTATCGATGGTTCAACTAACTATTCTACCGAAACCGTTTGGGGACGCGTGCCTTCAAATAATTCACTTACCTACGCTTTCGACAATACTGCAGGTTCTCGTAAAAATCAAGATTTAGGTCTCAATGGTTTAAGTACCGAAAACGAAAAAACATTCCCGACATATCAAAAATATGTAAATGACTTGAAAATGAAGTTATCTCCATCTGCGATTGCCAACATGGAAAATGACCAATTTTCTCCATTAAACGACCCGGCAGGCGATAACTACCATTTCTACAGAGGTTATGACTACGATGAACAACAATTATCAATAATTGAACGCTATAAACACTACAATGGTACCGAAGGAAACTCCTTATCCCCCGAAGATACCAACGTAGCACTATATCAATCGGCACGTAGCGTACCCGATGTAGAAGATATAAATCAAGACAATACGTTAAACGAATACGAACGTTATTTCCAATATAAAATATCAATACGTCCTGAAGACCTTACTGTTGGTAAAAACTATATTACCAACAAACAAGAATCACACGTAAGAACTCGTGACGGTAAAAACCAAGAAGTTGTTTGGTATCAATTCAAAATTCCTGTAAAAGATTTTGAAAAAGCGGTAGGTTCAATTAACGATTTTTCCACAATACGCTTTATCAGAATGTTCATGACAGGTTTCAAGAACACCACTCACTTACGTTTTGCCACAATGGAACTCATAAGAGGAGAATGGAGACCTTATGATTTTGACTTAAATACAACCGGAGATATTCCTGCTCAAGGAAGCATTGACATAGATGCCGTAAATATAGAAGAACATGCAGGACGCCAACCGGTAAACTATATTTTACCTCCGGGTGTAACGCGTATAATCGACTCAGGACAATCGCAAGCTACCCAACTCAACGAGCAATCAATGTCGCTGAAAGTTACCGAACTTGAGCCGGGAAAAAGTAGAGCGGTATATCGCAATACAAGTCTTGATTTACGCATTTACAATCGCTTGCAAATGTTCGTTCACAACGAAGCTCTAATCGATGATTATACAGGCTTAAACAACGGAGACGTTTCGCTATTCGTAAGATTTGGTTCCGATGTTAAATCCAATTACTATGAATACGAAATACCATTGGAAGTGACTCCTCCGGGAAAATATGGCGACAGAGAATCAGTGTGGCCCTCAAGCAATATGTTAGACTGCGATTTAGACATTTTCCCTGCTATAAAAAAACAACGAAATGCTGAAAAATTGCAAGAAAATTCAGGAGTTTCATATAATAAACGTTATTCAATCGCTGACAACGAACGTCCTAAAAACACAATTACCGTAATAGGTAACCCTTCTTTAAGCGATGTAAGGGTTATGATTATCGGTGTAAAAAACAACTCAACAACTACTAAAAATTGTAATGTTTGGGTAAACGAATTGCGTGTTACCGACTTTAATAATGACGGCGGTTGGGCGGCAAAAGGTAATCTTAATCTCGGATTAAGTGATATTGCTGTTATTAACGTTGGAGGACACAAAGAAACTGCCGGCTTTGGTGCTGTAGACCAAAGCCTTAACGAACGACGTCTTGACGAGTTGAACCAATATAACATTGCCGTACAAGCCGATTTAGGTAGATTCTTACCCGAAAAGGTAAAACTTAAAGCTCCTATTTATTATTCGGTATCAAAAGAAAAAATCACTCCAAAATACAATCCATTAGACCAAGATGTCGAACTAGAAGATGCAATTGAAATATGTTCAAACAAGTCACAACGCGACTCCATCGAAGCTTATGCCGTAAGCCATAAAACAGTAGAAAGTTTCAGTATTTCAGGCTTGAAATTTGATATTTCAAGTAAAAATCCTATGCCTTGGGACCCGGCAAACTTCACATTCAGTTATTCTTCAAACAAGCAACGAAATACCGACCCCGATAACGTCTTTGAAAACACCAACGACTATCGAGGTAGCTTCCAATACAACTATTCACCCTATTTCAAACCTTTTAAACCATTCTCTAAGGTAAAAGGCAAACAAAAGGGTATGAAATTCATTAGAGAATGGGAATTCAATTGGCTTCCATCTTCAATTGCATTCAACACCAACATGTCACGCTATTATTACGAACAACAAGAACGTAATGAAAGCGACATTGACGTGAATCTACCTATCTCGGTAAGTAAAAACTTCCTATGGGACCGACAATTTGCTCTCACTTGGAATTTTACCAAATCTTTATCAATGACATTTAATTCCAATACCACTGCCCACATTGAAGAACCTATGGGAGTTGTAAACAAAAAATTATTCCCCGACAGATACAAAAACTGGAAAGATTCTGTTATCAACAGCATTAAAAGTTTCGGTACACCTTATTCTTATAGACAAACATTCACTGCCGGATATAAAGTGCCATTTAACAAAATCGGTGCTACCGATTTCATAACTGCATCGGCTACTTATAACTCATCCTATAATTGGGACAGAGGCACAACGATAGACTCTATTTCAACAGGAAACACTATTGCTAATCAAGCTTCACTAAGTCTTGACGGACGCTTCAACTTGGAGCAACTTTACAACAAATTCACTTATTTGAAAAATGTAAACAAAAGGTTTGCAGCCAATCAAAGAAATTCGGCAACAAAAAAGGCTAAACCTAAAAAATTTACACGCTCATTTAAATTGAAAGAAGATACTTCTTTGGTCATAAAGCACAACATGAGAACAAAGAAGATTAAAATAGTTGCTACCGATGCAAAAGGAAAAGCTATTACAATAAAATCACACATTATTGATGCCAACAAAGTAGAAATACTTAACCGCGGTAATGAAAATATCAAATTCGTTATTACCGAAGTCATAAACGACGAAAAATCATTATTGAACGAAGTGGGACAATATGCCACACGATTTGCAATGATGGTAAGAAACGTAAACATAAGATATAAAAATACCAAAGGGCTTTCTCTGCCTCAATTTATTCCCGAGATAGGTGATGCTTTCGGACAAACTAATAATTACGATGTCATGGCTCCCGGACTTGATTTTGCTTTCGGGTTTACTGATGACAATTATATCCAAAAAGCGAAAAACAATGGTTGGTTGCTATGTGACGAAAATCAAACATCACCTGCCATTTATTCAAAAACATCTGAATTTAACTTAGAATTGGGATTGGAACCGG
Source organism: uncultured Muribaculaceae bacterium (assembly GCA_964536025.1). Classification (GTDB taxonomy): domain Bacteria; phylum Bacteroidota; class Bacteroidia; order Bacteroidales; family Muribaculaceae; genus RGIG4576. Next base: position 54,607 of record CAZHXA010000011.1, read on the forward strand.
TACGAGGCTTGAAAATAACTCTCACATCCAATCGCACCGACAATCGTACCAATCAAATTCAATTCATGTATAATGACATGAATACAATCTATTCGGGTAGCTACACCAAAACGCACTGTGCCATAGCAACAGCATTAAGAGGAAGCTCAGCCGATAATGGATACAATAGCGATGCCTTTAATAAATTTATTGAATATATTCCTCAAATAAGAAGCCGTGTTGAGCAACAATATGCAGGGAAATCGTACCCAGCAACCGGTTTTATGCAAGGACAGACTCTTGCAGGACAACCATTTGACAAAAATCACGGAGGAACAAGCGAAACAAGCAGCGATGTACTCATTCCTGCATTTGTCGCAGCTTATTCAGGAATGAATCCTAATAAAGTTACGCTGAACCCATTCCCTGCACTATCGGAAATGTTACCTAATTGGCGTATTACTTATGATGGATTAATCCAAATAGGAAAAATAAGAAAGTACTTCAAGAGTTTTGTACTTTCTCACGCTTATCAATGTACTTATTCGGTTGGTTCTTTCACTTCTTATAGCGATTGGGTATCAATTGGAGAAGGTTTAGGCTTTACTTGTGACCAACTTACACAAAACCCTATTCCATCATCACCCTACAACATATCATCGGTAGCCATAACCGAGAAATTTGCACCGCTTATAGGAGTAAATGCCACAATGAACAATAATATTTCATTTAACGCCGAATATCGCGACAGCAGAACGCTTACATTAAATTCTGATGCTGGACAAATCGTTGAAGCCAACACAAAATCATTTGTATTTGGTGCAGGATATAAATTTGTCAACTTCAATTCTTTCTTAAAAATAAAAGGAAGTCAAAAAGGTATCAGCAATGACTTGACATTAAATTTGGAATGCAATTTTTCCAATAACAACGCTCTTATCCGTAAGATAGATACTCAAATAACACAAGCTACCAGTGGTAGCAAAACATTGTCTATCAACTTTACGGCAAACTATGTTTTAAGTAAACGCATAACACTCGGAGCATATTTCGATCATCAAGTAAACACTCCACTTGTTTCATCGAGTGCATACCCCACAACCAATAGTAGCTACGGAATATCAATAAATATGTCCTTAGCTCGATAATTAAAATTATTAAAGCATAATATAATTTTGAAATAAATAAACAATTAGGGCTGATTCCTATAAATGAACTGCATTCTCAAAGTTAGACAAAAAACTTTTAGGGTGCAGTTTGTTTTTTAGCATGTCTCAAAATGTCTTATCGAACAGCAATAAAAGCTTATATTGCGAACTAATTGCAAAAAAGAAATTCAAGCCCTTGATTTTATAAATAAAAATCTATAATTTTGTTATCGCAGACCGAAACGCGTAAATCCCGATAAATGGGACAAAGCGAGAGGGGCTGTAACGATATTTTTTGGAAAGCGTTTACTTTACGCTCTTTCTTGGCTTGTAGAAATCTGGTAAATTTCATGGTATAGTCAAGAATGAAGCAGACAGTAGATGTCTTATGTGGATATGAATATATTCGTCATCAATGCGTGTGAACGTAAATTGATGATGCGTTTCATATTCTGCGTGAGGTCTCTGCGTGTTTGCTCGTTCATTTATACCGGCAATACCAGAGCCTCTACAAGCGGGACGAGCAAGCGAGTATGGCTCTCACGCTTTTTTTGTATAAATCTATAGCTTGCGCAGAGGATCGCACAGCAAGAATGTTTTTATGAAGAAAATAATTACATTTATGTTTATTGCATTGGTAGTTATTTCAGCCAAAGCAGAGTAGGTAAAAATCGGAGATTTATACTATAATCTATACAAAACAACTAAAACAGCCGAAGTAACTTATTTAATCCTTAATTTTGATAACACAAACAACAACAGCCAATATGTAGTTGGAGATTTGATTATTCCTTCAGAGGTCAACTACAATGGCGATACCTACTCTGTAAAAGCGATTGGAGAAGGTGCCTTTTTTAATTGTAGCAACCAAAAAAATGTCTATTGTAGGGGAGCATATAGTTCTAACCTAAAAGTTCTTAATGGTGCGTTTGATCATTGCCCAATTGAATCCGCTACACTTTACGTTCCGACCTGTAGCAAGAATGATTATAGTAGCAAATATCCCTGGATTTTTTTGGTTCTATTGTAGAAATGGATTATATGGCAGAAAATGCCGAACACATTAGAATTGAAGACTTTCCGCAAGGCTATTTATACTATAACCTTGATGGCAAAACTCAAACGGCTGAAATCACTTATTACAATAAGGATAACAATAACCAATATGTTTTCGGTGATTGGGAAAAAGCAACACTGTATGTGCCAAAAGGTTGCATTGACGTCAACAAATCAGCTACAGGTTGGTCTTATTTTTTCAATATACTTGAAGGAGATTATAGCGGTATCAACGATGTGACTACAGATGATGTTGCCGGTGAAGTTGTGAGCTAGTACAACATGCAAGGAGTAAAGACCGACAAGCCATCGCCTGGCATAAACATCGTGAAATACAGCAACGGCTCACACCGTAAAATCATGTACAAAAAGTAATGCATAATTAGGACATAAAAATAGTACGAAGGTGTGCCGTAACCATCACTTCACATGGCACGTTATCATATTCTTTG
>CAZHXA010000012.1:0-47235 GCA_964536025.1 uncultured Muribaculaceae bacterium
AATAGTGAGAGATGGTCTTGATAAACTTCGTAAGGAAATGGAGTAAAATTTATTCTTGATTATGAAAAAACTAAAGAAATATATAGATAAAATCAAGCCCGAATTTATGCCGGGTGGAAAGTATGAAAAGTTGCAATCGGTCTTTGATGGTTTTGAATCTTTTTTATTTACTCCTGATACAGTGAGAAAAACAGGAGTGCAGGTTCATGACAGCATAGACTTGAAGCGAACGATGATTATAGTGGTTTTGGCTTTGGTACCTGCTTTATTATTCGGTATATATAATGTGGGATATCAACATTATCTTGCGATAGGAGCAGAAAGTACATTTATCGATAAGTTTGTTTATGGTCTGTTAGCTCTTTTACCGAATATATTTGTATCTTATGTTGTAGGTCTTGGAATAGAATTTATTTCGGCACAAATAAGAGGACATGAAATACAAGAAGGTTTTCTTGTGAGCGGTATATTAATACCGATGATTTGTCCTATAAACACTCCGGTGTGGATGATAGCTATAGCTACTGCTTTTGCAGTAATTTTTGCAAAGGAAGTGTTTGGTGGAACAGGAATGAATATTTGGAACGTGGCATTGATAGCTCGTGCAGTACTGTTTTTCGGTTATCCTTCAAAAATGTCAGGCGATGTGGCATTTGTTGCAACCGAACCAGTATTTGGTTTAGGAAAGGGGATGCTTGTAGATGGATTTTCCGGAGCTACACCATTGGGACAGGTAGCGACTGCAACAGGAAATCAATTAAGTATTACCAATATATTGGGTGAACCTGTTACTTTATGGGAGTCTTTTATAGGTTTGATTCCGGGCTCAGTGGGTGAAGTTTCTACATTATGTATATTAATAGGTGGATTGATATTGTTATATACTGGTATTGCTTCATGGAAAGTCATGTTATCGGTTTTTGTAGGAGGTTTTGTTATGGGAACTGTATGTCATGCGTTTGAAAGCACACTTTATCCTGCATCAATGTTGACTGCAATAGAGCATATTTGTTATGGAGGTTTTGCTTTTGCTGCAGTATTTATGGCTACCGATCCGGTAACCGGAGCAAGAACCGAAATAGGTAAATATATATATGGATTTCTTGTAGGTGTGTTTGCAATATTGATACGTGTATATAACGGAGGTTATCCTGAAGGAGCTATGTTGGCTGTTTTGTTAATGAATACATTTGCTCCGTTGATAGATTATTGCGTAGTACAATCAAATATACGTCGTCGTCTTAATCGTTCTAAAGCAAAATGAAATTATGAATAAACAAAGTAATACATATACAATAATATACTCTGCTGTCATGGTAGTGGTAGTGGGTATAGTGCTTGCTGTTACATATATGGCATTGAAACCTAAACAAGATGAAAATATAGCAAACGACAAGCGTCAACAAATATTGAGTGCAGTACATGTTACAGCTCCGGAAGGTGAGGTGAAAGAAACTTTTAATAAATATATAACAGAACGTTTTCTTGTGAATGTTGCAGGAGATAAAATTGATGGAGATGCCTTTGCAGTAAATATTGCAAATGAAATGAAAAAAGCAGAAAACGAACGTCAATTACCTGTGTTTGTGTGTACGCTTTCCGCTGATGATGTTAAATATATCATTCCTGTGTCGGGAGCCGGTTTATGGGGGCCTATTTGGGGGTATGTAGCAGTTAATGCCGATGGTAATTCGGTTTATGGAGCATATTTTTCACATTCAGGAGAAACTCCGGGACTTGGAGCTGAAATTTCAACAAAGAACTTCCAAAATCAGTTTGAAGGTAAAGAATTGTACAAAAATGGAGCATTTCGTTCAATAGATGTCATGAAATCGGGACAAAAACCGATAGATGACGCCGATTATGTGAATGCAATTTCTGGAGGTACAATAACAAGTAAAGGGGTACAAACCATGCTTGCCGATTGTATTGTCGATTACAACTCTTTCTTAAAAAAGTTACAAAAAGAATCTTCTAAATAATAGGAAATATGTTATCTAAGAAAAATAAAGAAGTTTTATTTAACCCATTTTCGAAAAACAATCCTGTAGTGGTGCAGGTGTTGGGAATTTGCTCTGTGCTTGCCGTAACGGCAAAATTGGAGCCGGCTATAGTAATGGGTATATCAGTAACAGCTGTGCTTGCTTTTTCCAATGTGATAATTTCACTTATAAGAAATACTATACCTAATAATATACGTATTATAGTGCAATTGGTGGTGGTTGCGGCACTTGTTATTATAGTTGATCAGATATTGAAAGCTTATACTTATGAAGTGAGCAAGGCCTTATCGGTTTTCATAGGGTTGATTATAACCAATTGTATCTTGATGGGACGTCTTGAAGCCTTTGCGTTAAGTAATAAACCTTGGCCTGCATTCCTTGATGGTGTGGGAAATGGAATAGGCTATGCAATAATTCTTGTGATTGTGGGCTTTTTTAGAGAATTGTTAGGAAGTGGTTCATTGTTTGGTTATAAAGTAGTTCCTCAAGCCTTGTATGATATGGGTTATATGGATAATGGTCTTATGATATTACCTCCAATGGCTCTTATTACTGTAGCTTGTATAATATGGGTACATCGTTCACGCAATAAGGAATTGCAAGAAAAATAGAAACGCTTAAATTTTAAGAATAATGGAAAATTTAAATCTGTTTATACGTTCGATTTTTATCGATAATATGATATTTGCCTATTTCTTGGGTATGTGTTCTTTTCTTGCAGTTTCCAAGAATGTGAAAACAGCCTTTGGCTTAGGTGTGGCAGTTACGTTTATGTTGGTCGTATCACTTCCTGTAAACTATTTGCTTGATACATATGTGTTGCAAGCCGGAGCTTTAAAGTGGCTTGGAGCAGAATTTGCCGATGTGGATTTGTCTTTTTTGGCACTTATAATGTTTATTGCTGTGATAGCATCAATGACGCAACTTGTGGAAATGGCAGTGGAAAAATTTTCTCCGTCATTATATGCTTCATTGGGAATTTTCTTGCCGTTGATAGCAGTGAATTGTGCTATTTTAGGATGTAGCTTGTTTATGCAACAGCGTGATTTTGATTCGGCATGGACAGCAACGGTGTATGGAGCCGGTTCAGGATTGGGCTGGTTGCTTGCAATTGTGGGAATAGCTGCAATAAGAGAAAAACTTGCGTATTCCAATATTCCAAAGCCATTGCGAGGAATAGGAATTGCATTTATAATTACCGGACTTATGGGTATAGCTTTCATGAGTTTCTTAGGAATTAAATTGTAAGGAGGTATTGATTATGGATATTCAAAATATGACAATAATATTGAGTGCGGTAATATTTCTTATCATAACTCTTTTGTTGGTGGTTATACTCTTGGTAGCAAAACACTATTTGGTACCTGGAGGAAAAGCTAAAATCGATATAAATGGCAAAAAAAAACTTGAAGTAAATGTAGGAGGTTCGCTTTTGTCAAGTTTATCGGAACAAAAAATTTTCTTGGCTTCGGCTTGTGGCGGTAAGGGTAGTTGTGCTCAATGTAGAGTGCGTGTAACCGAAGGTGGTGGCGAAATACTTCCTACTGAGCAGGTTCATTTCAGTAGGAAAGAACAACAATCAGGATGGCGTCTTGGTTGTCAAGTAAAGGTGAAAGATAATTTATCGATTGAAGTCCCTGATTCGGTGCTTGAAATCAAAGAATATGAATGTACGGTAATTTCTAATAAGAATGTAGCTACATTTATAAAAGAATTTATTGTGGCATTGCCTAAAGGTGAACACATGAATTTCTTGCCCGGTTCTTATGCACAAATAAAGATTCCAGTTTATGAAATGGATTATGATAAAGATATAGACAAGGAATCAATAGGAGCCGAGTATCTTCCATCATGGGAAAAATTTGGATTGTTCGGCTTGAAATGTAAGAATGTCGAAGAAACCGTAAGGGCTTATTCTATGGCGAATTATCCGGCAGAGGGCGATAGATTTATGCTTACAGTGCGTATTGCAACGCCTCCGTTTAAACCGAAACCTCAAGTAGGTTTTCAAGATGTTATGCCCGGTATTGCTTCATCTTATATTTTTACATTGAAACCGGGAGATAAAGTAATAATGAGTGGTCCTTATGGAGATTTCCATCCTATTTTTGATTCTAAGAAAGAGATGATTTGGGTAGGTGGTGGTGCCGGAATGGCTCCTCTTCGAGCTCAGATAATGCACATGACTAAAACATTGCATACGACCGATCGCAAGATGCACTATTTCTATGGTGCTCGTGCTCTTAATGAGGTGTTCTATCTTGATGATTTCTTGCAATTGGAAAAGGAATATCCTAATTTTAAATTCCATTTGGCACTTGACCGTCCTGACCCTGCTGCCGATGCTGCAGGTGTTGCTTATACAGCCGGATTTGTGCATCAAGTGATGTATGAAACTTATTTGAAAGATCATGAGGCGCCCGAAGATATTGAATATTACATGTGTGGTCCCGGTCCTATGAGTAATGCTGTGAATCAAATGCTTTACAGCTTAGGTGTGGAACGTGAGAATATACATTATGACGACTTTGGAGGATGATGATTTAGAAATAAATGTTACACGAAGTAAAAGCCGGGATATTTTTCCCGGCTTTTACTTTCTATCGTGAAGAAAAGAATTTATCTTAAAAAATTCGGTGCAGTGAATAAATAGCCGAAACTTACTCCAAAATTCCAATTGCGAGATGGGAAACTTAAGTAATTTCCATATATGCTTAATGATGCAAACGATAAATTATAAACTATTGCAGCTTCTCCCATGTAGCTTAAACTGTTGAACCATTTGCCATATACGGCTTTTAAATTGTTGTTCTCTGTGATTTTTCTAAAAGGAGCAAATGCATAAAATTCTGTTCTGAATTGAAAATTATCGGAAATTTTCACTAACGGAATAATCCCTCCGGCTAAATAGGAATTAGCTCTAAATTCGGGATTGAAATAATTTTTTGTTGCCGGAGTAGGGCAAAAAGCCGGAGCTTGAACAATGTTGGCTGTGTAGTTGTCTACAAGTTTTTTTGTAGATGCAATTGCATTTAATTTTGTCCCGAGAATGAATTTGTTGCATAAAGGAAAATAATTTTCCATATCCAATTCTACTTGTGCCCATGTGAGATTTCGTGATTCGTTGGGTATTTCAATATAATTGTCGGGAGCAGGTTTAAATGTATATTTTCCGCTCAATCCGCTAATGGTTATAGCTTGTTTGCTACCATTTGTCGGATATGATGGGTGATTTAATGAATTGCGTTCTACTGCAAGTCTTAATAAACCGAGTTTATAGGATGTTTTATCTTGTTTTGCCGAAGTGAAATCTATTACGTTTGATTGGTAAAAACGGTCTTTTAAAATGCCGTATCCCATGCTGAAGTCAAGTTTTGAGCGACGCCCAAGAGCCATAGCATAATATAATCTTAAATGATTGTCGTAATTGATGATGAATGAAGGTAATTCATCACTATAAAACAACATGTCGCTTTCATAAAATTTTTGTTTTGAAGCTACTAACGAGAGTCCTATGTAGGAGGGGAAACTTGTGCGAAGTGAAACTTTAGCACCAGCTTCTCCTGCATAATAAGATTGTCCTAACCAAGCATTTATACCGGCATCAAAGGAATTCATGCTCAAAGTGCTGTATCGAGTACCAAGGTATAGCATACTATTGGTTGATGATGTTAAATATCCACCAAATGCTACATAATAATTATTTTTAGGTGTGACTTGGAGATTTAGCATAAATTTACCCGTTGTATCATTGTATATAGCAGATGGTACAAGGTCTTTGATTTTTTGTGAAGAAATTGCGTGGTAGTAAGAAATTTTAGCATTATTGATGTTGAAATCGGTAGTTTTTTTGTGCTTGAAAAGTTTCTCGATATATTCATTTTGCATAGCATTATTGGTACCTGTAACGTTTACTTTGTCAAAAATGATTTCGGGCGTTTTGCTTTTGAATATATTTCGTGCTATAGTTCTTGATTCTTTTGAAATGCGTGTGTTTATGCGACTTTTAATAGAATCAATGATTTCAATGGCATGGTCATAGCCTATTTTATAGATGGTTTTGGCTTTGTTGAAATCAAGTAAACCAAAATCGCTTAATTTGATATTCATGCGTATTCCCAATGAGTCGGGAATGGTTGTTCCATGGTCCTGAATTACCATGGCTTCTACTTGGTCGATAGGGTTGTTTACGTTGATTTTGGAACTTTCCGAAGAAACGTCTACGCCTAAAATGAATTTGGGAGCAAAGTCTTTACGCATAACGTCAACCGGAAAATTGTCGTATATACCACCATCAAAAAGAGGTATTCCATCTTTGTATATAGGTTTAAATACAATGGGGAAAGACATCGAAGCTCTTATAGCATCTCCCAAATCTCCACTTGAACACACCAATTTACGTTTATTGAACACATCGGAAGCAATACATCTGAAAGGAACATATAGATTATTGAAATTCCTATTGCACTGTGCCGTGTAAGCTGTAAATAATTCCATAAATGCAAAGTTCATGGGTATAGGGTTGATTAAGCTTGAAGGAAGAATGCTTGATGATTGCTTAATGGAGTCATTTAAGGCAAAATTCAACGTTATGAATGCCGGAGTAGGTTTGCTTTTGTCGATATAATAAGTTAAATCACGATTTATCACTCCTGTTGACCAATCGGCAAAATCTTTTGATATGAGCAATTGCATCATTTCTTGAGGCGTATAGCCCGAAGCATAAAGTCCTCCTACGATTGCACCCATAGAAGTGCCTGTAATATAATCTATGGGTATATCGTTATCTTCGAGGGCTTGTAAAACGCCAATGTGAGCAATTCCTTTGGCTCCACCTCCACTTAATACAAGTCCTACTGATTGTGAAGATGCAATGTGCAACGTAAGTGTCCCGATTAATAATAATGTAATAAACCGTTTCATTTTGTTGAGCTATGAAATAAAACTCTTAATTAAAAGAATCGTTATTGTTGTCGGTGATAAATGAATCTTTAAACCCCATAAAGTATAACACGCCATCTATGCCAATGGTTGAAATACTTTGTTTTGCTCCGGCTTTTACTTTTGGTTTTGCATGATAAGCAATACCCAATCCAGCAATCGACAACATTGGTAGGTCATTGGCACCATCGCCTACTGCAATGGTCTGTGCAATGTTGACATTTTCAACTTGAGCCAATAGTCTAAGTAATTCTGCTTTACGTTTACCATCAACTATTTCACCCACATATCTGCCTGTTAGTTTTCCGTCTTTTACTTCAAGTTCGTTGGCGTAAACATAATCTATGTCGAATTTTTGTTTTAAATGGTTGCCGAAGTAAGTGAAACCTCCCGAAAGAATTGCTATTTTATAGCCGGTACGCTTTAAAACGGTCATTAATCGTTCTATACCTTCTGACATAGGTAGATTATCTGCAATTTCTTTCATTACGCTTGCGTCAAGACCTTTTAAAAGAGCAACACGTCGTGTAAAGCTTTCTTTAAAATCTATTTCACCTCTCATTGCCGATTCGGTAATGGCTTTTACTTGCTCTCCTACCCCGGCACGAATAGCAAGTTCATCAATAACTTCAGTTTCTATGAGTGTGGAGTCCATATCGAAGCAAATGAGTCGTCGGCTACGTCGATATATATTATCTTTTTGCATTGATACGTCAAAATCGAGTTCAGATGCAAGTTCCATGAGCTCTTTCTGCATTTTGACTTTGTCCTCGGGAGTTCCTCTCACTGAAAATTCAATACATGATTTGTCCATAGCTTCTTCACCTTCATGTAGAGGCATGCGACCTGTAAGTCGTTGAATGGCATCAATGTTTAGGTTTTGTTCTGCAACAATTCGTGATACAGCGGCAATTTGTCTTGCTGTAATTCTACGTCCTAAAATCGTGATAATCCAACGGTGTTTTCCTTGACGTTTTACCCATTCGTTATAAGCCTCTATTGTAATGGGTGAAAATCGTATAGAAACATTCATTTCACTTGCTTTAAAAAGCAATTCTTTCATAATTGCACCACTTTTTTCGCTTGTGGTTTTAAAAAGTATGCCTAAAGACAGAGTGTGATGAATGTCGGCTTGACCAATGTCTAAAATTGAAGCATCGTGTTTGCCTAATATTTCCGTTAGTGCTGATGTTAATCCGGGACGATCGTTACCGGCAATATTTATAAGAATTAATTCAAAGTCGTTTATTTCCATTTTTATTATATTTCGGTATTTTTTTCAAAATTAGTAATATTTTTTTTAACAACCTATCGTGGCTTAAATTAAGAGTGAAATTAACATTTAAAGCATGGCGTTTTAATTGTTAAAAAATGGGTTGTTCTTACGACTTATTTCTTTTGAGAGTGCTTGTTATAATGCGGTTTTAACTAATAAACTAAAATAATGTTTAATTGTTAAATATGAAAGCGTGTTTAACGATCATTAAAAGATTGTTTTACAGGCTTTTGGGAGTTGTGTCTTATGTGTGAAATTTGGAAAAAAGAATATTTAGTGTTATCTTTGTGCCATGAAACTAATTCATATGGCTGATGTGTATTGGTTGTGTGAGTGAAGAAAGCCGAAACTCGGCGCAGGTGGTAGCAGAAGAGTTTGCTTGAAAACACCTTAGTTGTGAATTAAAACGAGAAGAATGAAGAAAACATTTTTGAAGGTTGTGACTGCATGTCTATTCCTTGTTTTCTTGACTGCTTACGGTTCCAATCCTTGTGATGACCGTATTGGTTACTTGGCTCCTAATTTAGTTGTGAAAAACAGTGAATGTGAGAAAGAAATTCAGCAGTTAAAGGGAAAATATGTGTTGCTCGCATTTTGGACTTCGGTGGATGTTAATTCGCGGATAACCAACTTGCAATATGATCGTGCCGTTAGGCAATTAGATGGAATAGATTTTATATCTGTTAATTTTGACCGCTCTCAAGGAGTTTTTCAAGAGATTGTAAAAGTAGACAAGCTAAATGTAGAATCACAATTTTATGACCTTGACGGATGCGATTCAAAATTATATTTGCGTTACGAACTTGGTCGAGGAATGAAAACCCTACTATTAGACAAATCAGGGAAAATTATTGCAGAAAATCCAAACCCTCAAGACTTAAAAAACTTGATTAAAATGTAAAAAAAAAGGCGATAAAGATTTATCTTTACCGCCTTTTCAATTATTATGAAACAAACATTATTACTTGATTCTAATTACTTTACCTACTTTAAGTGTTGAATTCTTTTTCAATCCGTTTAGTCTGCATAGGTTTGTTACAGAAGTACCGTGACGACTTGCAATTTTGCCTAAACTATCACCTTTGCGAATTCTGTAGGTTGCTTTACCTTTGTAAGTATTACTTTTGCTTGCACTATAACGTGAAGATGGAGAATAATTACGTGATTTTTTGAAAGTATTCTTATCAAATGTATAAGTATCGGTGTGAGTAGTTTTGTTCTCAAAATCAAAAATTGCTGCCGGGTTGATAGCATATCCCATATAGCGTGTTTCAAAATGCAGGTGAGAACCGAAACTGCGACCTGTGTTTCCTCCTAATGCAATAGGTTGTCCTACTTTTACGTCTTCTCCTTCGTTTACGAGGAATTTAGATAAGTGTCCGTAAACAGTTTCAAGGTCGTTTTCATGACGCAAAATTATGTAATAACCATATCCTTTACGCTCAAAGTTAGTTAAGCGAACTCTACCGCTGAATGCTGCATATACGGTGTCGCCAGTTTGAAGTTTTAGGTCAACACCTTTGTGCATGCGTCTGAAACGAGGACGATAACCATAAGCCGAAGTTACTCTTCCGGGACAAGGAATACAGAATTTGCTTACGTCTATAACTTTAGTGTCGGGAACTTTGTTTGGGTCGTAAGGGTTTACCAAACGGCTGTTCCAACCTTCAGTGTATATGTCTATTTCCGGTTCTTCCTCTTCAATCCATTTGTTGGCAAAATCGGTGGTTTCTTGCAATGATATTTGGTCTTGCACTTTTGATTGGTGTGCAAGTAATCTTGCATGAGCTTTATTGTGACTTGAAACCGATTGCAAGTTTTGAGCATTGCCGGTTTGAACGAAACATAAAGCCGAAACTATAGTAAGTCCTGTTGTTATAAGTTTTTTTAAATTCATTTAGTTCTAATCTCCATTTTAATATGATGCTTTATAGCTCATCGGTAGCATAAAGCAAATTAATTGTAGAAGGAGTGTAATCATAGATTTCATCAGGTTTAAAGAAGCGATTTATTTCAATAATTGCATTCTCAACCGAATCGGAAGTGTGAATTATGTTCTCTTGTCCGCTGACGCTGAAATCTCCTCTTATTGTGCCGGGTGTGGCATTCCTTCCATTTGTTGTTCCGGTCATTGAGCGTACCACTTGTACTGCTTCTTTTCCGGCAAGACACATTACGATAACCGGAAGTGCCTTCATTGAAGTTTTAATCCTGTTGAAAAATGGACGATCAGCAAGATGTGCATAATGCTCATCAAGTATTTCGTCGGTTAGTTGAATCATTTTCATTCCGGCTATAATAAGACCTTTATTTGTGAATCGCGTTATTATTTCTCCTGCTATTCCTCGTCCTATTGCCGATGGTTTTAGTATAACTAAGGTCCTTTCCATGATTCTATTAGGTTTAAAACTTTTCAAAGTTAAAGAATAAAATTTGAAAATAAAAATTCAGTGAAAACAATATTTATATTCATTAATATGTATATAAATTTGCTTGTGAGGGTTAATGTGTAGATTTACAGATGTTTAATGTGTTATTTGCTGAAACCCTTTTATGATTAATTAACGTTGTAAATATGTTGATAATTAGGCAATTCCTAACTTATCAAGCTCCAGTTAGCTTGTTTTCGGAACAGGAATGTCAATTGTTTTGTCAATGAGGCGTTTTCGTAGAGGTTCAATCCTGGGTCATTTTCAAGTATTTCGGTAGCTGCATCGCGTGCTATTTGAACTATTTGCCCATCGCGAGCAAGATTGGTTATTTTTAAATTGAATGCTATACCGCTTTGTTGTGTTCCTTCCATGTCACCGGGTCCTCGTAGCTTCATATCTTCTTCTGCAACGATAAAACCGTCGTTAGTTTCGGTCATTACATGAAGACGATGCTTTGTATCTTTGCTAAGTTGTTGTTTTGACATTAAGATACAATAAGATTGGTCGGCTCCACGTCCTACGCGTCCTCGCAATTGATGTAATTGAGCAAGTCCGAAACGCTCGGCGTTCTCAATTACCATAACTGATGCGTTGGGAACGTTTACTCCAACTTCAATAACGGTAGTAGCTACCATAATATCCGCTTTGTGGTTGACAAAAAGTTGCATTTGGTAATCTTTTTCCGATGGTCGCATTTTTCCGTGAACGAAGCACACTTTATAGCTCGGAAAAGTTTCTTTTATTATTTCATATCCTTCTTCAAGATTTTTTAAATCAAGTTTTTCGTTTTCTTGAATCAATGGGAATACGATATATATTTGTCGTCCGAGTTTTAATTGTTCGCCAATAAAGCGATAAACGGCATGTCGATTATTGTCAAATCTTAAAACTGTTGTAACCGGTTTTCTTCCGGGTGGTAATTCATCGATAACAGAGACTTCAAGGTCTCCGTAAACTGTCATGGCGAGAGTGCGAGGTATGGGAGTTGCCGTCATTACCAATATGTGTGGCGGTGTTGTGTTTTTTTGCCACATTTTTGCTCGTTGAGCTACTCCGAATCGATGCTGTTCATCAATAACCACCATGCCGAGATTGTGGAAGTAGACGTTGTCTTCAAGAACTGCATGAGTACCCACAAGTATGTCCAATTCTCCGTTTGAGAGTTGTGAGTGGATTATTTCGCGTTCCGATTTTTTCGTTGAACCGGTAAGTAATTTTACGTTTACTCCTATTTTGCTCAACATTTCATTTGCTGTAACATAATGTTGAGTGGCAAGTATTTCGGTAGGAGCAATAATACATGCTTGATAGCCATTGTCGAGTGCAATAAGCATCGACATTATTGCTACCATAGTTTTGCCACTACCTACATCGCCTTGTAACAGTCGATTCATCTGTCGTCCGTTACCCATGTCTTTGCGAATCTCCTTGATAACTCTTTTTTGAGCTTGCGTAAGAGGGAACGGCAAAATATTGTTATAGAAATTATTGAAATAATCGCCTATTTTAGTGAATTTAAATCCTATTATTTTGTTGCTTCGTGCTTTTGCAAAGCGAAGTATGTTTAATTGAAGAAAAAATAATTCTTCAAATTTTAATCGAAGTTGTGCACGCTGCAAGTCATGTATGGAACGAGGCATGTGTATGTTTATCAAAGCCTCATGTAATCCCATAAGTTTATATTTGTCAATAATGTACTTGGGCAATGTTTCATCGATTTTACGTATCGATGAAAGCAAGTTTTCTTCCAATTGCTGAATAGTTCGAGAAGAAATAGCTTTGTTACGCATTGTTTCAGTGAGCGTGTATATTCCTCTCAACCCTTTAGGCTCGGTATTAGGTTTTGATTCTTCTATTTCGGGGTGTGAAATGCTGTATCGGTTATTATATAGGGTTGGTTTTCCGAATATAATGTATTCTTTGCCTATTACGAGTGAGTCTTGTATCCTTTTTACCGAATTGAACCACACTGTTTCAATAGTACCCGTTCCATCACCGAAAAGTGCGTGTAAGCGTTTACGAACACCTTCTCCTTGTTGAGCAAAAGTAATGAATTTACCTTTTAGCTGGATGGAAGGCATCTCACCTGAAATCTCATTGATTTTATGTATTTGAGTCTTGTCGATATACCTGAATGGGAAATAATATAGCAAGTCATAATAAGTGTGTATGCCCAATTCTTTTGCCAATAGTTCGGCTCGTTTAGGACCTACACCTTTTAAATATTTTATGTCCAAGCGTATTATGTCATTCATTCTTCAAGAGTTCTTCAGCTATTAGTAAGTCTATGGAGTGTGTTATTTTGATGTTTCTCGGGCTGCCTGATGTGAGTGTTACATTGTGTCCAAAAGCTTCTACAACCGAAGCGTCATCGGTGAACGATTCAGAGAATGGTACGTTATATGCTGATTTTAGTAACATTGCGTCAAACGTTTGTGGAGTTTGTACAGCTTTTAATTTGGCGCGTAAAAGAACTTTTGAATTTACATTATCATCATCCAATTGTCTAATGGTGTCGGTAACGTCTATTGCCGGGATAGCACTACCCGCAATAGAGGCTGTTGAAAATGCTTCGTTTATTATTTCAGCCGATACGAGAGGTCTTACCCCGTCGTGTATTGCAATAATGTCACCTTTGTTAGGATTGATTGTATCAAGTGCGTTTTTTACAGAGCCGAAACGTGTAGAACCACCGCTTACTATTGTGTGCTTTATGTTGAAATAGTGTTTTTCGCATAAATCAACCCAATCTTGTATTTGTGTTTCCGGTAGAACTGCGATGATTTCGGCATTGCAATTAGAAAAACGCTTTATTGTGTGCATGAGTACGGGTATTCCGCTTAATGGAAGAAATTGTTTTGGAATATTGCTTCCAAAACGTGTACCTTTTCCTCCTGCTACTATAATTGCATATTTTGTCATTCCAAAGTCTTTTTATTGCAAAATAAGTAAAAAGTGCGTTTATAAAAAAATTAAAAAGCGACTTTTCATCAAAGTCGCTTTTTAAGTCTTCAATAGGTATAATAATTTTTTTTAAGGTAAAAAAGATTGTTTTAGGTTTATATTGCAAATATACGCCCTTATTTTAATATGGGTCAAATAAAAAAACATGTTTTAAAATATGTTTTTTTTATTTGAATTTGGTGCAGAAATAGAATTAGTCTTATAAGTAGTTGAAAAATAGAGGAAAACGGCTTTGTTTGATGCGTTTGTTAAAATATATTAATATAAAGATGAGGGCCATAACAAAAAACGTTTTATAATTCCAAAAAATGTTTTTTCGTCATGTTTGACTGCCGTTTTGCTTTGATGATGCTTCGTTTTTTATGGGAAAACAGCTTATTATGCTTGCATTTTGTTGTGTTTCGAGTTTTGGAATATTAACATATGTGTGATATTTCATTCTTTAAATGTCTTTATAACCATGTTATTTCCGTCAAATTCTGCGTAAGAGAATTTATCAATCCAGTCACCTAAAACAATGCAACGTACATTTTGTGATATGTGTTGGTTTGCTATTATATGTAAATGTCCGAAAACATAAAAATCGATTTCAGAATGAGTTTTTGAGTAGTCTTTTGCAAAATCAATAACGTGGGTTAGATATTTTTCTGTTTTATATGTCTCATCATTATTTTCAGAAGCACGACTATGGCTTGACCAATTATGAGCAAACGGAATTGTTATGCAGGAAGGTAGCAATGAATATAGAGCTTGACACATCTTATTGCGAAAGAGCCATCTTATTAAACGAAAAGACGCTTTTCTTTTACCTATAGCATCTCCATGATTTAAGAAAAAGCGTTTCCCAAGAATATCCTTTTCTTGTATTCCATCAATAATTTCTATTCCTAACTCTTGAGGTAAATAGTCATAAATCCAGATGTCATGATTCCCTATAAACCAATATATTTTAATGCCGTTATCTGCAAGTTCGGCAAGTTTCCCGAAAAAACGCACATATCCCTTAGGTACGACATATTTGTATTCATACCAGTAATCCAAAATGTCACCCATTAAATATATTTCGCTGGCTTTTTCTTTAATGCTGTCAAGAAAACGTACGACACGTTTTTCCGATTTGAGAGAATCGGGTAAATATTTGGCACCCAAATGAAAGTCGGAAAGGAAAAATACCGATTTGTTACTCATGCTATAGTCTATAAAACGTTAAAGAAAACCAAGTTCCAATTTAGCTTCTTCACTCATCATTTCTTTATCCCATTCAGGTTCAAAAACTAATTGAATGTCAAGACTTTTTACACCTTCCACGCCTTCTACTTTCATGCGAATGTCTTCCATGAGAAATTCCGAAGCCGGGCATGAAGGTGCCGTAAGCGTCATGTCTATTTTTACGTGTCCGTTGTCTTGTACATCTATATTGTAAATAAGTCCGAGATTGTAAACGTCAACCGGTATTTCGGGATCGAATACAGTCTTAAGCATTTTTACAATATCTTCTTCAATGCGTAATTTTGTTGAATCTTCCATAATGTTGCAAAGTTAAGTAATTTTGGTAATTAAATTGTTATTATAATAAAATGTAAATTTGGTATTTGGCAAAAAGTCGTTATATTTGTGCTAATTATTACTAACAAAAAGAAAATATTATGAAGAATTTAAAAAGAATGCTATTTGTTGTAGCTGTGGTATTGATGGGGTTGAGTGCTTCAGCCGGAGGATTTAGATTTGGTGTTAAAGCCGGTGTAGCTTTGAATAACCTACATTTTAGCAAAGATGCTATCACTGATTTGAAAGACAAAGATAATCAAGCAGGTTTTACCGGTGGTGTTATGGCTGAATTTACAATACCTGTTGTGAATTTAGGTGTTGATGCATCATTAATGTATGTGCATCGTCCGGCTATAGAAAATGAAAATGGAAAAATGAAGCGTGATTATATTGAAATTCCTGTAAATTTTAAATATAAAGTAAGTTTGCCATTTGTAGGAGATTTAATCACTCCTTATGCATTTACAGGTCCAAGTTTTGCATTTAAAACAGGAAAAAGTGAAATCAAGGACTTTGTAAAGAGTAAAAAATGTGACATTGCATGGAATGTGGGTCTTGGAGTTGAGTTGCTTAAGCACGTTCAAGTGGGTGCAAGTTATGGCTTTGGTATTACAAAAGCCGTTGAATTAATGGGTGCTAATAATCAGTCAGCAGGAATAGATGGTAAAAACAGATATTGGACAATAACAGCTGCTTATTTGTTCTAATATTGATTGGTTTTATAAAACAAGTTAAAAACATAGGCATTTTTACCTTTACGGCTTTTGCTGTAGGTGGAAATGCCGATTTTTTTTGTGATTACAATAAAATATGGTAGATTTGCATAATATTTTTAAACGATATAATAGTATAAAATGAAAAAGATATTATCGATGGTAATGTTGTGCTTTATGGTGTTAAGCACAGGTACAACATGGGCACAAAGCAGTAGCAGATGGGGAGTAGTGGCAGGAGCCGACATGACAGATTTAAAATTTGACCAAAATTTGTTTGCTGTTGACAAAAATTATGGAGCAACACTCGGTGTAACCGGAGAATTAATGATGCCCGGTATAGGTTTTGGCTTTGATGCATCATTTTTATATACACAACGAGGTGCAAAGCTACATTTGGGAGAGCGTACTGTGTGGGCGATAGATGGTTATGGTAAAGAAAATTGCTTGTTGCACTACATTGAAATACCTATTCATTTGAAATTCAAATTCAAAAATTTGAACGGATTTGAAAATACTCTTATGCCTATATTGTTTGCCGGACCAGAATTTTCGTTTCTTGTAGCTCATAGTGGAATAGATGCATTGAAATATCCGGGAGGCGAATTTGGTGTAAATGTGGGAGCCGGATTTGAGATTTTGCGTAAAGTACAAGTTAATGCAAGCTATTGTTGGGGTATGAGTTATGCTTTGAAAACAAAATTGCTTGATGATTTTATAGCCAAGAATCGCACTTTAAAAGTAACTTGTACATACTTCTTTTAAATAAATAAAATATCATAATGTAGAGGTGGAGACAACTCCGTCTCTACATTTTAGTATAAAAATCTAAGTAAAAATAGATTATGACACGATTTGCCGATGTAATATTACCATTGCCGTTGTATAGTACGTTTACTTATCGCATACCGGATATTATGGGCGATGTGAAGATAGGTAGTCGTGTACTTGTTCCGTTTGGTAGGAAAAAATATTATACAGCGATTGTTGTTTTAGTGCATCATAACGAGCCAAAAGATTATGCTGTCAAGGATATATTGACATTGCTAGATGAAACACCTATACTCCGACATCCTCAATTGAAATTTTGGTCATGGATTGCCGATTATTATCTGTGTTCGCAAGGTGAAGTCTTTAAAGCTGCCGTGCCTGCCGGATTAAAAGTGGAAAGTGAAACCGTGGTTTCGGTAAATCCTGATTATGAAGATACCGAAGAAATGCAGTTGAGTGAACGTGAACGTATTGTGTATAATTTGATAGGTTCGCATGAAAAAGTGCAACTAAATGAAATAACTAATGCTACGGGTTTTAAGAATGTTGAGGCATTGGTAAGTCGCATGTTGGAAAAAGATGCTGTGTGCGTAGCCGAAAAAGTAATAAACAATTATCGTCCTAAAACCGAAGTGTGTATTGCTTTGTGTATAGAGCATGGTGATGAAGACGGATTGCATCGCTTTTTTGATATGGTTCACCGCAGTAATAAACAAGAGTCGTTGTTGCTGGCTTATTTGGACTTGTCAAGATGGTTACAAAGCGGAACTCCTCGCGAAGTTAAGAGAGATGAATTGTTAAAACGTGCCGATGTGTCTCAAGCAGTTTTGAATGCAGTGATAGCCAAAGGCGTATTAAAACAATATAAAAAGGAAATAAATAGATTTGCTAACAGGGTGGTGCATGTGCAGGATAAACCTTGCTTGAGCGAAGAACAAAGTCGTGCTTTGCGAGAAATAAGAGAATTGTTTAAAGACAAGAATATAACATTATTGCATGGCGTAACGTCGAGTGGCAAAACTTCGATATATGTTCATCTCATCGATGAAGTATTAAGAAACGGACGCCAAGTGTTGTATCT
Source organism: uncultured Muribaculaceae bacterium (assembly GCA_964536025.1). Lineage (GTDB taxonomy): Bacteria > Bacteroidota > Bacteroidia > Bacteroidales > Muribaculaceae > RGIG4576. Next base: position 17,730 of record CAZHXA010000012.1, read on the forward strand.
TGTGCCTGAAATAGCACTTACTACACAATTAACCGGGCGTTTGCAACTCGTTTTTGGAGATAAACTTATTATATATCATTCCAAGTTTTCGGATAATGAGCGAGTTGATATATGGAAAAAACTATTGAATAGTAATGAGCCGTGTGTGGTGATAGGCGTGCGTTCTTCGGTGTTTCTCCCTTTTGCCGATTTGGGTTTGGTGATAGTGGATGAAGAACATGATTCAAGTTATAAACAACAAGATCCGGCTCCTCGTTATAATGGAAAAAATGCAGCTATCGTACTTGCTCAAATGCATGGTGCAAAAACTTTGCTCGGTTCTGCAACTCCTGCGGTAGAAGTATACCGTAATGCCGAAACAGGAAAATTTGGACTTGTGTCGTTGCTTACTCGATATGAAGGAATAGAGATGCCTGAAGTGGATGTGGTCGATACACGAGAGGCTCGTCGTAAAAAAGAAATGACCGGAATGTTGTCATCTCGATTGATAGGGCTTTGTCGTGACAGTCTCGAATCGGGAGAACAAGTTATACTTTTCCAAAATCGTCGCGGTTATGCACCTATGGTGCGTTGTAAGCAGTGTGAATGGATTCCTAAATGTGAGAATTGTGATGTTTCTCTCACTTATCACAAGCATGTAAATACTTTGTCTTGCCATTATTGTGGCTACACCATGCAATTGCCTACGGTGTGTCCTGCTTGCAAAATGCCTGCATTAGAAATAGTGGGATATGGTACCGAGCGAATAGAAGATGAGGTTGAAACCGTATTTCCCGACGAAAAAATTGTGAGAATGGATCTTGATACTACAAGAAACAAGAATAGTTATGAGAAATTAATAGAAGATTTTTCATTGCGTAAAATGAATATTCTTGTAGGAACTCAAATGGTAACAAAAGGGCTGGATTTTGCGGGAGTAAGCACTGTGGGAATATTAAATGCCGATACAATGATTAATTTCCCTGATTTTCGTTCCGATGAACGAGCTTTTGATATGATGGAGCAGGTGAGTGGTCGTGCCGGTCGTAAAAGTAAACAGGGTAGGGTCGTGATACAAACCACCGATGTGAAACATCCTATAATTTCGTTTGTCAAGAAGCATGACTATTTAGGTTTTTATCAACATGAATTGGGTGAACGAGAACGATTTGGTTATCCTCCATTTACTAAAATAATAAATATTTATATGAAGCACAGAGACGATAGCGTGTTGACCGAAATGTCGGTGCGTTATAGTAATATGTTGCGTGAGGTTTTTCGTCATCGTGTATTGGGTCCGGAAGCTCCAATGGTGTCGCGAGTCCAAAATTTTTATATAAGACAAATTGTGCTTAAAATGGAAATTGAGGCGTCTATGCCTAAGGTTAAAACCATTTTGCGACGTATCTATGAAAATATGCTTGAAGTGGATAGTCGCATGAAATCGGTGATTTTATATTATGATGTAGACCCTTCTTAAAATATAAGATATTATGGGATTTTTGCAATTATTTATTATTTCGATTTGTTTATCGATGGATGCTTTTGCCGTTTCGATAGGAAAAGGTTTATCGTTGAAGCACATTAAGTTGCGTCATGCGTTAAGTGTGGGACTTTGGTTTGGTGGTTTTCAAGCGTTGATGCCGTTGGTAGGATATTTGCTTGGTGCTGGCTTTTCGGTGTTTGTCAGTAATTGGGATCATTGGATTGCATTTGTTCTTTTAACAATAATAGGAGGAAATATGGTGCTACAATCATTTTCCAAAGATGAAGACAAGCAAGATGATGATTTTTCGCCCAAAGTTATGCTTATGCTTGCCATAGCTACGAGTATAGATGCACTTGCCATAGGAGTGTCTTTGGCTTTTTTATCGGTTGATATATTGCCGGCTATAGCCACGATAGGTCTTACAACGTTTGTTTTTTCGGTTTCAGGTTTGAAAATAGGTAATGTATTTGGACTTAAATATAAGTCAAAAGCTGAATTTGTGGGAGGATTGCTCTTGTTTATAATAGGTCTTAAAATTTTAATTGAACATACTTGTTGCTGAAACTCCTTTGTGTCATAAAGTAATCAAATCGCCTTTTTTAGCAAAAAGAGGCGATTGCTTTTTGTTTTAAGAGTAAATCTTAATAAATTTGTGATATTAAGATGATACTATTACAAACTTAAATTAAAAACCGGTATGGAAAATAAAGTAAAAAAAGAAATCTCTTATAACGGGATTCTGTTAAATGGTTTTTTAACCTTATTATTGTATGTAATACTTATTATTCTTACTGTATTATCGATAATAAAAGCTAATGATACAGGAAACGGTATGTTAGTGCTTTTAAGTGTCTTAATGGTGTTAATTGACTTAATTGCCTTGTTTGGATTCTTTACGTTGGAGCCTAATGAGGCTAATGTGATGGTGTTTTTTGGTAATTATACTGGTACTTTTTGCAAGCATGGTTTTTATTGGACCAATCCTTTTGTATCTCGTAAAAAATTATCATTGCGAGCTCGAAATCTTGATGCCGAACCTATAAAAGTAAATGATAAAGAGGGTAATCCCATTCTTATAGGTATGGTAATGGTGTGGAAATTAAAAGACACTTATAAAGCAATGTTTGAAATAGATGCACAAAGCATTGTTGGGGCAAATGGTAGCTTGGGTAGTACTTCAGCTATGCGTATGAATGCATTTGAGAAGTATGTTCGTATTCAGAGTGATGCCGCTTTAAGAGAAGTTGCCGGTCTTTATGCTTATGATGACAATAAAGATAGTGCTAATGACGATGATGAATTGACTTTGCGTTCGGGTGGAGCTGAAATAAACGAACAACTTGTAGCAAAGTTGAATGAACGTCTTGAATTTGCCGGAATAGAGGTGCAAGAAGCACGTTTGAATTATTTGACTTATGCACCAGAAATTGCTGCGGTGATGTTACGACGTCAGCAAGCTACAGCTGTGATTGCTGCACGAGAAAAAATTGTAGAAGGTGCTGTTTCAATGGTAAAACTTGCTCTTGATAAATTGGGAGAAGAAAATATAGAACTTGATGAAGAAAAACGAGCTGCTATGGTAAGCAATTTGCTTGTTGTGCTTTGTGCCGATGAATCAGCTCAGCCTGTGATTAATACCGGAACTTTGAATCATTAAAATAATGATAGAAAAAGATAGAAAAGAGTCAAAGATGAAATCTTTTGTGTTTCGAGTTGATGCAAACACAATGAATGCAGAAGAAGCATGGGCTGCCGATGAGTTTCGTTCGATAAACGAACAATTGCATTGGATAATAGCCGAAGCATTGAAAAAAACGGAAGAGTGAAAAAGAATAAGTGAAATAAAATATAAAATAAGGCAAACATCTTGTTTTTTAGCAAGATGTTTGTTAATTTTGATGTATAATTAAGCAAAGTTTGTTTTAAAGGAGCATAAAACGAGGAGGGTGATTTAACCTTTCAACTTTTTTGCGGTCTAATAAGAAAATAAAGAAACAATATGGATACTTCTTTAAACAATATGTTGGCGGAATCCATTAAAAAAAATTGGGAAGAACTTGCTTTAACCGATTTTAATGGAGTTTCGTATCAATATCGCGACATAGCGAGAAAAGTTGCAAAATTGCATATCCTGTTTGAAAATTCGGGAATTAAGAAAGGAGATAAAATTGCAACTTGTGGTAAAAATTCGGCTCAATTATCGATAGCAATAATTGCATCGATGACTTATGGAGCGGTAACGGTACCTATTTTACATGAATTCAAGCCCGATAATATCCATCATTTGGTGTGTCATAGTGAAGCAAAGTTATTATTTGTAGACACATCTATATGGGAAAATCTTGATGTGGCAAGCATGCCTGATTTGGTAGGAGCATTGCAAGTAAATGACTATTCTCTGCTTCATTCTCAAAGTGAAGAATTGTCAAATGCTCGTCAAATTTTAAATGAGTTGTTTGGACGTAAATATCCAGAACGATTCACTAAAGAAGATGTGATTTACCATGAGCCGGAGTCTGAAGAGTTGGCTTTGATTAACTATACTTCGGGTTCAACCGGTTTCTCAAAAGGAGTAATGCTTCCTCACAGAGCGTTGTGGAGCAATGTGGATTTCTGTATAAAGAATTTGCATATATTAGAAGCCGGAGATGGAATAATATGTATGTTGCCACTTGCTCACATGTTTGGCTTGGTTGTGGAAATGTTGCATCCGTTGGCTGTGGGATGTCACATATATTTCTTGACTCGAGTTCCATCTCCAAAGATAATATTGGATGCATTTGCTTTTGTTAAGCCAAAAGTAATTATTTCGGTTCCATTGATATTGGAAAAGATAATAAAAACCAAAGTCTTCCCAATGTTGGAAAAACCTGTTATGAGTATGTTGCTTAAAGTTCCATTTGTCGATGACTTATTGCTTGGCAAAGTTAAGGAAAAACTTGAAGTAGCATTTGGCGGAAACTTGAAGCAAATAATAATAGGAGGTGCTGCATTGAACAAAGATGTTGCCGATTTTTTGAAACGTATAAATTTCCCATTCACTGTAGGATATGGAATGACCGAGTGTGGACCGCTTATTTCTTATGCACCTTGGGATATTAATCCGGTGGGTTCTTGTGGTAAAATCGTTGACCGAATGGAGGGTAAAATAGTTCATGGAAATAGTGAGCATGAAGCCGGAGAACTTTGGGTAAAAGGAGATAATGTAATGCTTGGATATTATAGAAATGAAGAAGCTACCCAAGCTGTAATGAAGGACGGATGGTTGAATACCGGTGATTTGTGTGAAATCGATAACGACGGATTTTTGCGTTTACGCGGTCGTAGCAAAACCATGATTCTTGGACCATCGGGACAAAATATTTATCCTGAAGAAATAGAGCAAAAAATAAACAATTTGCCTTATGTATGTGAATCGCTTGTAGTTGAAGAAAGTGGAAAATTGATTGCTCTTATATATCCTGATATTGAAAATGGAGCAAAACAAGGAATGGACTTTGACGCATTAGGCAAATTGATGGAAGACAGTATTTCAACGCTAAATAAAGAGCTACCGGCTTATTCTAAAATTGCCGGGGTAAAAATGCAAGCCGAAGAATTTGAAAAAACGCCTAAACGTAGTATAAAACGTTTCTTATATCAACACTGAGAACGTTGAAAACAAAAAAATCCTATGGTCGGAACCATAGGATTTTTTTATGACCATTATTAATGTATAATTGTAATGTAGTCTCGAATATAGCCTATATAAATTATTAAAGATAGAATGTAAAGTGCTACGGCATTATATAGAAATCGGTGATTGGCGGTGATGTCGCGTTTGTTACGCCAAATCAAGTATAGATGTATTATAATCCATGTAATTACAAATATCGACCAAAATGTCCAACCTTGTGTTATGCTCATTTGCAATCCATAGCAGTTTAATACCAGCCCTGATTTCAAGCAAATAAACATAGCAGTGCCAATAGCAGCCGTTATAGCAATGATACGTCCTGTTATGAGTAATGTTGCTGGGCTGTTGCTGAAATATTTCAACACAAATCTTACGATTGATGGCGTGAAAAGAAATAAAGCAATCATTATCACAACTCCTAAAATTTGTTTGTACAACGGCATGTCGAAGTATATAGCACTATATGCGTTGTCTAAAGTGAGTGTGGTTGCTATGAATACCAATGAAGATAAAAAAGAATTGTTTAAATCTCCATTTCTGCTGTCTAATAGAAAAACTCCTATTGAAAGCAGTGCAAGAAACACCGTATTCATAATGCCAAAGCCTAAATTATTGAAAATAGGTAATATAATAAGGGCGTTTACGGCAATCAAAACTATAGATAATGCTCGTCTTGACTTGATTTGATGTTTTGCCATAGCTTATAAGTCTTTTTTATCTTTATTGTATCCACCCATGACAGGAAGACTCCAATTATATGCTACAGCTAGCATGCGTATGATGATGGTTATAGCAGCACAAGCTATTTGTTGTACTACAGTGTTACCTCCCAAATGTGCTATTATACAGTATGCTAATCCTCCTGCAATACAAGCTGTGGCATATACTTCTTTTCTGAAAATAAGAGGCTCTTCATTAATAAGAATATCGCGTAAAACACCACCGAAAGCACCTGTCAACGTACCCATGATAATGGCAACCCACATGGGAAAACCAAAATCTATTGATTTTTGCATGCCGATAACCACAAATAGGGCAAGTCCTATAGTGTCGAAAATGAAAACCGTGTTATTAAGACGTACGAGAAATTTTTTAAAGATTATTACAAGTCCCAAAGCTATTGCTGTTACTACGAGATACCAATAACTAAGCATCCAAAACGGTGTTGTTCCGAGAAATAAATCACGAATTGTTCCACCTCCGATTGCAGTAACAAGTCCTACAATATAAGCTCCGAACCAATCAAAATTTTTCATTGCGGCAAGTCTTATCCCGCTTATTGCAAATGCAAGTGTTCCTATTATCTCAACTATCAGTAGGAATGTTATTTCCATATTATATAAATACCTAATTTTTTTGCGGTGCAAAATTAGTAAAAAACAATAAAAAAAGCAATGAGTTAAGCTAACCCATTGCTTTGTGATATTTGGTTTTGTTTATTAGAATTTGAAACATGAACCTATTGCAAAGTTGAACTTGGCTGCATCTACCGGAATAACCTGCTTGCTGTATTTAGCAAGAGCGTAATCGGCTCCTATGAAGAAACTTCCTAAACTTATAACACCACCAAGTGAAGAGTGTGTGCTTGATACGGAACCATTTACTGCTAATTTAAGCTTTCCTGGCTTGAAGTTGACCGACAACATACCTTCGTTGTAGGCTTTTGGAGTGCCGACACGCATTGTACCTAAAAGACCGAAACTTATTTTGTTTTTTAGAATACCATATTCAACACCTGCACGGAATGTAGTATATAAAGAAGATGTGTGTGATGTTTTTGTTGCATCTTGTTTATATCTTACAAGTTCTTCAAGTTGGTCACCTAAATCTTCGGCTGCATCTTCAAACTCTTTGCTATCTTCGGCTGCAATATTGTCGAAACCTTTATATTCAAAACTGTCATTAAGGTTTTTATGCACTTTGGCGTCTTTCCAATTAATAAAACCTAAGTCGGTTACAGCTAAAGAAACATTTAGGTTGTCTTTAATTTTATAAACGGCACCAAGATCCAGTCCCAAGCCGAAACCTCCAAGTTTGAATTCATAATTAAAGTCATCGATTTCCCCATTATCTTTTGTGATAAGTTCAATACCTTTTGATGCCGTAAATGAGCTATTTTGTGTAATCATCCATTTATCTTTGCTCATGAAGATACGCATATTCTCGATGTCAGCGTTTACATATCCCACACCAAGAAGAGCTTTAACTTTTGCACCAACTCTTAATTTGCTATTGATATCGCGAGAATGTCCCAAAGCTATTTCGGCGTAGTTCATTGAGCGTACTCCGGCATTGTCAATATTATATTCGGTAATGTCGCTTTCTTGTCCTGCTTTCATAAAAGCGAAAATATCTTTAGGTAAGTACATACCTGTACGACTTTTTACAGAGATACCGATAGAGTTTACACCACCCCAAGCCTTAAAACCTACGGTAAGTACATTCAAATCCACATCGGTTTCAATAGTGTTCATGTCTTGGAATTTAGACATGGCATCTTCGGTGGAAATGCTTGGGTGAAGGAATGTAATCATTTTATTGTTACCATAAGGACGAAGAAAAGCTTCAAGTCCCAAGTTACTGTTGAGATTTACTCCAAATCCTCCAAAAAAAGGTAGACTAATCCAATTGGATTGGCAAGTCATGGCGGGATTTAATAAATGGCGTTGAGTATTTCCATCAAGGAAATATAACGAATTCAAAGTTTGAGCCGAAGCTGTCAATGATAAAACGGCTGTTAGAGTTGCCGCACATATATGTTTTATTGAAAATTTCATAATGATTTCTTTTTAAGGGTTTTAATTATAATTCGGTTGTAATACCGTTAGGAATTTTTGCAACACCGTTTTTAAGAATTAAATATTGATCAGATTTCAATTGAATGTTTTCTTTGCTGTTTTTTGCTTTAATAGTGTATTCCAGCTTTTCAAGGTCTTCCAATTGGGTGCTTCCTTCTAATTCTTCTATTGTTAAAGTGATAGGAGTTACTGTTGCATTTCCGTTTTTAGGGTCATGAGCTTTGATAGTTAGAGTGTTTTCAGATGTTCCTGTCACTTTTATTTGTTTAAGCTCTTTGCCGAAAGAATCATATAGTTTTACCGATGCAACCAATTCAGTAGGAATTGTACTTTCTGCATCAACGTTTAGAATTATTTTGTTGGTTAAGTCGGCAACATCTTCGAGGTCTTCTTTTAGTTCGTCAACAAAATCGGTATAATTAATTTCCAAATTCTTGAAAGAGAAAGGTACTTCCACATTATATTTACCTTCAAGAGTAAGGTTATCTTCTCCAAGCTTAAATCCGTTACCTGCATTGGTTCCGTTAGCTTTGATTATATCTGTGGTAATCTTGTAGCTATCGGGGATTGTTGCAAGAAGTTTTACCAAATCTTCATTTACAATGTATGTTATTGTATCTACTTTGTTTAAACATTCTTTGTTGGCGATGAAATAGTGAGTATTGTTTGATGGTTTGATTGCATTATCTCCTTTTAATTCGATAAAAATAGGATCGCCTATAGCAACGTTTTTGTCGTTGTCCCATGCAGTAATAGAAACAGTTGTTTCAATAGGCATGTCTACAGGATTATTGATTGATAAACTGAAATTCATTTCTTCAGGAGTAAATGTAGATGATTTATCCTTAATGAAGTCAGGTAAATCGGTTATTTCCAATGATTCATTGATAGAAACATTTGGAGCTAAGATACCATTTACGCGAGTGATTTTAGTGTTTTCAATACTGTAACCGAATTGGATATTTAATTCCGTGTTTTGTACTTTAGACGGATTGATTACTACTATAGTAGAACCCGTGTTAAAGCTTATTGATTCGTCTAAGCAGAAATATCTTTTACCGTTTTCTTCGGTAATGTATTTCTTCTGAATTGTATTATCAGAAGGAATTGCTATATTGGCGATATTTATTGTGATATCTTGAGAATAATCATTCTCTTTGTTCAACACGATTTTTTCAATTGTTACTTCATGTTGTCCGTTTTTAAGTGTAATGATTTCGGGGAATTTAACAGAAACATTATTTAATGTCATTTCGCTGATACCATTGTCTTTAGATTCAATTGATATTTGAATTGTAGAATTCACTCCATCTTCATTATTAAATTCAGCTAAGTATAAAGCTTCGATTTCAGACGGTAGTTCTGTTTTTGTCTCCGAAATAGTATATGTTGCAGATGTTGTGATGTTTAAGTCATCAAGAGATACTTCTTGGTCTAAATTGTTTTGAGGAAGACCCGAGTAAGTGAAATTGGAAAATTGAGGTTGTAAACCAGAAATTTCGAAAGGTTCAACTCTTTGGATTGATGAGTTAAATGAATCGTTAACTTTAAGTTCGTAAACTCCGGAACTGTTTACCGTTAAATCATTACCTGCTTTAATGATACGGCTTAATGGGATTTTTACTGTTTCACCTACCGGTAAGATGAAATTTTTACCTACATTGATATTGCTATCAATGTCTTTAGATAAATCATACTCATTGTCGCAAGAACTGAATACAGTTGCCATCGATGCAAGGCATGCAACAACTAAAGAAAGACGATAAATTTTCATGAGTGTGTTATTTAGTTTGTTATAAGTTTTCCTATTAAGTATAAATGTGATGTAATTTTTACAAATGTAGTAAAAAAGTAATTAATAATGGTGAAAAAGTTTAAGAAATTATCAAAAAAGTTTGTTGCTGTTATAGTGTTTGCAAAAATGTTTTAACCCGCATTCAAGGCAATTTGGCTTGCGTGCGGTACATACATATCTGCCATGTAGTATTAGCCAATGGTGTGCAGTTGCCACGAGTTCTTCGGGTATGTATTTCAGTAGAGTTCTTTCAGTTTCTAATGGTGTTTTTGAATTATTAGTGAGTCCTAACCTGTTGGATACGCGAAAAACATGAGTATCAACAGCCATGGCGGCTTGATTAAAAACTACTGATAATATCACGTTGGCCGTTTTTCGACCTACTCCCGGTATTTTTACCAATTCGTCAATGTTAGAGGGAACTTTGCCGTTATAGCAGTCAACCAGCATGTTTGCCATACCTAAAAGCGACTTTGTTTTATTGTTGGGGAAAGTTACGCTTTTGATGAATTTAAAAATGTCGTCGGCTGAAGCTTTTGCCATGTCAAAAGGTGTAGGGTAGGCGTTGAAAAGAGCAGGAGTTACCATGTTTATGCGTTTATCGGTGCATTGAGCCGAAAGAATTACGGCAACGAGCAACTCAAATGGATTTCGGTAGTTTAATTCGGTATTTGGAGAAGGCATATTGGCTTGAAAATAATCAATAATACCCCTGTAACGTTCTTTTGTTGTCATTTCCGTATATTATAATAAAAAGGCTCTCGCAAAATGTGAGAGCCTTTTGTAAGTCTATTAATGTGCCGATTCAAATTCTTCAAGGAATCGCATGTCGTTTTCTGAGAACATACGCAGGTCTTTAACCCTGTATTTCAAGTTGGTGATGCGTTCGATTCCCATACCGAGTGCATATCCTGTGTAAGTCTTGCTGTCAATACCACAAGATTCAAGCACGTTAGGGTCAACCATACCACACCCCAAGATTTCAACCCATCCGGTACCTTTACAGAAAGCACAACCTTTACCACCACACAAGTCGCAAGAAATATCCATTTCAGCCGATGGCTCTGTGAATGGGAAATAAGATGGACGAAGACGTATTTTTGTTTCCGGTCCGAACATTTCGCGAGCGAAATAAAGTAAAACTTGCTTTAAGTCGGTAAAAGAAACGTTTTTGTCGACATATAGAGCTTCCACTTGGTGGAAAAAACAGTGAGCTCTGTATGAGATTGCTTCATTACGGTACACACGTCCCGGGCAGATGATGCGGATAGGAGGTTTTGTGTGTTCCATCGTGCGACTTTGTACCGATGAAGTGTGTGTGCGAAGCAGTATGTCGGCAGGGTTGCGTTGAATAAAGAATGTATCTTGCATATCTCGTGCAGGATGATCTTCGGCGAAATTTAAAGCACCAAAAACATGCCAATCATCTTCGATTTCCGGACCTTCGGCAACGGTAAATCCAAGTCGAGAGAAAATGTCGATAATTTCTTCACGCACCAATGAAATGGGGTGACGTGTTCCTAATGTTGCCGGACTTGCCGAGCGAGTAAGGTCGATTGTGTCATCGTCATTGTTCTTTTCTTCAAAAGTTTCACGCAAAGAATTGATTTTTTCAGTTGCGAAATTTTTCAATACGTTCAACTTTTGACCGATTTCTTTCTTTTGTTCGTTAGGAACGTTACGAAAATCATTGAATAGCGATGGAATTTCTCCTTTTTTGCTTAAATATTTTATGCGAAGTGCTTCCAATTCGTCAGCATTGGTCGCATGCAAAGATTTTACCTCTTCGGTGAGTTTTTCTATTTTTTCTAACATTGTGATATACAAGTAAAAATTTTATGCGACAAAGTTACGCAAAAAAATGTATCTTTGCCACATGAATGCACATGAATTTCAAGAAAAGATTTCAGAATATGTTAAAGAACACGAATTGATACAATCGGGTGAAGAAGTGGTTGTAGCATTAAGCGGTGGAGCCGATTCGGTGGCTTTGCTTCATGTTTTACTGGCTTTGAATATACCATGTAGTGCATTACATTGTAATTTTGGACTTAGGGGAGCCGAGTCGGACCGTGATGAAACTTTTGTACGAGATTTGTGTGCAAAATTTGGCGTGCAATTGGAAGTCACTCATTTTGATGTAGCTCATTATGAACAAGAGCATAAGGTTTCTACTGAAATGGCTTGTCGCGAATTGCGTTATGAGTGGTTTGAAAGCGAACGCGTTAAAAAAAGAGCCGATTATATAGCTGTGGCTCATCATAGAGACGATAATATCGAAACTTTTTTCTTGAATATGTTGCGTGGAACGGGAATAAATGGGCTTTCGGGTATAAAACCGAAAAACGGAAGAATAATAAGACCGTTGTTGTGTGTATCCCGTCAAGATGTAGAAGATTATTTATGTGCCTTGAATATGTCTTATGTTACCGATAGCACAAATTTGGAAAATGATTTCAAGCGTAATAAAATAAGGAATATATTGATTCCTGCTTTTAAAGACTTGTTTGCCGATTTTGAAACGGGAATATCAAGGACTTTGGATAATGTTATGTCATGTTCCGAATTCTATAATTATTCTGTTGAAAAACTTAAAAATGAATGTGTTATCGATGCAGGTGATGGCATAAAGAAAGTGAATTTGAAATTGTTACGCAATATAAATTCAGGATACAGAACCGCACTTTATGAGATAGTTAAAGATTATGGTTTTAACTCAGAGCAAGCAAAAGGCATCTATCATGCACTTCTTCGACCTGATTGTGTGGGAAATAAATATATTTCAAACGAGTGGGAACTTGTCATAGGACGTGATGAAATAGAACTTTTCAATCTTGTAGAGAGTGTTGAAGTAGTGGAGCGTGCCGTAAATCTTGAAAATTTGCTCAATAGAGAAAAAAACGATGGAGAATTCTCGGTTACTATTGTTAAATGTAATGGAGATGTAAAAAACTGTATGAAAGGAATAGATGGAAGAACAAGTATTGCATTAAATGTTTCGGTATTGAAAGAAAATATTCCTTTTGTATTGAGAAAATGGAGACAGGGAGACATTATACATCCTTATGGTATGAAAGGTTCAAAATTGGTGAGCGACCTTTTTGTTGATAATAAGTACTCCGAATCGGAAAAACGTCGTGCAAAAGTTCTTGCAGTAGGGAATGAAGTGTTTTGGGCCTTGGGACTGCGAGCAACAGGAAAATACTCTGTAAAAAGTACTGATGAGTGTTATTTAAAATTATCTATATGATAAATAAAAAATAAAAATAAAAGTTAATAAGAATATTTTTTTGTTGCGTATAAAAAAAACATTACATTTGCATTATTAAAACGTAAAAGCGGATTAAATAGTATTAATAGATATATAAATAAACAAGTATAATTCACTACGAAAAAGCTATGAATAAAAAAGTATTAGGACTCCTTGCTATAGGATTATTAGCATGTGTAAAGGCAGATTTGAATGCCCAAATCTTTTTGCCTTCTGATAGCTTAAAGTTAATCAACTTTAGGCAAACATTAGTTAATGCACAAAATAATATGTATTTTGTTGCGGGAACCGATTTGAAAGGTGATTTTAAAACTTATTCGGGCATGAAATATGAGTTCTTTGAACCTGAACAATGGAGTATAACTCCATTACTTAGTGGTGAAGTCTTATATAGTAAAGGTAAAAAGGTGAGAATGTGGAATCCTTATAGTAAAACAGATGGAGACGTCTTGTTTAAAACTAAAGAAAAAGGACAAATAGGAAAATTGGTGTTCTCTCCTGATGGAAAATATGTATTGGTCATAACCAAAGATAATAAATTAAATAAGGCTTTAACCGACACTAAGGTAAAAGAAAAATTGGTTTATTCAGCACCTTTGGCAGGTCAACCAACTAAAATTGAAGTAAACAAGCAAGCAAATGTTGCATTGTTATTGGAAGGAAATAAAGTGGAAGTGTTTAACCTTGAAAGAGGTGCGAGCCGTAAGGTTATTGATTTCCAACAAGACGTACTTGATGTGGATTTCTCTGCTAATTATCGTGAATTTGCGGTACTTCTTGCCGATGGAACTACAAAAGTTTTCAATGCTAACGACTTGAAAGAAAATAAGAGCTATCCATCTATAAAAGGAGCTCAAAATTGTGTTTTCCACTCAGAAGGTAAATATTTGATAGTAAATACAGGTTCATCATTCCAATTACTTAACCTATTGACTTCAAAAATCGATTATATCATCAGTATTGAAGCCGAAAATGTGTTAGGTCTTGATGTGTTGAGCTCATTTAACAAGAAAGATCAATTGTTTTATTACAAGAATAAGTGCTTAGGAGTATATACATTGGACGGTGTTGAAAGATACTACACGATGGACTTGAAACGTGCTCTTGATTTACAAATGTCGGAATGGTCAAAGATGCGTGAAGGCGAAACCGATGAAGAATATCGTAATCGTGTAAACGATGAAAATAGAGCAAAAGTTGCTTTACAATTGGAGTATGATATCGTATCTTCTTTTGCAGGTAACTTAATTAATGAAGATGGTGCAAAGTTAGGTAAGTACGTTGAAAAGAAACAAGCTTTGGCTATCGACTTTAACAATATGCCTTCAATTTATTTGGATGTACCATCAGCTGAATTGAATGAGTTGAATAATATCGATGATATCGAGTTCTTCAATACAATTTATGCTCTTGATGAAAACGATAAGTTTGAGGTCATTTATACCGAAGCTCGAAACAAACATACAGGTTCTGTCTATATGTATGATAATAAGAGCCGTAAAACAATATCATTTGAGCAAAATGATTTTGTGCCGGTGGAAGTGATACAATTGGCTAATGTTGAGGCTGCTCGTTTGGAAACAATGAAAGAAGAAATCATTGCTCAAGCACAAACCGAAAACTTGTTGACTGAACACACTCATATTACCGTTAATACTAATGTAGAAGACGATTATGATGCAGATGGTAATAAGATATTGAATTATAATGTAGATTATCAATATCAAGTTGAGGAAGAATTCAGTGAAAACGATGACTTTAAGTCTGGAAAATATGTTGCGACAGAGTCAAATGCTGCAAAGAATTTGTTGAATTTGATTGAAAAATCATTACAAGGTGATTTCTCAAAATATTTGAATGATTGTAGTAAGGTGATTGTAAGCATTACCGGTTCAGCCGACGCTGCTCCTATTAAGGGTATGTTGAGATATAGAGGTGAATATGGCGACTTGATAGATCAAATTGCAACCCAAGATGGAGAATTGACTACAATGACCGTAACAAAGCAAAAAGGAATTCGTTCTAATGAAGAACTTGCTTTGATGCGAGCTTATGGTGTGGGTGAATATTTGAAAGCTAATGCATTTAGTACCATAGATGCAAAGGTTGATTATAAATATAATGTGGAAGTAGCTAAGGAAAAAGGTAGTGCATTCCGCAGAATTAAAGTTGCATTGAAGTTCGTTGATACCTTTAAGGAACAAATGAACAAAAAATAAAAAAGTAAATTAAAAAATCATGGGACTGTGCTATAAAAATGGCACAGTCTCATTTGCCGTTTTAAAAAATAGGCGTAAAAAAAGATATATAGAAAAAGTCTTAGTATGAAAATTATTCGTAATTGTGGTTTAAGTGTTTTACTGTTGTTGTTCTTAGGAATATCAATCGGTTCGGCTCGTAATGTGAAAAATGTATCAAAAAACATTGATTCCTCTGTTATAGATACAACACAAGTATGCGACACCGTTATTGAAAAGACTAAAATGGAAATAGCTGACAGCTTGTTTGCTTTATATGAAACAAGAGTTTTACAAAATGAGACGTCCGATTCCATTTATAAATCATTAAATGAATGTACTTCGGTATATTTTGATGTGTTTAATGATACAACATTTGCTGAGTCTTTTCCTCAAATAAAGATTAAGTTGTTATCGTTACATGATAAATTACAAGAAGGTGGGGTTTATTATAGTCAAAGAGGAAATAATGTAATGGCAACAGAATTATTGGAAAAATATATTTTGTTACCTAAGCATGATTATTTCCAAGATGCTAATATAACATTGGCTCCTAATTATCCTATGCTTGTGTTTTATGTGGCTCAAAATAAGTATAATGTAAAAGATTTTTCAGCGTCAGCCATTCTTTTTGATGAATATTTAAAATCAAAAAATAGAGATTTTGAACAAAAAGCTTATTTGTTTTTGGGAAAATCTTATGGATATATAGGAAGAGACGAACAGCAGATATTCACGTTGATGAAAGGATTGGAAAAATATCCTAAGGATATAGATATTCTTAAAGAAATTGTTGAATATCATATAAAAACCAATAGTGCAAGTCAAGCAAATCTATACTTGATGAATTATGAATCATTGGGAGGAAATCAAAACGATTTGTTAAGCATGAAAGCTCGAATTGCTGAAGTATCGGGAGATTTCATGTCGGCATTATTGTTGAGTGAACGATTACATACAATGAATGAAAGTAATGTAAATAATATGAGTTTGTATGGGCGTTCAGCATATAATTTCGTAATAAATGAGATGAAAAACGGTAAGGTTGATGCTCATAATAAGCCGTTGCCTGAACTTAATTCATATCTTGAAATTGCAGCAGATATGTTTTCACGCATAGTGAACATAACTTCCGATAAAGTATATTATGACGCCCTTATTGATACATATTTATTGCTTGATAGAAAAGAAGAAGCTGTTGCAATTGCCGATAAATTGGGACGTACATTGAAAACTCATGATGAAGTTCCACAAGCATTGTTGTCGGAAGAAAAGAAAGCTCAGCCTAAAAAAGAAGTGGAAGACCCGTTGTATTCGAGAGTAGAAACTGAAAAGCAAAAAGAAGAAGCCCCGTTGGTAACAGCAGCCGGTGTTCCGTTATTCCATTATTTTGCTAATGATTACGTTGAAAAACGTTTGAAACCTTGGTTTGTAAAAGGAACGTTTGAGAAAACGATAGATTATGAAAAACGAACTTCGGGAGAATCTTTGATAGCTAAAAAACGTGAGCTTGTTAATGAAGCAAAACAAGCATATTTGCGTAAATATGTTTCAACTGTTGCAAGTAGAGTGGGAGGTATTGAAAATAAAGGATATGATGCCGACAATGAAACATTCTATTTGACATATAACTTGGGTTATATGGTTGTCAATGTTCCTATTAAGGATGCTGCTATAATGGATGCCAATTGGGGATTTATAAAATTGACAGACCCAAAATTTGAAGTCGTTGGAGATTCAATTGTGCTTTCAGAACTTTCTTTCAGTTTGCCCGATGCCGGATTAACTTATACTTATTCACGAAATGAAAGAAATAAATATGAGGAAAAAGACTTCATTGTGGAAAATGTGTTGGGTGACAACGGACTTGACGATATATTGGGTATAAATAAAGGAACTGAAAAAGGCAATGCAAGTACTGTAACGCATAGTGAGACAATCATAGGCAGTAATCGTGTAAGTGATATTGATGTAGGTATTCCATTATTGCCAGATTCTTTAATTAACAATAACCAATACACATTTGTGCTAATCATAAGTAATGAAAATTATGATTGGGCTGATAGAGTGCATTATGCTCTTGCCGATGGTATGTCGTTTAAAGAATATTGTTTGAAAGTGTTGGGAGTTCCCAAAAAGAATATAAAAGACGTGGTTGACGTATCTTCTATCACAATGGAGATGCAAATTGAAAAATTTGTCTCATTGTTGAGAGAGTATGGAAGTCAGGCGAGAGGAATAGTTTACTATTCAGGTCACGGTGTTCCTAATATGGTTACCCAAGAGGCTTATTTCTTGGCAAAGGACGGTTATCCGACCAGTCTTAAGGGAACAATTTCAATAAAGAATCTATATGACCAATTGGCAACAACAGGAGCTAGCCGTATCGATGTGTTCTTGGATTGTTGTTTCAGTGGTAACACAAAGGGCGGAAATGCTATTGTACAAAACCGTGCAACTGCAATAAAACCTAAAGAAAATTCATTGAATGGTAATATCGTAGTATTCTCAGCATGTTCAGGGGATGAAACTGCCTTTCATTATGCTGAACAAGGACACGGATTGTTTACTTATTTCTTGTTGAAAAAGTTGAAAGAAACAGGAGGAGATGTTACAATGGGAGAATTGCAGGATTATATATATAAGAATGTGAGAAGAACGTCATTACATAATAATGATGTGTATCAAACGCCTAATGTGAACTATTCTGAATCCATGAGCCTTGAGTGGAAAAACATGAAAATGAGATAATAGTATGTTGAAATATTATAAGAATATGAATTTCGTAAAGGTATTAAGACTGTTTTGTGTTCTGTTGTTTATTGCAGGAACAATTGCAGTAGGTAATGCACAACGTGTTAAAAATGTAAATGGTAAATACACTTATGTGCAATCTGCCGATGAAACGTTGTCGCAAGCAAGAACAAAAGCAATACAAAGAGCGAGAACCAAAGCTATTGAAGATGAGTTTGGCTCACATGTGGAACAAACTAATCTAACTAACGTAAGTGACGGACAAGTGAAGTTCAAATCGTTTGGGGTAAGTACGATAAAAGCTGAATGGATTGGAGATCTTCGTGACCCTGAGTTTACTTTTGCAATCGGTAAAGATGGTGAGCGTATCATAACAGTTGAAGTGTGGGGAAAAGCTCGTGAAATAGTCTCTGAAAAAATAGAGATAGATACACACTTGTTGCGTAATTATCCAGAAAAAAAGAATATAAGTCAAGAATTCAGAGAGGGTGATACTTATTTTGTGTCTTTCAGAAGTCAAATGGATGGATATGTTGCTATTTATGTACTTGATGAAGACGGAAATGCCTCAAGATTACTTCCTTATGAAGGAACGAAATTAAGATGCTATGCAGTTAGTGCTGATAAGGATTATATCTTTTTTTCAAGAGAGAAATTAAATCAAGGAGATTCGGAACAGGATGTATGTGAGTATTATTTGACATTGGCTCCTAAAAAGAATGTTGAGTATAATCAAGTTTTGGTGCTTTTTTCTCCTAATGAATTTATTGATCCTGACGATACATTAAATAAACGTGTTGAAGCATCGCATATTCTGCCTCCTATGGTGAGCCAGGAAAATATGCAACGCTGGTTAGTGAAAAATCGTAGTCGTGACAAATATATGCAAGTCATAGAATTACCTATGACAATAAAATCTAAGATATGATCTTTTCCTTATAAAAGAGTTTTGTTATATTTTTAAAAATGACGTGGAGTGAATTTATTTTTGCATGAAAAGAATTCATTCCACATTTTTTTTGTATAAGCCCGATGCTGTAAGGATAATAATGCGTTCATCGGCAAGCCGTGATACTGTTTTTATGATTTCGGCTTTGGGAAATGCAAGAGTTTCGATAAAATCGTTAATAGTTCTGGGTTTGTTTTGTGTCATGTATAGTATTCCGTCAATGATGTCTTTTTCGGTATAAGAATCTTTTTTCTTTTTGTCAATACATACGTCACATGTACCGCAGTTGTTTGTGGTTTTATCTCCAAAGTAGTCCAAGAGCATTTTTTCACGACATTTGTCAATGCTGTATGCGTACTCTTCCATGTTTTCAATGCGATAAACAATACGTTTTTTTTGCTCTTCATAAATGGTTTTAGGTATGAGTAGATATTTAGTTTCTTCGCGTGCAGTCGTGAAAATAATATAAGGAGTCCTTTTGCGAGGTATATAATGCAAAATATGCATTCTTGTAAGCGTTAAAAGTGCATCGTATATGTATTCTTGAGAAATGTTATATTTTCGAGACAATAATTCTTCGTTAATGAAAACATAGTCGGCAAACAATCCTGTATATTGTCTTAAAATTGCTTGTAATACGGTGTCGTTTTTTTCGCTTATGTTTCTCAGGTTGTATAATTCTTCTTTTTGTGCAAGAATCATAACTCTCGACAAAGTTTCTATTTCTTCAATGAATTCTATGTATCCGGCTTGTGTGAGCAGTCTTAAAGCATTATGAGTGGGCAAAACCGGTAATTTGAATGTTTTGCAGAATAAATTAAAATTGAAGTCATAAGTTTTATTGTAGCCGTCGCCAATTGCTACATCTAAGAAAATGCCAACTAATTCATAAACTTTTTTTATGAAATCTCTTGAAGGGAATAAATCGGCTATGCGTTTTTTTAGTGTGGTTTTATCGTTGTGCGAAATTAATAGTACGGCATAAGAACGTTTACCATCACGACCTGCACGCCCAGCCTCTTGATAATATTCTTCAAGAGAATTGGGGCAATCACAATGAACAACAATCCTAACGTCGGGTTTGTCAATACCCATGCCGAATGCATTGGTTGCAACCATAATTCGACAATTCCCCGATTTCCATTTGTTTTGCTTTTCTTCTTTGTCTTCTATAGCAAGTCCGGCATGATAAAAATCGGCATCAATGTTACTTCTATGTAGTTCTTCTGCAATTAATTTGGTCTTAGATCGACTCCTTACATAAACGATACCACTTCCGGCAATGTTATTAAGTATGTGTATTAATTGAGAAATTTTGTCTTCGCTTTTTCTTACTACATAAGATAAATTGTTTCTGGCAAAACTCATTGAGAAAATATGAGGTGTTCTCAATTTCAGTTTGTCCACGATGTCGTTTACTACTTGTGGAGTAGCTGTTGCAGTAAGAGCTAATATTGGCACGTTAGGTATTGCATTTCTTAAATTTATGATTTTAAGAAAAGAAGGACGAAAATCATAACCCCATTGTGAAATGCAGTGAGCTTCATCTATCACAATAAGAGATATTTTTATATCTCTTAATTGGTCAAGAAAGTTTTCCGATTGCAAACGTTCGGGAGAAACATATAGAAATTTATAGTTTCCAAATAAGCATTTATCAATAACTTTTCTTTTCTCAGTAAAAGATAAGCCGGAATGTAGATAAGTGGCTTTAATTTTTCGTTTCAGTAGGTTGTCTACCTGGTCTTTCATCAATGAGATGATGGGAGTGATAATAATAGCCATTCCATCCATTGCCATTGTGGGAACTTGGAATGTAATGGATTTACCTCCACCGGTAGGCATAAGTCCTAAAGTGTCGTTACCTTCAAGAACCGACTTAATTATGTCCTCTTGAAGGTAACGGAATGAGTTGTATCCCCAATATTTGTTGAGTATTTCGTGTATTGTCTTACTCATAACGTTCTTCTTGTGATTCTCTTATGTCTTTTACAAGAAGTTGTATTGTACCATTAGGTTTATGCTTATTTTCTTCTATTGTATAGCAAATGTCAAATGGTTTATGAGATTTTATATGTTCATAATGTTCTGACATGTTAAATGCTATCCCGTTAATTACTTTTTCTGATTTATTATCAATTAATTCAAGCTTTATATGTTCAAGATTTCGTCCCACAAGTTTGCTTGTACCAAAATCATATACGTTTCGAGTTATGAAAATCGGTTTTTGATTCCAAGGACCAAATGGATTAAATAATTTTAGATAATTCAAGAACTCGGGTGTAATTTCGGAGAAATTTATCTCAAAATCAATGTCAAGTTCCGGAGTGAGTTGCTCTTTGTGTATGTTTTCTATTACATACTGCTCAAAGCGTCTTGTAAATTCGGGGATGTTTTCTTCTCTGAGAGATAGACCTACGGCATAGGTATGTCCGCCGAAATTGTCCAATAAATCTCGAGTGGATTCTATTGCTTTATAGATATCAAATCCTTGTACAGAGCGAGAAGACCCTGTAGCCAATCCATTTGATAGCGTTAAGACAACACAAGGTTTACAATATAATTCGGTCAAACGTGAAGCCACAATACCTATGATACCTTTGTGCCAATCTTTATTGTATATTACAATAGGTTTTTTGCTTGATACAATTTCACCTCTGTCGGCAAGAATTGCACTTGCTTCTTCGGTGATTCGTTTATCCAATTCTTTACGGTCTTTGTTGTATTGGTCGATGTTTTTACCTTTTTCCAGTGCTTCATGAGCATCTTTTGTTACGAGAAGGTCAACAGCTTCCATACCCGATTGCATTCGTCCGGATGCATTTATTCTTGGACCTATTTTGAATATTACATCGCTTATGGAAATTTCTTTCCCCGATAAACCGCAAATTTTGATGATGCTTTTAAGCCCCACATTCGGGTTGATATTGAGACGTTTTAGCCCGAAATAGGTCATAATGCGATTCTCTCCAATCATAGGTACAATATCGGCTGCAATACTCACGGCAACCAAATCTAAAAGATTGTCCAATTCATGACGATTACCCAATCCATTGCTTTGGGCAAAAGCAGTCATGAATTTATAGCCTACACCGCAACCCGATAGATGCTTGAAAGGGTAAGGATTGTCTTCCAATTTTGGGTTTAGAATTGCAACGGCATCGGGCAATTCTTCATCGGCAACATGGTGATCGCAAATAATAAAATCTATGCCTTTTGATTTGGCATATTTTACTTCTTCTACAGCTTTTATACCGCAGTCGAGTACAATTATTAACTTAACCCCTAAACTTTCGGCATAATCGATGCTTTTATTAGAGATTCCATAACCATCTTCGTAACGTGTGGGTATGTAATATTCTACATTGGAATAATAATTCTGTAAGAATTTATAAACCAATGCGACGGCAGTTGTGCCATCTACGTCGTAATCCCCGTAAACGAGGATTTTTTCCTTAGCTCCCAATGCTTTGTTGAGCCTGTTTACAGCCTTGTCCATATCCTTCATGAGAAATGGATCATGTAAGTCGTTCATTGATGGATATAAGAAACTATCAACTTCTTCTAATGAAGTTACGCCTCTTTGTACCAATAAATGACTTATTGCGGGACAATTATGAAATTGCCCCGACAATTCGGCTGCTATCGCCTCTTGTTCGGATGTAGGAGGTAAGTAGTTCCATTTACTTATCATTTATGTATTTTTTTATATATCGAAATTAGTGACCTGCACGCTTGCAGGAAAAAAAAAGTATGTTAAGGTTTCTTCTCCTTATCACGCATAAATCATCTCCCGAAGATAATCTTGCGAATGGTGAAGATATTGAAAGATTATTAGAAAATAAGGTGATTTTTTAAAAAAAATCATATCGGGATAATCAGTCAATTTTTATTCACACAAATATAGTCATAGTTTTGTGAATAATGTTGCTTAATGATAAGGTTTTTTGTTTTACTTTCCTAAAAAAGTTTTATATGATATTAAAAAATGGTGTTATTTGTACAAAGAATGTAAATTCAATAAAAATTCCCATTGAATGTGATGCTCAATGGGAATTTTTTTGGTAGGTAATGAATTGTTATTTATTGATTCTTACATCCAATTGTGGGAATGGGAAGTTTAGGCCTTTTTTCGGGAATAATTCATAGATTATTTCATTTACATCGTAGTAAACATTCCAATAAAAAGAAGAATATACCCATGCTTTAACAGTTAAATTTACACTGTCGGCTGCAAGTTCGCCAAGAAAGACGGTAGGAGATTTGTCTCCTTGAGGAATTTGAGGTATAATTCCGCTTAATTTCAATTTTTTTTCTTGTGGGCGTAATTTATAATCTTCTTCGCAAGTGGTTTTAACAATTCTCTCATCGGCATTAAGTACTTCAAGTATTGTGTCGCGTGCTACTTTGATGTCGTCTCCGTAAGATATTGTGAAAGTCCAGTCTACTCGTCGATATATTTCTGTGGAATAGTTGTTAATTGTTCCGGTAGCCAAACCTCCGTTGGGTATGATTATGGTTTTGTTATCGGGGGTGTTTATTATTGTACTGAATATTTGAATTTCTTTTACGGTACCGGCTAATCCGTTATGCTCAATGTAATCTCCTACACGATAAGGCTTTGTAAGGAGAATTAATACACCTCCGGCAAAGTTTTGTAATGTTCCGCTTAATGCCAAACCTATTGCAACACCGGCTGAGGCAAAAATGGCGACAAATGAACTTGTTTCAATTCCAAGTATGCCTATGATTGTCACTACCAAGATAAAAAGTAATACAATTCTAAGCAAACTCAATAGGAATGAAGTGAGTGATGCTTCAACGTTTCGTCTTTGCAAAACTTTTGAACATATTTTGTAGAGCTTTTTTATAATAAATTGCCCTATGTAGAAAATTATGATAGAAATAAGAATTCTTATTCCTAATGTAACAGCTCCATCGATAAGCTTTGATATAATATCGTCAAATGACATGGTTTTCAAAGCTGTGACTACTGCTTCTTTTTTTGCAACAATAGTGGAATCGGCAACAGCTTCGGGTGCTGTATTTTGAATGGCGAGTAGAATGTTGTTTAAAATCATGATAAGTGTTAGAGTTATGTTTGTTAATTATATTATTTAATAACATCTTTATACCAAGCAAGTTCTTGGTAATATGTTTCATTCTTGCTTGTCGGTGATGATGAACCGAATATGTAAGAAGATAAACCGGAATAATTTTCGCTGTTGATTGCGAATTGATTAAAAATATAAGGTGTGGCTGCTTTGTATGGCATCACGTCTTCCATTAATTTATCTAATGCAACTTTCTGTTCATCGGTTGCTAATAATTTGGTGTATTGAGTAAAGTCGTAGAATAAGTAAGGTGATGTGTATTTATAGCGTTGAATTGAATAAATGTTTACGTCTTTATTTTCGTTGGAATGAATATTCTTGCATAGTGTTGCCAAACTGTCCAGTTTTGTGCAATCGGTTAAAGCAATGGTACAAGTGCGTGAAGCATCACTTAAAGAGTTGTATTTATTAAACGTGTTTTTACAACATTGAACTAAATCAACATTGTCGTCAAAAAAGCATTTAAGATTATTGGTGTAATCCATTCCATCGGCAGGTAATTCGGTTGCACTGCCTATAAAATATTTTGTCTTGTTTCTTAATTCATAAACAACTTCTATTCCCGACATATAACAAGCATCAGCATAAATGAAGCTAAACATGTTATCTGGTAATGCTTTAGCCAATTGGTCTATTGGCATGGTAGTACCGTAATCCTCACCAAAGTCAAGAGCGGAAATGATACTGCGTCCGGTAAGAGAACTTGCCCATCCTGAGGCGTGTGACCATAAAATCAATCCGTAATCATCGGCAGGGGCAGTGGTTGAAATATCATAGAACACTTCTTTCATGCGTTCAATTGTAGTGGATTTTATGTTATTGGAATAAGATTTATGTATAATGCGTTTTTCTTTAGTTATTTCCATGAGTTGAGGTGCATTATACTTAGATACCCAATAAACAAGAAGACGGCAACCGGTAGTTCCGTATTGTTTAATATAAGTTTCAATTTCTTCGATGTCGTTTACGTCGCAAGAAGATAAAGAATTGGTTGCAATCATGTATATTGCGATAGTTCTTTTTGCATTTTGTTTAGGTTCGCTATTGTTGTTATTATCACAAGCAACAAGTAATAAAATTAAGCAAACAGAATATATAATGTGTAATAAATTTTGAATCATTTTAGTTGTTATTTTTTTCAAAGATACAACAATTTCGATGAATGAAGTAAAAGAAAATGTAATCAGTCTTAAATATTAAGGTATTTCGTGCCTGATTTTCTGATTTTAACACTTTTATCACTATCTTTGTACTTTATTTATTAGATGAAATGAAATACGAATTACAAGCAAAAGATATATGCAGTAATGCAAGAGCGGGCATAATAACTACCGATCATGGATGTATCGAAACGCCTATTTTTATGCCAGTAGGAACTGTAGGCTCGGTTAAAGCCGTTCACATGCGTGAGTTAAGAGATGAAATTAAGGCTCAGATAATATTGGGGAATACTTATCATTTGTATTTGCGTCCCGGAATGGAAATCATAGAAAAAGCAGGAGGATTACACAAATTCAATGGTTGGGAACGTCCTATATTAACCGATAGCGGAGGCTTTCAAGTATTTTCATTGTCGTCCAATCGTAAATTAAAAGAAGAAGGTGCATATTTTCGTAGTCATATAGATGGCTCAAAGCATTTGTTTACTCCCGAAAAAGTCGTTGATATACAGCGTTCAATAGGAAGTGACATAATGATGGCATTAGATGAATGTCCTCCCGGTACATCTGATTATGATTATGCAAAAAAGTCGTTGGCACTTACAACTCGTTGGCTTGCTCGAGGATGGAAACATTTTAATGAAACGCAACCTAAATATGGACATAGTCAAGCTTTTTTCCCTATTGTTCAAGGCTGTGTGTATCCCGATTTGCGTAAAGAATCTGCTAAATTTGTTGCCGACCTTGGTGCCGAGGGTAATGCAATAGGCGGTTTGGCTGTTGGAGAACCGGCTGAAAAGATGTATGAAATGATAGAAGTCGTAAATGATATTCTACCTCAAGATAAACCGAGATATTTGATGGGAGTAGGAACTCCGGCCAATATATTGGAAGCAATAGATAGAGGAGTTGACATGATGGATTGTGTTATGCCTACGAGAAACGGGCGAAATGGAATGTTGTTTACCAAAAACGGTATAATGAACATGAAAAACAAAAAGTGGGCCGACGATTTCACTCCTATAGAAGAAGATGGTGCTACTTATGTGGATAGAGTTTATACAAAGGCATATTTACGTCATTTGTTTGTGAGTCAAGAATTATTGGCAATGCAAATAGCAAGTATCCATAATTTAGGCTTTTATTTATGGCTTGTGGGTGAAGCACGAAAGCATATTTTGGCAGGTGATTTTAAAGCTTGGAAAGAAGAAATGGTAATAAATGTAACCAGAAGACTCTAATTTTTTCCATTTGAGAAATGAAATTACATGATTGTATAGAATATTTGAAAAAAAAGACTTTTGAAAAAAATAAAAAGTCTAATGATTATAACTATTCAAAAAAGTGGTATAGTATAAAACTTTTTGATTTGTATATAATCAAAAAATTTCTTGGGACTTATATATTTTCCATATTGTTGTTATTGGCAATCGTTATTATGTTTGATATTAACGAGAAACTTGATGCGGTATTGACAGCTCCATGGAAAGAAACTGTCTTTGACTATTTTATGAACTTTTTGCCATATTTTGCCAATCAGTTCAGCCCCTTGTTTACATTTATAGCTGTGATATTTTTTACATCAAAACTTGCCGATAATTCTGAAATTATAGCCATGTTGTCGAGTGGAATAAGTTATAAACGTTTGATGGTTCCATATTTGTTGTCTGCAGCAATTATAGCTTTTTCGACTTTTATGTTGTCGGCATATATTATACCACCTGCAAATATCAAGCGTATTGCTTATACCAATAAGTGGGTGAAAAATAAAAAAGTTGAATATGGCTCAAATATTCAGTTACAAGTTACTCCCGGAGTAATTGCTTATATGTCAAGATA
This sequence comes from uncultured Muribaculaceae bacterium, assembly GCA_964536025.1. GTDB lineage: Bacteria > Bacteroidota > Bacteroidia > Bacteroidales > Muribaculaceae > RGIG4576. Next base: position 44,791 of record CAZHXA010000012.1, read on the forward strand.
TGATAATCGCACAAAAACCGGTTATAGATTTTCATTGGAACAATATGATAAAAAGGTGTTGAAGTCAAGATTGACAGCACAATCCATAAAATTTGATACACTTAATCGCTGGGTATTGCAAGATTATTCAATAAGAAAATTTGACGATTTACGAGAAACCATATCTTATGGTGATAAAAAAGATACCATATTGAATATGGAGCCAAAAGATTTCTTGATTGCAAAAAATGACCAAGAGGTGCTTACGTTGCCACAGTTAAGTACTTATATAGATAGACAGAAGGATAGAGGTGTGGCTAATATAAAAAATTTTGAAATAGAATTGCATAAACGATATGCAATGACAGCTGCCGCATTTATCCTTACTGTAATAGGTATGACCTTATCTTCTAAAAAAGTTAAAGGTGGTATGGGGGTGAATATTGGTATAGGTTTGGTATTGAGCTTTACATATATAATGTTTACCACAGTTACATCAACTTTTGCTGTTTCAGGTTATACGTCTCCAATGGTAGCAATGTGGATTCCTAATATCGTGTATATATTCATAGCTATATATTTATATCGTAAGGCTTCTTTATAAAGAATGTTTTCGTGAAAAACGTATATAAAAAAGTCCTAAATAAGAACCTCTTAAGGGGGAACTTGTTTAGGACTTTTAATTTGTGAGCAATGAACTTTATTTGTTATTGTTCAAAAGGATTAATGTAGCTTGTTTCCCTTTGCAACTTCTCATTGTAGTGCCGGCTTTTGCGTAATATATAGTAGGGTCGCAAACGGTGTATTTAACCCCATTGTTTAGTACGTAATCACCTGTAACATCTTCATTGAATCTTACAGCAGCAGCCAAGTGCCCCGGATAATAAATCAACGCGGTTTCAAGATTTAGCAAATCATTAACCATGCGAGACAATAGAATGGCGTGGTCTTCACAATCGCTTGCAGGATAAAACAATGTTTCATCTGGGAAGAACGCACGATCGTAGCCCCATATTTTAGAGTCATACCCATATTTATAAGTTTCTATCCAGTCCATTATAATGTTTACTGCAGCTAAATCCGATTTACCTTCAATATGTTTTTGAATGGAAGGATAGGCTGTGGCTTTAGCTTCATCACTTAGTGGAGTAAGTGCATAATATGACCATTTTGAGAAAGTGTCGTTCTCTGTCATAGGAGTAGGATAAGAATCATAAAAATTAATAAGGTTCTTGTTTACCTCATAGTTGATTTCATGCTTATATGTGTGTAATGTTAAATCAAATGATTGATTGTCTTTTTCAAAAACCGGAGTGTCTTTTATGTATAGCGACATTGCTTTTTCTTGTGGAAATGCAAAATCACAAATATATAATTGAGAATTGGTCTTGTTGTTAAAAGTATAGTAATTGCGATATTTGTCACTTGCTAAACTTATAAAAGGCAGGTCGGTGATAAATTGGTCGCTTGCAAATAGTAAAACAAGTTCTTTGTTTCCATTGTATGCAAATCTCATTTTATAGCCTGACATACTATATAGATATCCGGTTAATAAAGTGGATTCATTGCATTTGCCACCAAAAAAGCTATCGCTCAATTTTTGAAGCATTTGTAAATAAGCCCAATCGCACAAATAATAGTCTGTTCTAAGGTTTAAACAATCGCTAAGTGTTGTTGTCAAATAGCTGTTCTTAGAAATCTTTTCCATTGCATTGGCAATACCGTTATTATTGATTGATTCTATTTTGAATTTACAACGTTCATCGATTCTTGCAGTTAAAGTTGTTCCGTAAAATGTGAAATTAAATTCATTCGGCTTTTTATTTTCTTGTTTTATTACAGGAACAAAAGGTACCGGCTGAACAGCTATTGCTAAATTAGGAAGACTTACAATAGAATTTACTTTTATTTGTTGAGGTTCTCCTCCGGATAAAGCTTTTGCTTTAGGTACGTCTTTTTTTATCTCTTTTTGTGGTTGTTCCGCTACAACTGTTGTTGAATCTTTCTTTGGTTCTGCTTTAGGTAGGGCAACCTCTTTTTGGGGTGCTACGTTGGGGATTGCAATAGGAGCAGCTGCTACCAAGTTCTTTGGAGATACTTTTGGTAGAGAGATAGAAGATTTATTTCCTCTTTTTTTCTTTGATTTAGCTTTTTTTTCCTTGTTTTTAGCTTTTTCCTTTTTAGGCTCAACGTTGTCTTTTTTTACAGTAACTTCGGAGATTTCCTTTTTAGGCTCAACGTTGTCTTTCTTTATAGGAGCTTCGGAGATTTCCTTTTTAGGCTCAACGTTGTCTTTTTTTACAATAGCTTCGGTAATTTCCTTTTTAGGCTTAACGTTGTCTTTTTTTACAGTAGCTTCGGTAATTTCCTTTTTAGGCTCAACGTTGTCTTTCTTTACAGTAGCTTCGGTAATTTCCTTTTTAGGCTCAACGTTGTCTTTCTTTACAGTAGCTTCGGTAATTTCCT
>CAZHXA010000012.1:47335-56426 GCA_964536025.1 uncultured Muribaculaceae bacterium
TTAGGCTCAACGTTGTCTTTCTTTACAGTAACTTCGGAGATTTCCTTTTTAGGCTCAACGTTGTCTTTCTTTACAGTAGCTTCGGTAATTTCCTTTTTAGGCTCAACGTTGTCTTTCTTTACAGTAACTTCGGAGATTTCCTTTTTAGGCTTAACGTTGTCTTTTTTTACAGTAGCTTCGGTAATTTCCTTTTTAGGCTCAACGTTGTCTTTTTTTACAGTAACTTCGGTAATTTCCTTTTTAGGCTCAACGTTGTCTTTCTTTACAGTAACTTCGGAGATTTCCTTTTTAGGCTTAACGTTGTCTTTTTTTACAGTAGCTTCGGTAATTTCCTTTTTAGGTTCAACGTTTTTATTAGTTGTCGCATTTTGTTCTTCTAAAATAGGAGATTCTTGTGCTATTTCATCTTCTGTAATTATTTCAGGCTCAATAGAGTTGTCTTCCGGTTTTGGTTCTGCCGGTTTACTTTGTTCCTCTTTCCAAGGTCTTCGCATTTGTTTGACAAATTCACCCAAAATACTGTCTCTATATTCAAGATATTGAGTTATTGCTTTATCTCGATTTTGTTTGAATTTGGATTTTGTTTGCTTCTTATATTCTTCGTAGGAAGTTTTTTTATCAGAAGCCTTATCCTCTTGTGAAGAAGGCGTATTATTGTTTGCCACAAGAGTAGTTGATGCGGTTAAGAAAACAAAACAAAGTGCAATTATGAATTTGTTAAGTTTCATAGAATGAAAATGTTAATTATTAATAGTAAAAGTGCCCAGCTATGTTTTACCAGGCACATAAATTTACTTGATTTTTTGAGAAAAAATTATTTTTTCCAGTTATTTTCCATTTTCTTATGAAGAGCGTTACCTTGTTTTTCCAACTCTTCAAGAATTTTGCTTTTGAATGCTTTCTTCACGTTGTCATAGTTATAAGCAGCTCTTATTAATACTTCAACATTATCTTTTGAAGTATTGCGATAAGCTTCCATAACAATAAGAAGTCTACCTAAACTTTGAGAAACCAAACCTTTGCTACCTTCTGTGATTTTGATAAGAGTTGCCGCTTCTTCTTGACTTAGTTGATGATTAGATACAGTACTTTCAATTTCAGTAGTGATTTCAGATTCGATTTGGCTTGCAATATCTTGACGAGCCATTTCCATTGCTTGAACTTTTGCTGCATCATATGCTCCGGCAACACTGCTACCTGAACCGAAAACGTATTTGTTTTGACCTTCATCATCCAGTTCAAATTGCATAGTGTAAGAACGGTCAAGCTGGCGTTCCAAAGGAAGAGCACCCGGTTTTACATCCCAACCTTCTTTTTTAAGCTTTTTAGCTTCATTTTTTGCACTTTTTGAAGCTTTTGCTTTTACTTGAGCTTTTGCATAATCTGATGCTACTTGAGCATTTACATCAATTGAAGTAGTTGAAATTGTCAAAAATGCTGCGAATAAAGCAACATATAATTTAGTCTTTACCATAATAAAATGTGTTTGATTTATGCTTTTAGTAATAATTAATTTTTCCTTAGATTTTTTTGTTAAACTATTTTTTTGCAAATTAAATGATTTTTTTTTGAACAATTGTAATATTTGTGGCAAATTTATTCATATAGTGCGAACTTTTAAAAAAATGATTTGTTTTTTTTGAAAAAAGTAGTAATTTTGTTGTCGATTTCAAATAAAATGTTCTATAAGTTAATAAATAGAACTTTTTCCTATGATTTTCTCGAAAATTGAGTGTTTGCATTATGATGTTTTAATGTAGGATTAAATGTGTCATGTCGTGCTATCTCATTTTCATCATTGAATTTACTAAATTACATTTATGTATAATATTGCGGAATTAAATTCTAAAGAAGATTCGGAATTGAAGGCTATTGCTGAATCAATGGGATTGAAAAAAATAAATTCAATCGATAGAGATGATTTAATTTATAAAATTCTTGATGAGCAAGCTATCAATAGTTCAAAAGCATCGGTTGCTAACGCTTCTGAGAAGAAAAAACGTGGCAGAAAACCGGCTAAAAAGGCTTTGACTCTTAATGAAAACGAAGAAAAAACTGTTGATGAAAAAGCCGATAAAATATCAGAGCAAAATAAAATAGATGACTCTGTATCTGAAAAAAAAGAACAAGTTGCCGAAATAATAAATGAGGTTGTAGCCATTGTTCAAGATAAGCCTAAAAAAGAGAAACGTAAAAGGTTTGTTCATGGAACTTCCGATAACATAGAGTCGCAAGAAACAGAAGATTCAGGTGTTGTTGATGATAAAAATGTTAGCGAGTCTGTAACTACTGTTATTGAGAAAAATGACACATTAATTATAGAAGAAACAAATGAGGTTGAATCGGCTGAAGTTATTCAACCTGTTGCTGAATTTCAAAAAGAAGTAGTTGAAGTGAAAAAGCCTGAAATATCTTTGGGCTCGTTTTTCAATACAGTTGAGCGTAAGACATTTAAACCAAGAACACAACAAGAAAGAGAAGAAGCTGAACGTCTTGCGGCTGAAAAGGCGGCTAAATCAACTATTATAATTAAAGAACCAACTCCTCAACCTGATTCTGCTCCTCAGTCGCAACAATCAAAAGGAAAGAAAAAGAAACAGCAACAACAGAAGCAGGAACAAAATCAAAAGCAAGAACCTATTATAAAGCAAGAAGATGCATTTAATTTTGATGGAATTCTTAAAGGTATAGGTGTTCTTGAAGTTATGCCTGATGGTTATGGATTTTTGCGTTCAGGCGATTATAATTATCTTAATTCTCCCGATGATATTTACGTTTCACAAGCTCAAATTAAAAACAACGGACTTAAAACCGGAGATGTGGTTGAAGGTTTCATTCGTCCGCCAAAGGAAGGCGAAAAATATTTCCCATTGAGCAAAATTTTGAGCGTGAATGGAAGAACTCCCGACTTTATTCGTGATAGAATACCTTTTGAGCATCTTGTTCCTCTTTTCCCTGATGAAAAATTCGATTTAACAAGTGGTAAAACATGTAATTTATCAACTCGTGTTGTCGATATGTTTGCTCCGATAGGAAAAGGTCAACGTGGTCTTATTGTGGCACCGCCAAAAACAGGTAAGACTGTATTGCTAAAAGATATAGCAAATGCAATAGCTGAAAATCATCCGGATACATACATGATGATATTGCTTATCGATGAACGTCCTGAAGAAGTAACCGATATGGCTCGCAGTGTAAATGCTGAAGTTATTGCTTCTACATTTGATGAACCGGCAGAACGTCATGTGAAGATTGCGGGTTTGGTTCTTGAAAAGGCAAAACGAATGGTGGAGTGTGGACATGATGTTGTAATCTTGCTTGATTCAATAACCCGTTTAGCTCGTGCTTATAATACGGTGTCTCCGGCTTCGGGTAAGATACTTTCGGGTGGTGTAGATGCTAATGCTCTACAACGTCCTAAGCGTTTCTTTGGTGCTGCACGTAATATTGAAAATGGCGGTAGTCTTACTATTATAGCAACAGCCTTGATTGAAACCGGTTCAAAAATGGATGAGGTTATTTTTGAAGAATTTAAAGGAACCGGTAATATGGAATTGCAACTTGATAGAAAATTGTCAAATAAACGTATTTTCCCTGCAGTGGATATTATAGCTTCAAGTACACGTCGTGATGACTTGTTGTTAAAGCAAGATACTTTAAATCGCATGTGGATTCTTCGTCGCTTCTTAGGAGATAGAACTTCGCTTGAAGCTATGGAGTTTATAAAAGATAGAATGGAACGAACTCGTTCTAATGAAGAATTACTTCTCACTATGAATGACTAATTGGTATAAAAGTATTATTACGATAGACAAAAGCTGTGGAATTTTAATTCCACAGCTTTTGTTGTTTCTAAGGCGTTATTTATAAAAGATAGAAGTGTGTGTTCTGGCAAAAACGTAATGTTTTAAATAATTATGAATGTTTTTAGGGAAAATCTTTATACTTTTGTATAAGAATAAAGGATTTTACTATAAATATGGCAGGTGTCAGTAAAACTAATGTAGCAAGGCTTTTGGATAAAGCAAAAATAGCGTATGAACTTGTTCCATACGTTGTGGACGAGAATGATTTGGCGGCAACGCATATAGCCGAACAATTGAATGAAAATATAAAACAAGTATTTAAAACACTTGTTTTAAAAGGAGATAAAAACGGTTATTTTGTTTGTGTTATTCCTGGGGATGAAGAAGTCAACTTAAAAAAAGCAGCTAAGGTGAGTGGAAATAAGAAAGCTGACCTTATACCAATGAAAGATTTGTTGGGTGTTACCGGATATATACGTGGTGGATGTTCTCCTATAGGAATGAAGAAATTGTTTCCTACTTTTTTTGATGATTCTTGTTCCGTTTTTGATTATATTTATGTGAGTGCTGGAATAAGAGGTTTGCAAATAAAGGTGTCACCGAATGATTTGGTGAAATATGTGAATGCTGATATGGTTGATTTAACCGATTTTGAAGAAAATAAATAAGAATCATGAGAAATAGAATAGGTAATGTCTTCAGTCTGACAAGTTTTGGAGAGTCGCATGGTAATGCCATTGGTGGAATTATTGATGGTATGCCTGCTGGTATAAAAATAGATTTGGATAAGATTCAAAATGAGTTGAACCGTCGTCGCCCGGGGCAATCAAGTATCGTTACAGCTCGTGATGAACAAGATAAAGTTAAGATTCTTTCGGGGGTGTTTGATGGTGTAACAACAGGAACATCAATAGGTTTTGTTATAGAAAATACAAATCAACATTCAGGAGATTATTCTAATATTAAAGATGTGTATCGTCCATCTCATGCCGATTATACATATTCATTGAAATATGGAGTACGTGATTATAGAGGAGGCGGACGTTCTTCGGCACGTGAAACGGCGGCAAGAGTAGTTGCCGGAGCTTTTGCTCGTCAAGTATTGGAACAACTCGGAGTTGAGATATATGCTTATACTTCGCAAGTTGGACCTATTGCAATAGATAAGGATTATCGTAAATATAATAAAAGTAAAATAGAAAGTAATATTGTGCGTTGTCCTGATGAGGTTAAGGCTCAAGAGATGATAGATTATATTACACAAGTTAAGTCAGAGGGCGATACCATAGGAGGTGTGATTACTTGTGTTGTAAAAGGGGGGATGCCGGGATTGGGTGAACCTGTTTTTGATAAATTGCATGCTCAAATAGGTGCAGCAATGTTAAGCATTAATGCAGTGAAAGGGTTTGAGTATGGGCTTGGCTTTGAATTTGCCGAAAAACGAGGTAGTGAAGTTAATGATACCTTTGTATTTAAAGAAAACAAAGTCAAGACATTGACTAATAATTCGGGTGGAATACAAGGCGGAATTTCCAATGGTGAAGATATTTATTTCAGGGTAGCGTTCAAACCTGTTGCAACATTATTACGAGATGTTGAAACCATTGATAAAGACGGTAAAACGGTGGTGCTAAAAGCTAAAGGGCGTCATGATCCATGTGTGTTGCCTCGTGCGGTGCCTATTGTTGAAGCTATGACAGCAATTGTAATTTTGGATAATTATCTTATTAATAAAACCGTAAAATTGTGAATCACGGAAAAGGTTATTATGATTTTGCCGAATTTTTATCAAGGCATTTTACTTATAAAGTCCAAAAAATATCTATAAATGCAGGCTTTACATGTCCTAATCGTGATGGAAGTAAAGGGGTAGGGGGCTGTACTTATTGTAATAATCAAACGTTTAATCCTGATTATTGTAAGCCTGTTAATAGTGTGGCTGAACAATTGGAGCAAGGAAAGCGTTTTTTTGCCCGTAAATATCCGTATATGAAATATCTTGCTTATTTTCAAGCTTATACTAATACCTATGGCGAATTGCAACATTTAAAGTCGCTTTATGAAGAGGCGTTGGCAGTTGAAGATGTTGTTGGGCTTGTTATAGGTACGCGTCCGGATTGTATGCCTGATGAATTGTTGGATTATCTTGAAGAGTTAAGTAAAAAGACATTTGTTTTAATTGAATATGGTGCCGAAACATCTAAAAACGCTACGCTTGCGTTGATAAATAGAGGACATACGTGGGAAGATACAGTAAAAGCTGTAATGCGTACTAAAAAACGTAATTTGTTGTGTGGGTTACATCTTATAATTGGCTTGCCTAATGAAAATGTTGAGGATATTTTGACGACTGCCGATACTATATCAAAATTGCCTGTTGATACAGTAAAATTGCATCAATTGCAGTTGATAAAAGGAACTAAATTGGCACAACAAGTATTAACGGGAGATGTTAATGTGCTTGAGTGGACTGCTGAACAATATATCGATGTGTGTATGGCATTTTTGGAACGCCTTTCTTCTGATATAGCTGTTGAGCGGTTTGTTTCTCAATCACCAGAGCATTTACTAATATCTCCTCGTTGGGGGTTGAAGAATTATGAGTTTACTAATTTGTTGTTGAATCGAATACGCTCGGCTTCTATTCAGCAAGGTAGTAAAGTTGTTAATCCTCAATAAATGTTGTATGGCAATTGGTACATTCCCAACTTGGGTCGTTTATGTTGCCGTTTTCATCAACACATATGCAACAGCCACCGAGAACGACTTCACCGCGTTCTGCCGCTTCAAATAATTCGTAAGATGGTTCTCCATAAATAATATCAACGATTTTGCCATTGCACTTAGGGCATGTCTGAGGTTTTGATTTGACTTTAATTGTTTTCATAATAATATATTTATTTGTGGTTTCATGCTGTGGGTAGGGTGAATGTAAATTCAAGCCCCCTTTGGTTTATGCGATTTGATACAGAAATTGTACCTCCACATAAATTAATGGATTCTTTAACGATGGATAAGCCTAATCCTGTTCCGCTTTTATCATTCTTATCTTTTTCTATACGATAAAAACGATTAAATAATTTGTCTAAGACTTCAGATGGAACACCTTGACCATTGTCATAGAATGAAAAAGTGACTGATTGTTCATCTTGACTGATTGTTTTCAATGTTATTTCGGAGCCTGAAGAATAATAACAACTGTTTTTTATCAAATTACAAAATACATTGTATAGAAGCATTTCGTTGGCTGTTACGAAAATGTCAGTTTCTGTTTCATTCTTGAAAGTTATACCATATTCGTTCAGTGTGAATTTTAAATCTTCTTTAGCAAGATTTGCCACTTTATTTATGTCTGTTCTTTCTAACGCTATGTTATTGCCTCCATCTTCCAATCTTATTATTACGGCAATGTTTACTATCATATTTTGTAGCCGTTGTGCACTTTGCAAACAGTTGTTTAAAAATGATATTCGTGTTTGATTGTCAATATCAGGATGATTGATTAATGTGTCAAGATAGCCTATGATAATACCGATTGGAGTTTTGACTTCATGACTGAGGTTGTTTGCAAGAGCACGTTTGGAGTCCATTTTCGCTTTTTCTTTGTTGATAGCTTGCTCTCGTTCGTAGTCATGTTGCCTGATAATATCTATTTTATTCTTGTAATGGGTGTATAAATCTTCTGTTTGGTTTATGACGTTGTCTTTTGTAAAATCTTTTTGGTCGTTTTTGTTGTCCTCTTCATCTAATGTTAGTAAATATTTCTTTAATTTTATGATGTTGTTTATGTAAGTATTGAGCATTAATATACATACTATTGATATTATTAAGAGTGAAAACAGTATAACCAAATTTGTTGACATTGTTGTAAGAAATCCGGTAAAAGTTGCAGTCTTGTTTACGATACATTCCGAAACGATATATAACTTTAATCGGATATTGTAAGCTGTTGATATAAAGTAGTTTTTTTGCGATATTTTGTCGAAAATGACATTGGTTGTTTCGTTTTGTTTTACCTTATCAAGAGCACTGCTTGTTTGCTTGAATGAAAGCAATATATTATTTCGGCTTTGGCTTGTGTTGGTGTACAATAAATTGCCATCTGTATCATATATTGAGATGTATAATTTATTAACTGTTTTTTTTGTGTTGTGTAGGAATGCTTCGGTTGCTTTTTTGACGATTGTGGTGTCAATTGGTTTGTTTGATATAAGAAAATTGTTTGTGGCTTCTAACTGTTTTTGAACCGAAATTAAATCGGTTTCGGCATAATTGTTCCATAAATTCATGATAAGTGTGCCGAATAAAACAGCTAAAACGATGAATATAGCTAAAATAGCTTTTTTCGGATGGTTAAATATTAGATTCTTGAAATCCATAGCCATATCCTGAACGAGTTGTGATACAACTTCCGTATTCTCCTATCTTTTTGCGAAGTCGCGTTATGTTTGTGTCTATTGTGCGAATCGATACGCTTTCCGATTCATTCCATATTTTTTCTAATAATTCCTCTCTTGTATATATATTGTTTCTATGTTGCAAAAGATATAATAGTAATTCATATTCAGTTTTAGTTAGTTTTACCGGAGCATCATCTATATAGCATAGTTTTGCGTTTCGGTCTATTGTCAGTCTGCGATAAGTTATGTTTTGTTCTTGTGGCTTTACGTTTGAGGAGGTTTTTGTTTGTATTGTTGCGATGTTAGTAGCCTGTTGTATTTGATATGAAAGTTCTTTACTTATTTGAGTACGTCGTAACACACTTTTTACTCTTGCAATAACTTCGCGTGTTCGAAAAGGTTTTGTTATGTAGTCATCTGCACCTATGTTAAGCCCCATTATGTGTTCGTCTTCTCCTCCTAATGCTGAACAGAAAATAATAGGAATATATTTGGTGGCTGGATTTGTTTTTAATTGTCTTGCTAATTCAAACCCGTTAATTTCATTCATCATTATATCCAATATAATTAATGAATAGGATTGTAGTTCCAATGATAATGCTTCTTTTGCACTATATGCAATTTCGGCATTATATCCCTCGATGAGTAAATTATATTTAAGAATTTCACATATTTCATGTTCGTCGTCGACGATTAATATTTTAGTTTCTGCACTCATGACACTCTTTTGTAATCTTTTTGTAAAGATATATATAAAAAACAAATTGTAAATCAAAAAAACGTTAATTACTTTAGCTTATGTTATGAAATATTTTTTTATGACTTTATATTTTTCCCCTATTAGTTCAAATCACAAAAAGTGCATAAAAAATCAATAATAAGGAT
>CAZHXA010000013.1:0-51417 GCA_964536025.1 uncultured Muribaculaceae bacterium
ATACCATGTTGTGGGATTGATTACTTGCATAAACGACATTTCCCTATCTTTTTTCAACAATTGACAAGCCACATATCTGCCGGTATCGGGTGCTGTGCCGCACACTGTATAGGCTAAGTCTTCTACAAATGGTATCATTTCATCACTCACAAGTATATCTATTGACTTTACAAGCGACTGCCATTCGGACGACATTGATTTAAGCATTTTAATACCCACATTATATACTTCACCTGTAAACAAGCCGGTTTCGTAACCGCTCATCGACGAATTTACCTTAAACGATACCATTCCGGCACATTGCACACCTTTACCCACTACTACGGGAGGACTTACCGAGGCATAACTGTCATCCCACAATCTCAATGCATAACGCACTGCTATAGGTTGCAAAAATATGCCTTTTTGCATTGTCTCTCGCTTTATTTCAGCGTATGTAGAAATTACCGACGACTCCAAGGATCTCCTATCAGCATCTTCAAGAGCAATCCATTGTGAATAGCTGTTTTTAAAGTTTTTTCCCTGTATATTCTTATCTATTATTGTGGTATTGACGGCTCGTAGTTCTATTTGTGGCATTGCATCGTTTAAATCGGTCAAAATATAGTTTTCTGATTTTTTATACAAAAATTTCTTCCCTAGTTGAGTAAAAATCACCACAAATGGTCCCACTATTTGTGCAAATAACGGCTTTGCCCCTACATTACACAACTTTTCATTGAGAGTACTATAATCATAGCCTTGTCTAACTCCATGTAGATATATTGTGCCATCATCGGTGTAAGTTAAAAGATAATTCTTTCCGTTTCGGCTGTCTACTATCAATATTTTTTCATTTTCTCGCAAGTTGCCACACGCCTCCCATTCTCCAGTAGCTTCTACCGAGCTGTTTCTCTCTCGCATATTTTCAAGCACATTGCACTCCCCCACAATACCGTTTTCTGTATTACTTCTTATAGTAACCCCTTTAGGTTCAATCTTGAGCATTTTCGTTTCGTTTGTGTTTTTCATAAGCTTTTTTCATTTTTTTATCATATTGATTTACTTTGTAACCTTTGCCGTTATATCTTAGTGCAAACAAGTCCCATTTATAAAATTCAAGACACTTTGCAAGTCCGGTACTTTGCATGAATTTAACCCAGAGTAAGACCTGTTCTAATGATGTTGATGACATTCTTTCTACAAACTCGTTTACATCTTCACAACCGCATAGTTCATAATTAAAGCCCATTATTTGAAACAGTCCCCAACTTGTCGACTCCAAAGCGGCTCGTTTATGAATTTTTATGGCTCGCTCAAGTCGTTCATACTCCTGTGTTCCTCCTTTATAATATCTGCGAGTCCATTCAAGATGCACTATATCCTCATTGCCTTGCATATAATCTACAGGATTCAAGCCATAACGTTTCAATCGTTGCCAAAATACATGCCCCTCAAAAAGTATTATAGGACGTCCATCTTCCAAAAAACCATTCCTGTTTCCTGTTTCAACTTCAGCCACAGCCATTATTGCTGCTTTTTCCACTCCAAGCATTTCTGCTGCTTGTGCATAATCATTTTCATTTAATGTGTTATTCATGTTTCTTCTATTTTTTCTTTGCAAAAGAACAATTATCTCATTGCAATTATATCCTTTAAAAGACCAACTGTTTTATTTTTTAATAATTTACTCTTTTAAAGGAATTTATCCTCCACACGCTCTTTTATTTTTGCAACTGCTGCAAAAAATATATTATTTCTTACTATGGAAAACACACAAAATATTGATTTTTATAAACTGAAAGCCGAAAACGAAAAACGCAATAAACTTCTCATTAACGAATACGACCCTTTGGCTGGGGTGGGATGCTATGGCAAAAGAGAAGCTCGAAACATTGATGGATGTATTTACTTACTGCCTTCCGACATGTTGCGTATTCACAAAATAGACCGATATACTCCATTAAATAAGGTGGAAGCTATTCGCATACGATACGACTTCGAGTTTTGGTGTGTGCGATGCGTAACTATTAAAGATAAAGTATCGGCAAGAAGTATTCCATTCTCGCTCAATGCTCCTCAACGACGCATTTTAGCTATTCTGGAAGATATGCGTACCGCAGGAAAACCTATACGCCTCATCATGCTAAAAGCAAGACAATGGGGTGGCTCTACTCTTGTTCAAATTTATATGGCTTGGATTCAAATTGTACATTGCACACACTGGAATAGTCTCATTTGTGGGCACCTTAAAGACACTTCATCGGCTATTAAGGGTATATACACTCGCATGCTCAAAGAATACCCCGAACAACTCAACGAGTGTGAAAAAAACATGTTATTCCACCCTTTTGAAAAAAGCAGGAACGCAAGCGAAATCACAGGGCGTGACTGCATTGTTATTACAGGCAGTGCCGAAAGTCAGGAATCTATTCGCGGATACGACATTGCTATGGCTCATCTCACCGAAGTGGCTTTTTGGAGAAATTCAACTCAGAAAAGTCCGGAAAACGTGATTCGTGCTGTGTGTGGAGCTATTGCACTTCTTCCTCTCACCGTCATTGTCATGGAAAGTACTGCAAATGGTGTGGGGAACTTTTTCCACACTGAATGGCTGAGAGCTAAAGCCGGACAAAGTGATAAACGTCCGGTTTTTGTTCCCTGGTATGAAATAGAGATTTATCGCACTGAGGTAAACAACATAATGGAATTGTGGAAAGAGCTTGACGACTACGAACTCAACCTCTGGGAGCGTGGGCTTACGCTCGAAATGATTGCGTGGTATCACACCAAACGCAAAGAATATAACACGCACTCGCAAATGATGGCGGAATACCCCACCGACGACATTGAAGCTTTCGCTAATACAGGACAATGCGTATTCAATATGTCCGATATTGAAAAATTAAGAAACTACTGCCGACAACCGTCTTGGATTGGAGAACTCGAAGGGGACAGTCATGAAGGTAAGGAAGCTTTAAGCAATCTTAAATTCATTGAAACACCGCAAGGTGAGCTACACATTTGGCAAAAACCCTCAGCTACAGAACCGCTACGTGCCAATAGATATATAATTACTGTCGACGTGGGCGGAATAAGCCACGATTCCGATTACTCCGTTATTTCGGTTATCGACCGTTTGAGTCCCGAAGGTAAACCCGAAGTCGCAGCTCAATGGAGAGGACACACTCACCACGACTTGCTTGCGTGGAAAGCGGCACAAATTGCACGATGGTATCACAACGGACTGCTCGTTATTGAAAGTAATACTCTCGAAACTGAATATACTGAAGGAAATGGTGCCGAATATATACTTAACCTCGTGAGCGACGTTTATTTCAACATGTATTGTCGTGAACCATCGGCGACTTGTCCTGAAAAAACAAAACGCATCGGTTTCCACACCAACCGTCGCACTAAAGAACAAGTAGTTTACTCTCAAATGCGTATTTTGCGAGATAACCTGTATATCGAACACTGCTTTCAAGCTCTTGACGAATACTCTACTTTTGAAAAGCAACCAAATGGGGGATATGGAGCCATCAAAGGGCGACACGACGACATTATAATGACAAGATGTATAGGAATGTATATAGCCGAAGATGAAGACCGAAAAGACCACAGCCGACACTCAACCGCACTACTGAAGACTCAGTAGTCTTTTTAGAACTCAATTGATAATTACAGTGGATTATAGTGATACCAAATGTAAGTAGAGAATTTCTTATCGGCTTCCACATTTCAGATTATATTTTATACCGAAAGCATTAATCTCTCTGGTTTCACATTTTAGCTTTCATTTCTGACTTTTCACATTTCACCTTTGAGTTTTCAGTTTTTCAGCAGGCTAATGCCGAAGGCATTACATAGTGTATTAACCGCTACGTAAGGTAACAAAGTTCAGCCACGTGCAGACAATCAACGCCCCTATCTGATGTTTCTGAAAGAAACCACACCCCACTTTAAACCCTCAACTAAGGACTAATGGACTAATTGCAAAAAAGTAGGCTGAAAAGTCAATAAAAAAGCACCGCGAAATCACTTCGAGGTGCCCTAGGAAAAAAATAGTATGAATAAAATGTGGTATTAGGGTTAACATCCTTCGGCATGCAAATTTTACATTTACAAAATCCGATATTCATCTGTTTTACCTAATTAATCTTTTGAATTCTCCGGTTAAAATTTTGGACATATTGGTTATGATCCTTTTTAACACATTTAATTCTACTCATCATTTTATCAGGTAAAACCTGTTTAATTACTAATCATTTAAAATTTCGTCTCTCTTATGAAAAACACTTTTCACTCATTATTACTTCACAAAGGTACAAGTTTTTTACAAATCAACAAAATTTTAATCGCGATTTTACTCCAAATAAACACTAATTTTTTCTTTTTAAATATAAAGAATGTTATTGTTTGTTCAAATTCAACCATTTCACTCAATTTTCACCATATTTTTTCATAACGAAACGGCTTTCACATCTTTTTATGCACAAAGAGAAACCGCAACGAAACTTTTACACAAACAAAACTTACAACTATGGGAAAAAAATTAAATTATTTTGCAATGCTACTATTAAGTGCTTCTATGGTAGCATGTGGTGGTGATGACGAACCTACTCTTACACCGCCTACTGGAGACAACGACATCGAGGAAATCGTAGGTGAAGACACAAGCAAGCCTAAAGAGTATTTTGAAAACACTGCGAAACTTTTCTTGGATTATTTTAATGCCGATAATCACAAAGGCATCATAACCCTACTTAATGATTTCGCTAAGACTTATGAAGATTATGATATTGCAGACCAATCCAACGAAAAAATTTCGTCAAAAGGCATTAATGTTATAATCAAAAATACAGCTAATGCCATTAGTAAGGGTAATTACACTCGTGCAACCGGCAGTGACGAACTATTCGATTACGCTCAATTTACAGGTATATATGAACCAAATCCCGATACAGAATGTTGGGAACGTACAGGCGACTCTGAATCTTTGATTTTAAAGTTTGACCACTATGGTGCTAAGTGTGAATTTACTATTACGCTTTCCGGTAATCAATGGTCGGCAAACATCGACGAAGAAACCACTGTAAACGTACCTAAAACAATCACAATGACATTGACCGAAGGTTCTACTACACACTTGAAGTCAACTATTCAAACCGACTACAACCCCAACAAACACACTTTGAGTGCTAATATTGATGTTAAAGTTGCCGATTTACAAGCGTTTGCTCAAATAAGCGGAAACGATAATGAAATCAAGACTACTCAAAAACTTATCGTTAATGGTAAAACTTTGGAAACAGCAGAAGCGACAATCACAGGTAAAAACTTATGCAACCGCGAAGCTATCGAAGATGCAATTAATAAAGAAGATGCAACAGCTTTAAAAGATTACTTCACTAATGCTACCGCTGAAACCGACATTTTAGGACGTTTGCAAGTCAAAGCCTCTGTAAGCTCTCTATATAACATTGTAAAAGCAATAGAAGACTACGAAGATGCTTGGGAAGATGCCTACGTTAGCAGTAATTACAATTATTCTGATAAAGTATTTGAAAAAATCGAAAAAGATTATGCCAACACTCTAAACGAAAACACCAGCTGTTCTTTCTACTTTGCACGCAACAACACAAAGCAAGGAGACATCATATTCAAAGCTATTGAAGACGATGACTACTATTACACTGAATACTATACTGAAATGGTTCTTAAATTTAATGATGGTGGAACTTACCGATTTGAAGAATATTTCAACGAAAACAAATTTGGTAGCACAGTAAATCAATTTGAAAATTTAATTGAATCTTACAAACAAATATTAAACATTAACTAATATCAATATTGATATATAACAATCAGCGAGTAACTGTCATGACCAAATTTCATACATATTGCACATGGATGTTACTCGCTGTTTTTTGTTTTCAAAAAACACACGCTCAAAATCCCGACGGAACAGTTCTTTCCGACACTATAAAAGAGATTGTCATTACAGCAAAATCACAACAGTTGACATCAATCTCAAGCCACGCCGAAAAGATTTCGTTATCTTCTCAAAGACTCGGTTATCAAGCTAAGATTTTAGGTAATGCCGATGCCTTTAGATATATACAACTATTACCGGGAGTTTCAACGAACAACGACTATACCACAGGCACATCTATTCAGGGATGCGAATTTTCTCACTCAGTAGTGGAAATGGAAGGTGCAACATTATTTTACCCTTATCATTTGCTCGGCATTTTTTCCACTTGCAACAACGACCATTTCTCTAACATTTCTATTGAAAAAAGTATTCACTCTTCCAACTTTGCCAATAGGCTCGGTGGTAAGATTGAAATTCAACCTAAAAAAAATGCCCGAAAAATTGTCAGGAAGTGCCGACGTTGGGTTGATTTCTTCGGGTCTATCTTTGTCTATACCCATTTCATCAAAATGCGGTCTTATTTTATCGGGTAGAATATCCTACCTCAACGCATTATATTCACCTTTATTGGAAAACGATGAAAATAAACTCAAATATGACTTTTACGACACCAACCTTACGTTCCTGTTCCGAAAAGACAAATATAATACTTTAACCGTCAATGCAATGCTCGGGAAAGACAAAATCAGCAATTTCAATAAAGAAAGTTATCTTAACTTAAAGTCAAAATGGAATAATTTTGCATTTTCTTCTTCTTGGGAACACAAAGGTAAAATAGCACACAAGACTAACATTGCATGCTCTTATTTTAAAAACGACATAAGTGTTTTAATGCCAGATTTTATAATCAATCTTCCGGCAAAAATAACTCAAATTTCTATCAAAGAAAACATATCCTGTCAAATAAGCGAAAAATGGAATTTAAACGCCGGCATAGCTTCCGATTTTCACAGGATCTTGAAAAACCGTAGCTATTCCGAAGGGTTATATGAAAAGAACAAAACACATAAAGGCTACTACAATACCAATGAAACTCGCTTTTTCGGCGATGTAACTTTCTCTCCCGACAACAAATGGGCTTTCAGTACAGGAATAAAAAATACCGTTTATAGCACACACAATTTCAACAATTTTTCTACCGACCCCTATTTCACTTTGAAATACAAGCACCACAAAATAGGCTCTTTTGCTATACACGCAGGCATATATCATCAATACCTTCATCAAACCGGACTTTCAGCGTGCGGTCTTCCTATGGATTTTTGGTTCATAAGCAATAACAACACACCAAGACAAAGAGCTTATAGCTTGGCTGCCACATGGACACATAAAATACCTCGCGTGAACATCGACTTTTCGGCAGAAA
The DNA here is from genome assembly GCA_964536025.1 of uncultured Muribaculaceae bacterium. Lineage (GTDB taxonomy): Bacteria > Bacteroidota > Bacteroidia > Bacteroidales > Muribaculaceae > RGIG4576. Next base: position 7,284 of record CAZHXA010000013.1, read on the forward strand.
TATATTACAAACGTATGTTGAATCAACTTGAATTCAATGGTTCTGTAATGAACGTTATTTTAAACGAGAATGATTTAAAAAGCAATTTAATAACATCCAACGGCTTTAATACCGGAATAGATATTATGTTGCAAAAACGATTTGGCAAAATATCTGGGTGGTTTAGCTATTCGATTGGCTTTGCACGCCGAAAAATTCCCTATTTAGCTTCGGGTTATGTTCCATCATCAAGAGAGTCGCTACGCAACTTATCTGTTACAGCCAATTATAAGCATAATGAGCTTTTTTCTTACGCTGCTAATTTTGTTTTTGCTTCGGGAACACCAACAACACCCATAAAATCGATCTTCGTAATAGGTGAAAATGTATTGTGTGAATATGGCAAATTCAATTCGCACAATTTGCCCGATTATCACCGACTTGACCTTTCTTGCACTTACACATTCCCCAAAAAAGCAAACAGCAAATTCACTCATTCGCTTAACTTGTCGATTGTAAACGCATACGCCAACAAAAATGTTTCTTTACAATATTTTTCATTATCCAAAGATAGTAGCTCATTTATTTTTAAGGATATATCAACAATGTTTAAAGTGTTACCGTCTTTAAGTTACCGATTAGAATTTTAAACAAGAATGAAAATTCAAATATTTACAATATTTATAATATTACTATCTACCGTATCGTGTAATAACGACTACCCTAAAGAAGAGCAAAAACTCGTTATAGAAGGGTGGATTGAAAACGGTGAAATCCCGGTAGTATTAGTAGGTTTGAGTGGCAATATCGACAACGACGGCGACAATATTGCCGATTTCATGGTAAGATGGGCAAAAGTGAGTATAAGCGACGGCGATTCTACCTATATTCTCACTGGAGGAATGGATAAAAATTACTTTCCGCCATTTGTTTATAAATGCTACGATTTAAGAGGTGTACCGGGAAAAACATACACTCTCGAAGTGGAATATAATGACATGAAAGTCTCTGCTGTAACAAGTATTCCCGAACCTATCGAAATTGACACAATAGAAATAAAAAACACTTTAGATAACAATTGGCTACGAGCTATTAACGTGGTCATTAATAATGAATCATCCCAAAAAGAATATTTTCGACTACGTTATAGAGATTATGATTCTGAAACTCGAATCTATCCTTCTTTTATGGGTACTTTCTACACCGAACACGAAACCCTCAACAAATCTTTTCCGTTATATCGTGCAAAACGTGCCACTCTTAAAGACTATACGCCTTATTTCAGTGTAGGAACCCACTTGGAGGTAAGATTGGGACATATTTCAGAAGAAAGTTATAATATATGGTGTGACTACGATAATACGGTTTATTTCGGTTCCAACGTTTTCTTTAAGCAACAAACCGATTTACGTTCTAACATTGTAAATGGTTTTGGGCATTGGATAGGTTATGGCATTAGCAAACGTAAATTCATCGTAGAATAAACGTTGCTTTTTGACAATCCCGCACCTTGAATGTTATTATTTATTCAAAATAGCAGTTAAAAGAGAGTCGCACGCATCTTCAAGCAGATTTAAAACAAGTTCAAATCCCTCAGCACCTTCATAATAAGGATCGGGAACATGGTCATAATGTTCATAATGACGTATATAGTCACCCATCATTATTATTTTATTGCTCTCTTCCACTGTAGCTGCCATATCTTCAAGATTTCGTCTATTTGACCCATCCATAGCTACAATCAAGTCAAAATCTTCAAAATCGTTTCCGGTTACACGACGACTGCGATGCGTAAGATTATAACCACGACGTTGTGCATGCACACGCATGCGATGGTCGGGCAATTCACCGGCATGACCGCCGTAAGTACCTGCCGAATCAAGATAAAACAATTCCGACAAACCTTTTTCATCAATTAAGTGTTGCATTACACCTTGAGCGGCGGGCGAACGGCAAATATTGCCAAGACAAACAAAAAGTATCTTATATGGTGATTTACGTTCTGAAAAATTCATTGGAGCTTATTGTTTTCTTAGTTTATTCAATAATTTGGTTGCAGCCGTTTCGGCACTGCAAGCATCGGTAAGCAAATAGGCTATTTTATCATATCCGGCAATCATGGAACGATAGTGTTCACTGCCTTCATCAAGAATCATTGCAAGTTCGGCTGCTATATTTTCGGCATTACAATAATTTAGCAACAATTCTTTTACTACAGGAGCATCGGCAATAAGATTAGGCAACGACACATATTTGACTTTAAGAAGATGTGAATAAAACGTATAAACAATCTTACTTCCTCCCATGCGATAACACACTACCTGAGGCGTTTTAAGAATGGCTGTTTCAAGAGTAGCCGTTCCACTTGTTACAAGAGCGGCTTTGGCATGATACACAAGTTCAAATGATTTACCAAACAATACTTTGGGCTTATTCTCGCCATATCCGAGTTTGGCAAAAACATTATTATAAAAATCTTCTGTCAATCCCGGAGCCCCCCCCACCACAGCTTGACAATCTTTAAAACGAGAAATTGCCCCAAGCATTTCCTTCAAGTTGTCTATAATTTCTTTTTTTCGCGAGCCGGGCAACACTGCAATCACTTTTTTTTCGGTATCGATAGCATTTTCCTTACAAAATTGTTCTTGCAAGCGGAACGTTTTCTTAGCATCAGCTATCTCATTTACGGTGGGATTGCCTACATATTCCACATTATAATTATGACGAGCATAAAATTGTGTTTCAAATGGCAATATAGAATACATTTCGGTAATATATTTCTTAATTTCTTTTACTCTGTATTCTTTCCATGCCCACACCTTAGGAGATATATAATAGAAAACAGGAATATCAAGAGAATGTGCATACTTTGCCACTTTAAGGTTAAAAGACGGATAGTCTACAAGTATCACGGCATCAGGTTGCCATTGGCGAATGGTATTTTGAGCCTTCTTGAGAAATCCCATAATGGAACCCAAGTGCTTTATAACCTCAATAAAGCCCATGAATGCCATATCTTTATAATGTACCGTAGGTGTTACACCACAAGCTTTCTCCATGAAGTCGCCCCCAAAGAATTTAAATTGAGCATTGTTATCATTATTATGCAATGCTTTTATCAACTGCGCAGCATGAATATCACCCGACGCTTCTCCTGCAATCACAAAATACTTCATAATACTGCAAAGATATATATTTTTTTGCATAAAAAAAGCTGTCGCTCTCTCCGAGAGTAACAGCCTCAAACTCTTTTAATCCTTGCTTCAATTATTCAGCAACTGTATCAGCAGCTACAGTGTCAGCAGCAACTGTATCAGCTACAGTTGTGTCAACAACTTCTACAGTATCAGCAGCAACTTCTACTGAATCAGCAGCAGCAGCTTCAGTTTTAGCACCACCACAAGAAATCAATGATACGCTAAATACAACAGCAAGTAATAAAACTAACTTTTTCATTTCCTTAAAAATTTAATAATAAAACAATATTTTCTTAGCTTCAAAATCGGTGCAAATTTATAATAAAATTTTCAGATACAAACGTTTTTTTAGCTTTTTTTTCTACAAATAGTATTTTTTTCTGCATTTCTTGTAAAAAAATTCACATTTATTATAAACCGGTGTTATTTTCTACTCGAGACAGCGGCTATAAATAAAGAAACGCTTCAAAAAGCACATGTTTTCTTAATCGTTGTAGTGTTTATTTAATATAAATATAGGCAAGTGTGGTAAGACTTATAATCACCCATAAAAGCACCCCCTGTATAAGTGGCTTTACTCCAACTGATTTAATATTTTCACGCGACAATGATGCTCCTATAAAAAACAATGTAACGGTAAGCATTTTTACAGAAAAACCATTTATATATTTTCCTATCATTATACCTGTTTCACTTAAACTCAGTACATAAGTATTAAATATCATCGCAACCACAAACCATAATATAAAATATGGTATTGATATTTTTTGCTCTTTACTTTTAAAAATAAATGCTGTTACAATTGCAAGAGGTATAATCCATAAAGCACGAGTAAGTTTTATTGTAGTTGCTATTTCAAGTGCTTTATCTCCGTAAGCGGCTCCTGCTCCCACTACAGAGCTTGTATCGTGTATAGCTATTGCCGCCCAAGTGCCAAATTGTTCTTGTGACATGCCAAGCATGTGCCCTATTGCAGGAAAAATAAATAACGCGATTGCATTGAGTATAAAGATTGTTCCCAAAGCGACCGACATTTCAGTATCTTTTGCTTTTATAACCGAGCCTACAGCTGCTATTGCACTACCACCACAAATTGCCGTACCCGAGCTGATGAGATATGATGTGTCTCTACCTACATTCAATATTTTGCGACCAATAAACCACCCTATAAACATCGTTCCTATAACCGTAATAATCGTAAACATCATACCATCTTTACCCGATGCCAATGAGGATTGCAAATTCATACCGAAACCTAAGCCAATAATCGAATATTGAAGTAATTTCTTTGATGCTTTTTTATTGAACGATGGATATACTTTCCCAAAAATCAATGCAAATGCAAGTCCTACGAATAATGCAACAGGAGGTGTTACTATTGTTTTGACTCCTGTTATATATTCCGACAACACCATCATTGTCAACAAAACGACCAACACAAGGTACACAGCGTTGGCATATTTGAAATTTTGCTTGATTTTTTTATCCACCTCCATTTTCATAAATATTATAACATAAAAAAAGGAACCAATGTAAAATTGATTCCTTTTTTTTGAGCCTCTTGTCGGATTCGAACCAACGACCCCGAGATTACAAATCACGTGCTCTGGCCAACTGAGCTAAAGAGGCAAGAAGGGCAAGCTTACTACATCGCACCGCTACAACCTGCTACCCTTGCTTCGGTCAAGACCTGGGGGAGTTGACAAGGAGCTGGTCGTATAGGACTTACCCGACTGCAAAGGTACGCATTTTTTCAAAATCTCCAAACTTTTTTAATAAAAAAATGCTCGATTTTTCATCGAGCATTCACAACGCACTACTAATCAACTGTATAGCGAGTCATATTTTTTTATTATTTTGAGAGAGCCTCGTGCATATTAAGAGCAGCACGGCGTCCATCACCCATTGCAAGTATAACTGTAGCACCTCCACGCACTATATCGCCACCGGCATAAAGGTCTTCAAGCGATGATTTCATGGTATTGTCATCAACCACGATTGTGTTACGCTTGCTCACATCCAAACCTTCAATAGAACGAGGCACAAGAGGATTAGGAGATACTCCCACACTCACAATAACCAAATCAACCGGTATTTCCTCGACGGCACCTTCCACAGGAACCGGAGAACGACGTCCTGAAGCATCGGGTTCGCCAAGTTCCATACGTTGTACACGCATAGCACGAACGCGACCTTTCTCATCACCCAAATATTCTATAGGATTGTGCAAAGTCATAAATTCAACACCTTCCTCTTTGGCATGCTTTATTTCTTCGGCACGAGCCGGCATTTCATCTTCTCCACGACGATAAACGAGCATTGCACGTTTAGCTCCCGAACGCAAGGCTGTACGCACTGAATCCATAGCAGTGTTACCTCCGCCTATTATAGCTACATTGTCACCTTTTAATACAGGAGTATCCCATCCCTCTGAGCCTGCACCCATCAAGTTGATGCGTGTAAGATACTCATTGCTCGACATTATACCATTAAGATTTTCTCCCTGGATACCCATAAAACGAGGTAAACCAGCCCCCGATGCAACAAAAATACCTTTAAAACCTTCCTCATGCAGATTTTCGTAAGTTATGGTTTTACCCACGATGCAATCTTTCACAAATTTCACGCCTAAAGCTCGAAGTCCGTCGATTTCGGTATCTACGATTGCATTAGGAAGTCTAAATTCGGGAATTCCGTATTTCAATACACCACCTATTTCATGAAGAGCTTCAAAAACGGTTACTTCGTAACCACGTTTAGCCATATCGCCAGCAAAAGACAATCCGGCAGGACCACTACCCACAACAGCCACTTTTATTCCATTGGAAGCAATAGTTGTAGCATTTTTAGCAGTTGTAACATGAGTTCTGCCATAATCGGCAACAAAACGTTCAAGATAACCTATTGCAACAGGTTGCTTTCCCATTTTATGATACATACACTTGCTTTCGCATTGTTTTTCTTGTGGACACACACGACCACACACTGCAGGCAAAGCACTTGTTTCCTTTATAGCACTCAAAGCATCTTCAAAATGCCCACGTTCAACGTTCTTTATAAACTTTGGGATGTTAATATTCACCGGGCATCCGGTAACACATTGCGGATTAGGACAATCAAGACAACGAGTAGCTTCAACCAATGCCATTTCTTCGGTTATACCTTGATTCACTTCCTCCTTGCATGTTATACGATAAGCAGGAGAAAGTTCCGGCATTTTCACTCTTTCTATTGAAGTACGTTCTTTCGCTGTTTTTGATTTTCTCAATGTTTCACGCCATTCTTCATTGCGTGATTGAGCCAATATATCGTTGTTTTCCATTATTTCTTTTTTTATCTTAGTTATAAGATTTCAACCTCATAAGCATTTCATCAAAATCAACTTTGTGTGCATCAAATTCGGGACCATCAACGCATACAAATTTCGTTTTGCCATCTACCGTGATGCGACAAGCACCACACATACCGGTTCCATCTACCATTATGGTATTTAACGAACATTCGGTAGGTACTTCATATTTTTTAGTAAGCAAAGCAACGAATTTCATCATTATAGCCGGTCCTATTGTTACGACCTTATCCACTTTTTCACGTTGTATCACTTCTTCTACGCCCACAGTAACCAGACCTTTTTTACCATAAGACCCATCGTCGGTCATGATTATCACCTCATCACTGTGACGACGTATTTCATCTTCAAGTATAATAAAATCTTTTGAGCGTCCTGCAAGTACGCTTATCACGCGATTTCCTGCAGCTTTCAACGCCACAACAATAGGTAATAGCGGAGCTACACCTACGCCACCGCCACAACAAACCACAGTGCCGTAATTTTCAATGCGTGTAGCCTGTCCTAACGGACCTACTACATCGGTTAAATAATCGCCCTCATTAAGAGCACATATCTTGCGTGTAGATTCACCTACGGCTTGTATCACAAGAGTTATTGTTCCGCGTTGAGTATCGGAATCGGAAATAGTTAAAGGAATTCTTTCTCCTTTTTCTCCACAACGCACAATCACAAAGTGACCTGCTTTACGGGCTTTTGCAATAAGCGGAGCTTCTACAACCAACTTCACTACATTTTCAGAGAAGTGAGACTTGCTTATAATCTTATTCATAATGTGAAAAATAGGTTACTAATATAGTATATAGGCAAAATTAAGCAAAAATATGCTATAAATCCTGCAATATGCAATAAAAACTTCAATTATACTTACAATTCATTATTTTTAGGACAAAAAACAAGCGAACTACTCTGTTTTTAAGAATAAAGTCCGCTTGTTTATGATTTTATTTATAAGTTTTTCTTTTTTCTCAAGAAAATGTCTTGTCCACAACTGCAACGGTCAAAAGAAATCAGTCTTTTTGAGGTTCTCCGGTGTAAATATCTTTAGGAACAACCATGCTGTTTTTGCCTTTCGTCGGTAATGTATAAAACACCGATAACGCTCCGGTAATCTTGCTATCTCTCGTACCAAATCCCGGTACATACCAAACTGTAGCTTGGGGATTCTTTTTTTCAGAAAGGATAAAATGGTATATCAATGACCAACCCATTGACACATTTCCCAAAAGTTTCACTCTTATAGAGAAAGACAAATCTGCCCATGTAGCATGAGATTTCATGTCATTGATAGATGTGGTTACGGGTTGTCCCCAATAATTGGAATTTATTGTTACATTCTCAATATCATAGCTAAAATTTGAATATCCTAAATCTAAGCCCAAAAGAGCCTGATAATCGGAGGTCTTCTTATATAAAAAATTATATTTTGCTCCTATTTTGCCATATAACGAACTTTTTCCTTTATAAGTAAAATTCATGTCCTCAGGTGTATTATCGGCACTACCAAAGCCTAATTCCACATAAGGAAACAATCGGTTCCACATACTTAATTCAGCCGATACTCCTATACCACCATAAGATTGCCCAAAGACTTTCATAAGTGGGTCCCACAGATTTACACCTATCATTACACCGTTTAGTTTAGGGTAAACAATGTGTTTTTTTGTTGTATCAATTGCAATGAACAATGTATCTCTTATTATTGTGTCGGCTTTCAATCCCGGCACTTTCTTGGTAAACGGAGGTTTCTTTTGGTTCTTGATGTCGGCAGGCAATATGGTATTATAATTTTCTTTAACCGGATTGGCACGACGAGTTTGAGCTTCAATCGATGCGATTGAAAGCATAGCAAGCATCAATATTATAATGATTGTTTTTTTCATTCGTTTTCGGTTCGAAAGTATATTTTAATAACCTCAATATCAATATTATTAAATTCCATAGTAGGCATAGAAATGGAATCAATGAGATGTTTTGTGTAGCTAAAATCTTTTATATCATATTTGTATATTACTCCACACTCATTGGAAACAAACTGCGGATAGCTGTCATAGTCGATTGTAATAGTATCGTTAAGCTCAATAAAATTCAAGTTTTCACTATTATAATGAAACACAAAACTTGCACTGTTGCCCGATAACGGCATTGGCATATACAATGAAGAAGCTTTTCCATTGTCAAGCAAAATAGAATCGCCCGGAACACCAATTCCATAGACTGTGAGCGAATCAACTGTAACAGCTTTCATGTTTTGCATAGAATAAAAGCCGGCAAGAGGAAGAGTGCTTTGATTATTAAAACATTCTTTATTGTTACACGCCGTATTGCCTAAAACGATGAGCAATATAAAAAGAACCGATATTTTAAGAACATTCTTCATTAGTCCATCATTATTCTATAATTCTTCTTCAATCTCATAATGATTCCTTTCGGGAGCATTACGAGCAATGAGTTCTCCCACAAAGCCGGTCAAGAACAATTGTGTTCCAAGTATCATAGCTGTGAGCGACAAGTAAAAATACGGTGAATCGGTTACCAAAATATACGGATTACCTACATACATATTATATAATTTTGTGGCACCCACAGCTATAACAGCAATAAGTCCAAGCAAGAACATCAAGCTACCAAGCAATCCAAAGAAGTGCATAGGCTTGATACCAAACTTCGTTTGGAACCATAAAGTAGCCAAGTCAAGATAGCCGTTCACAAATCTATTGAGTCCGAATTTTGTTACACCGTATTTGCGAGCTTGATGATGAACGACTTTTTCTCCTATTCGGTCAAATCCTGCAGCTTTTGCAAGATATGGTATGTAACGGTGCATGTCGCCATAAACTTCAATGTGCTTAACCACTTTCTTGCGATAAGCCTTCAATCCGCAATTAAAATCATGCAGATATATACCACTCACACATCGAGCTGTAGCATTAAACAGCTTTGTGGGAATGGTTTTAGAAAGCGGGTCATAGCGTTTTTTCTTCCAACCACTCACGAGGTCATATCCTTCTTTGGTTATCATTCGGTATAATTCCGGTATTTCATCGGGACTATCTTGCAGGTCGGCATCCATTGTTATCACCACATCGCCATTAGCACGTTGAAAACCTGTATTCAATGCCGGAGATTTACCATAGTTACGACGGAAACAAACGCCTTTTACGCAGTCATTTTTTTTCTGCAAATCTTTTATAATTTCCCATGATTCGTCAGTACTACCATCGTTGATGAATAATATTTCATAGGTGAAATTATTTTCACGCATAACGCGTTCAATCCACTCAGTTAATTCAGGCAAAGATTCTGCCTCATTATACAAAGGAACTACAACCGATATATCCATATATGTTGATATTTTTAAATCTTATTTATTTCGCTTAGGCATCTTCAATTTGGCAAGCGGCGCAAGCACCAGCGAAAGCATCACGCCCAAAGTGAAAGAGGACCAAAGCATTTGCATAACTATTTCTATAGGTGACGGCAACGTTCCGTTTTCTATAGCGGAGCGAAGCAATTGTACTAATTCAATATTTCTCAAGTTGGGACTCTGTTCATAGAGTGCAAGCGTATTTTTTGCCTGTTCGAAAATGAAATCGGGCAATATATACTCAAGCCATATAAAAGTAACAACGGAACAAATTAAAGAACCACACAAGAAAGTGAGCGTTCCAAGTGTCCATAATAAACTGAAATTAGATGTTTCAATATGAGAAATATGGAATTTCCTAATATATCGATACAATATAACAGGTATAGCTAAAATCAAAATTAAACCTATAAGACTCAATATAGGCAACTTTTCAGCATACACAATCGTGAAGAAAATAGCTGAAAGATATAAGCCGAATGAGATTCCATTTTCGGCACTCTGTTGAAACACCGATTTTTCTGTATTCATAAAGACTTTTTTAATATTATCTTGCAAAGATAACCATAAAAACCGAAAACAAGCATCAGCAAAGGCTAAATAGTATTTATTCTGCCATAACGGCTATTTTTTTAGCTTTTGTGGTCTCTTGTATTCCATCGGTTGAAATTCCTGCTTTATATACATATATACCACGAGGGACACGGCTTCCGGTCAAGTCGGTAAGATTCCAAGTAATAGGGAATGATGTGAACATGTCGCTCTTTCCACTCTCTTGAGTACTCCACACCAAACGCCCCATCAAGTCATAAACAAATACCGACACAGTGATAAGTGCATCAGGTCGATTGTGTTTTATATAGAACTTGGCATCGACCGAAGCAGGGTTTCCGACGGCGTAAACGTCATACATATCGGGCTTCAAGCCATTTACCACATTAAAGTTGATAGTTTGCTGAGAAGAATTATTGAATGTATCCCATACTTTCAACCTCAACGTATGTTCTCCTTCAGAAAGATTATTCAAGCTGTAATTGATTGTACCTTGATTGCCAGCAGAAGTGAAATCGGGTATATAATAAGACGCCACATCGGTATAAGATGTAACATCATCGAGTAAAAGAGACATTTGGTGTCCTATACCAGTGCTTGACAGATTTATGCCACTTTCATCCGATATTTTTGCCATTACGAGTGGAGATTCGTTTACGTTATCACCATTTTTGAAAGATTCCACATTCAATGCAAACAACTCAATTTTTGGTCCTATTGTATCGGGAACCAATTCGCTATCGTAACCGTAAATATAAAATTGTTCATTATTACCATTGGCTTCGATTCCGTCATTACTGCTTGCATAGAAGTTTATCATTGCCGGAGAGAAATTGTCAAACGATGAAGGTGCATTCAATTCAGACGGTATTGCTACATTAACAGTAAATTCTCCATTTACAACCGAATCTTTTGCAACCGACAACTTATTGGAACGGTCTTGAAATATATACACCACACCGTCATTGGTAGAGGGATTGCTATATCCATGAGTAGTTACTTCCACTTCGGTATCAAACAATGTGGGAATAACAGAACCGTTGAACGACGTAGCTTTTTCCCCTTTTTTATCAACAATATGCCCTTTCAATGTCATAGTTTGACGAGCTTTAAGAACCGGCATATTATCATCATCAACAGGTGAGCCGTTTATTGATTCCAAATTCACGCCGTATGTAGGATAAGACAACCTCAAAGCCGGGTCACCTATCAAAAAGTATTTCAATTTATTATTATTGTTACCAATGGCATTTTTACCCAAGCGTAAAACATCTCCCAATCGGTAATGATTGCCATCGGAATCGGTATTGAACATGTATTTCGCAATGCTTTCGTTAAGAATACCATTATCGGAGATATAAACTTGTCGAGCCGTACTAATCAAAGCTATAGCACCACCACGAGGATTCAAAAACAATATCTCTCCACCTGTTTCGGAGGCTTTATCGTGACGAGTAAATTCACACGAAGCGGTAAGGAATAACGGATAATGTTTCAAATACATATTATTTATATCATTGATATTCATCAATCCGTCACCTGTCAAAGCCACATTGCCGGAATGCCCTATATAATTCAAGTAAAGCACACCTTCGTTCAACTTTTGATATAATTTTTTGCGAGCCTCTGGGAAAGAACGACCGGCACCTGAGCCTTCTACCTCAAAAGCATCAAGATAGATGCGATTATACACATAATTCTGTCCGCCGTTTTCCTTATGCGTTGAGATTACAAGGTCGGCTTGCTCCATGTGTTGGGCATTATTCATATCGTCGGCAATTACCACAACATTGTTTTTCCATGAACCGAAATCTTGTTTTGTAGTGTAAGAATATAATTTATCCACCACATTTCGAGCTTCAGCCACGCTTTTTATCGGCATACGCCCTAATGCAATACTCATTTTATCGGAATTGATATTTTGTCCCGAGCCATCGGTCAACATACCCAATATATCATCGGTGCAGTAAGAATCTATTTCATCGGAACCATTATCGGTTTGCCAAGTAAGCAACATAGGATATTTCAAGGCTCTCACCGTCGAAGTCAATTTACGATTATCATAAGAGCCACGCCCAAAAAGCAACATATATCCCAATTTATGTCCTGTAGAATCAGCCCCCCTATCATAAAACATTTTAGCCATTTTACGATAAGCCATAAAATCGGGCGTACCCGAAGAAAATTCGTTAAAAACCTTGTCTTGTTCAACAACAAGCACACGCATAGAGTCGAGTTGAGAGTGCAAGTCGGCAATTCGTTGTGCTTGAGTCATGTATTCGGGCAAAGTGATTATAATCATGTCGGGAGTAGCTTCTCCATGTATATTTTGATTACTTATTTTTTCAACTATTTCGGCACGAGTGTACTTATTGACATCGAAAGCTATGTATTTTCTTGCCCCGTTTTTAATGGGCGAAAATCGGTATTCATTCCCATTCAAAGAGCCTTTTATTTCGACAGGATTATAGTGTGTAGTAATATCCCATACGCGAGTATTGTCGTTTGCCCCTGATAATACAAACACATTTTGAGGATTTGCCGTTTCAGCAGAAACAAATGAGCATGATGCCGACAGCAAAGCTGTATAATTTACGGTAATATAATCAAGATTTGCACTATTTACTGTTCCGCTTGGCGAAAATTTCACCGAGTAAGTCAACGTACTTGTTTCGGGGACAAATTCTTTAGTTGTCTGCTTCACCCTAAGCATCACATTACCCGAAGTGGGTGTAGATTCTATTTTATCGGCACTTGAATAATCCAGTTCTTTACCATTGGCAGAAAAAGACAAAACACTGCCTGTTCCTCCTATAACCTTTGCAGCAAAAGACGTTTGCACTTTTATAGGAGTTCCTGAAATATAGTTATCAAGCGTAAATTTATAATCCCTTGATGTAGTAAAACGAAAATCATCTCCTACGAGTAAATTTCCGCTTTCACATGGAGAGACACTCTCTTTTTCGTAAAACGCACATTCGGTATAAGTAGTTATTTCTGTACCATCATTAACCGGTATAGCAGCCTTTTCACTTATGTTTAATTGCTCTATTTCATTGCAATCGGTAATAAAATAATATGCTTCAGTGGAATAAGGGTGCTGATATTGCACAAAATCGATACCCACGCCAGTTTTCCACGTTGTCACATCTTGAGCATAGAAAAGCAAGGCTTTACCGGTATTAAGAACAGGGATTTGAATAAGGTCATCGATTTGTCGTTCATTAAGAATCATCGAAATGGGAGCACCTCCATATCCAAACACCTTTACATCATTAATATTTTTAAATCCACATTTACTCAAGTCATTGGTAGTAATAGCATGTATCGAGTTTCCTTTTACCTTGATTTTAACCCAATTACCACTCGCCAACTTTGATTCCGTCACATAAGTTTCAACAGGCAAAGCATGCATATTAAAAGATACTAACATAAAGCACATAATCAATATGCTTGCCATAAAAATATATCGTTTATTTCGAATCATGATTTTAAATAATAACTTTTTACCAAACGTAAAAAAAACGTTTTTATTATATCATAAGCAATCTATTATTAACAACAAATTTCATTATATCAATTTATAGAGTCAAGTCACAATATAAAAACAAGTAACTTATGAAAAAATAACATGTAAATTCGTTTATTCATTGGAATAATTACTAAATTTGCAATCCGTATTAATGTGTTTTTAATATTGATATGGAAACAAAGTATATTTTTGTGACGGGAGGAGTGGTATCATCACTTGGTAAAGGTGTTATATCAGCCTCATTGGCAAGATTGCTATTGACACGCGGTTTTAAAGTTACAATACAGAAGTTTGACCCCTACATCAACATCGACCCGGGTACACTGAATCCCTATGAACACGGAGAATGTTATGTTACAGCAGACGGACATGAAGCCGATCTTGATTTAGGTCATTACGAACGATTCACTGACATAAAAACCGGCAAAGCCAACAGCATAACAACGGGACGTATTTATCAAAGTGTGATTAATAAAGAACGTAGAGGCGATTATCTTGGGAAAACAGTACAAGTGGTGCCTCACATCACCGATGAAATAAAACACAACGTTAAAGCACTTGGCTCAACAGGAAAATATGACTTTGTCATTACCGAAATAGGAGGAACGGTGGGTGATATTGAATCTCAACCATACCTTGAGGCTGTGCGACAGCTTAAATGGGAAATGAAACAGAATTGTATGTGCATACATCTCACATACGTTCCATTCATCAAAGCTGCCAAAGAATTAAAGACAAAGCCAACCCAGCACTCGGTAAAACAATTGCAAGGAATAGGTATTCAACCCGATATTCTTGTGCTTCGTGCCGAATGTGATGTACCGACAGCCATAAGAAAAAAAATAGCTTTATTCTGCAATGTAGAAGAAGAAGCCATATTACAATCGGTAGATGTGCCTACTATATATGAAGTGCCTTTACGACTTTACGAACAGCACTTTGACGAAATTATATTGAAAAAAACGGGAACTCCGTTTAGTGGTGAACCCGACTTGGGTGATTGGAATAAATTTCTAAACCACTTATATAATGCAACCGATGAAGTAACAATAGGACTCGTCGGTAAATATGTAGAATTGCAAGACGCCTACAAGTCGATAAGCGAAGCATTATTTCATGCGGCTGTTTATCACGACCGAAAATTAAACTTGCAATACATAAGTTCAGAAACCTTGAACGATGGAAACATTGAAGATAAGTTGAAGAACTTAGACGGCGTGATTATAGCACCCGGATTTGGCATCAGAGGTGTTGAAGGCAAATTTGTGGCACTAAAATGGTGTCGTGAACATGATATGCCCACATTCGGTATCTGTTTAGGAATGCAAAGCATGGTAATAGAGTTTGCCCGCAATGTATTAGGCTTAAAAGAAGCCAACAGTAGCGAAATGGCCCCCAAAACGCCATACAATGTTGTCGATATGATGGAAGAGCAAAAAAGCATCTCCAATATGGGCGGTACAATGCGTTTAGGGGCATATAATTGCAGTTTGGCTGAAGGTTCTATTGCCGCCAAAGCATACGGAACATTAACCATAAGCGAACGTCACCGACATCGCTTTGAGTTTAACAACGACTACAAGGAGCGTTTTGAAGCAGCAGGAATGAAATGCGTAGGCATAAATCCCGAAACTCACCTTGTGGAAGTTGTAGAAATCCCTGCCAACACATGGTATGTGGGTACACAATACCATCCGGAATATAACAGTACGGTACTTCATCCAAATCCGTTATTTATGGATTTTATGAAAGCTGTATTAACTAAAAAATACAAATTAATAATACAAAAATAAAGAAAGCAAATTCCCAAGAATGGATAAAAACACAATTACAGGAATGTTACTTATGGCAGCCATAATCTTTGGATTTACATGGTTGCAACAACCGTCAGAAGAAGAATTGGCGGCTCGTAGAAATGAAGCTGAAAAGCAACGCATCGAAGCCCAAAAACAAGCAGAAGCCGATGAAGCTATGCGAATGTTGGGAAATGTGGATACTGTTTCGGTAGCTGAAAAAAGTATGTTGCGTGCGGCTGTATTGCAATATGGCGTAGCCGATTCAAGCAACGTTTTGAGTCTAAAAGGCGATGGAGTTGAAGTAATGGTGAATGGCGACGAGCTAAACGGAGTGGTCGCAGTAGATGGCACTGTGGTTCCCGTTGCCAATATACTAAGCAAAACATCTAAAAATCCGGTTCTTCACAACAGAGCTTTAGCTAAACTTCGCACCGAAGTAAACAAATATGTGAAAAACGGAGCATTTGCAAAATGTCTTACAGGTAAAGACGAAGCTGTAGTATTACAAAACGACTCTCTTAAAGTAGAGATTTCCACTAAAGGAGGTATGATTACTTGTGCTGTATTGAAAAAATACAAAGCATACAATGCCCCCGAAGTTGTTTTATTTGATGCCGAAACCAATTCTTACAGTTTTGGATTAAATACCAATTCACAGCACTTTGACACAAAGAATTTTTATTTCACTCCGGTTGAAGCATGCGACACTTCGGTAATCATGCAACTTAATCTTGGAAATGGTAGCAAGTGGGGAATCAAGTACACATTGAAACCCGACAGTTACATTGTAGACATGGACATTATCCAAGAAAACATGCAAGGTATTATTCCATCCAATATACCTACAATGGATTTCTCTTGGACTCAACGCATCAATCGCCATGAAGAGGGAAAAATGTTTGAAGAACAAAACAGCGGTGTTTATTACAAATTCCTTGGAGGTGATGTTGACAACTTGAGAGAAACATCAAAGGACAATGAGAATTTCAGTGATAAATTCAAGTGGGTAAGCTTCAAGAATCAATTTTTCTCAAGCGTATTGATTGCCGACAATCATCTTACCGGAGCAAAAATGAGTAGCATACCATTTGAAAAAGGTACAACTCTATATCAAGATTATTTGAAAGATGTTTCTTTGTCAAGCGAAATAGATTATAATTCGGCTGACGCTAATCCTGCATCATTCAAATTTTTCTTCGGACCTAATTTATATGAATTGTTGGAACACTATGACAACACACTTTATCCCGATGACGATTTGGAATTGACACGATTACTACCTTTAGGTTGGTCATTGTTCCGTTGGATAAACGAATATTTCATTATACCTATATTTGATTTTTTGAGCAATCACATAAGCAATGCCGGAATTGTAATATTATTGCTTACTCTCATAATCAAATTGATTTTGGCTCCATTCCAGTTCAAGAGCTTTATTTCACAAGCTAAAATGCGTGTTTTAGCTCCCGATATCAAAGCTATCAACGAGAAATATCCGGGTCAAGAAAATGCAATGATTCGTAGCCAAAAAACGATGGAATTGTACAGCCGTGCCGGAGCAAACCCTATGAGTGGATGCTTACCTATGTTGTTTATGATGCCTATTTTGTTTGCAATGTTCAAGTTTTTCCCTTCTTGCATACAATTAAGAGGAGAATCATTCTTATGGGTACACGACTTATCGGCTCCCGATGCCATAGTATCATGGACGGCTCAAATACCGTTTATCACCAACTACTTTGGTAATCACATAAGTTTATTCTGTTTATTGATGACAGTAACCAACATTGCTTACACCCATATCACAATGGCATCATCAAGCAATCAAATGCCCGGCATGAAATGGATGATGTACTTGATGCCTCTTATGTTCTTGGTATTCTTCAATAACTATGCATCTGGCTTGAGCTACTACTATTTCTTGTCATTACTAATCACAATTATCGAATCTTACGCATGTCGTTTGCTTGTTAAAGAAGACAAAGTGCGTGCTATGATGGCAGAGAAAGCAAAACAACCTAAGAAAAAAGGTTGGTGGGCAAAAAAACTTGAAGAAGCTCAACGTCAACAAAAAGCAATGATGGAAGAACAACAACGTCGTGGACGTAACAGTAAAGGACGCAATTAATAAAAATATCCTTATAAACCTGTAAAAACAGATTAACCAAGTGCAGTAACGAGTTTCTTTTTCGTTATTGCACTTTTTTTTTGCAAAAGATGCAACCTTTTAGCTACATTAAAACGTCTAATACATAAAAACGAAATCATTACATTATTTGCAATAAAAAGCTTAAATTTGCACATAATAAATTTAATAAATAAGATACAATATGTCAGAATTAAATGTTTATGAATGTCCTAATTGCGGAAATGTGAAATATTCTTCCCAAAAATTGGATTCGGTAGTATGTTCACAATGTAATAAAGAATATACAACCGGAGATGAAGCAGAAATTAAAAAAGATAACCACGATAATAGCGAAAGAACTTCTTCAAGAAACAATTACCGTGCATCAAGCAATCAATATCATGATGCTAATAATGTGTTTTCCATTGGAGAATCGGGCAAAAGTCGAGGTGTAGCTGCATTATTTGCAATTCTACTCGGTTCTTTGGGTATTCACTATTTCTATATGGGAAAAACAACTGCCGGAATCATCTGCTTGATTTTAACTGTATTTTCTTGCGGTTTGGCTGCTACGATATTGTCTATTATGGGAATTATTCAAGGTATATTAATGCTTACAATGTCGGAAGAAGATTTTGAAAACAGATATATTTACAATACTTCTACATTTCCTTTTTAAACAGCAAGATTTTCATTTAAAAGCACAAATTACCCTCGCAGGTAACATAAATTTATGTTGTCCTACGAGGGTAATTTAATTTTTATTCTCATAACTTGGTTTATTTCAACCATTTCTTCAAATCTTCCTGTGAGAATCCACGACGTTTTGCATAATCATTCTTTTGGTCTTGCCCTATTTCACCAATAACAAAATATCGACTATCAGGATGGGCAAACATCAATCCACATGTGCTTGCTGCCGGCGACATGGCACCGTTTTCAGTTAGTGTGACACCAATCGATTTAACATTCAGTAACTTATCCAACAAGAAAATAACACTTTGGTCGGGAAGCGAAGGGAATCCTACTGCCGGACGTATTCCTTGATAATATTGTCTTAAAGCATTGGTAGGATTAGTTTTCTCTTCTTTCGTATATCCCCACAATTCGGTACGCACTTTATAATGTATAAATTCAGTGGCAGCTTCAACAAGTCGGTCAGCAAGAGTTTGCAACAACATTGCCTTATAATCATCCCCATTTTCTTTAAATGCAACTATCATTGAATTAATTTTGCGACCCACAGTTACGGCAAATACTCCCACATAGTCATTTTTGGGAGCAACAAAGTCACATAACGACAACGACACATCACTATCGGTCTTTCTTTGCTGACGCAACATATCAATTCTTACATTGTCAACAATAATAGCCTCCTGTTCCCTATGAGCCGGCAGAATTCCCACAACAGCCTTTATACTGTCATTTGCGGTTTGTCGCAACTCTTCAAGCAGTTTATTAGCTTCCTTAAATAATTGCATGGCTTGTGCGGCCATATTCATTTCCGCCTTATCGTGGTCAGCAAGCCAAACAGCACGCATACAATCACATCCCTTCACATTGGCAATGCTCGCCATCGAAGCATCTATTTTCCAAGCCGTAAAAAATGGTCGCCAATTAATGTATTTTTCAGCTTCATCGATTGACACATTATAAATGTCAACATTCTTCACATTGGGTTCAATAGTAGAAAACGTCAATTGAGGAGAACGTTTCAATGCTTCATCTAAAGAATACAAACTATCATCCTCTCCTCGTTGCTTTCTCAAGGCTTCTTGCTTAGTTCTTAATTTGGCAACAAAATGCTCTCTATCGGCAAGTAATTGTTGTGCAACTACCGGCATCATAGCTGCGTCACGAGTATGCACAACAGGTCCGTCATATTGCGGTGCTATTTTCACAGCAGTGTGTAACTCACTCGTAGTAGCTCCCCCAACCATGAGAGGTAACGACAATTTTCGCTCGTTCATAATGCGTGCCACATGACACATTTCTTCAAGAGAAGGTGTTATAAGCCCACTTAACGCTACAATATCGGCATTTTCAGCAATAGCTCTATCCACAATATCTTCACCGGGCACCATTACGCCCAAATCGATAACTTCATAACCATTACAACGCATTATAACAGTTACAATATTCTTTCCTATATCATGAACATCGCCTTTTACCGTAGCAATCACCACTTTCCCCGAAGTCTTGTTTTCACCCGAAGCTTTTTTCTCAGCCTCAATAAACGGATTAAGCCATGAGACAGCTTGCTTCATAACTCTGGCACTTTTCACCACTTGAGGCAAAAATAATTTACCATCGCCAAAGAGTTTTCCCACTTCATTCATGCCTGCCATGAGCGGACCATCGATAACGGCAAGAGCCGACCCCGATTCAGCATGAACTTTTCTCAATGTATCTTCAAGCATATCGGTATGTCCACGCACAATCATTCTTTGCAAATGTTCTTCAGCCGAAACTGTTGACACATCAGCAAGAATTTCATTTTTTTTGTCACTTACATTATCGGCAGATTTTTTTATATCCTGAGCAACTTGAATGAGACGCTCGGTAGCTTCTTCATCTTTGTTGAAAATCACATCTTCTATGGCAACACGCAATTTTTCATCTATATCATCATAAGGAATCATGGCACCAGCATTTACAATAGCCATATCCATCCCCTTTGCAATGGCATGATATAAGAAAACCGAGTGCATAGCTTCTCTCACCGCATTATTACCTCTGAAAGAGAAAGATAAATTGCTTACACCTCCACTCACTTTAGCTCCCGGCAAATTAGTTTTTATCCACTCAACAGCACGAATAAAATCAATTGCGTAAGTATTGTGAGCCTCTATTCCGGTAGCAACAGCCAAGATATTAGGGTCAAAGATTATATCATAAGGATTAAAGCCCACTTCTTCGGTAAGAATTTTATAAGCTCTACCACACATTGCTATTTTTCTATCATAGACATCGGCTTGCCCTGTTTCATCAAATGCCATAACCACAACAGCAGCCCCCATGTGCTTTATATATTCGGCTTTTCTCTTAAAAACTTCTTCACCATCTTTAAGACTTATGGAATTTACAATACCTTTACCTTGCAAACATTCCAAACCATTTTTTACAACTTCCCAAGAAGAAGAGTCTATCATTACCGGAACACGTGCCGCATCGGGTTCTGATGCCAATAGTTTCAAAAAATGAGACATTTCTTTCGGTGTATCAAGCATACCGTCATCCATATTGACATCAATGATTTGAGCTCCGGCTTCAACTTGACTGCATGCTATTAATAAAGCCTCATCATATTTATTCTCATTGATGAGACGCAAAAACTTACGACTTCCAGCAACATTACAACGCTCTCCTACGTTCACAAACATGCGTTCGGGAGTAACCTCTATCATTTCAAGCCCCGATAATCGCATGGCTGGTTTTATAACCGGGATTTCGCGTTGCGGGTAACCGATAGACAGTTCCGAAATGGCTTTTATATGCTCGGGTGTTGTACCACAACAGCCACCCACTATATTAACAAATCCTTTTTCAAGCATGGGTTTCACATGAGCAGCCATTGTTTCTGGCGTTTCGTCATATTCACCCATTTCGTTAGGTAAACCGGCATTAGGATACACACTTACAGCACATCCGGCAATATGTGAAAGAGTTTCTATATGTTTCACCATACCTTCTGCACCAAAACCGCAATTAAGCCCTATACTCAATAACTCTGCATGGCTTACGCTCGAAATGAACGCTTCAAGAGTTTGCCCACTAAGTGTGCGACCACTCTCGGTTAATGTAACCGAAAGCATTATAGGAACTCGACGATTACACTGCATCATAGCTTCTTCGGCTGCCCATAATGCAGCTTTAGCGTTAAGCGTATCAAAAATAGTTTCTATCAACAACACATCCACTCCACCATCGAGCAAACCGCTCATTTGCAATTTATAAGCATCTACAAGTTCGCCCCATGACATATTGCGAGCCGCAGGGTCGTCTACCGATGGCGACATAGATAAACTTTTATTGGTAGGACCTACACTTCCTGCCACCCATTTTTTTTGTTCAAATTCAGCAACAACACTTTTTGCAAGCCGAGCTGCCACAAAATTTATGTCATACACATCGTTTTCCAAGCCATAATCGCTCAATGATATGGCATTGGCATTAAATGAGTCGGTTTCAATTATATCAGCACCGGCATTAAGATATTGGCGATGTATATCGGCAATAACATCGGGTTGTGTTAAAACCAACACATCATTACAACCCAATAGATTGCAAGAGCTTTGAATGTATCGCATGCCTCTGAAATCTCGTTCCGACAAGTTGGCACGTTGTATCATCGTACCCATTCCACCATCAAGTACAGCAATTCTTGTATGTAGGAGCTTTTGTAATTCGTTATCTATCATTAGAGTTTTTTGCTAAACATTAAAAAAGGTTCTTCACCTTAAAAATATTTGCAAAATTAATAAATCCGCTTAATTCTTATTACTTTATACAAGGTTTTTAATTACACTATTTCCATAAGTCCAAAAATTAACCTACATACAGAATATGTTAAATGGTCTTCAAAAAGTCTCATTTTGTCGAATATTATTCAATAATATGATATCTAATAGTATTTTTGTATATAATTAAAAATTCGTTCCGAAACGACAAAATTGTAAAAGAACGTAAAAACAGTGTGCAAAGATTCAACACACAGGAACAAACAAGCAAAAAAGACGTTAAACATTAAATAGTGTTAAATAACTAATACAATGAGTTGTTTATTCAACAAAAAACACTAATTTCACAACGAACATAACAATAATAAATCTTTTCATACTATTTGTAGGGCTATAAATTAAGTTGATTCAAGAAAAGGAGCTGCTCGTGCGAGTCGCTCCTTTTCATTTTCATTAACACGTTCAAGCAATAAATTTAAAATATCATTAGCAAGGTGAAATGACAAAGATAAAAGTGCAAACTGAAAACTTAATGCCGGAGGTATTACTTTATTTTATTGCAAAAAAACAAGAAAGAGTGCGATAGTTATATCACACTCTTTCAAACATTAATTAACCCTTTTATATATTATGACAAATTATCAGAATGTATAACGAGCACCAAATTGCAATTGCCAGCATTGGCTTGTTGCACGATTATATTCCCAAGTCTTGGTTGGTGCATTTCCATTTTTGTCACGATACATTGTAAATGTAGGACGACCTTCTTCGTTTCTTCCTGCATAATTCAAAATTGCACCACTGTTGCAAGAACTCATATTCTTAGCAACACCCCAATGAGAATTGAACAAGTTTCCTATATTCATAAAGTCGAAAGAAAGTTCAACTTTATGATTTGTCTTACCAATACGGAATTTGATATCTTGAGCTATACGGAAATCGAAACGGTGAACAAATGGAGCACGAGAATCATAAGCTTTAGCATATTCACCCTTATGATTCTTTAAATACGAATCTTGATTTACAAAAGCCCAAAAATCGGCTGCATTTTGTGCTGCAGTATATAGAACTGTTCCTGTTTTTGAATCCTTTGTATCAACAAAAACGATGTCATTTTCATCTTTCGGGATGTAAATCAAATCAGTAGCAACACCATCTCCATTCATGTCGTTAGTCATATAGTAACTATATCCATAGGGAGAATAGCAACTATAGAACAAGTTCAAGTGAGTTGTTTCATGTAAATCATAACCTACACTTGCAATAATACGGTCAGGAATTACATATTGTGAAGGCATCACGGTTGCATTGTTAGGACCGTTTATTGTATAAAGTCCACTCCATGCTGATGATGCATTAGAACCCGGCATACCAGAAACTTCTTCAGACTCAGTGTGAGTATAAGCAAACATCAAGTTAAGGTCTTTAACCGGTTGAGCTTTCAATGTAATATTAGCAGTGTAACCATGTCCCTTGCTTGTATTAGTAAGCACACAAGCTCCAATAACCTCGCTATTATATAGATAATTCTCCGGATAAATCACACGATTATCAGAGCCTGCAAAACGTGCCCAAGTTTCATCAATAGGTTTTACGTTGTAGTTGTCAAGACGTACAGCGTTGATATTTTTTGTATAAACAAATTCTCCTGTCACGGTAAATGGGAATGATACCGGAATTTGATAATCCACACCTATTGAAGATTTCCACACTTGAGGCATCTTGAAATCAGGGTCAATTCCACAAGGAGATGATTGGAATGCACCTTGTTCGGGAGTGATTGTAGTTTGTGCTCCAACCAAAGCAGCCATATCTTTAACATTGGTAATCATACCACCTGTAAATTTAGCCAAATCGGCGGTAGGTGTAGCACTACATTTATAACCGTCATACTTGTTTTTTAAAGTAACCAAATTCTGAATCATACCAGAGTTTGATGGCATATTGGTAAAAAATACCAAAGGCAAACGACCGGTGAACAAACCTGAACCGCCACGCACTTTTAAAGTCTTATTGCCGAACACGTCCCAATTAAATCCTATACGCGGATTCACATTGATTCTACTTCCGGGCCATTTACCTGTATCGATGTGACGACCTCCGTAATCAACTGCAAGAACTGCATTATTGGTCATAATATCATCATCATTGAATGTAAGCAAATCAAAACGTACACCATAATTCAACTTCAAGTTCTTGGTAACATTCCATTCATCTTGCAAATACAAGCCATATTGATTAAAACGAATACGAGCCGCAGGATTATTTTCACCATTATAACCTATAGTGAATGCCACCGATTCGGGAGCAGCACCATTTATGAAATCATCAACACTGCGATAACGATAGTAACCGGTACCGTTTCTCATGTAAGAGTTGTCAGCCATTTGATGTTCAAAACTTAAACCAGCCATCAACTTGTGTGCACCAAGATTGTAAGTGAAATTATCATTTACAGTCCAAATGTTATTGTGTACACCGTTATTATATGAGAATAATTCATAACCAAGAGACATATAAGGAGTTTCGTCTTGAGTTATAGTACCATCGGCATTAACAGTATAACCATTCAAGATGTCTACAAACGGGAAAATATCGGAATTGGTATCACGCACATCCTTAATACTTGTATAAGTAACAAGCAATTGATTAGAAATATTATTACCGAAACGGCTGTTCAAATCGGCAGAGAATGAATGAACGAGATTATCAGTTGAATACAACGAATTAGCAAACGCCATAGACTTTGACGACACACGATTTGCTGCTCTATAACGGAAACTTGCATCATTTGAGTTACCATTAGGAGCAGTCCAATATTGGTTTTTAGTATAATTGTAACGCACTGCAAGTTTATGTTCACGAGTTATATTCCAGTCAACACGAGCCAAAAACTTAACATTACTTTCATCAGCAGGGAAATTTGTCCATGAACCGGTATTATAACCATATTTTTCGGCAACATGCTTTGACACACGTTCCATGTCAGAAAGTTTTGTGCGTGAAATATAGTTTCCTGCATCTTCAACACCATCTTCGGATGCTTTCCACTCGGTAGCAACAGTAGGAATCTTTTGATATTCAAAGTTACCGAAGAAGAACAATTTATCTTTAATGATAGGACCACCAAGAGTAGCACCATAAACGTGCTTACGATCGATACCTCTATCGCCAAGGTCTTCACCTCCTGCACGATTACCACGCATATCTTCATTATAATGATAAGTATAAGCACTACCTTTGAAAGTATTGGTACCGCTCTTAGTTACAGCATTAAGTCCACCTCCCAAGAAGTTGGTTTGACGAAGGTCAAAAGGAGCGATAGCCACTTGCATTTCTTCGATAGCTTCGATTGAGATAGGAGTACCACCACCCGGCAATTTATCGCTCAATCCAAAGTTATTGTTGAAATTTGCACCATCTACAGTGAAGTTAGAAGAACGTCCGTCACCTCCGGCGAAACTCATACCGTCGCCTGCGTATGGAGAAACACGCACAATATCGGAAATACTGCGACTAATAGAAGGTATAGATTTTATTTGAGCAGAACTGATATTAGTTGCAGCACCTGTTTTTTCAGCAGCAAATTTAGTTTTAACTGCGGTTACGACCACATCTTCAAGGACATTATCGCCTGTAACCATATCAACAGAGACGTTATAAGTCTCACCAAGTTGTAAAGTAATGTCGTTTACCACTTTAGTACGGTATCCTATAAAAGATACTTTCAAAGTGTAAGGACCACCGGTACGCATACCTTGAATAGTAAAACGACCGTCAAGATTGGCAACTGCACCATAAAGCGTTCCCGAAGGATTGTGTTTAGCTTCAATAGTGGCACCTGTCAATGGTTCTCCCTTTTCATCTATAACAATACCGCTAATAGATGAAGTGGTCACTTGTGCCTTGACACTTAATCCAATCATAAGCATCAAAAAGCAAAGCAACGTCTTTAGATTTTTAATCATAATGTTTATTAGTGAAATTAATAATAAAGATGTTTATTATAGATTTAGTCTTTTCTCATTACGCCACAAAGATAACATAAGTTTTTAACATTTGAGTAACATTCATAAACTTCCTTTAAAATTTAACATATCTAAAATAGAATATTTAACACACCTACAAACGAGAGTTTTCAGCCTAAACATTGTCATAATTAATACTATTATGCTCATGACTGCCGATATTTTACTATCTTTGCACATTATGATTATATACAATACAACTTATAATGCAAGTAACGACAAAGCCATAGCTTTCGTAAAATGGCTTCGCACACGTTACATTCCGTTTGCTACCGAAAGCGGAGAACTTAAAGAAGCTCGTTTGGCTCACCTAATGGTGGAAAACGACGGAAAGAGCAACAGTTTTTCACTTCAATTCACTGTGGAAAATGTAGATGTGCTTGAAAAATGGTACCATAAATACGGAGCATCTCTTTTACATGAAATGGAAACAACATTCGGACAAAAAGTGGTAGGTTTCACAACTATCATGACCGTTATGGACATCGAGTACCACAATGACCAACTATGAACGCATAATAATAGGCATTGACCCTGGCACTAATGTGATGGGGTACGGCATACTTGGAATTAACAGGAAAAAATTGCAATTAATTGCCATGGGCGTTATCAAGCTGAACAAGTTTGAAAGCCATTATTTGCGATTAAGACGCATTTTTGACCGCGTAACGGAACTTATCAACCAATATTTACCCGATGAAATGGCAATAGAAGCTCCTTTCTTTGGCAAAAACGTTCAATCGATGCTGAAATTGGGACGAGCTCAGGGTGTAGCTATGGCTGCTGCTCTGAATCACGACATCCCGATTGCCGAATATGAGCCACGCAAAATAAAAATGGCAATCACAGGCAATGGAGCTGCTTCTAAAGAACAAGTGGCTGAAATGCTTCGACGCACAATGAATATACCAAAGGATGAAATGCCCGATTTTCTTGATGCTACCGATGCCTTGGCTGCTGCCGTGTGCCACTACTATGAATCTTCAAAGCCGTTGCAAGATAAATCTTGCAGTTCTTGGAAAGAATTCATCGCAAAAAATCCTGACAAATTAGCAAAATAAAAAAACTTTCTGCCTTTCGACAGACAACATGTAATGCCTTCGGCATTAACTTTTATGTTTTCAGTTCTAAGTTTTCATCTTTGAGTATTCTCCATTCATGCCTTCGGCATTTAAAGACAAACGAAACGGGCGATTGAAAATATTTATTCAATCGCCCGTTTTCTTTATTTATTTCTTCTATAATAAGCATTATTCTCCGTAACCATAGCCGTAACCATAGCCGTAACCATAGCCGTAACGCTTATGCTTAGCATCCATTGGCACATCGGTAAGCAAGAAGCACATGTTCTTGATTTTAGCATCTTTGTACATTTTATCAAGCTCAGGCAAATAACGTTTATCAACTTTACCTTCACGCATTACATAAACAGTCAAATCTACTTTGCGATTGATAATAGATGGGTCGGCAACCAAGCTGTAAGGTACCGTATCAAGTATAATAAAACTGTAATGTTCACGCAAATAATTTATTAATTCCTTGAAACGGTCGCTCAATAACAATTGAGCCGGATTAGGCGGAATAGGACCAAGAGAAATAGTATCAAGGTTAGGATGAATACATCCTTTTGTGATTATTTCTTCAACTGTTTCGGTTTTTCCCGACAAATAAGTACTTACACCTAGTTTTTTTCGTTCACCGAGATACTTTGAGAAATTACCCTTACGCAAATCTAAATCGACAGCAACAACTTTACGTCCAAATTGAGCATAAGTCAAAGCCAAATTTATTGCGACAAAACTTTTACCTTCACCCGGTATAGTAGAAGTAAATTGTATTACCGAGCCCTTACCGTCTTCACGCTTACCGAGCATATAATCAAGGTTACCGCGTACGATACGGAATGCTTCGCTTAACTTATCACGACCGGTATCGGATACAACGATTTCATCGTTTTCTTGTTCTTTATCTTTTCTTGGCAATTCTCCGATGATAGGAGCTTCACAAGCCGACTCGATGTCATGACGATTACGCACTTTCATGTCAAGCATTCTCACCCAGAATATTAGATAAATTACACCAGCAGGAATAAGAACACCCAAGAATGCACCTATTGCAAGAATAAACAGCGTGCGAGGAGCGATAGGATTACCATCACCACCTGCTTGCTCTATGATTTTTGCATTTGGTTCGGTTATTGCCAATTGTAAAGCATTCTCTTCACGCTTGTTCAACAAATACAAGTACAATTCTTCTTTGATTTTTTGTTGACGCAAAACGTCACCTATTTCTTTTTCTTGAGCAGGAACAGAAGCAATACGACGACTTGCAAGTCTTTCCTGACTCTTGGCTTTATTCACCTTCAATTCCAAAGTTTTACTGAAATTGTCAACCGAACGCACAATATTGGCACGCATAGAAGACAAAGCTTTTGCTTGTTCGATAAGCACCGGATTGGCAGCACCCGAAGAAGTTGCCATTTTAGTATAATCCAAGTATTCTTTATTGTAGGCATCAATCAATGTATTAATACCAATATCGGCAATACCTGTATTTGCCGGAATGAAATCGTTTTCTTTCATTCCCACAATAAAATCTCTCACATATTGCACCAATGATAATTGCATTTCGGCTTCAGCAACATTGGAAGCATATTTTGAACCTTCACCAACATAGGCAGTAGCCGCAGTTTGCAAATCGGGTATATTATTGGAGATTTTTAAATTTTCTATCTGTTTATCTATTCCACCCAAGTCTTTGCTTATGGCATTGATTCGCTCAACGATAAATGATTCGGTAGCATAAGCCACTCGATTTTTATCATTGATAGCATCATCGTTATACGCATCAATAAGGCTATTCAACACATCTTGACACATCTTATAGTTGCTGCTCGCAATCGTAAGTTGTAGAACGACAGTTTCTCTATCAGCTTTCTTAACGTCTAATATTTTACTCAATTCAACAGCACGTCCATGAATGTTATTGACCTTTACATAAACCTTTTCTTGCAAAGATTCGGCAGAGAAATGAGGAGTCTTAACGACTGACAATTCTCCGAATTCGGTACCTATTTTTTCGCCAAACTTTGCTTTAGTCCAAGATAAGCTGTCGGTTTCAAATTCATATTCGGTATCGCTCAACGGCTTAACAACTATTTTCTTTGCACGCTCGGTTTTGTTAAGAGTCAATGGAGTTATCACTTCTATGGGAGATTTCCCATAGATATTAACTTCACGCAAACCTTGCTTTATAAAATATAGGTTATTGATGTGTAATTTTTCCACAACATCATCCATGAGTTGTGTAGATTTCAACACATAAATTTCATTTTCGACAGCACTTGATTTATTTGACATAAAACCCATGTCGGCAAACATAGCAGTAGCACTGTTTACGCCTGCATCTTCACTGGATTTTATTAAAATAAATGCAGTGGAGCTATATTCCTTTGTTCTGGATTTAGCAAAGAGCACAGCCAATGCCACACACACAACAAATGAGATAGCAAACCACACCCAATAAGTACCACACGCTGAAAAATAATCTCTCAATGAGATTTCATTGGTAACCTCATTGTTTTCGACTTGATTGTTATATTCCTGCATAAGAATCTCGTTAATATACTATTTTTTCACACTTATTTCTATTAATATCGTACAAATTTAATAATATTTTTCTCAAGACACAAAAAAAGAGGCATTAATAATGCCTCTTTTATAAATTATGATGATTTTTAATCTAAAATCAATCAATTTCTTCGTCAGCTTCGTAACCACCCATTTCACGGATAGCATTCTTGAGCATAACGTATTGTTGGAACAAGTGGTTTACCGGAACTTCGTTTTGAGTGTAGTCGTGTTGAGGGCTCTTCAAGAAGAAGCTCAAGAAACGTTGTGTTCCCCAACGTCCTGCACGTGCAGCAAGGTCGCTCAACAATACCAAGTCAAGGCAAAGAGGAGCAGCCAAGATTGAGTCACGGCAAAGGAAGTTAATCTTAATTTGCATAGGGTATCCCATCCAACCGAAAATATCGATGTTATCCCAACCTTCTTTATTGTCGTTGCGAGGTGGATAATAGTTGATACGAACTTTGTGATAATAATCGGTGTACAAATCAGGTTGTTCTTCAGGAACAAGGATTGATTCCAAAGTAGACAATTTAGAAACTTCTTTTGTACGGAAGTTAGCAGGTTCGTCAAGAACCAAACCGTCACGGTTACCAAGAATATTGGTAGAGAACCATCCAGAAAGACCCAACATACGAGTACCGATGATAGGAGCAAAACCTGATTTAACAAGAGTTTGACCTGTCTTGAAGTCTTTACCTGCGATAGGCATCTTAGTTTTTTCTGCCATTTCCCACATTGCAGGAATATCAACAGTAGTGTTAGGAGCACCCATGATAAATGGAGCACCTTCAGCCAATGCAGCGTAAGCGTAACACATAGAAGGAGCGATGTTAGCTTTATCATCTGCTTTCATTGCAGCTTCAAGGTCAGCCAATGTATAGTGAACATCTTTATTTACCGGAACATATACTTCGGTAGAAGCAGCCCAAAGAACAACAACACGAGAAACACCGTTTTCTTTCTTGAAGTTACGGATATCTTCGCGAATTTGTTCCATCATATCCCAACGATCCTTAACATCTTTAACATTGTTTCCATCAAGACGCTTTGCATAGTTCTTATCAAAAGCAGCCTTCATAGGAACAATCTTAACCAATTCGTCTTTTACTGGTTCGATGTCTTTTTCTTTCAACACTTCAGCGTTGATAGCAGATTCGTAAGCATTAGCAGGATAAACATCCCAAGCACCGAACACGATATCGTTCAAAGAAGCTACAGGCACGATTTCGTTGTATTTAAGATACTTTTTGTCAGCACCTTTACCTACACGAATCTTATCATATTGAGTCATAGAACCAACCGGTTTAGCCAAGCCTTTGCGAGCCATCAAAACACCGGTCATAAAAGTTGTACTTACAGCACCAAGTCCAACAACCAATACACCTAATTTGCCGTCAGCCTTTTGCACTTTACATTTTTCCATAATTTTCTTACTTTAATATATTATGTTTAAATTTATTTTCACTTTCAAATAAAGCCCAAAAACTTAATCAAGTCACATCAACACACAAGAATAATTTCAATATCATCTACCTTTTTTATGCGTTTTTCGTTAAACTACTCTATATAAGGTAAATAGCTATTAAAATTACCACTTTTGCGAGGACAATCGACCTACTTTTGCACTCCTCTTTTGAAAATCGGCGTAAAATTATTATATATTTTCTAATTAGAAAAATTATTTAAAGAATTTCCTTCTTATGCTTTTGTTAAATTCTACAAACAGAGCTTTATTTTAGTAAATAAAACACAAAATCAGGGGTTTTGTTCTACTTTTAAGTTAAAATACTATAATATAGCATTAAATAATTCATTCATACTTTTTATTATAAAGGTAGCACGCGGTTTTATGGGTTCATTACCCCATAAATAACATTTAAGCCAAGCTGTTTTACAACCGAGCGACATAGCCGGTTCTATATCCTTGCGATAATTATCACCTACGACCAAAATGTTCTTTGCGTCAACTTTTAAAGCATTTATTCCGAGTTGGAAGATATTTTTATCGGGTTTTCTAACACCCACAACTGCACTTTCTATTACACCCGAGAAATATTCAGACAATTTAAAATCGGCTAAAACCGAGTTAAGATTTCCATAAAAGTTACTGACAATCACCATCGGATAACGCTCTTTCAATGCTTTAAGCAACGGTCGAACTTCCTCAATACACTGCTTGGCACTATTATAGCAATATTCGGTAATAAGAGAAAGTTTAGCACATATATCAACTTTGGGTAAAAAGTCCATAGCCTCCAAATAAAGCAATTGACTATACACTTTTACTGAAATCATTTCCTTAAAATCATATTCCGGCTTCACAAGAGAGCGTTTGGCCAACAAACGTTCGGTAAACACATAGGCTTTCATAAAGCAAGGCTTATCAATAGGCACCTCAGCTTTAACATAGCCTTGCCATATAATTTCACTCCAATGTACACCTTTACTATCAAGTGTACCACCATAATCGAAAATAATTCCTTTTATATTACTTAAATCTTTCACGCCTCAACTCCATTACAAATACATCACATATATATTCATGACGCTTTATCATATATATAAGCATAATATTAAGCACCGTCAATTCAAACAAAAAATATAAATATGGCATTTTAATGGTTATGGATATGAAAAGTACAATTATACGCATATTGAAAGTAAGCATATTTGTGTATTTCATCAATGGCTTACTCTTTTCTCTAAACGCATCGCGAAACGATTGAGGAATGTTCCCTTTATAACGATTTTGCAATTCGGCACGCAACATTTGCATGCAAGGAGTGAATTTCTCTTGATTGGCAGTATAGTGACGATATAAAAACAATGCCGTTTTTGTCCAAAACTGTTTTCTCCACGACAATTCTTTCAATCGTTCATCAAGCACTATACAGCTATCTAATTCGCTCTCCGATTCACCTTTTAAAAAGTATAAGTGAAATTGGCGATAATAATCGGCAGTAGCAGCTTGCTTCGCATGAAAGATACCGGCAAAAACAGCTATTACCCATATCATCCACCTACTTTCAGCAAAAACCGCATCGGTTTCGTTTACTCTGAAACATATTGCCACATAAATAGCAATAAACCAAAAATCTCCACTCATTCCATCGAGTATTCTACCTAATTTAGAATATTGCTTTGTCATACGTGCCAATTGTCCATCGGCACTATCAAACAAATTTGCCCAAACAATCAATAGAATACCTACATAATTAAGCAATACAAGCTCTCCATGAAAATACAACAAAATGCCACCGGCAACGCCTAAAAATATACTTGCAATGGTTATGGCATTAGGAGTTATCCCCAATTTGCTACACAAGACAGCACATAAATAGCCTAAAGGACGATAAAACGCAAGATCGATAAACTCCTCAGTGTCCATCGACTTCAAGCTCTTTAAATACTGCTCTTTAATCTTATTAAAAACCATAGTCAACAAGGTTTTTAGATTGGGAACTTTTATTAAAATATCAATCAAGATACATATTTAATGTACCCGTCAACAAATTTAGCGAATTTATTCCACTTCATCAAGCACTTTTCAAACAAGAAGATACCTAAACACGCACAACTTGCACCCAAAATCACATCTATCAAATAATGATGGAATGAATAAACAGCGGTAAACCATATACCCAATACTATGATAAAGAAAATAAATCTCAACCAATTAGGACATTTGGCTTGCAATGAATAATAGAAAGCTATTACCATATAGGCTGAATGTAATGAAGGTACAGCAGCAAATACATTGGAATTTCGAGAATACAAAAAATCAAAAACAGGAAATCCTATCATCTCGTCAAAGCGTCCCAATCCTGCTACATTTCCAAGCGTTCCGGGTATTACATCAAATCCATGATTTGCTACATACCACGGTGGTGCAGCCGGATGTATATAATAACCGGCAAAGCCTATTAAATTCACAAACAAGAAAACTAAAGCAAAATGCAAATACACTTTACGCTGGTGAGCAAAATACAAGCCTATTCCGAAAATTATAGGAACCGGAACCCAACACAAATAAAATACGCCTGCCATAAAATCCATAACTTTACAATTATGCAAGCCAAAAAATTCGTTAGGCGTAACAACTCCGTTACCCACAGAAATGCCAAACAAAGCTTTCTCGGTTTCATAAAGCCCGCGTACATCAACCGGATTTACTTCATAATTAGGTAATATGTTCATCCAATCATAAGAAATGGCAAACACAGCAAACGGCATCAGGGCTACAACCAACTTTCTACTCTGTTCCGATGCAAGGAACATTGAAGCTATAAGTATAGCAAGTACCGGATGTTCGGGTCTAAATCCCACAAAAACGACTGTAACGACAAGCCACAAGAGCAGGCATAACGCCAACACATACATTTCCTTGCGTGACGGCAGTCCAAACAATTTTGTCATAAACGTTTTTTTATTTTTTATTTTCCAACTGTTTGCGACAATGTGCAATTCTTGCAAATGCCGTAATATTAGCAAGCACAGCGATAATCCCCATCGCAACAATTAAAATCAAAACAGGGTCAAAACACACGGTTTCGGCACAGCTACCATAAACGCCACATGCTATGGCACCCAAACAAGTAACCACAACTCTTTCGGGACGTTGCATAAGTCCTATTTTACATTCAATATCAAGACCTTCGGCACGAGCTCTTACATAGCTCACCATCAAAGAACCTACCAATGCAGCAAATGTGATTATAGACCCAGCCAAATAACCTCCTGACATAAGCATATAACACACACCACCCAAAGTAACCAATTCGCTATATCGATCCAACACCGAATCATACATTGCACCAAATGTGGTCTGCATATTACCTATACGAGCCACTTGACCGTCAAACATATCAAGCAAAGATGATAAAATAAGAACAAGACCTGCTATCCAAACAAGATCAAAATCAATCGCTCCTTCATTTTTTAGTGCAGCATACACAAAAATGACAGCAGCAACCAAATTACCTAAAAAGCCCATTGTAGTAACTACATTAGGGGTAATTCCTATTTTTATCAACCCATGCACCAATGGATTTATAACTTTATAAATCCCTAATTGCAATGCGTCACGCATTTTATTGAATGTACTTTTATTTTCCATTTTAATGTTTTATTTTAGTCGTAACTTTTTTTACTTTATCCTTTATTCGCACGTTACTGAACACAAAATAACGTTGTAACATAAAATTCCATAATATCGAAACCACCAAAGACACGCCCAATCGAGCTATTGTAAATCGCACCTCTTCCACTACGTTAAATTGGTCCAAAAGTGTTGACGCACGCAATAGATTTGTTACAAATTCGGTTCCATATACATTTAAAAAGAAACTTCCCAGCCACACAAGAAGATATTTCAATGCTACCGAACGATAACTGCAATCTTCGGGACGGAAAGTCCATTTATAATTTATACAACAATTCACGACGCCTCCGGCTATCGCACCTACGGCTGTCGCATATTTTGCTTCAAAGCCTACCCATGTAAAAAACACAAAACTCAATAGGAAGTCGGTCCACGACGCAATTTGCGATGAAACCGAAGCCTTGATAAAAAGGAATAAACCTCTACCCTTCTTTTTTATTTTTTTTTTCGATTCCTCCATCGATTAAATCAAACTGTTTACTATCAGCATTATTATCGCTGCATAAATACCCGATAATATATCATCTGCCATTATACCATAACCACCTTTAAGTTTTTCCATGCTACGCACTCCCAAAGGCTTAACTATATCAAAAAAGCGAAAAAGCACGAACGCCACCAACACATAGCCCCAATGCCCCTCGGCGGGTACTGCCAACAGCGTAATCCACTCTCCTACAGTTTCATCCATTACCACTCTTGACGGGTCTTCACCCCAATAACGTTCGCTTATCGTTGCCGACCACGTTCCCAACACGGTAAACACAGCTATCAATCCGGCAAGCGTTAATTGTAAGGTATAATAATCATTCAAGCAATAGTACAAAATATACCATATAACGATGGCAAACAAAGCACCCATAGTTCCCGGAGCAACAGGAGAGAATCCGGCTCCGAAACTTGTAGCTATAAGTTTATGAAACAAAGGAAACTTTTTCATTATCATTATTTTTAAAAACAACTTGCAAAAGTACAAATAATATTTCAATTGCAGAAAACATGTACAGACTTACACCGTTCTTACCGGCTATCAGCGTTTTGCCACAAACTCTTTAATCTCGGCAAGCACAGCCTTAGCTATGTAAGGAGCGGCTTCACTGCAACATGGGGCGAAACTGGGCCAATCATTAAAATCTATAATTGTAATATTTCCATCTCTTGACACAATACAATCACCACCATAAACCATAACATTCAATTCTTCACAGGCTTTAGTGCAATAAGATTTCAATAGTTCTTCATCAAGTTCATTGCCTTTTACCGATTCTAATTCAGCACCATAGCCTTGCATAACATGCCCCGATTCATAGGGATAGAACCAATGGAAGAACGGAGTGCCTCGCACACCATAGAATTTCACTAAATCCCCAACGATATGCTTATTTATGACAGCTCTCTGTATTCCTCGATAAAAATATTCTTGCAATACCTCTTGGGCTTCATCTCTATTGCGTACATAGCTTACATCCTCCTTGTGTTGAGAGTGTCCGCCACGTTTCACCCAACAATTGTTCATGCCCACTCTGGCAAGAGAATCTTTTACACTTTCATCGGTATTCACAATAATGCTTTCAGGGTAAGGGATACCACTGCCGAGCAATATTCTCGCCATTCGCTCACGCGTACAATTCTCAATTCCATAACCGGAATTAATAACCAATTTACCTTCATCTTCAAGATGCTGCAACTTGATTACCGACGATGAATCTCGACACATATTCAAGACTACATCTTCTTTTATTTCGCAGGTTTTAAATTTCTCTTCGCTATATACATTAACAACGAAACCTCGCTTACGCAACTGCTCAGCAGTAGCATTGAAGATAGCCGCATCATTTCCTATATGATTAGGAGAATATATACCGGCACGCATTACTCCTGCTATTTTTATTTCCGACATGATATATAGTATATTAATATTTTCTATTTATTGCCGGAGTTTAAAAACAACTCGGCAACCGCAATATCACTCAAATGATCCACATCTACAATTTTTGTCATGGGATAAGCTTTGAGTTTCAAACCACTTTTTATCAATGCACGTTGAAAATTACGCATTCTTGACATTCCGGCTGTGATACATTGTTCAAGAACAGTTCTTGAACTGTCATTCAAAGCATATATACCGCCCGAAACATATCGAGTTCCGGCATTTCGTTTATCAAGAAAAGCATTTATCTTCAATTGCTCATCAACACCCACAAAAAGAGGTTTTTCGTCATCGACAAATGAGGTTACAGCCATCATTCCGTCGTTATATTCATCTTTTTCAAAAGAATCGACATATTTGGAAAAATCGGTTTCTTTGAAAACTGTATCAACTGTTGTAAGGCAATATTTTCCTGATTTCATCACTTTGGACAGTTCATAAAAACTGTGCATCGAACTTGGTGTGGTTTTCACCACAACATTCAGTTCACAATCGATGTTTATAGTATCAAGAAAATTCTTCACCTCTGTCATTTCCTCGTTAATGATTATGCTTATGCTTTCGGCTTTATTTTGAGTAAAAATTCTAATCAAACGAGCCAATAAAGTCTCTCCATTGAGTTCTACCAAAGGTTTAGGTCTTTTAACACCCTCTTGAACCAATCTTGAGCCTTGTCCGGCAGCAATTATTGCATAATTCATTACACTCTATTATTATGCCAATGGGTCATCATCATCAACTTTAGCCAAATCAAGAACCACATTATCGGCTCCTTTATTAACATATTGACGACGTAACGGATTGCTTGTTATTTCGTTATATATTTTACGATTACGATATATATCTATTGCCTGATATATCGCTTCTCTGAAAGAAGCCTCATCGGCAACATTTTTGCCAGCTATGTCATAACCGGTTCCATGATCGGGAGACGTACGCACAAAAGGCAAGCCTGCAGTATAATTCACCCCGTTTTCCATACCCAAAGTTTTCAATGGGGCCAATCCTTGGTCGTGATACATAGCAAGAACTCCATCAAAATGTTCATATTGACCACTTCCAAAAAATCCATCGGCAGAATAAGGTCCAAAACATAATATTCTCTTATCGTTAGCCTCTTCTATAGCCGGCATTATCGCCTCTTGTTCTTCTTTTCCCAACAGTCCGCCATCGCCTGAATGTGGATTTAAGCCCAATACGGCAATTCTCGGACGTTCCAATGCAAAATCGCATATAAGCGAGTTATTAAATTGCATAATTTTATCAAGAACGGCTTCTTTTGTTATAGCGTTAGCTACCTCAGAAATAGGAAGATGAGTAGTTACGAGAGCTACTTTCACTCTGTCGTTATACAAAATCATCAATGACTTAGAGCCATCGCCTGCAACTTGCTCCAAATATTCGGTATGCCCCGGGAAATGAAACTCATCGCTTTGTATTGTATTTTTATTTATAGGAGCTGTCACCAACACATCTATTTTACCTTCTTTAAGGTCGGCTACTGCACGTTCCAACGCCATAAATGCTGCATTTCCCGCAAACTTTGACGGTTGTCCCATGTCAACTTTGACTTCTTCTTTTATAACATCAACAAAATTATTGACATCATCTTTCACTCCGACTGCATCTTGAAGCACATTAAAGTTCATACCCGGAATATCGAGAGCTTTACGATGATAAGTCGCTATTTTTGTAGAACCATACACCACAGGGGTACAAAGTTCTAATAATTGAGGATTAGAAAGTGTTTTAAATATCACTTCATAACCTATTCCGTTGGTATCCCCGTGGGTTATTCCAACACGTATTTTCTGTTCGTTAGCCATTAATCCAATTATATTATTTGGCGAAATTAAGCATTTTTACCTAATTACACTTTATTTCACAATAACTTTTTTAGTTTCTTCACCACTTACAGCGATATACATACCTTTGTTCAATGAATAAGCCGTTTTTCATCATTTATACTGAGAGTAATTACTTATTTACTTTACCGGCAAGCATTCCGCAAGCCGCAAAAATATCTTCACCACGACTACGACGTATCGTAGCGAGCACTCCTTTGCTATTCAAATAGTCACGAAATGCAACCATTCTCTGCTCATCGGTAGTTTTAAGATTTACTCCCGGGATAGCATGAAAACGAATAAGATTAACTCTTGAATTGCTACCGTCAAGCAACTCAACAAGAGCCTGAGCATGTGTTTCATCATCATTCAAGCCATTCCACATGATATATTCAACCGACAATCGACGTTGATGAGCAAAATCATATCCACGCAAGCATTTCATAACATCACGCACCGGATAAGGTTTTTCTACAGGCATAAGACTTAAACGTTCATCATGATAGGGAGAATGTACGCTTATAGCCACATGTACATGCGTTTCATCAAGTAATCTACGTAAGGTGTCAAGTTTTCCAATAGAAGAAACAGTTATACGTTTAGGACTCCATGCAAAACCCCATTTCTCGGTCATTATATTAAGTACTTTAAGCACTTCATCAAAATTATCCATAGGCTCACCCATTCCCATGAACACTACATTGGTAAGTGTTTCACTCTCGGGAATACTGAGCACTTGGTTAATTATCTCGGCTGCCGTAAGATTTCCATGAAACCCTTGTTTCCCGGTCATACAAAACTTACAACCCATTTTACACCCTTTTTGTGAAGAAACACACAATGTAGCACGATCGTCATCCGGAATATACACACTTTCCACTGCAAGGCCATCGGAAACGGTAAACAGATATTTCACAGTACCATCGACACTACGCATGGCATTACTCGGTTCGTAACGACCAACACAGTAATCTTGTGACAATTTTTCTCGATTTGCCTTTGAAAGATTGGTCATTTCGTCAATATCAGTGACACGCTTTTCATAAAGCCACTTAGCTATTTGACCTGCCGAAAATCCAGGCATACCTAAAGTTGTTACAACATCTTTCAGCTCCGGCAAAGTCATTCCTATCAATGGTTTCTTCATTTTCTTAATCTTTTTTTACAAAGGTAGTGCATTTTAGCCGAAAAACAATCAGGGTCGACGAAATTCGCCGACCCTAACATTAATATTGATTCTGTAATTGCGGAAGTTACACCGCTTTCACATTATAAAATCACCTTTGTAGCTTTGCTACCTTGTTTCTTGATAAATATACCATGTTCAGGCTTGTCAACCTTCACACCTTGCAAATTGTAATATTCAACAGGAGCTTCAGTTTCTTCTACCTCGACATCTTCAATTGAAGTTGCACCTAATTTAAATGCATATTTTGATGCAGCTTGAGTAGCAAATGCTTTTGTACGAGGAAGTGCAAAACCTTTCAAATATTCCTTAGAGTTACCACAGATATAGATATTTCCGGCAAGGTCCCATGCTATATCATAAACATTAGTACCGATACCATGAGTGATTACATATTCACGACGTAATCCCGGCACTCCGTCTTCAGTCCATACCAAGTTATAAATGGTAAATTGAGAAGTTGAGCTTGACACTGCAATTTGTGTTCCATCAGGAGATACACGAACACCTGCTCCACCACGAACTGTTGTTATATCTTTATACATTTCTTTTCCATCTTCATTGATATAAACAAGTGACGGTTCTGTATTCTTTGGAGCACTACGATATTGACAATACCAAATACCACCGCGATTGTCATATTCTACGTTTGTAGTGGCAGGTGAAATAGTATATTTACCTGACAATGCAGGAATATTGGTAGATTTGGTAATTGCATCGGCAGTACCTAAAGCAATTTCATCGGTGCTACCACCTGTATAAACATAAGACCAATGGTTCTTATTAGATGAAAGAGCCAATAGTTTAAGGTCTTCACCTGAGCCCTTAACGTCAAATCCAAGATTTGCTGCAGTTAAGAAATCGCCATTTGAATTGGTATATTTATAAGTTGAAGCATCGAATGTTGAACCTGCCAACAATGAAGTAAACTTATTATTAGCAACCAAATCTTCTTGAGATTTAGCAAACATAATGTAATCACCGGTATCGTTCATACGAGTAACAAAGATACGTCCATCTTCTGCTACACGAACACGAGCCAAGTCGGCTGTATTTTTTGAATTAGCTTTCGGATTAAGTGTCCATCCACCTGTAAACGCATATTTTCCAGTCTTTTCATTCTTCACGCCTTCCATATCGGGAGTAAAGATATAAAGACCTAATCCGCCACCTGTTCCACTCCAATAAGTATCACTTGTTGTAACCATACCTTCAGTAACATATACATTACCAAATGCAGGGCTTTCCATGTTATTGTCTACATCTACACCACGAGGATGATAGAATCGATAAGATTTAAATGTTTCAATTGCAGTTTTTGTAGCACCGGCAACTTCCACTTCCCATGTATAGTCACCACCGCTAAGTTTCGAAACATCTACATTTACGCTTTGAGTTCCCTTTGCTACTGCACCCGACGCTGTGGCTACAACTTCACCTTCAGCATCCTTAACATTCACATTTACCGCTGTAGCATCGGTATTCAAT
This sequence comes from uncultured Muribaculaceae bacterium, assembly GCA_964536025.1. Taxonomy (GTDB): domain Bacteria; phylum Bacteroidota; class Bacteroidia; order Bacteroidales; family Muribaculaceae; genus RGIG4576. The sequence goes on from CAZHXA010000013.1 coordinate 48,916, forward strand.
GAATAGTTCACTTTAAGTGTTTCACCGTCTAATTTACTGCTTAGAGCGTAAGCAAATGGGTTAGCTGTTCCTGTTGCAGGAGTTGTAGTTGTATAAGTTTCGGTTTCAACAAACTTAACAACTTTGCCATCAATAACAAGGAATAACTCAATTGTAGCACCTTCTGTTATATCGTCGGCACTCAATTTAAGTGCTAATTCACCATGAGCCGAAACGCAATTATAATCGGTTGCTTCGATTTTAGCACCATCTAATGCAATTTCTTTTGCTGTATCAAGACCTCCGGTTACATCAAATGCTTTGATACCCACAACTTTTCCGTCATTATTAACATCAGGAGTTACAAATATAATCTTTCCATTATATTTGAAATAAGAACCACTTACAGCTTTTTCAGAAACCATTTTTTTTGCGAATGTTGAAAGAATTGTATTGTCTTTAAACTGTCCGCCATCTGTTTGGAATTCTGTTGGAAGAGATGCATTACCATCTATGATAAATTGAGCAAATTGTGCTCCATCATTAGTTTCATCATAGAATGGAGAAGGAACAAGTGAATGTATTTCACCAAACGCTCCACAATTCCAAAGAGAAGTTTCAGCATAAGTATTCATAGAACTTGGAGCTGTTGCAACTTCGTCGGCTATAGGAAATCCTGCAAAACGGAAGTGCTTATTAAAATTACCTGCATCATGCATAACAGTAGCAATCAAATAACCATTTTCAAGAGTTCCACTATAAGAAATAGTCAAACCTATGCGACCTGTTACATACAGTGCTGATGTTTGTGATTTAAACAATTCTATAGCTTCTCCAGCAGGAACTCCGTTTATATCATTTTCCCACTTATATACATAATATGTTTCTGTTGGATTATAAGTTGTCTTATTGTAGTTGCATCCAAGCAAATAGCCATCGGCAGTCATTGTTATATCGGCAAGAGCAAGACCTTCGGCAAAATCAGCATCGGTTTTACAAACAGATGTTCCAAGCTCGGTAACAGTTCCGGCTTTCAAATCGGCAACATAAACATAAGGTTTATTTGCAGCATCAAGAGCAAGAACATATTGCTTGTTATCACGTACTAATTGACGACGTACAGTCTTATTGACAAGAGATTCGGCAAGAAGATTATAATTAGTAGCTTTAAGTTCATAAGAAGGATACAAATTAAAGCCTGTTTTTCCTTCAAGAGAATCAGGATAGTTTACATAAACTATTGTAGGTGGAACATAATCCACTCTTTCAAGGAATATTTCAGGATAAACACATTTACCCTTTTCCACCGTAACTGTAACCACTTCAGGTTGTGCCGATTTATTAGTTTTTGTATATAAATCGGCTTTATAATCTTCGTGAGTACATTCTATGGTATAAGTACCCGGCTCTACATCAAACACAAATGCACCGTTCCATTCATCATCGGTAGTATAAGTTTTTACAACTCCCGATTCATTCTTCAAGGTAACAGTAACGTTGTTCAACGGTTTGAACTTATCGTTAGATGTAACATTTGGTTTATAAAAGTCATGAGTAAATTTTTGATGCAAATCACGAACGATTCCATAAACAGTACCTGTGGTTTCCTTTTTGTCCCAACCGAAATAATCGGCAATACCGCGAGCGTAAGCCACACCTTCAAGGTGTGCCACATCGTCGTTCATATAACGATGACGAGCAGGTTGATAAGTATGGAAATATCCTTCAGCCAAAAAACCTTTCACACCATGTTTCAACACACCAAGATAACCGGTGTATTTAACAGTATCAGGACCTTCAGTATTAGGAATATATACTGCATGATTGTGATTTTCATCCCACACATAATCATCGGGTACTAACATTGTAGCATTACTTGAGCTACCATAAAAAGTTATATCACCACGAATGTTAGTTTGGGTCATTGAATAATATGTCCATTGGTGATGTCCTTGACCATATAAATAAGGCCAAACAGCTTTAGCCACATCGGCACTTCCCGGATTACCTTCCAAGGCATCTGTTCCGCGAAAAAGTATTAGCGGATAGTTAGTATTTGTACCATCAGTTGCTGCATTAGAGTGAATGGAAATGAACAAGTCGAAATCATTAAATTCCACTTCGGCAGCAACAACAGATAAAGATCTGTCATAGTAACTATTGTCAGGATTTTCTGTATGTGTAGTATAATCGCTATAAGCAGGATAACCACCACATTTCACATGGCTCATCACAATATTTTGAGTCAAATCAAGAGCAGCACCCACGCGATGAGGATTTGCGTTAGTTTGATTTTTTGTGTGGTCAAACGGAACTCCGAAACTTTCCAATTTGCCAAGTAAAGCAAGACCTTTTTGAAGGTTGGTGTTTGATTCGAAGAAATTGGTTGTATCATTATCAGCCGAATCATAGGCTTTATTAGCACCATGTTTAACCGTTCCCATTGGGCGACAATCGGCAGCAAATGCACCGTGTCCCGGGTTAATGTAAATACGAACGTCTTTAACTGATACAGCTTCGGCT
>CAZHXA010000014.1:0-50415 GCA_964536025.1 uncultured Muribaculaceae bacterium
GTTTTTTACATAAGTAATAAATGATGTAAAAAAGGTATTATTTTTTTAGCAAATTGGCATTGCGTAATAGCCCATCCAATTTTACGCGACTTATTGCACTTTTGCCGAAAATGCGTTTAAAATCGGTTTTATTCATAGTGGAAATTGTGTCAATTGTAAGTTCATTAAATTCTTTTGATGGTGTGAACTCTGAAATTTTGGAGGGGTGTGCATTTTGATTGTGAGGGCAGGCAAGTTGACATTCATCGCATCCATAGATGCGGTTATTTACAGCTTTTGCAACCCACGATGGTAATTCACCGCGTCGTTCTATGAGCTGGCACGACAAGCATTTTCGAGCATCAAGAGATTTACCATCACTTAAAGCTCCACCGGGACAAGAATTTACACATTTCATGCAATCACCACAAGATTCGGTGCATGGTTCATCGGGTTCAAGCTCAAGAGACGTAATAAGTTCTCCAAGGAAAAAGAAAGAGCCCTTGCCCGGAATGATAAGCAGGTTATTGCGTCCTATCATGCCTATTCCGGCTTGTCTTGCCCAATACTTTTCCATGACAGGAGCCGTGTCAACACAAATGCGTGATTCCACACCCCAGTTTTCGAGAATAAAACCGCTCAAAGCATTTAATTTCTCTTTAATCACAATGTGATAATCGAGTCCGTAGGCATAATAAGAGAATTGTGGTGCATTTTTGTCTTGTATGTGTGTAGGGTAGTAGTTTATTGCCGTTGAAATAATGGTTTTTGCACCTGGAAATAATTCGCGAGGGTCGTTTCTCAAGTCTTGATATTTGGTTGCGTATTCCATGCAGTCGTTTTTGCCGTTTTCGAGCCAATCGCGGTATTGTGATATGGCATTATCATTTACCTTGTCAGCTTTGGCAAATCCGCAAACTTCAAACCCCAATTCAAGAGCTTTATTACGTATTAATTCTTTTTTATCGCGATTTTCTTTCATGCCTATATTTACTCTTCTGGCATTTTTATACGTTCAAATGAGTAACCTTTGCTTTTTAACCATTCAATAGCTCGTGGTAGAGCATATTTCATGTTTTTCTCTGCCTTTAGTGAATCATGAAATACGATTATTGACCCTTTTCGTGCATATCGTTTTACGTTGTTCAAAACTTGTTCTCCAGTGAGTTTGCAGTTGTAATCGCGAGAAATCACATCATACATTACAATTGTGAAGTGTTCGCGTAAGATACTTGCCTGTTTCCATCTCAAAAGACCGTGAGGAGGTCTGAAAAGTGGTGATTTTATAAATTTATGTGCTTGTAGTACATTTCGCAAATATCGGTGAGATGTAACTTTCATTCCTTGCAGATGGTTCATCGTGTGATTGCCTACACTGTGTCCTCTCCGTATTATTTCCACAAATATTTCAGGATTGCGTTTTACATTGTCTCCTACGCAGAAAAAAGTAGCTTTTACGCCGTATCGGTCAAGCGTATCAAGTACCCAAGGTGTTATTTCGGGAATTGGTCCGTCGTCGAAGGTGAGATATACGCTTTTTTGTTTCTTGTGTATTCTCCACACACATTCGGGAAATAGAAAACGGTATAAAAGTGGCGGTTGCTCTATAAACATGATAGGATAATATTAACCCCTCAGTAGCATTATTATGGAGCAACTGAGGGGTGTTGTTGAAAATCTGGCTTAGGCGTTCTTTTTGCTTTCAGCCATTTTTGTTAATCGGTCGATATTAACCCCTAAAGCTTCAATTTGTTTAAGAACTTCTTCGGTTTTCTTTTTATCGGCAATTTCTCCAAGAGTCTTGAGATAACTGAAGAACATTGTACGGTCGATATACATATCATAAGAATTTAATCTGTAGTAATCGGATACACTAAGAGATTGATAGAATCTTATGTATTCGGCATATTTCAAGATTTCGTTTATTATGATGTCTTCGGCTTTTTTCAAGTCTTTGGGGTTGCCTGTTTCATCGGCAAGAATTGCATATCTGTTAGCAAGTTCTTCACCCATGTTCAAAGAATATGGACAAGCTTTTTCGGGCAATTTTGTTACAATAAGGTCTAAGACGTTTCTTGCTTTGGTGTAACGGTCGTCCATGAATGCTTTCTTTTCGGCATATTCGGTTGAGGTGGAGTCGGCACGTTCGAGTTCAAAAGACGTTGTGTAGCCTTCTTGTATGAATGTAGTTGCAAGATCCAAAAGCGAAGTGCGTAAAGATGTTACCATGCGTCTCACGGTTTCATCGAGATAAAGAGAACCCGGTTCTGCTTTATCAAGACCACCCCAAGAAAATTCGGTGGTTACATTCTTGTACATTTTGTCGGTATTAACACCTGAATCGCCGTTTCTGTTGTATGTAACCGGAGTTACTTGGTAAGCCATACCGGTATTGAGCATATAAGGAGTTAGACCGAGATAATATTTATCCGGAACAGTCATTGCAAAGTAAACAGGGCGTTTCCATCCATCGGCAATACTTGATGCAATTATATCAAGGGACATTGTTTTGCTTGAGGTCATTGCACCTTCGCCGGCAGTGTATTTCTCTGCAAGCATGTTCATGATAATATTATTGTTTACATAATCCTTGTAGCGTTCAGGAACAACGTTTTGCTTGATAGCTTCTTCAGCGTTTACAGGGATGTACATTACCGGGTATTTAAATTCATATAGGTTATATGAACTATTTAATGCTTTATCGCTGTAAAAATGCTCGATTGAATTAACAGCCGGAACCGGAAGTGTGTCAGGACTGATGAAATATCCGAATTGTCGTTTGTCGTAGGCAAACGTTTCACCATCGGCATGCATAGGAAGAGGTTCCGATTCGTATGCAGCACGACGCATTTGGTTGATATACCAATCGGTTGATAAGTAGCTTAAGTTTACCACACGCACATCGGTGCGATAGCCTTCAACTTCTTGTGCATACCATAGTGGGAATGTGTCGTTGTCGCCATTGGTGAAGATGATTCCATTTTTATCAACACTCGCTAAGTAGTTTTTACCGAAATCGCGAGCACAATAGCGTCCTGAGCGGTCATGGTCGTCCCATGTTTGGCTTACCATTTGTAATGGAATCAAAAGACCTATTACAGCAGCGATGCTTGCAGCGATAAGGCTCTTTTTGCCATCAAGTTCCACTTTGGCAGTTTTGTTTAGTTTGTTTAAAGTGTAAATAATCAGTTTCCATAAACCGGCAACACCCATACCTACCCAAATAGCAAATGCGTAGAATGAACCGGCAAATGCATAGTCACGTTCACGAGGCTGGTTAGGTGTTTGGTTAAGGTAAATGACAATTGCAATACCTGTCATGAAGAACAAAAAGAATATCACCCAAAATTGTTCTATTCCTCGCTTATCGGCATAAGCCTGCCATAGAAGCCCTATTATACCGAATATTAAAGGTAACATATAAAAGACGTTGTGTCCTTTGTTGCCTGTTGTCAGGTCGGAAGGCATGAGGCTTTGGTCTCCCAAACGTAGATTATCGATAAACGTAATACCGCTAATCCAGTTACCTTGAGTTATTTCTCCGTTTCCTTGTATATCATTTTGACGACCGGCAAAGTTCCACATGAAATAACGCCAATACATATAGCTTAACTGATAATCAAGGAAGAATTGAAGATTTTCAAGGAATGTGGGTTTGATTTTAGTCTCCATTCCGTAAGGGTTCCCATTGTAATCATATTGTGAAGTAGCGTTTACCGCTTTACCTTTTAAACCTACCCATTCTTTATACTGTGCGGCATGTTTTCCACTGTACATGCGAGGGAATAGCATATCCAATTCCGGATTCATCTTATAGGTTTTAGATTTACCTATAGCACGATATCTGTCTGGGTCGGAAGGATTGCTTTTTACTTCTTTTGTGTAAAGAGTTTTTCCTTCGCTCACAATCGGCTTTAATACACCTGAAGCATTGGCTTTGTAAACTACATCCGAATTGAATGTTTGACCGTATAGCAACGGACGGTCGCCATATTGTTCACGGTTCAAGTAGCTTGAAAGGGCAAACACGTTGTCGGGTGAGTTTTGGTCCATAGGAGTTTGTGCATTTGAGCGAATCAAAATTACTGCATAAGAAGAATATCCTATGAAAATAACGAAAATGCTCATTGCTGTGATGGTGAACCAGCGTACAGGTATTTTTTTGCAGAATTTCCACAAGTATATAAATAATGCTGCGGTAAGAACAAGTGGTAATAATGCTCCGTCTCCTATGAGTAGCATTCCTGAGAATAAAACAGTACAAAAGAAAGATACTTTAATGCGTGTTGCACTTTGTTGTTTATATAATTCATAAATACACCAAGAGAAGATAGCAACATCAAGAATTGCATAAAACAAAACTCCGGTATTGAAAGATGCTCCAAATGTATTAACAAATAGCAATTCAAACCATTGTCCCATTTCCACAAATCCGGGAACCAATCCGTAAAGAATAAATACGATGATTGCAAATGATACCAACAATGCAATTAAAGACCCTTTTACTGATGTGTTACTGAATTTCTTGTAATAATATACAAGAACAATTGCAGGGATACAAAGCAAGTTTAATAAGTGTACGGCAACCGAAACGCCTATTACATAGGCAATTAAGATTAGGTAGCGGTCGCTGTGAGCTTCGTCGGCGTGGTCTTCCCATTTTAAGATGAGCCAAAACACTAAAGCTGTACAGAACGAAGAAAAGGCGTACACTTCGGCTTCTACTGCCGAAAACCAGAACGTGTCGCTCCATGTGTATACAAGAGAACCACACACACCACTACCGAAAATTAATAGCATCTGGGTGAGTGACATGGAATTTTCTTTACCGTCGGTTACTAAGATTTTTCGCACCAAGTGGGTAATAGTCCAGAATAAAAGGAGTATGGTACCTGCACTGAGTAATGCACTCATTGCGTTCACAGCCAAAGCTGCTTTTGTTAAATCATTACCCACGAAATTTATCATAAATCGTGCGGCGAGAATGAATATGGGGTTGCCCGGTGGGTGACCTACTTCAAGTTTGCAACCTTGTGAGATGAATTCACCACAATCCCAAAAACTTGCGGTTGGCTCAAGAGTAAGCATATAAGTGACAGCAGCCACTACAAACATGACCCAACCGAGTGTTGTGTTAATTACGTTGTATTTTCTCATCCTATTGAGACTTATATTAATAATTATATTGTTTTCAATATATATTCAATAAGCAAAGATAATACAACGCAGTTAATTAAACTGCGATTTTTTTGAAAAATAACACAATGTTATGTATTTTTGTGAGTTAGAATAAGTGAAAAACTTTATTAATGGCTTTTTACGATATATATCATTCTCGACGTGTTTGGAAATGGGGACTTGTAACGATTTCGATTGTCCTTGTTGTTAATTTCCTCTTCTTTTCCAATAATTTGGTTAAAGATTTGTCTAAGCAGGAGCGTAATCGCATGCAGATATGGGCCGATGCAACAAAAGAACTTGCATCAATGTCGATAGCTTCCGATTCTGCTTCGGTAGCCAATGTGAATTTTCTTTTGGGTATTATCGAAGCCAATGATAATATTCCTGTTCTTCTTGTGGATGAGGATGATGATATTTTGTTACATCGCAATTTTTCTCTTCCTGAGCCAGCCGAAGCTTTTGGTTTTTATGCTTTATCACCCGAAAATGAAAGTTTTCTTGTCGAAAAATTAAAATCATTAAAAAATACCTCCAATCATATTGATATAATACTTGATGATGATATAGTTCAACATCTTTATTATGAGGATTCTACGCTGTTAAGGCGTTTGCAAATTTATCCCTATGTGCTTTTAGGCGTATTGGCAGTCTTTATTCTCGTTGTTTATTTTGCACTTATAAGCATAAAAAAAGCGGAACAGAACAAAGTGTGGGTGGGGCTTTCAAAGGAAACCGCCCATCAACTAGGAACACCTATTTCGTCGTTGATGGCATGGATGCAAATGCTTGAAACAACCGACCTTGACAGTTCTGTAGTGTCGGACATGAACAAAGATGTAAACCGTTTGTCGGTTATTGCCGATCGTTTTTCAAAAATAGGGTCTAAACCAGAAATGGAACTTGCTTTCATAAATGAATCGGTTGTGAATAGTTTGGAATATATGAAAACCCGTATCTCCAAGCGTGTTAATCTTACAATACACACAGGAAATGAAGAGTGTGGCGTGCTTTTGTGTATGTCGCTTTTTGAATGGGTTATGGAAAACCTTACCAAAAATGCCGTTGATGCCATGCAAGGAGAAGGTGCAATTGATGTGACTGTTTCAAGTAGTCGTAATATGGTGTTTATTGATGTTAAGGATACCGGTAAAGGTATAGCACGAAAAAATTTTGATACTGTTTTTAATCCGGGTTATACAACCAAAAAACGAGGCTGGGGATTGGGTTTAACGCTTGTGAAGCGTATAATAGAAGAGTATCATGGAGGCAGAATTTATGTGAAAGAGTCTGAACTGGAACATGGAACGACATTCCGTATCGAATTACCTCGAAAATGACCTTAAAAATTTCGGATTGTAAAAAAATAGACCTTAAAAGTTGTTTTTTAAAGCAAAAACTTCAAAAAATCGGTAAAATTAGTTAATTTAGCAGATTGAAAAGAGTGATTCGTGATTTTGCTCGAAATCATATTGTTAAGTCGGTGCAAAGGGAAGCCGATTTGAGAGATAAAACAATTAAAATTAACTATAATATTAACTAATTCATCGATTATGCAAAAATTAGCATTAAGATTGTTATTGCTTCTCATGGTAGCTGTGAGCAGCAATGTTTTTGCTTATGCCGGTGACGTGACTCCTAAAAAAGGTGTTATTCGCGTGAAATTGCAACCTGAAGTTGCTCTTCAAGTGGGTGCCACACCTAAGTCTCTTTCTTCGGGAGGACTAAAAACAGGAGTTAAGCCTCTTGATGCCTCTGCAAAGGCCATCAAGGCTATCGGTATTCGCAGGGTGTTCCCTAAAGCACCCAAGTATGAAGCTCGAATGGCGAAATACGGTCTTGACCGTTGGTATGAAATCACATTCGACGAAAACGTTTCAACTGCTGAAGCAATAAGCACGCTTAAAAAGACAGCAGGTGTTCAAAACGTTCATGGTATAGTTCCTATGGAACTTAAAGAAAAAGCCACTTTCCGTAAAGTGACATCAGAGCCTAAGGCGTCAACAACAGCAATGCCGTTTAATGACCCTCGTCTTTCGTCTCAATGGCACTATCACAACGACGGAAGTAACCCTCAAAGTAAAGCCGGTGCTGATATCAACTTGTTTGAAGCATGGAAAACAACAACCGGTAATAGTAAGGTTACTGTGGCTATCATTGACGGTGGTATCGATTTAAGCCACGAAGACCTTGCTGCAAATGTGGCAGTTAATGAGCTTGAATTGAATGGTAAAGAAGGCGTTGATGATGATGGAAACGGTTATATCGACGATGTTTATGGCTGGAACTTCTGTACCAATTCAGCAGTGATTTATCCACATGACCATGGTACACACGTAGCAGGTACTGTTGCGGCTGTAAACAATAACGGTAAAGGTGTAGCCGGTGTAGCCGGTGGTGATGGTACTCCTAACAGTGGTGTTAAATTGTTGTCAGTTCAAGTATTTGATTCACGTTCAGGTTCCGGTGATGCCGACTTTGCCGCTGCTATCGTTTATGCAGCCAATAGTGGAGCAACAATTGCACAATGTTCTTGGGGTTGGGCAAGTGAAGGCTATTGTGAACAATCGGTGCTTGATGCTATCGATTATTTCACCGAATCTGCTCATAGCGACAACATGACCGGTGGTTTGTGTATCTTTGCCGCAGGTAATGAAGGTATGACAGGTAACTGGTATCCCGGATGTTATGATAAAGTTCTTTCAGTAGCATCAATGTGTGATGACATGACACCTGCAAGCTATTCTAACTATGGAGAATGGGTTGATGTAATTGCTCCGGGTGGTTTTATGAGCTATGGTGATGCTCATGGAGTATTGAGTACTCTTCCCGGTGATTCTTATGGATTTAGCGAAGGTACTTCAATGGCGACTCCTCACGTTTCGGGTATAGCTGCTCTTGTGCTATCAAAATTTGGTAAACAAACTATGACCAATGAAGTGTTGCGTCAACAAATAGTTACTTCGGTAAACGACTTGTATACATTAAATCCTAATGCGAAAGGGTTATATGGTTCAGGTTATGTTGATGCAGCCAAAGCTCTTGTTATGGGTGATGGTACAGCTCCGGAAGCTGTTACTTCATTTACTGCAAGTCCTGCACAAGATAATGTAACAATAGAATGGATAATTCCTGCATCAAGTGATAATAACGTAAATAATCACATATTGTATTACAGTACAAATGCATTTGATGCCAATTCAGATTTAACCAAAGTTTCAAGAGTGGTTATTGATACTAAATTCTATTCTTCAGGCGATAAAGCTACTTATGAATTGAACGGATTGAAATCACTTACCACTTATTATTTGGCACTTAAGGCAGTAGACCGTTGGGGTAATGCTTCTGCTCTTTCTCCTGTGGTTGAAATTAAGACTAATGAAGGTCCTAAGATGACTGTTGACAAGACTTATCTTGAAATGCAACAAACTCCATCTTCATTAATCGCAAGTGCTTCATTTAATATAGGAAACGAACAAGATGGTTTATTGAAGTGGAATGGACTTAAAAAGACTGTAAGTTCCAATATTGCAACTTATTCAAAGAATAACAATAAGCCTTTGTTGCCTAATGTTGTTTCTTTCAAAGGAAATCTTTCAGGTAAAAAAATGGTTACACACAGTGTTGTGAAAACCGACGAATTTGTACAATCAGATTATCCTAAAGAATTAAAATATTTTACTGAGCTTAGTGCAAGTATCGGTGAAAATGATAAATCGTTGCCTAACTCTGCAGCACAATGGTTCTATGTAGATCCTACTCTTTATCCTGATGGTTTCAACTTGACAGCTGTTAAGATGAGATCATATTATGGACAAAATCCTACAGTGCAAATTTATGCAGGTCCGGTTTTGACAGCATCTAAACTTTCTCAAGAAATAGTTCCGTCTAACTTCTATGTGGATATGCCAGTTAAATTAAAGGAACAAATGTATTTTGCTCCGGGTGAATCATTCTGGGTAGTATTCCATTTCCCTGTTGAGGGTAATGAAGAGTATTTTCCATTGGCAATGGGTACTCTTGAAGACAACTTTTATGCTACATACAGTTATATGAGTAATGACTTGGGTAAAACATGGGTAGTTCTTGCGAATGCTCTTAAAGGTTCTACTTTTGAAGGAGTAAGTGAAAGTCAAGGTTGGGCTATTACAGCAATGAGCCAAAACCCTGATTGGAGTTCAATGCTTACTCTTAATCCAACAGAAGGACTTGTTAAGAAAGGTGAGACTCAAGAAGTAACCATTACAAGCGATGGCCAACCATTGTGTAACGGTACTTACAACTTTAAGCTATCATTCAATACAAACGAATCGGAAGCAAATGCTATTTCAATTCCGGTAACATTTGAAGTTTCAGGTCATGGACCTAAAATGAAGGCTTCAAAGGTGGTTGATTTTGGTTCTCTTCTTGTAGGACAAGAAAAAACGCTTTCCGTAGAAGTTTATAATGAAGGTTATGGTGTGTTTGGAAATTTTGGTTTCATAAGTGGTTCTGATATTGTGTGCAGTTCTGAAAACTTTGAAGCTCCTTCTTATGTTTCAGGCGGTTTCCCTGCACGTTCTTCAAGCACATTTGAAGTGAAATATAAACCACAAACCGGTGGTAGTCATTCAGGTTCTATCACATTCAAAAATAGTGATGGAACAGAATTCAAGGTTTATTTGCATGGTACAGCTACCGAGCCTGCCAAAATGGAAGTTGAACCAACAACTATCGATGTAGGAGAACTTGAAGTAGGTGGTGCAAGTGTTACCAAAGAATTCAATATCAAAAACGTGGGTAACTATCCGTTGGAATATGTATTCCCTAAATTCTCCGATGAGACAATAGAAGGTAGTACAAGTAAAGCTCATAAATTCGGTTACACAGTTGCAACCAACTTGAACGGAGCAACCGATTTTGCATATAATGCAAACACCGAACTTCTTGGAGCAACCGATATTACTTCAACATTCAATGATAATGTATATTTAAGTAAAGAAATATATCTTGGATTTGAATTCCCATTCTATGGTAAGACTTATGAAAGAGCTTATATCACAAGTTTTGGTGGTGTGGCATTTGGTATAGGCGAATATGCTTATCGCGATCCACTAACCGAAAGCTCTTATGGTCTTCAAGGTGTTCCATATATTTCAGCTTATGGTTTCCAACTTACATTCGGACCTAATTCTAAGATTGAATATGCTAAACAAGATGGTAAATTCGTTATCAAATACACTGACGTTTTAGCACTTGTTTATCGTCAAGAATATACTCCTATTTCATTCCGTATCGTTCTTTCGGCTAATGGTGATATAGAAATCTTCTATGATAGTTATGATCCGGTTTCAATGAATTTGTTCCAAGCCGGTTCTACTTTGTATTGTGGTCTTTTGGATGCAGAATCAACCGACCCGATGACAGTTACCTCTGCCGAAATTTCCGATTACTATGGATATAGCACTGATCCTGCAGCTTATGTCTACAAGCAGTTTACCAATCAAAGTGCAGTTAAATTTATAGCACCTAAACCTAATATGGTTACTTCATTGGTTCCTGCTCATGGTATGGTAGGTCCTGGTGAAAGTGTTAAGGTTTCTGCTACACTTACTGCTGATGAAACAATGAATGCGGGAGAAACATTCAATAATATTGTATTGATGAGTAATGATGCCGAAAATGGAACGGTTTTGGTTAAATTCAATGCAAATATTACAGGTTCAAATCTTCTTCCTGTTGTTGCTCTTGAAAGCAACGATATTGATTTTGGTAAAGTGTTCCGCACTTCTGACACCAAGGTGGCTGTGACTGTTAAGAATACCGGTAAGTCGGTAATGAACGTAACTGCAGTAGAATCTGCAACAAAAGCTGTTGCTTATGATGTAACTCTTCCGTTTGCAATCGAACCAGGATTGTCAAAGGACATCATCGTAACAATTCCTACAGCAACTTCGGGAACTGTTTCTGATGTTTTGACAATTACAACCGATGCAGGTCAAGTAACTGCTAATATAAAAGGTGAAGTTGTAGGAACTCCTACAGTTGAATTAAGCATTGATGCAATTGTTGATTCTGTAGAAAGTGGAACTTCTGTAGTAAAAGACCTTGTTGTTGAAAATAAGGGTAACGAAAACCTTGTTTACTCAATCAAGCCTAATGGCATGGTTAAGTTTGAGGAATCTATTGATGAAACATCAAAGATGTCTTATCAATATGCAATCTCTCTTGACGACAGTTCAGTAAAATATGAATGGGTGGATATTGAAACCAATGGAAAGGGAGATCAACACAACTTCTCTTACTATAACATGCATGATTACGTTGCTGTTGAACTTCCGTTTGAATTCCCATTCTATGGTAAGAAATATACTAAGATGTATATTTACAATACGGGTTTTGTTTCTTTCACTGAACGTGATGATCAAAAGGTTTGGCCGGAACCACCGTCAGTATTCCCTGGTGGAACAATATATACCAATATTATTGCTCCTTATTGGGGATTACACTCAATGGACACAACCAAGTCTGCAGGTACATTCCATTATATTACCGAAGATGAAGCAATCGTTTCATTCATGGAATATGGTAACTCAATGAATATTGGTGTTTGTTACCAAGTTATCTTGAGAAAAGACGGTTCATTCAAATTCCAATATAAGGGAGCTAATGATGAAGCTAATATTTTAGGTATATTCGGTCTTGCAGGTCTTTCTAATGAAGATGGTTCTGAAGGTATTCTATTGCCTGAACGCTGTATCCAATTCGGAAACGCTGTTGAATTTGCTCCGGTTATAGAATCTACTCTTGTTCCTGAAGCAAAGAAAACCGTTAAGATGATAGTTGACACCGACAAGATGGCCGGCGTTTACACTACCGATATCGAAATGAATACAAACGTACCTGGTAAAGAAAAAATTACTATTCCTGTGAACATGACAATAACAGGTACAGCTAAACCGGTATTCCCAACCGATACCATTGTTGTAGAACGTGTATTGAATACTATGGATGGTGCTCGTGAAGATATACCTAATGGTGGTACTTCGGCTATGGGTGCATTCTTTGAAGCTGCTTTCAAAGTTGAAAATCAAGGAACAGCTACATTCACTATTTCAAATGTGAAGAATGGCGGCCCTTCTATTTATGATGATTGGTTTGAAGAATACTATGAAGTGTTTGCGACCTATTACTTAGGACCTGAAACCGACTGGATGGGAGAACTAACAGGTAATAAGGCATGGACTCCATATTATAGCGAAACTCCTGTTGAAGTAGGTAAGGACGGTCAATGGTTCTCTATTCCAATGCTTAACTTTGAGTATGCTGCAACGCCTGGTACTTATGATGTACCATTGACATTCTATTACAACGAAAGCGATTCAGCTGTAGTTAATGTTCGTTTGGTTGTTACTCCGGCTCCTATTGCTGAACTTGATAAAGAAGAAATCAGAGTAGAAGGTGTCCCTGTAGATTATAAGAGTGTTGAAACTGTAACATTGAGCAACCCTGGTCAATATAAATTGACTTATGAACTTGTGTTAGACCCAACAGGTAAGGGAGAAGAAGTTGAAGAAGATGGTGGAGGCGGTGGAGTTGCTCCGGCAATGAAGTCGGTAGCTCCGAAAGCTTTATCGGCTGAAAAAATGGCTGCCCTAAAAGCAAATATTGCAGATGTTAAACCGTTTGATGTAGCTCAAAAGGGAGATACTACAATTACTATCTTGGATGCTCCTGATAATATGGAATATAACAAGATTCTTTATTATCCTACAGTTGCAGGAAGTTCAACTCCTTCTTATGGTTCAGGTAATAACTATTCTGTTTATAAGGCAGCTACTTACTATGAAGCTCCTGAGGAAGGATTTAACATTTCTCACATTTATATCGCAACCACATTGACAAGTCAAGATGGTTCTTCAGTTAAGAATGCCGATATTAAAGTGGAAATCGTTAATGGAGAAGATTATGAAGACGGTGATGTTCTTGGAACTGGTTCTGTTCACATTGAATCAATGGAAAATGCCGCATTCTTGGTTATTCCTCTTGATAATTCTGTATACATGAATCCTGGACAATCATTCTATGTAAGAGTAACTTATCCTATCGGAGTTGATTATCCTGCTTATTTGACTTACAAAGAAGAAGCTGTGGTTTCAAATCGTTTCATGGGTTATGTTGAAGGTTATGGATGGTTTGACCTTGCTTCAATGTTCAAGGAATCTTATGGATCTCTTGGTTACATTATGAGTTGTATTGAAACTGCTCCTGGTGAACCTTGGGTTAAATTGTTAAGTCCAGCAACAGGTACTGTTGCTGCAACAGGAGATGAATTTGGTGGCGGAGCCGACTTTGGTGGTGACGGTGGTATTGATATAGGTCCGTTGAGTACCGAAGCTCCTGAATCGGTTGATATTCAAGTTCAAGTGGATGCATCTTTTGCTCCAATGATTAAGAATAATAAGGCAATGCTTGTAATCAAGAGCAACGACCCGACTCAACCGGTAATCAACTTCCCAATTTACTTGAGCAAGAATGCTTCTCCTGTTGTGAAAGGTCCTGAAACTCTTGTTTATGCTAAGGAAAATGAGACTACAACTGTTAGCATTCCTGCTGTTGACCCTGATGGTGATGACTTCACTATTATGTTCAGCGACCCAGCCGAACTTGCGAAAATGAAGAATGTAACAGCTGTTAATCCTTATGAAGCAGCTGAAATAAAAATGAGCGAAGACGGTTTATCAGCAACAGTAAGTGGTGTAACCGAAGGCGTTAATGTTGAAGTGGAAATCTCTGCTAAATACGGCGATGCAGGTAAATATGCATTTACAATTACTGCAATTGATAAAGTTAAGGCAGAAGGTCAAGCTGTTGTAAGTTACGAAGTAGAACACGTAAATCAAGCTCCTGTGGCTAACGATGTTAAGAAAATGTATCTTGCAATAGGTGAAATTACCGACTTCATTTCTTATGCAAACTTGTTTACCGATCCTGATGGTGAAGACATGACTTATAAATTGACTGTTCCAGAGAATAAGTCTCTATCTAAGTTCATGAGCAACAAGGATGGTTTTGTGTTGAAAGGTAAAGCAAGCGGTACCGTAACTGTAACAGTGGTTGCTACCGATGAAAGTGGAGCTTCAGCACAACTTGATATTGAAGTTGTAGTTTATGATCCTGCTTCGGCTGTAGATGTGAACACAATGAATGCAAAAGTTGAGATTTATCCTAACCCGGTTGCTGAAACATTGTATGTAACCTGTGACTTCTCGGCTAAGAATACAACTTATGTGCTTTATGCCGCAAACGGAACTAAGATTTATGATTCAACAGAAAGTTCTAAACAAGGCGAGCCTAAGGCAATCAATGTGGCATCTCTTGCTGATGGCGTTTACATTTTACAAGTAACAACAGAAAACAGCTCGTCTGTATTCCATGTTGTGAAGAAGTAAAACATATATTTTATTCTATAATAAAAAGGCGATTGGAAGTGATTCCGGTCGCCTTTTTGCTTTTTGTATAATGTGTAAAACCGTATATTGGAGTAGTCGTTTTTTTGAAATGATTTGTAGAAATTTAACATAAAAGTTATATCTTTGTGAAAGTTTATGCTAAGAGCTGTTTATTATCAGAAAAATTAAAATAACACAAAAATCTTTGAGCAGATGAACTACTCATTTTTAGATTTCCTTACCTTATTAGGTGCCATCGGTTTGTTCCTTTATGGAATGAAAGTGATGAGTGAAGGACTTCAAAAGGTTGCGGGGGACCGCATGCGAAGCATTCTTTCAGCCATGACCCGCAATCGATTCATGGGAGTATTGACAGGTACATTGATTACAGCAATAATTCAATCATCGTCAGCTTCGACGGTGATGGTGGTGAGTTTTGTCAACGCAGGGTTGATGACGCTTGTGCAATCAATCGGTGTGATAATGGGAGCTAACGTTGGTACAACCATGACATCATGGATTATAGCTTTATTGGGGGTAAAGGCAGATATTTCGGCTTATGTGATGCCGTTGATTGCGATTTCTTTACCGTTGATGTTCTCAAGTAAAAGCAGTTATAAGTCATTAAGTGAATTTTTGCTGGGTGTTGCTTTGTTGTTCTTGGGGCTTGGTATGATAAGTGCCAATGTACCAGAACTTAGCCCGGAACAACTTGAGTTCCTTGCCGGCTATTCTTCTATGGGCTTTTTCTCTGTAATGTTGTTTGTTGGAGTAGGAATGGTTGTAACAATGATTATTCAATCTTCAGCGGCAACTTTTGCCATAGTTATGGTTATGGCGTTGAAAGGCTGGATTCCGTTTGAAATGGCTTGTGCAATGGTACTTGGTTCAAACATCGGAACGACTATTACACCTATTTTGGCTTCACTTGGAGCAAATATTGTGGCAAAGAAAGCTGCAATGGCACATTTCTTATTTAACTTCTTTGGCTCTATTTGGACTGTGGTATTGTTTTATCCTTTTTGCAGTCTTATTGTATGGATTACATCTTTATTTGGTCAAGGAGACCCGAGTATGCCTATGTCATCGTTTGCTAATGTGAATTCTTATGAAGTAGCAGTATCTTTCGGGTTGTCAATATTCCACACCGTATTTAATATCATCAATTTAAGTGTAATGATATGGTTCCCGAATATGTTTGTGAAAATTTGCGACATGTTTATACGTTCAAGTCATAAAGAAGACGAAGAGTTCCAGTTGAAATTTATTTCACGAGGTTTACTCCATGCTTCAGAACTTAATATCATGCAAGCTCAGCGTGAAACAGTGGTTTATGCCGAACGCGTGAAACGAATGATAGGTATGGCACAAAACTTGGTACATATCAAGGGCGGAACAGAAGAATTCAATAAGTTGTACACTCGCATAGAGAAATATGAGGAAATATCTGACCGCATGGAAATAGAAATAGCCAATTATCTTAATAAGGTGATGGATGCACGCTTGAGTTATGAAGGAAAATTGCGTGTATCATCTATATTGAGTATAGTGAGTGAGATAGAAAGTATTGCCGATAGTTGTTTCAATGTTGCAAAAACTCTTGTTCGTAAGGAAGAATCTCATTCTACTTTCACCGAAAATATATACAAAAACATCGATATTATGTTTAAGTATGTTGATGAGGCGATGACCAACATGATAATTATTCTTAAAGATGTGGATAACGTGCGTGACGCCGAAGTAATAAGAAGTCATAACAAGGAACGCGAAATAAATAATTTTAGGAACTTGTTGCGTACCGAAAACATTGAATGTATAAATAAGAAAGATTATAATTACCAAAGTGGTATCTTCTATATGGATATTGTTTCAGAAGCAGAAAAAGTGGGTGATTATATTATCAATGTTGTGGAATCGGTTGAAGAAGTTGCCACTGTTGATGAGCATGGAAATATCGAACCCAGTGTAAATCACGAATGAAAAATTACTTAAATTATATATTACTATGGCAAAAGAATTAAACGGAACAAAAACCGAAAAGAATCTGCAGGCTGCATTCGCAGGTGAATCACAAGCACATACTAAATATTTGTATTATGCTTCAAAGGCAAAAAAAGACGGTTACGTTCAAATAGCACAATTGTTTGAAGAAACTGCATTAAACGAAAAAGAACATGCAAAATTGTGGTTTAAGCATCTTCATGGAGGTAAAGTGCCTGCAACAACAGATAACCTTGCCGATGCTGCTTCCGGAGAAAATTTTGAATGGACTGATATGTATGTTCAATTTGCAAAAGAAGCACGTGAAGAAGGCTTTGAAGAAATTGCAGCTCAAATGGAAGGTGTTGCTGCTATTGAAAAACTTCACGAAGAACGTTATCGTAAATTATTGAACAATATGGAAACCGAAGTTGTATTCTCTCGCGAAGGCGATTGCATTTGGCAATGTTTGAACTGCGGACACGTGGTTATAGGAAAGAATGCTCCTGAAGATTGCCCTGTGTGTCATCATGCTCAATCTTACTTTGCATTGAGAGCTGAAAATTATTAATCTTAACAGATTTGGTAAAACCAATACTGTTAGATAGGAAAATTAAAGCCTTTGAGCATCTGCTTGAAGGCTTTTTCTTTACCATTGCAGTATATATTGCACAAATCATGAAATTGCTTGCTGTGGTTCATGTGTGTGAGGTGTGCAAGCTCATGACAGATGATGTAACGAACAAGTTCTTCGGGCAAAAATAAGAGATTTTCCGATAATTGAATGACTTTACTTGAGGTGCAATGACCTAATTTCCTTAATCCACGTCCAATAATGAATTCTTTAGGCTGAAGTCCTAAATCTTCGGCTATTTCCCAAGCATAGGGAATGAGTATTTTGGGTGCAACGAGTTTTACTATTCTTTTTATGGCACAAGATATGGTATATTGTTTCTGCTCGCTATCAATGTTGTCATAGCATGAGATAGTTATAGTGTTTATGTTGTCGTTTCCACATTTAAATGCTGTGAAACCGGCTTTGTGGTTGATAGTTGTAATATGAATTTGTGACCTGAAACAAGGAATAATCTGTCCTATGTGGAAATGTTTTGTTTGAGATTCCCTGTTTTTTGTTTTTTCACGTAAGATACGCAGTCTTTCTCTGTTTTCGTCAATAAAAAGTGTTATTTTGCTCCTGCTGATGACAGGGGGCATGTTTATTATGAGAACATCATTACGCCACCTGGCTGTAATCCGTCTCATATTGGCTTTTATGTTAAGAGTTATGTCTCCGAATTCATTATCGTACATCGGTTCCCCACATTAGTTTGCCTCGTAATGTATCAATGAATGTGTGTTGCAAGGATTGCACAACCTTAATGGTGAATGGAGCCTTACTTATGATAATAGAAGTCCCGATAGGCAACGGATTGGAGCGTCCGTCGATACTCACATTATACATGTCGGCTCTGGTTTGTGCATTTATTGTTATTATGGCATCGTCACGCAATACCAAAGGACGCATGGTGAGTGAATGTGGAGAAATAGGGGAAAGTATCACATTTTGTGATGTAGGATCGAGAATAGGTCCTCCAACACTCAAATTGTACGCAGTTGAGCCTGTTGGGGTGGATATAATCAGCCCGTCGCCTTTATAAGTAGTGAAATAGGTGTCGTTTACGCTTGTTTCTACCGAAATTATTGAAGATGTATCTTGGCGAAGAATTGCGACTTCATTTAAAGCAAAAGGATCGGTAAAATGAACGTTTTTATCAGAAGTCTTAACTTCAAGTAGTGTACGGCATTCTATTTTATAACGATTGTGAGCTAAATCGTTTATAACTGTTTCTACGTCATTTATTTTTGCATCGGCAAGATACCCTAAATGTCCTGTATTTATGCCGACTATGGGTATATCTTTGGCAGAAATACGTTTGGCGGTGCGAAGAAAAGTGCCATCACCTCCTATGCTCATTGCAAAATCGGTAACAAAATCATTATCGTTTTCCGGAATAATACGGTTTATTTCAGGAAGATTGTTTAGATGGCAGCTTAAATAGTTGTAAAATTTTTCTTGAATATCGATTGTAATATTGAAATCGTTCAAAGTTTTAAATAATATTGCGATACCATCAAGGTATCGGTCTTGATGTCTACTGCCGAAAACCGCTATCCGCATAGTTAGATGAGTTAAATAGTTAAAAATTTACTTTTAGAATAATATAATTCATATTATTTTTGCAAATAATTAAGTATCGACAAATATACGAATTATAAGAATAGATGACAAATTTAAGTGTAAATATCAATAAAGTAGCCACTTTGCGAAACGCTCGTGGTGGAAATCTTCCTAATGTTGAACAAGTAGCAATGGATTGTGAACAATTCGGTGCCGATGGTATAACAGTGCATCCTCGTCCCGATGAACGCCACATTCGTTATGATGATGTGTTTATGTTGCGTCCTTTGGTAAAAACAGAGTTCAATATAGAAGGATACCCAAGTGACTCGTTTATGGACTTGGTATTGAAAGTAAAGCCGGCTCAAGTGACTCTTGTTCCCGATGCTCCCGATGCACTTACTTCATCGGCTGGTTGGGATGTGGCTCCTAATTTGGAATTCCTTACTGCGATAGTTGATAGATTGAAAGAGGCGGGAATACGTACAAGTATATTTGTGGGAACCGATGTGGACAATATAAAAATGGCAGCACGAACAGGTGCCGATCGTGTAGAGCTATATACCGGACCTTATGCTGTGGATTTTGAAAAAAATCCAGAAACAGCAGTTGTTCCTTATGTAGTGGCAGCCGATGCTGCTCATCGTGAAGGATTGGGAGTGAATGCCGGACATGATTTAAACTTGAAAAACTTGAAGTTTTTTCAAGAAAATGTGAAATATCTTAATGAAGTGTCAATAGGTCATTCTCTAATCGCTGATGCTCTTTATATGGGATTAAAAGATACAATAAAGGCTTATAAAGATTGCCTGAAATAACTTAATAAGATAATAAATTTATAATCATGAATATTTTAACAACTGTTTTAGCGATAATTGGATTTCAGTCGGATGCAGCTTATCAAATGACTGATACTTTGGTAAACGGAACATCGGCGGTTGACCCTGCTGTAATGGAACAAGAACTTTCCATGTGGGAGTTGTGCCTTAAAGGAGGTATAATAATGATTCCGTTATTCCTCTTGTCGATAATAAGCATATACATTCTTGTTGAACGTTTCTTTGCCATAAGAAAGGCGGCTAAAGAAGATAAAACATTCATGAAACGCATAAAGGATTACATTCATGATGGAGAAATTGAAAGTGCCATGAATCTATGTAAAAAGACCGATACGCCTTATTCTCGTCTTATTTTAAAAGGGATAACACGTATAGGTCGTCCCATGAATGATGTTCTTGTAGCCATAGAAAATGTGGGTAATCTTGAAATTGCCGAACTCGAAAAGGGCTTTATTTGGTTGGCAACAACAGCTGCAGGAGCTCCTATGATAGGGTTCTTGGGTACTGTTACAGGTATGGTTCAAGCATTTTTTGCCATGGCAAGTGCAGGTAGTAATGCCAATGTAACGGTGCTTGCAAATGGTATTTACGAGGCTCTTGTAACAACTGTTGCCGGATTGTTTGTAGGTATTATAGCTTTGTTTGCTTACAATTACTTGGTTGCAATGGTAAATAAAGTAATGAAACAACTTGAAGCAAAGACAATGGAATTTATGGATTTGCTTAACGAACCTATAAAATAAGAACGTGCTTTAAATTTAATGAAATATGGCTTTGAAAAGACAAAATGAAATGTTGGCAACTTTCAGTATGGCGTCAATGACTGATGTTATATTTTTGTTGTTGATTTTTTTCATGGTTACGTCAACATTCGTATTTCCTACGGCTATGGAGGTTAATTTACCTCAAGGTAGTACTCAAACCGCAATCAAACCGGGAACTAAGGTATATATCGATAAAGAACAAAAAATTTATGGTTCTTTTGGAGAGAATGAACCTCAACTTCTTGAGGATGAAGAGCAATTAATGGCGTTCTTGAAACTTACGCAACAAAATGATTCAGCTCAATTTATTGCCTTATATGCCGATGAAGTGGTTCCTTATGGTACAATTGTTAAAATTCTTGATAGGGGTTCAAGGGCAAATCTTAAAATAGTACTTGCTACGAAACCTGTTTCTGGGAAATAATATAAATAAGGATTATTATATAAAAGTGATGAATAAAAACGACCAAAATAAAATCAAAGGGATTGTTGCGGCAGTGATTTTTCATGTCGTACTGTTTCTCTCATTGATATATTCGTCGTTGAATTTTATTTATCCACCTAAAGATGAGGCACAAGCATTGTTGAGACAAGATGAAATATTCTTTGGAGGCGATTATGTGGTGCTTGGAGATTTCATAGAGCCAGACTTAAATAATGTTTCGGGTACACCTCATGAAATCGAACAAAGTGAAACACCTGAGATTGCCGGTGATGATGATGTGAATGCCGGAAACTTAGGTGATGCTCCTACTCAATTGGTGTCTTCTGCTACTGAGTCTCCTATGAAAGTGAAAAAAGAGGAAAAACCCGGTCCTACAGAGGAGGAACTTGCTGCAGAGGCTGAACGTGTGCGTCGAGAAAAAGAAACTGCTGAAAAAATCAATAAAAGGGTTAGTTTTGGAAAAACAAATGGTGACGGAAGTGGCTCTTCGGGTTCTAATGAGAGTGCTGTAACAACTCGTGTATCAAGCGGAACTCCCGGTGTTTCAGGATTGGAAGGATATACACTTGCGAGTTGGGGCGAGCCAAAAAGTCCTGTTTTCGGTGTGGTGAAAATCAGTGTACGCGTAAATTCTCGCGGAAAGGTTATTTCAGCCAACTATGCGGGGGGAAGTGGTTCAGCTGCAGCTAATGTCTCGGTGCGTCGCAGTTGCGAACAAGAATCACTGAAATCTCGTTTTTCTGTCCCCAAAAATACAACGACAGAAGGTGTCGGTATAATAATATGGAAATTTGAATAAAAGTTTGGCTTATTACCCAAAAAGTTTGGCTGTGTGCCAAAAAAATGGTAACTTGCACTTCGAAAATCACATAATAATGGCTAATGAAGATATCATAGGGCGTATAAAATACCTTATACGAGAATTAAGGTTAACGCAAGGAGAATTTGCCGAAAAAATAGGTTGCGACCAATCTAATCTGTCGAAACATTTGAATGGAAAACTGCCAGTAAGCGAATCTCTCATTAATAAAATGGTAATTAATCTCGGCGTTTCAAAAACTTGGTTGAAAGACGGTCAAGACGTACCTTTTGCGAAATATTCTTCGGGTGCTGTTCCTGAGCTTATTATAGATGAAAGTGCCATGAAGTCGATGAAGGGAACACCTGTGTATGATATTGATGTAACAGCCGGAGGGCTGAACCGACCGATGATGTTTGCCGATGAGCATATTGTAGGAGCCGTAAACATGCCTAATATCAACCCCGACTGTCGTATAGTAAGGGTAAGTGGTGATAGTATGAGTCCTGTTATAAGCAATGGCGATTTTATTGCTGTGAGAGAACTTACCAATATGTCGCAAATTTTTTGGGGACATATTTATGTTGTAGTACTTGATGATTACCGTATGGTAAAATATTTACGAAAGCATTCTGATCCGGAAAAGGTTATATTGCGAAGCGAAAATCCTAAATATGATGATATGGAAATTTCACGCTCTGAGATAAAAGAATTATTAGTTGTTCAAAATATATTACATATAGATACAAGATTATGAAAGTTAGATATTTGATATTTTGTTTATTTTTCCTTAGTGGATTTTTCCAACTTCGTTCAGTCGAATTAAAAAATGCCGGAGAACTGAAAAACGTTGTAATAGATAAAAATGTGGAATCTCTAGAGGTACAAGGAAAAATAGATGCTCGCGATTTGAAATTCATTGTAGAGGAATTGAATAATTTGAAACATCTTGATTTGTCGGATGCAGAGATAAAGTCTTATAGAGCGACTACTCCTTGTTTTGGTGATATGTTGGAATATTCTGCCAATGAATTACCTGATTATTGCTTTTTTGATAAAGAATATGAAACGATTGTTTTACCTAATTCTTTAAGCTATATAGGAAAAGGAGCATTTGCCGGTTGTGATAACCTTGTAACGGTAGTTTTACCTGAGAATATTGATTCGATAGGAAAGTATGCGTTTAATTCATGTACAAGTTTATCAGGAATTGTATTAAAAGAAAGTATTAAAAAAATCGATTCCGGAGCGTTTTCGCGTTGTAATGGAATAAAAGAGTTGGATTTATCTTTAATATCTCCATCATGCAAGTTTGGAACGTCTGTTTTTGCCGATTGCCAATCATTGGAGACTGTCATTGTGGGAGATAAAGCAATAGCCATACCAGCTTATATGTTTGCCGGTTGTGTGAATTTAAAGAATGTGAGTAAGATATCATCACTTGAATCCATAGGAGAAGAATCCTTTGCTTGCACTGCATTGACGGAGTTTGATTTTAACGCATGTTCTCATTTGAAAGTTGTAGGTCGATGGGCATTTGCCGGAGTTGGACTTCAGAAAATAATTTTGCCTGAAAGCGTTGAGTCGTTGGGAGAAGGTGCATTCTTTTACAATGAATCAATGGAAAATATTACATTGCCGGCATCGGTAACCGAGATTGAGGGTTATACGTTTAATGGAAATAGATCGTTATCGGTTATATCACTTCCGGCTTCTCTTGTAAACATAGGAACACGAGCATTTGAAGATAATACCGGAATGACTAAAATAACATTGGATGCTGAAGATGTTCCGAGTTTGGGCGATGATGTTTTTGCAGGAGTCGAGCAGAAAAAAGTAGAACTTAAAGTACCTGATAAGAGCGTTTTGTTGTATAAGTCGGCAAATGTTTGGAAAGAATTTAATATTATTGATTCGATGACAGGCGTAGAAGATTTTGTTGGTGATGAAAATGTAATAAAAGTTTATTTTGCCGATAAAATACTTAAAGTAAATGCCACAAACGAAATTATGCGACTCAATGTATATGAACCTAAAGGTGTTTGCCTTATTGCTTCAGAACCTCATATCGAATCGGTGCAGATTGATATGTCGGCAATGAGTGGACGAGTTTACATTGTACATGTTGTTCTGGCAAATGGCACAAAAAAGACTATAAAGCTAATAAGATAATAAAGAAAATATGGGAAAGAATAAATTGAAGAAATTTGCCGAAATGGATACGTTTAAAAACGTGTTTCAATATCCGTTTGCTGTAATAGAGCGTGACGGTTTTCCTTTAAAAGGGCGTTGGAACCGCGATTTTTTCAAAAACGACAATCCTATCGTGCTTGAACTCGGTTGTGGAAAGGGAGAGTATGCTGTGGGGTTGGCTCGTCGCTTTCCTGATAAAAATTATATTGGTGTAGATATAAAAGGGGCTCGTATGTGGACCGGAGCAAAGGCCGCCGTAAATGACGGAATTTCTAATGTTGCATTTCTTCGTACCAATATAGAGTTGATAGACTGTTTTTTTGCTACAGGCGAAGTGAGCGAAATTTGGATAACATTTCCAGACCCTCAAATGAAGAAAGTGCGTAAACGACTTACTTCTTCTCGTTTTTTGGAGTTATATCGTCTCATCTTGGTTGAAAACGGAATCGTGCATTTAAAAACCGATAGTCCGTTCCTATATACTTATACTGATGCATTGGTAAAACTTAACAATCTTCCTACAGAGGTGAATACATCCGATTTGTATAATAGTGATGTGGTAGATGATATTCTTGAAATAAAAACATTCTATGAACAACAATGGTTGGATAGGGGATTGTCTATTAAGTATATTAAATTTCATCTTGACCATGAAACTGAATTGGTTGAGCCTGATATAGAAATAGAGGAAGATACTTACCGTAGTTTTTCACGAGGATATATACAATGTCCTCAGTTATTGGATGAAGATAAAGATTAATGATAATGGAAAGATTATATCCTAAACTGATATTGGATGCACTTGTTAATGTGCGTTATCCCGGAAATGGAAAAAATATTGTAGAAAACAATATGGTAGAAGATGACATACGAATAGATGGTAATAAAGTGTCATTTTCATTGATTTTTGATAAACCTACCGACCCTTTTATAAAATCGGTTGTAAAAGCCGCCGAAGTGGCTATAAATACTTATATTTCACCTGAAGTTGAGATAAAAGGCAATATTGCAGTAAAAACTAAAACTGTGGCAGCTCCGGCTCCTAAATTATTGCAGGGAGTTAAAAATATTATAGGTGTTTCTTCCGGTAAGGGTGGAGTGGGTAAATCTACCGTTGCAACCAATTTGGCTGTATCTCTTGCTCAAAAAGGTTATAAGGTAGGATTACTTGATGCCGATATATTCGGACCATCGGCACCGTTGATGTTCGGATTGGAAGATTCTCCTATATACATGGAAGAGGTCGATGGGCATAATATGATTGTACCTCTTGAAAAATATGGTGTTAAGGTGCTTTCTATAGGTTTTTTGGTTGATAAGGAAAAAGCAGTGTTGTGGCGAGGAGGAATGGCAAGTAATGCTTTGAAACAACTCATAGGTGAAGCTAATTGGGGAGACCTTGATTATTTTGTAATAGATATGCCTCCGGGAACAAGTGATATTCACTTGACTTTGGTTCAAACATTAGGTATAACCGGTGCAATAGTTGTTACGACGCCTCAAGAGGTGGCACTTGCCGATGCAAGAAAAGGTATAAGTATGTTCCAAGGTGAAGCTGTTAATGTTCCTATACTTGGACTTGTTGAAAATATGGCTTGGTTTACTCCTGTTGCTCATCCTGATGAAAAGTATTATATCTTCGGCAAAGAAGGTGGTGTGCGTCTTGCCGATAAGTTAGGCGTAGAATTGTTAGGGCAAATACCTTTAGTTGCAGGAATTTGTAAAGGTGGAGATGATGGTGTTCCTGTTGTATTACAGAATACTGTAAGTGGTTCTGCTTTTATGGAACTTGCCGGAAAAGTTGTAGAGGCTGTTGATAGAAGAAATTCAACATTACCTCCTACTCAAAAAGTCCAAATGCACTAATTTGATAAAGTCACACGATAAAGAAAAGAAGCGGTGGAATTTTTAATAATCTACCGCTTCTTTTGTGTTTATTTTATGCCGGCTACTATACGCGAAGCCTTTTTCAATTTACGACCTACAGCTTTCCATCGAGGAATACGACGCAATCCTTTTCTTATATATGGACGGTCGTAGAGCAGAAATGCTAAAAATGTGAATATGCAAGCGTAAAGCACCCAGCCATATAATTGTTTTATACTCACAATCTGCATTCCGGTGGAGAAAGAACTCATAAATGAAGCCATGTTGAAATTTGCCGTGTTTACGACAACAGAATCTACATAGGTGGAATATCGGGATATATTGTCGGTCATATAGTAATTCATACCTGTAGCATATAATGCACTGCCTAAAGCACCTCCTAAAAACATGTGAATGGCATTGAATATAGCCAATGATTGGAAGTATTGCAAAAATGGAACAAGTTCTTCCAAACTAAGAAGGAATATCGCTCCCAAAATACTGCTACTGAATCCTCTCATCACGAGTGGAATATAGAATAATTCTATATTGGAGTCGGGTGAGATAAAGAAATAGAACCAAACCAAATAAGTGGTTAATGCACCTAAAGCTATTGAAATGAGTTTATAGTAGCTGAATTGTGTCTTATTAAGCCAAAACAAAGAAAACAAACTTCCTAAAATCACACCAACCATCCGTCCACCATCAACCAAACGCTTCGTTTTGTGCCCCATACGTGTGAATAATTATTTTGCACCCGGAATAT
Source organism: uncultured Muribaculaceae bacterium (assembly GCA_964536025.1). Classification (GTDB taxonomy): domain Bacteria; phylum Bacteroidota; class Bacteroidia; order Bacteroidales; family Muribaculaceae; genus RGIG4576. The sequence goes on from CAZHXA010000014.1 coordinate 26,420, forward strand.
AATTAAGGTCTACGCAATAAACTCAACTCCCCAGCCACATGGTCGGTGAATCTTGTTAAATGTTCGTATGGAAATAAAATAATATTTGAGAATCATATAAACCTAAAATCAACTGCAAAGTTAGCAATTTTTTTAATACCACAAATTCTCGTTGTACTCTGCTTGTTAAGAATTTTTGTTTATAAGAAAAGACGAAATATGTCTACGATGAGAGCGAGGTGTGTGGTCAGCGTAGCCAAATCGTACTATGATTTGTGGTTGTTCATTTAGATTAAGCGATATTTTTAGCATTTCGCGTATAGAATCTTCTTCACAAGGTTGATTCATGTAGGCACATGCTATTCCAAGCGTCTCGGCAGTGAGTAGAACTCTTTCCAATGTTCTGCCTGTATTTATCCATTCGCTTATGGTGTCGTTGGCTGTAAAGACTGCAAAATGTGAACTGCTAAGCAACTTTTTTAAGTCGCTCTTATTTTGAGTATCGGCATTAAGCCCCAAAGGAATAACTAATTTTCTTAAAAAAGAAGGTATATTCAGTGTTCCAAGTGTGTCATAGCTTAATCCGTCGCCTGATTGCTTAGCATCATGTTCATTATATCTTAACCACTGTTTTAGTTCTTGTTTAAAGTTGGGATTATTCATTTGAGCCGTGTTGGCAATATCCACCAGTTTGCATAATTGCTTAAATTCTGCGGAGTCATGTTGGTAAATGCAAATATTCCCTTGTTTCAGTTGTAGTATTTGTTCATCGGGAATGATTTTTCCTGAATAGACCGAGCGATTTGTTTGTCGGCTGTCAATTGCTTTAGCTAAATTTGTGTTTTTTACACTTTGTGTTTCGGTAAAAGAAATAGTTACGTTGCCGTTAAATTCGTTTATGACAGATGTAAATCCAATACTTTCGGCAAAAATGGAAATATTTTCAACAGCACATCCCAAGGATATATAAAGCTCGCGATTTTGGGGGTCTATTACCGGTAACGAGCGTGAAAAATCGGGAGAAATGATAATATCATTGTTATCGGTAACCGAAAATTTCCAAGCTTGTGCATTATGTCCTGAAGGAGCAAGTATAGCCTTGCTTATTAATAGATCAGGTTTCATTTTACATCTTCATATTGAGCATCGGAAATTTGCGATTCTTTAGGTGGAGTCTCAGAACTAACCGTCGGTTTTATGTTACGTTCGGTTTTTATTTCTTCAAACTCTACGTCTTCACCTGAGTCTTTAAAATAAGCTCGAGCTCGTTCTTTTCGAGAACTTTTTTTTGATTCTTGTGAGTGTTGCTCTTGTGCTTTTTTATATTGTTTGGCTTGTTGGTCGTAAGCTTTTTTAAATGTGTGAGCTGTTTTCCCAATTGTAAAAAAGAACTTAAACAACGGAAAAAACACAAAACATATTAATAATATAATCAGTAATTCCATAATATTTGATATTTGGGCAATAAATTATCTAATGCAGTTGTTATTTCACCAATAATGAAATAAAGAAGTAGGCTATAATGCTGTAATACAACCCTGTAATGCCAAATAATAATATAAATGACACTACTGCTATTATAAGCAATATGCGATACCAATTGTTTTTTAATGAAAAATCTTTCATTTTAAAGCTGAACATGGGGATGTTGCACACCATTAAGCCACTGAGTACGATAATCCATAAAAAGGAAATTAAGCTTATGCTTGAAGTTTCGTGGCAATAATTGATAAACCCAATCCAAAATATTGCATTTGCAGGTATCGGCATGCCTTTAAATGTTGTAGCTTGTGTTGTATCTACATTGAATTTTGCAAGTCTTAAAGCACCGAATATGGCGATTAAAAATGCTGCGTAATTGTATAATTTACCGGGGTTGTAAGATTCCATTGTAGCATAGAGCAACATGGCTGGAGCAAGTCCGAAACTCACGCAGTCGCTTAAAGAATCCAATTCTTTACCTATAGGAGAAACCGAATTGAGTAAGCGTGCTACAAGTCCATCGCAAAAATCAAAAATTGCAGCTAATGCGATAAAAATGAAAGCAACTTGATAGCCGGTTAATTCTCCGTATAGTGAATTACTGTTGAATGCATATATACAAGCAATACATCCCGATAACAAGTTAAGACATGTTATTGTATTCGGAATATTGTTTTTTATCGATTGCAATGTTTTCATTTTAGAGTTATTTCAAACGTGCTATTTCGGTAACACAACCTTGAGCTTTATCGCCAATCTTTACAAGTATTTCGCTATCAAGTGGCAAGTATAAATCAACACGAGAACCAAACTTGATAAAACCGATGTGTTCGTCAACATAGACACGGTCGCCTTCTTCGGCATATGTAACAATGCGTCGTGCAATAGCTCCGGCAACTTGTCGCATGAGAATTTGATGACCGTTATCGGTTTCGATTACTATGGTTGAGCGTTCGTTTTCTGTGCTTGATTTTGGTAAATAAGCATTTAGAAAGCGTCCGGCATGATGTGTTACGTATTTAATAACACCTTCTATGGGTACCCAGTTCGCGTGAACATTAAAAACACTCATAAAAACCGATACTTGCATAACGTTGCACTTTAAGTATTCCGGCTCATAAACTTCTTCCACCGCAACTACCGTGCCATCCACCGACGAAATAACAATGTTTTTTCTGTCTCCAGTGTAGTGACGTCGTGGAGAACGGAAAAAATTCACAACAAATAAGAATATAATCCCTGAAATGATGGCAAAAACTATGGGGATTATTTTGTAGCCTATGAAAAGAAAAGCAAGTCCGTTGAACACTAATAGTATGAACAACAGAATAAGAATTATATTATTTCCTTCACGATGAATTTTTACTCTCATTAGTATGTGTAGTTTAATCCAACTACAAAGATAACGTTTTTTCGTTAATGCACAAAAAAAGGTGCGATAACGCACCTTTTATAAATGGTATTTCAGAATTAATCTTCCTCTTCTTCTTTCATATTGTGGAAGACGTTTTGCACGTCATCGTCGTCTTCAAATTTTTCAAGTAACTTTTCGAGAACTTCGCGTTGTTCTGCTGTTACTTCTTTTAAGTCGTTAGGAATGCGAACAAATTCGGAACTTTCGATTTCATAGCCGTTGTCTTCAAGATACTTTTGTATATTGGAGTTTTCTTCAAAGGCTCCTGAAAGTACAATTGAGTTTTCGTCTTGTTCTACTTCATCTACTCCGTAGTCGATAAGTTCAAGTTCGAGGTCTTCAACTGATACTCCTTCTTTGGGTTTAATATGGAACACACATTTGTGTTCAAACAAGAAAGAAAGACTTCCGCTTGTGCCCAAGCTACCATTGAATTTATTGAAATAGCTACGAACGTTGGCAACGGTACGAGTATTGTTGTCGGTAGCAGCTTCGATAAGAATGGCAATACCGAAAGGTCCGTATCCTTCATATACTATTTCTTTGTAGTCGCTTGCATCTTTATCGGTAGCTTTCTTAATGGCACGTTCAATTGTGTCTTTTGGCATGTTTGCTGCCTTAGCGTTAGCAAGAAGTGCACGAAGACGAGCGTTACCGGCAGGATCAGGACCTCCTGATTTTACACATATAGTGATTTCTTTACCAATTCGGGTAAATGTGCGTGACATATTACCCCAACGTTTTAGTTTTCTTGCTTTACGAAATTCAAATGCTCTTCCCATGAGATATATTTATGTTTTATTTATAATTCAGTTTATTATTAGAATAATGTGACTTAGCGTAGTTTTGCACCGGCTTCGCGTTCAAGATTAGAAATAATCTTATTCATGACGTTGTCGATTTGCTTGTCTTGAAGCGTTTTTTCTGCGTCTTGAAGTGTTATGCTGATTGCATAAGATTTCTTGCCTGCCTCAAGGTTTTTACCTTCGTAAACGTCAAATAAGCTCACGCCTTTAAGAAGCTTCTTTTCGCTTGCTTTTACGATTTTCTCGATTTGCTCAAATGTTATAGATTGGTCAACAAGTAGAGCAAGGTCACGTTTAACAGGTTGCGTTTTTGGTAAATCTGTGAACGTAACTGTTTTCTTGGCAGCCATTTTAACTAATACATCCCAATCAAATTCGGCGTAGAATACCGGTTGCTCGATGTCCATTTTTTTAAGGATGGAATATTTGACGATACCGAGAGAACCGATAGTTTTGTTTCCTCGATTGCAAATATCCAATTTGGCAGAGAATATGTCGTTCTTTGATTGTGTTATTACTAATTCGTTATTTTCGATACCAAGACGAGCAAATATATTTTCAACAACCGCTTTAAGGTCAAAAACAGAAACTTTGGATTCTTTTTTCGCCCAGTTGCCATCTATGTCATTTCCGGTCATCCAAAGTCCGAGAGCAGTGTGTTCTGAGAACGGAGCAAGTATTTTTTCGCTTTGATCGGCATTTGGGTTAAAATGGTAAACATTTCCGAATTCATACATCTTCAAGTTTGCCATTTTGCGGTTGATGTTGTGTGCAACACTTTCAAGACCACCGAAAAGCAGAGTTTGACGCATTACGTTAAGGTCGTTGCTTAACGCATTCATCAATTTTACGCATTCATTTTGAGGATAAGCGTTTAGGTTTTCGTAGTAACTTTCAGCAGTAAGAGAGTTGCACATAATTTCATTAAAACCACATGCAGTTAATTGTTCCGCAATAAGTTTTTGTAGGTCGTTCTTTACGTCTACAATAGATTTGTAAGAAAGGTTACTGCGTACGCTTTCGTCAAATTCTACATTATTATAACCGTACACGCGAAGAATATCCTCAACTACATCACAAGGGCGTTGAACATCTACGCGATAAGTAGGAACAAGTAAGTCAAGTTCGGTCTCGGTTTCTTTTGTTATTTTTATTTCGAGACTTTTTAAAATACTCTTAACGGTATCGGTAGGAATGTTCTTTCCTATGAGGGAATTAACGTAATCGTAACTTAAAGTTACCGGGAATGCCGGGAAATCTACAGCTTTTTTATCTACGATTTCGCCACATATTTCGCCACCTGCAAGTTCTTTAACAAGTAAAGCTGCAAGTTTTAGGTTGTAAATTACGTCATTAGGGTCAATACCTCTTTCAAAGTGGAAAGATGCATCGGTATTTAATCCAAATCGGCGTGCTGTTTTTCTAATCCATGTGGGGTGGAAATAAGCAGCTTCAAGGAATATATCGGTGGTTTGTTCGGTTACACCGGAATCAAGACCGCCGAATACACCACCGATACACATAGGAACTTCGGTGTTGCATATCATTAAATCACGATCGGTCAAAGTGCGTTCCACTTCATCAAGGGTGACAAATTTAGTGCCTGCTTCAACTGTTTTTACGATTACTTTTTCGCCTGTAACCTTAGCAAGGTCAAAACAGTGAAGAGGTTGTCCCATTCCAAGAAGAATAAAATTGGTAATATCCACGATGTTGTTTATGGGACGTTGTCCTATGGCTGTAAGGTAGTTGCGAAGCCATTCAGGACTTTCTTGTACTTTTACGTTGCGTATGGTTACACCGCAATAGCGAGGGCATGCTTCGGCGTTTTCTACAATTACATCAACAGCACCATTAGCACAATCGCTTTTAAAAGAATCTACATTAGGACGATGTAGCTCGGCGGGAGTGTCATGAATGTTAAGCCAAGCCGAAAGGTCGCGAGCTATTCCATAGTGAGAACCACCGTCTATGCGATTAGGAGTCAAGTCAACTTCAAGGACATAATCGTCTTTTACGTTGTAATACTCTTTAGCAAGAGTTCCGGCAGGAATTTCGTTGGGTAATACTATAATTCCGTCGTGTGATTTACCTACGCCTATTTCATCTTCGGCACAAATCATACCGAAAGATTCAACTCCACGTATTTTTGATTTTTTTATGGCAAATTCTTTATCTCCATCATAAAGTTTTGTACCTACTGTAGCTACAATAACATGTTGTCCGGCAGCTACATTAGGAGCTCCACATACGATTTGAGTAGGATTGCCATCACCAAGATTAACTGTTGTTATGTGTAGGTGGTCGCTGTCGGGATGATTTTCGCAAGTAAGTACTTCTCCCACGACAAGTCCTTCAAGACCGCCTTTTATTGTTTCAACTTTTTCGATAGTTCCACATTCAAGACCAAGTGAGGTGAGTGCGGCTCCCAATTCATCGGGAGTTAGGTTGAAATCTATATATTCTTTCAGCCAATTATAAGATATATTCATAGTTTTGAGTGTATTTTCTGTTGTTTGTTGCTCATTTTGAGCCAATTCACCAAAAATTGTACAAATTTACAAAGAAAATTTTACATTATTCTTGTTTGTGCGTTTTTTTCGTAGTTTTATAAGTTGATAAAGATAGTAAGTAAAAAAAAAGTCCTATGAAATGAGAAAATATTACTTGCGAGGACAATTTATTGTTGCTATTTTTGTGTTATGTACACTTATGTGGCGTATATATTATAATATTGATGTTTAATAATAACAAAAGTGAGAATTTTATCAATATTGTTGTTGCTGTTTTTTGCTTGTGGAAAAATTCAAGCACAAATAGACTATAATAAACTGAATGAGAAAGCTGAACGTTTTATACAATTTCAAGAGTGGCGAAATGCTAATGCTATGTATTTGCTAATGCTTGACAATCGTAATGATGATTTCGGTTCTTATTCTCGTGCAATTGTTACGAGCGGTTTGATAGGAGACGGACAATCACAATTGGACTTGCTTGAACGAACACAGAAAGCCGGTATTCCATTGGATTCAATATTTTCTCAAGTGCGAGTTTTTTCGTTTGATATAGGAGAGTATCAAGAATATGAACGCTTCTTGAAACTTGTAAAACACACTCATTCGTGGCTGGCTCGTCCCATAAATATGAGATTGCTGAAATATTATGATTTTAGAAACGATGCACCGAATATGGTGTCGATAGGACAAGAATTGCTCGTTGCTACACCTAATGAAGTGAATTATCTTGGAGTTGTGGCACGAGGTTTTGTGTTGATGGGAGATTTTGAAAACGGTGCCGATGTTTATGAGCGTATATTGTCGATAGATGATAAAAATTATGAAGCACTCATAGCAATGGGAAATTATTTTTATGTGATGTGGAAAGCTGCTGAGGGAACACGTTCACAATTAAGTGATAACAAGCAGAAATCTCTGGAATATTTTCATAGAGCCGATAAAGTCCATTCTACACCTTATGTAACATCGGTAATAAATGAATTAAGCGAGTAATCTGTTTTTAGATAATTCTTTTGAAGTAAATTAAAGTTTGTATTGTACCGCGAAGGGCTAAATAGGAGATAAAAGATAGCCATAATCGATGGTTGTCACATGTTCCGGGTAAAAGGTAAAATAATGCGAAGTATACACAAGAGGCACAAAAAACCGATATGAGCATGCCACGTGTAGCAGTCAAGCCTATGAAAACACCGTCCCAAATGAATGCTGCCATTCCGGCAAAAGGTATGGCTATGCACCACCATTTATATTGCATAGCTGTGTTTATTACTGCGGAGTCGTTGGTTATCAATGAGAAAATGTATTGTAAACCGGTTCCGTAAATAAGAGTAAAGACAATAGCAATGGCAAATCCCCATACAAAAAGGTGTTGTATGCAACGTTTTTGATTTTCATAGTCTTTTGCTCCTGTAAATTTTCCTACAATGGCTTCACCGGCAAAGGCAAATCCGTCCATAAAATAAGAAAACAGGATGAATAATTGCATTATGATGGTATTTGCTGCAAGTGTTGTATCTCCGGCTCCGGCTCCTTGTGCTGTAAAAAACAGTGTTACAAGCATAAGACACAAACTACGCATGAATATATCGCTATTAATGCTGAAAAAACGATTTAAGCATGAAAGTTTTAATGCTTCGTTCCAATTTATTTCGGTGAAAATGTTTTTGTGTCTTTGAAATATTAGAAACAACGAGAATAGTAAGCCTATATAAGATGCAATAAGTGTACCGAATGCAATTCCTATGAATCCCATATCGCAAACGAATACGGCAATTATGCTTGTTATGATATTCACGATGTTTATGCCTATCGATATGTACATGGGTCGTGTGGAATCTTGCATTCCCAAGAACCATCCATGTATTGCCATAGTGGAAAGAATTGCCGGTGCATTCCAAATGCATATTTTGTAATAAGTTTCTGCTGTTGTTTGAACTTCGAGAGACGGAGCTATAATTGTAAACGCAAGCCATTTTATGGGATATTGCAATAAGATTATCGTTATAGCTATGACTAATGCCATAGAAACTGCCTGTATGAGGGTGTTTTTTGCAAGATTTAAATCGTTATGACCATAGGCTTGTGCTGTGATACCCGATGTTCCCATGCGTAAAAAACCGAAATTCCAATAAATGAGATTGAATATCATGCTTCCCACAGCAATAGCTCCTATATATTCGGTTTTTCCTAAATGTCCTGCAAATCCTGTATCAATGAAGCCGAGCAATGGTACTGTGATATTGGCTATAATAGCAGGTAAAGCAATATGTAAGATACTTTTGTTCACAAAAATGCACAAGATTAAAGCTTTTGTATAATAGGCTTTATTGCGTTTAAGATTCCATCTTCATCTACCGATGAGGTTATTATGTCGGCAGCCGCTTTTACGTCATCGTTTGCGTTTCCCATAGCTACGCCTATTGCAGTGTGACGAATCATGTCAATGTCGTTGCCGCCATCGCCAAATGCCATAGTTTCTTTGATGTCTATTCCATAATAAGCGATGATTTTGTCTATGCCTGAACTTTTACAACTTTCTTTGGGTATTATGTCATAAAAATCAGGGCTCCAACGCATTGACGTGCAACCAGGCATAAATCTTTGTGTTAGCTGTAGTTCATCTTCTTCTTTACGATTAAGAAAAACACCAAGTTGAAAAACGTCTTGTTTAGAACATGTTGACATAGGTACGACTGGAGGAACCGGTACATTTACATTAGCCCATGCAGCTTCAACCAATTCGTTTGTTTCGGTCATTGTTTCATGGTCGGCATAGACAAATTCCACAGGGAAGCTATGTGTGCGTTGAAACTCGGCAAGGCGTTCCAAGTCCTCTTGAGGAATACAATTTGTGTAGATTATTTGTTTATCACCTGTGATGCAACAACTACCGTTTAGGGTAACATAGCCGTCAAATTCAGGAAAATCGTTAATTTTCTCTATTTGAGCCCAAGACCTTCCTGTTGCAATAAATGTTTTTATTCCTTTTTCTCGTAATAAATTCAGAGCATATAATGTTGAATCGGGAATACGATGTGTTTTGAATGAAACAAGAGTTCCGTCAATATCAAAAAATACAGCTTTTATCATAGTTTTGCAAAATTAATGAAAAAGCTACTTATTGCAAAAACGTTATTTCGTTAAGGTGTTATATGTTCCAAAAATCACTATTTTTTGTATAAAATCCAATATATTTTTATTGAGTTTATGGAGTTTACTATCTTTGCAGTAAAATAAAAAGGTTTATGCGTATAGGGAATATTGATTTGGGAGAAAAACCGGTGCTTCTTGCACCAATGGAAGATGTTACAGACCCCTCGTTTCGTTTGATTTGTAAGGAACAAGGAGCCGATATGGTATATACGGAGTTTGTGAGTGCCGATGCTCTTATCCGTAACATAAATGCGACTACACGTAAACTCTCAATCAATGAAGCCGAACGCCCGGCGGCAATTCAAATATACGGTAAGGATGTTGAACCTATGGTGGAAGCAGCAAAGATAGCCGAAGCCGCAGGTCCTAATGTGTTGGATATAAATTTTGGCTGTCCGGTAAAAAAAGTAGCTTCTAAAGGTGCCGGTTCGGGAATGCTTCGCAATGTTCCTTTATTGCTTGAAATAACCAAAGCAGTTGTAGATGCGGTAAAAATACCTGTAACTGTAAAAACGCGTTTGGGGTGGGATTGTAATAATAAAATTATTGTAGACTTAGCCGAACGTTTACAAGATTGTGGAATACAGGCTTTGACTATACATGGACGAACGCGTAGTCAAATGTACACAGGAGAAGCCGATTGGACTTTGATAGGAGAGGTGAAGAATAATCCTTATATGAAAATTCCTATCATAGGAAATGGAGATATAACGTCTCCCGAAAAACTTGTCGAGTATTATAACCGTTATGGAGTTGATGGTATTATGGTGGGACGAGCTTCGATAGGTGCTCCGTGGATTTTTAAAGAAATGAAATATTTCTTGGAAAATGGCACTCCGATAGAGCCTATTCCCGCAAAAGAAAAGCTATCACTATTGCGAAGACAAATAACGGAAAGTATTGATCGTATAGATGAATATCGTGGTATTTTGCATATCCGCAGACATTTGGCTGCAACGCCATTATTTAAAGGAATTCCTAATTTTAGAGAAACCCGTATTGCAATGTTGAAAGCAAATACGTATTCCGAACTGGATTCGATACTTAATCTTGTAGAAGAAAAATATTTGTAATAAAGATTGAATGATAAATAATTAAGCTTGGTGACTAAGATGAAAAAGATGCTAATGTTGGTGACATTACTAATGTCGGTATTTGTCATAAAAGCTCAAGAAAAACAGAGTTTTGTTTTAAATGTGGGCGATTTTACTCAATTATCGGTGATTGATAATATAAATGTTGTGTATGAGTGTAATTCCGATTCAACCGGTTATGCTAAATTTACGGCTGTAACAGATATGGCTAATCAGATGATTTTTTCTAATAATAAAAAAGGAAAATTATCCATTTCAGTTGGAACCGATAGTGTTTATAATGCTAATCTTCCTACTATTGTCGTATATTCTTCATTTCTACAAAGTGCCGAAAATTTTGGAGATAGTACACTTTATGTTAAAAGTATAGCTCCGGCACATGATGTAAAATTTAAATTGGTAGATAATGGCTCAATTGTAATAGATAAAGTAGAAGCCGTAGATTTAACAGTGGAAATACTCACCGGGAAAGGATTGATTTCGGTGGGAGGAAAATGTACTGATTTAAGTGTAAAAAATACAGGAAAAGGAACAATAAAAGCCGAAAACCTTTTGGCAGAAAATGTAAATTGCCGTATTGTAGGAACAGGAAAAGTTTATTGCAATGTAAATGGAGGTTCATTGATGTTAAAAGGAACAGGAACAGGCAAATTATACTATAAAGGTAAGCCTTCAAGTATAAAACAGCGTCAATTGGGAACGTTGAAGGCAATAAATATTGAAGAAGAGAAATAATAAGAGTTTAATAATTCCCTATAAACCTACGTGAACGATATGCCGTGATGGCATGTCGTTCACACTTTTTTAGAACTTATCAATGTCTCTGCAATTAACCAATCGGTTGGTGTGTCCAAATCAATAGAATGTTCCAAACTCATTTCGTACATGCGACGTTGAGGAAATTTACCGAGAGGCATTTTGAGAAGAGATTCAACATTTATTACATAAACGGCACCATTATATTCCCACACTTTTGGAGCATCTTGTCGTCGGGTGTAGTTCCCATTCCCTTTTGAAATGTGTAAAAATCCATCTTCATCGGTTTCAAAAGCATTATAGTAAGGATTTGTTGTTGCCGGTTTTACGCTTACCACCATATCGATGTCTTGAGTATATAAATTCAAGCAAGCTTTAACATCTTCAACAGTGCGAAATGGTGAAGTGGGTTGCAATAGAACCAAAGTGTCGTAGTTTATGCCTTGTTTTTTATAGAAGTTGATGGCGTGTAGCAAAACTTCATATGTTCCACTCTTGTCGGTTGCGAGCTCAGCGGGACGAACGAAAGGCACTTTGAGACCGTTTTTTTCTACGACGTTGATAATTTCCGCATCATCGGTAGTTACGCAAATGTCTTTGTCTTCGGCAAGTTGTCTTGCAACATCAACGGTATAATTTATTAATGGTTTTCCTGCCAAAGGTTTGATGTTTTTACCGGGAATACCTTTACTTCCTCCTCGTGCCGGTATAACATATAGTATTTTCATCTATTAATATCGTAAAAAGGTTTTTGTATAATGTTGTCAAGAGGAAAAGTTGCAACTATTTCCACTATTTTATGAAGCGTGTCGGGTTGTTCATAAGGATTTTGAATGTTTTTTGCACGAATTCGTTCTTCTTGAGATAAAACTCGTTTCAGACCCGAACTTATATCTTCAGGGCTAACCCCACAATCAATAATCGAATCGGCTCGTTGTCGTCCTTGTTGCCTTATTCCTATGTTAAGTGTAGGTATGTGCATTGATGGAACTTCGAGGATTCCACTCGAAGAATTACCAATAACGGCAGCAACGCAACGTAATACCGATAGGTAACGACGAGCTCCAAGCGAAGGAAAAACTACGCTTCTGTCGGGATGCCGACAGACAAAATCTTCGATTAAATCGATGATAATGTTACCGTTTGGGTCGTTGTTTGGATAAGAAAACAAAACTTTTATTTGTGGGTATTGTTCAAGTGCATGAAGCAAGTTTTTGCATTGTTCGGCAGGCGAAATTTTGTCAAGAGTGGAAGGATGGAAAGTGACAAAAACCGAATTTTCCGGAATTGTAGTGCCAAGATTGTCTTCAAGTTCCTTTCTTGTTAAAAAATCAGTGTGATTTATATTATAAACACCAATTGCACCTGTGTTGAAAACGTGTTCGGGGTTTTCTCCGAGTTGAATTACACGATTTCGAGCCTCTTCGGTGGACGTGAAGTGCAAGTGACTCATTTTAGTTATTGAATGGCGTATGCTTTCGTCAAAAGCTCCCTGTGTTACTTCACCTCCGTGCATGTGTGCAACCGGTATGCGATATATGAGAGCAGTTGAGGCAACGGCAAGCATTTCATACCTATCTCCGAGAATGAGCAATAATTCGGGTTGTAATTCTTCAAAAGCTTTTGCCATGCCTGTCATGCAATTGCTCATGGCTGTTATTGTACCTTGAGGAGTGTCGGTTTCAAGGTTCATGGGAACTTTCCGGTCTATATTCAATCCGTCTCGTTCTATTTCCTTCCATGTACTACCGAATTTTTCAGCCAAGTGCATATTTGTGGCTATTATTTGCAACGTTACATCGGGTCGTTCATTTAAGGCTTTTGCGATGCCACTAAGTAGTCCCCAATCGGCACGTGTACTTGTTACTATACAGATTTTTCGTTTCATGTTATAATTCTATCGGTTCGTCGGGATAAAAATTACGTGTGGCAAATGAGCCGATAACTTTATTCCAAAGCATTGGAGAAAGACCGTTTCCCGGACGTTTTACCGTTAAGTTTTCTTCTGTGAGTATGTCTCCCTTTTTAATCGTTTTTTTAGCAACAATGCTTTTTCGTGCCACATTTTTATTAGGCGTTTCGCTTGCTGAAACTTGTTTGTCTCCATTTCCGAGTGCTTGTTCAACATTGCGAATAGATTTAACCATTTGAGTAAGTTCATGAGGCTCGATAGATGCTTTATGGTCGGGACCTTCCATATTTCTATCAAGGGTGAAATGCTTTTCGATTATGGTAGCACCAAGTGCAACTGAAGCTATAGGAATTTCGATACCTTTCGTATGATCGCTATATCCTATTGAAACTTTGAACTTGTCGGCGATTGTCAGCATGGCTTTCAAATTAACGTCATGCATGGGTGTGGGATATTGAGTGTTACAATGCAACAAGGTGATGTTGCTTTTAGCTACACCATTTTCACACAATACATTTAATGCGTTTTGAATATCCTGCATATCGCACATACCGGTTGACATGACGATAGGCTTGTTGAATTTTGCAATTTTTGCCAAATAGGGGTAATTAGTGATTTCTCCACTTGGAATTTTCCATAAATCCAATTTAAATTCAGCAAGCATATCGATGCTATCAAGGTCAAAAGCTGTAGAAAGGAATTTAACTCCTTTTTTGTGACAATATTCGATTAGCTCAAGGTGCTGAGCTTTGCTGAGTTCCAATTTTTTCAACATTGCAAATTGAGAAACCTCGTTGGTTGCAGATTTTTGGTATTCTGCAGTCGGAGCATCGTTAGAGACAAGATTTTCGGTCTTGAATGTTTGAAATTTCACATAATCAACGCCGGCATCAGCCGCTACATCAATAAGTTTTCGAGCAGTGTCCATATTGCCGTTGTGATTTACGCCGGCTTCAGCTATGATTAATGTCTTATTCATAAAATTGTTTACTTTATGGTTTGGTAGGAACTCCATAGTATATGCCGGAGTGAGTTATATCATTTATAACAACTGAACCGGCTCCAATTACAGAATCGTTTGCAATATTAATTACATTTGCTATAGTAGCGTGGCTTCCTATGAATGTATTGTCCCCTATAGTAGAACATCCGTTTACGATTGCACCGGTTGAAATATGAGTGAAGTTACCTATGCAACAATCGTGTTCTATGATTGCGGCAGTATTAATAATTGCATTTTCGCCTATTTGAGCGTTGCTATTAATAATTGCATTATGCATGACAACGGTTCCGTTGCCTATAGTGGCACCTATTGCAATGTGTGCAGAGTTAGCGATAACGGGAGAAGATAGAACACCCCCTGCTTGAGCTATTTTATGAGCTAATTTATGTCTTATGTAGGGCGTTTTTATTTGTCCTACGGTAATTAAAAATTCAACATCGTCGTTTACGAAATCGGATAAATTATCATCGCTACCTATAACCGGTATGCCAAGTATGGAAGAACCCTTTTTTAAAGCGTTGTCAATAATGCCGAAAATTGAACGTCCCGATGAGAGTAAAACGTCAATTACGGCTTTACAGTGTCCGCCTCCGCCTATAAGTATTAATTTTTTTTCCGCTTTCATCTATTTAAGGATTCTTAATTGGCTCTATATCCTTGTTATCGGTTGTATATGTCTGCTTTATATTTAGCAAGATTATCTTTTTTTGTAAACCATTTAATTGTTTCGGCAAGTCCTTGTTCTATATTGTATTCGGGACGCCAATCGGTTAAAGTGGTTATTTTTGTATTATCGCCCCAAAGACGGAATACTTCCGATTTTGACGGACGAATGCGGTCGGGGTCTTGTATCCATTTCACATTGGCATCCATTAATCGAGCAATGGTTTTGAGAGTATCTTTCATTGAGATTTCGGAATTGGTGGCAATATTGATTTCTTCACCTTCAATGCCCGGCGTTTTTGCAAGAGCCAAAAAGCCTCGACAAGTATCCTTGACGTAATTAAAATCGCGAGTAGGGGTTAGGTCTCCAACTTTAATTTCACGCATACCTCCGGCAATCTGTGTGATTATAGTGGGTATGATGGCACGAGCTGATTGTCGTGGACCGTAGGTGTTGAACGGCCGTGCAATAACCACCGGCAGATTGAATGCATTGTAAAAACTCATTGCTATGGCATCGGCTCCTATCTTGGTTGCAGAGTAGGGCGATTGTGGTTGCCGTGGGTGTTTTTCGTCTATTGGAACGTATTTTGCAGTTCCGTAAACTTCGCTTGTAGATGTAACTACAACGCGTTCCACACCCAAGTCGCGAGCGGCTTGGCAGATATTTAAAGTGCCTTTAATATTTGTATCTACATAGCTGTCGGGAGCAACGTAGCTGTAAGGAATGGCTATAAGTGCGGCAAGATGCAATACGGTATCGCAACCTTTTATGATTTCACGACAATAATTCGGGTCACGAACATCTCCACACACCACTTCAAGTGATGGGTGTTTTATGTTTTCCAGCCATCCCCAATAGTTGAAAGAGTTGTAAACGCTTAAAGCTCGCACATTATATCCTTCATTAAGCAATAATTCCACAAGGTGAGAACCTATGAAACCATCAGCTCCTGTAACTAATACGTTTTTCATCTTTTTATGTCTAATTTTCACAAAAATAGTCAATCTTTTCGATATAAATAGATTATATTGGCAGAAAATCATTTGGCTGAATGTATCTCAATTACAGCAAGGTCGCTTTTTGTACCTATGCGGAATGGCGGGCCCCAAAGAGATAATCCGCTTGAAACCCACACATGAGTGTGGTGATATTTTTTATAGCCATGACTTTGCTCAT
Organism: uncultured Muribaculaceae bacterium; assembly: GCA_964536025.1. Taxonomy (GTDB): domain Bacteria; phylum Bacteroidota; class Bacteroidia; order Bacteroidales; family Muribaculaceae; genus RGIG4576. The sequence continues at coordinate 42,378 of CAZHXA010000014.1, forward strand.
ACAAGTAATCGGTAAGAATATTGAACGGGAATAATTGTCCGTGATGAGTGTGACCGCTTAATTGTAAGTCTACATTTAACGAATCGGCTTCATTAAGGTTGTAAGGCTGATGGTCTAATAGAATTACAGGTAGCTCTGGGTTGGCTTTAGTCATTAATTCGGTAAGGGGCTTGCGTGTGCGATTACTTTTGTCATCTCTACCTATAATGTTAATACCTTCCGGTAGAGTAATTGTGGTGTCTCGTAGTAAGTTTATATGGGTGCGTTTAAGAAATTTCTCGCAAGCTTCGATATTGCTTATATATTCATGGTTACCCGGACACATGTAAATTCCCATAGGAGCTTTTAGTTCGGATAGAATTCTATCAAACGGTTCTTTTTCAACCGGTTTTATACTGTTGTCGATGAGGTCACCTGAAATTAAGATAATATCGGGTTGTTGTGAATTAATCAATGCTACATAGTCTTTCAGTGCAGAAATGCCTGTTCCATAGCCAAGATGTATATCGCTCACAGAAACAATTTTTATGGATTCTTTTTTAAACTTCTTTTCTATGGTTAAATCAAGATGCTTTATCTCGGGATTTTTGTAATTTATGTACCCGAAAATCAAAAGACAGCAAGTTGCGACAAAAGAATATAAAAACGTATTTCCGGGAATGTTAATGAATAACTTTGCTATACCAAAGAGAGTGAGTAATAATATCATATATAGCAAAAAAGCTAACCAAACAGCACCGGTATTAAATAATAGTTGTAATAGTTCGGTCGGAGCATTTGTTGCACGTAAGCCTATTGTTATAAAAAGAGAAAAGGCTACAAGCCAAAATAGTAATGAAATTAAGATTTTCATCCATAAAGGAGAGGCGGTCAGGACTTGTAGTATTTTCCAATATAAAAGTCCATTACCACATAAATAAAAAATGGGAATAAGTAAAAAAAAGAATTTCATAAGTTGATTAATTTGAATATGAGCAAAGATTGAGTAATCATATCGTTAAATGATATTGATAAGGAAAAGAGTCGAATAGATAAAATCTTTTCGACTCTTTATAAATTTGACCGAAATTACATAAAATTATACGGTAAGTATTTCTTTTTCCTTAGCTGCGAAAATGTCATCGATTTTCTTCATGTATTTGTCGTGCATTTTTTGCACTTTGTCTTCTCCATCTTTGGAAACATCTTCAGGCATACCACCTTTAACAGCTTTCTTTAAGCCTTCGATAGCATCGCGTCGTGCATTGCGAACTGAAATCTTAGCTTGTTCTGCTTCTCCTTTAGATTGTTTAACAAGAGCCTTACGACGGTCTTCTGTTAGAGGAGGAATGCAAAGGCGAATTACTTCACCATTGTTTTCGGGAGTTATGCCAAGTTCAGAGTTGATTATGGCTTTCTCAATTTCCTTAAACATTGATTTTTCCCATGGAGTAATTGCTATTGTGCGCGCATCGGGAACTGAAATGTTTGCCACGTTGCTGATAGGCACATTGCTTCCGTAATATTCAACCTTTATTCCGTCAATGATTTTTGCGTTGGCTTTGCCTGCACGGATATGGTCCAATGCTTCGCTTAAGAAATCAACGGCAAGTTCCATTTTTTCTTCAGCAGGGTTTAAAAAGTCTTTAACTTCACTCATAATTTATGATTTTAATATTAATATTCACAATTAGTATACCAAAGTTCCTATTTGTTCACCATTAAGAACCTTTTTAAGGTTGCCTTTGGTGTCCATGTCAAATACAATGATAGGCAAATTGTTTTCTTTGCACATTGCAGTTGCTGTTAGGTCCATTACTTTCAATCCGCGTGAATAAACCTCGTCATAACTGATTTTGTCAAATTTTGTTGCAGTAGGGTCTTTTTCCGGATCGGCTGTATAGATTCCGTCAACACGAGTTCCTTTAAGCATTACATCGGCTTCGATTTCGATGCCTCGAAGCGAAGAACCGGTGTCGGTAGTAAAGAATGGATTTCCTGTACCTCCTGCTATGATGGCAACTTTCCCGGCTTTCATTGCGTCAATTGCTTTCCACTTGCTGTAATGCTCGCCTATGGGGAACATATTTATTGCGGTAAAGACTTGTGCTTCTTGACCTTCGGTTTCGAGAGCCGAACTGAGAGCAAGAGAGTTGATTACCGTTGCAAGCATACCCATTTGGTCGCCTTTCACGCGGTCAACACCTTTAGCTGCACCTGATAGTCCTCTGAAAATATTTCCACCTCCTATTACGATCCCAATTTCAACACCGCTTTGTGCAATTTCCTTTATTTGTTCGGCATAATCTTTTACACGTTGTGGGTCAATGCCGTATCCTTGTGCTCCCATGAGTGATTCTCCACTCAATTTTAGCAATATGCGTTTGTATTTTTGTGCCATTTTAGTAATATTTTCACAAAAATAACCTCTTTGAACCAAAAAACAAAAATATGAACAAAGAAAATAAGGTTTTACTGATTTGTTTTTTGTGGCTTGAAAAAGATTTGGTTACTTTTGTGAAGTAATGAAGTGATTTTTATGATGAAAACTAAGATTTTGTTTGCATGTGTCATGTTGCTTTCTGTGGTTTTTAGTGGATGTTCATCATCACAAAAAGCTAAGCACGAAAAAATGAGAGCATCGTATGCTTTTATGCAGGTTGTTGAATTTAATGCCGATAGTGCTTATGCTTTTGTAAAGGCACAATGTGATTTTGGTCCACGTGTGCCTAATAGCGAAGCACATCGATTGTGTGGAGATTATTTAATAGATAAATTGGAGTCTTTTGGGGCAAATGTGATAGTTCAATCGACTGTTTTAAGAGCTTTTGATGATACTAAGTTGAACGCCCGTAATATCATAGGCGAATTTAAGCCAGAAGCTGAACGTCGTATTTTACTTCTTGCACACTGGGATAGCAGACCGTGGGCTGATAGTGATCCCGACCCGAAAAACCGTAAAAGTCCTGTGATGGGGGCAAATGATGGAGCAAGCGGTGTGGGTGTTTTGCTTGAACTTGCTCGATTGTTTCAAAAGAAACATCCTAATTTAGGCATAGATGTAATGTTTGTTGACGCAGAGGATTGGGGTGATAATAGTGATGCTTCTTCAAATTCGGAAAACACTTGGGCTTTAGGGACTCAATATTGGGTCTCAAATCCCCATAAAATAGGTTATCGTCCTATTTTCGGCATTTTGCTTGATATGGTGGGTGCTGAAGGCTCTCGATTTTCAATGGAATATTTTTCGATGCAATATGCTCCGGCAGTAGTTAAAGAGGTGTGGAATATGGCTGAACGTAGTGGCTATGGTAATTATTTTGTAAAACGAAATGGAGGGGCTATAACCGATGACCATGTGTTTGTAAATCGAGCAGGGATTCCTACTATAGATATAATTGCTATGGATTCGTCAAGTGAGAACGGATTTTTCCCTCAATGGCATACGGTTGACGACACAATGACCCATATTGACCCATCGGTTCTTAAGGCTGTAGGTCAAACGATAACCAATCTTATATATAGTTATTAATAAAAGTTTTTGATAGTAGATGAGAAAATATAAATAAAGTATTTTATAATTATGAAAAAAACAGTGATTATGGCAGGTGTTATCTTAGGGACAGGTGTGAGTGCCGGTCTTTTGGGATGCAGTGGTCAAGCGAAGCTTGATTATCCTGAAACAAAAAAGGTGGATACTGTAGATGTGTATTTCGGCACTAAAGTTACCGATCCTTATCGTTGGCTTGAAGATGATAATTCTATCGAAACGGCGGAGTGGGTAAAATCTCAAAATGCCGTTACAGAGTCTTATCTTGAACAAATACCTTTCAGAGCTGAATTGAAAGATAAGTTAACTGCGTTGACCAATTATGAGAAAATGGGTACACCATGGAAAGAAGATGGTAAGTATTATTATTTCAAAAATAACGGGTTGCAGAATCAAAGTGTTTTGTATGAATGTAATTCGTTGGACGGAGATGCACAGGTTTTACTTGACCCTAACAAACTTAGTGAAGATGGTACGGTATCATTGGGTTCGTTCGGCTTTTCTAAAAACCGCAAATATCTTGCTTATGTGATTTCACGCAGTGGCAGTGATTGGAATGAGATTTATGTTAAGAATACTGAAACTGGGGAATTGCTCGAAGATCATATAATGTGGGCGAAATTTACCGGAGTGAGTTGGCAAGGTGATGGCTTTTATTATAGTGCTTATGATGCTCCTGCCGATGGTAAGGGATTGTCGGCTAAAAATGAATTCCAAAAAGTTTATTATCATAAAATAGGTACTCCTCAAGCTGAAGATCGTTTGGAATACATGAATAAACAACATCCATTGCGTTTTTATCAGGTTGGTGTAAGCGATGATGAACGCTTCCTTATATTATATGAAAGTGATGGCGAAGGAAATGCAGTATATGTAAAAGATACTAAGAAATCGGGAACCAAATATGTTTGTATTGCCAATGATATGTCAAAAGATAATTCAGTGATTTATACCGATGACACTAAAATATTGTTGCAAACTAATGATGGAGCTCCAAATTATAAAGTGCTTGAATTTGACATTAATAATTTAAGTGCTGATAAAAGCAATGTATTCATTTCAGAAAAGAAACATTTGCTAAAAGGTATAAACATGGCAGGTGATAAGATAATAGCGGTTTATATGGAAAACATTGCCGATCATGCTTATTTACTTGACAAATCGGGAAAAGAAATAAAAGAGATTAAGTTGCCAACAACCGGTTCGGTTGGATTTTCTTCAAGTCATAAGCATAACGATGTTTATTATTCTTTTTCATCTTATACTTTCCCAGGCACTATTTATAAATATGACTTGGAAAAGGATGAATCCACTCTTGTTTTCTCTCCTAAAGTGGATTTCAACCCTGAAGATTATGTTACCGAACAAATATCTTATCCAAGTAAAGATAGTACAATGGTTAATATGTTTGTAACCTATAAAAAAGGAATGGAGAAGAATGGTGAAAATCCTGTATTCCTATATGGTTATGGAGGTTTTAACATAAGTCTTAATCCCGGTTTTGGTGCAATGCGTATACCATTTATTCAAAATGGCGGTATTTATGTAGTTGCCAATTTGAGAGGTGGTGGAGAATTTGGAGAAAAATGGCATAAAGCCGGCACCAAATTGAATAAGCAAAATGTTTTTGATGATTTCATTGCAGCCGCAGAATATTTGATAAAAGAGGGATATACATCACCCGAACATATAGCTATAAACGGGGGCTCTAATGGTGGCTTGCTTGTGGGTGCTGTTGTGAATCAACGTCCTGATTTATTCCGTGTAGCTGTTCCGCAAGTGGGAGTTATGGATATGTTGCGTTATCATACTTTCACAATTGGTTGGAATTGGGCAAGCGATTATGGTCGTAGTGATGACAGCAAGGAAATGTTTGAATATCTATATGGTTATTCTCCTCTTCACACAATTAAGAACGATGGTACTAAATATCCTGCAATTATGGTTACTACAGCCGATCATGATGACCGTGTGGTTCCTGCACATTCATTTAAATATGCTGCACAACTTCAAGCATCCAATACTGGTGATGCTCCTAAGATAATTCGTATAGAAAGTAAAGCTGGTCATGGTGGAGGAAAACCTATAGCTAAAGTGATAGAAGAACAAACTGATATTTGGTCTTTTGTAATGTATAATCTTGGAATGAAAGTAAAATAAAGATTTATATATAGTAAAACAAATAAAAGCCCGACATGTCGGGCTTTTATTTGTTTTGTTGTGATGCAATATTTAAGATAGTTCGGATTCTCCTCGCATTGCTGCAAAAATTTTGGATTCGATTTCTTCAGCAAGTTCGGGGTTGTCGGCGATAGTACGTTTTGCCGCTTCTCTACCTTGTCCTATTTTTGATTCTTGATAAGAGAACCAAGCACCGCTTTTCTTTACAATACCATATTGTACTCCCAAATCAACTATTTCACCTATTTTAGAGATGCCTTGACCGAATAATATTTCAAATTCGGCTTTGCGGAAAGGAGGAGCAACTTTGTTTTTAACAACTTTTACGCGTGTTTGATTACCCAAAACTTCTTCACCGTCTTTAATTTGTCCTATTCGGCGAATATCCAGACGTACCGATGAGTAGAATTTTAAAGCATTACCACCAGTTGTGGTTTCGGGTGAACCGAATAGAACACCGAGTTTGTCGCGTAATTGGTTGATGAAAATACAAGTCGTATTTGTCTTTGAAATGGTAGCAGTGAGTTTACGCAACGCTTGTGACATGAGTCGTGCTTGGAGTCCCATTTTGCTGTCGCCCATTTCTCCTTCAATTTCAGCTTTTGGGGTAAGTGCCGCAACTGAGTCAATTACAATTATGTCTATTGCCGAAGAACGGATAAGCTGGTCGGCGATTTCAAGAGCTTGTTCTCCGTTATCGGGTTGAGAAATCCATAAATTATTTACATCAACACCGAGTTTTTCAGCGTAAAAACGGTCGAATGCATGTTCAGCATCGATAATAGCTGCAATACCTCCTTGTTTTTGAGCTTCAGCAATTGCATGTATTGCAAGAGTGGTTTTACCTGAAGATTCAGGACCGTAGATTTCGATAATGCGACCGCGAGGGTAACCTCCTACACCTAAAGCATAATCGAGAGCAATAGAACCGGTAGGTATTACTTCTACATCTTCTATGCTATTGTCGCCCATTTTCATGATGGAACCACGACCATAGGTTTTGTCGATTTTATCCATTGCTATTTGCAATGCTTTTAGTTTTTCTGCCGATACTGGTATTCTTTCCGGAGTTTTAGCTTTTTGTTCAAGTTCTTGTTCTTCCATATATTAATTGATAATTTTAATTTCGATTTATTGAGTGTCTCATTTTTTAGAAATGACGGTAATTTTTAATTACCATATTTATGGTTGCAAAGCTAAATAACATGTAGGAAATTTTGCTTCCCATATTATATAAAAATCTTTAATCGATTATTTTAACATTAATAAATTTTGCAATAATTCAGGTTCATTGGTTGTAATGAAATCAATGTTGTGCTTTATACACCATATCATGTCTTCTTCCTTATTTACAGTCCAAGCATTTACTTTCATACCTAAATTGTGGCATTCTTCAATCCACTCGGGGTGATTTTTAAATATTGAATAATGGTAATCCATTCCGGCAGCTCCCATTTTATGTAACTCTTGTGGAGTTTTATCTCCGTTAAGATAGTAAACCGGAGTTCCTTGTGGAGCATATTTTATGAGTATATAAAGAGCTTCGGGAGAAAACGTTATATATTCCACTCTGTTGGAAAGTCCCATTTTGTTGACAAGCATGATGCTTTCTATTGCTGCTTTTGCTTCAAGTAATTTGTTTACATGAGGTTTAAGCTCAAATATGAGACGTGTTTTGCAATTTTGTCCTTCTTCTAAATATTGTTTCAATGAGGAAATATTTTCGCCGTTATCAAGTTTAATAGAAAGTATATCTGCCGATTCGCTTTGTTCTATTATAAAGTTATCAACTTTGGCATCGTGATTAACCACCAATTCTCCGTCGATGGTCATCCATACGTCAAATTCGGAACCGTAGCAATTTATTGAATCGGCTTTTACAAGAGAACGAATCGAGTTTTGAGCCGAACCGTTGGTTTTCCAATATCCTCGATGTGCAATCACTTGAGGTTGAGCAAAAGCTGTCATTGAAGAAATCATAGTAATACACAAAATGATAAAAGTAGTTATCTTCATAAATAATCATTGATGGTTTTCAGTAACAAAAATAATGATATTTCGTTGAATAGAGAAATTTAAAACAAAATAATTGCAGAGTAGATTTGTGAGTGTTTCTTAAGTGAATTTATCACGAAAAAACGAAATAATGCCCTAAAAAGGTACATTTTTAATTTTTTTTCATGAAAATAGATAAAAAGTTGCTGAAATATTTGCATGATAAAAAAAATAGTCATACCTTTGCATCGCTTTTAAGGAGATTCGCTAGCTCAGCAGGTAGAGCACAACACTTTTAATGTTGGGGTCCTGGGTTCGAGCCCCAGGCGGATC
>CAZHXA010000015.1:0-50295 GCA_964536025.1 uncultured Muribaculaceae bacterium
TTTTAAATATGTTAAGATTCAACAAGCCAACTCTTTTGCTCTTTGCTTGAATCCGTCACAAATATAATAAAAAATGTTATCGCAGGAGCTATTCAATATAATAAATTTATATAAAGTATATACAAAAAAAATGGTCGCACCGTTACAAGTGCGACCACATAATATAATCGAAAGATTTCTTATTCAGAGATTATTTCTTTGAAAGTTTTTCTTTCAATGCTGCAAGTTCTTCGATATCACCCAAAGTGGTTTTTTCGATGCTTGCTGCAGAAGCTGCTTCTTCAGCCTTAGGTTCAGCCTTAGCTGCTTTCTTAGCTGCTTTCTTCACTTCAGCTTTAGCTTCGTCTTCGAAAATGCGGCTGTGAGAAAGGATGATACGTTTAGCTTCTTTATTGAATTCGATAACCTTGAAGTTTAGCTTTTCATCAGCAACTGCTTGAGTTCCGTCTTCCTTAACCAAGTGTTTAGGAGTAGCGAAACCTTCAACGCCATAAGGAAGAGCAATTACAGCACCCTTATCTAACAATTCGATGATAGTACCTTCATGAACGCTACCTACAGTAAATACTGTTTCAAATACGTCCCAAGGATTTTCTTCAAGTTGCTTGTGTCCCAAGCTCAAGCGACGATTTTCTTTGTCGATTTCAAGAACTTGAACTTCGATTTCGGCACCGATTTGAGTAAATTCAGATGGATGCTTGATTTTCTTAGTCCAAGAAAGGTCACTGATGTGGATAAGACCGTCAACACCTTCTTCCAATTCAACAAATACACCAAAGTTGGTGAAATTGCGAACCTTAGCAGTGTGCTTAGAACCTACAGCGTAGGTTTCTTCAATCTTTTCCCATGGATCAGCCTTAAGTTGCTTGATACCTAAAGACATTTTACGTTCGTCACGGTCAAGAGTAAGAACTACTGCTTCTACTTCGTCACCCACTTTCATGAAGTCTTGAGCAGAACGCAAGTGTTGAGACCATGACATTTCGCTTACGTGGATAAGACCTTCTACACCAGGAGCAATTTCAACGAATGCACCGTAATCAGCCATAACCACAACTTTACCCTTAACAGTGTCACCTACCTTAAGTTCAGCGTCAAGAGCATCCCATGGATGTGGTTGAAGTTGTTTCAAGCCAAGAGCGATACGTTTCTTTTCGTCATCGAAATCAAGGATAACAACGTTCAACTTTTGGTCAAGAGAAACGATTTCTTCAGGATGATTTACGCGACCCCAAGAAAGGTCGGTGATGTGGATAAGACCATCTACGCCACCAAGGTCGATGAATACACCGTAAGAAGTGATATTCTTAACTGTTCCTTCAAGAACTTGTCCTTTTTCAAGTTTAGAGATAATATCTTTCTTTTGTTGTTCAAGTTCAGCTTCGATAAGAGCTTTGTGAGAAACAACAACGTTTTTAAATTCTTGGTTGATTTTAACTACCTTGAATTCCATTGTCTTGCCAACGAATACATCATAGTCGCGTATTGGCTTAACATCGATTTGAGAACCAGGAAGGAATGCTTCGATACCGAATACATCAACAATCATACCACCCTTAGTGCGACACTTGATATAACCCTTGATGATTTCATCAGCTTCAAGAGCAGCATTAACACGATCCCAGCTCTTAGCTGCACGTGCCTTGCGGTGAGAAAGAAGAAGTTGACCCTTCTTATCTTCTTGGTTTTCAATAAATACTTCTACTACATCACCAACTTTTAGTTCAGGATTGTAGCGGAATTCGTTAAATGGGATAATACCATCTGACTTGTAGCCGATGTTAACTACAACCTCACGTTTGTTAAGTGCGATAACAGTACCTTCGGTTACATCTTTGTCCTTAATAGTGTTCAAAGATTCGTCATAAGTTTTTACCAATTCTTCCTTGGTTTTGTCCCCTAAAGTTTCGCCTTTTGCATAGGCTTCCCAATCAAAATCTTCGATTGGAGAATTTTTCAATTCGCTCATTAAATTAGTTAATAAAATTAGTTAATACTCTCCGTCGGCACTCATCGCCGACATTTAGAGTGCAAAGTTAGGTATAAATTCCTATATAACAATCACTTTTATTCAAAAAAAATCATTTTGACGTTTTTTTTAGCGTTTTTTTAAGTGTAGCAGGATTTCCAGCCACTAAGCTATCATCGGGGACATCGCTTATTACCACACTCCCGGCAGCTACTATGCAACGGTTGCCTATTGTCACACCCGGACATATGATAGCACCGCCACCTATCCAACAATCGTCACCTATTGTTATCGGATAAGAGTATTCTTGAGGCAAACGACGTTCCAAATAATCTATAGGATGTTGTGGTGTATATATTTGCACATTAGGTCCTATAAGCGTGTGATGCCCTATTGATATTTCGCCACCGTCCAAAAAAGTACAACAATTATTTATAAACACATTTTCACCTAAATGTATGCCATGACCGTAATCACAATAAAAAGGCGGTATTATCACAGCCGAATCAGGTATATCGGGAATCAATTTACGCAACAAGTTGCTATAAGTATCCTCACTGCCATTCATTTTATTCATTTCAGTTGTGAGTGTATGAGCATATTTCATTCCGGCAACAAGTTCGGGCGTAGAGGTATCGACTAATTCACCGCTACGCATTTTTTCAATTTCAGTTTTCATAATATTTTTTTTATAGATTCAAGAGAGTCAACCACAACATCGGCATAGGGTACACAATTTTTATCAAACCCCTTAATATTAAATAATAATGTGTGCCAACCGGCATTTTTAGCCCCCCTAATATCGGCATCATAATTATCTCCTATCATTATGGTGGTTTCAGGTGTTGCTCCCGCTCGTGCCAATGCATAATCAAAGATACCTCGCAATGGTTTTGTAATGCCACAATCATCACTCAATACCAAGTGATGTATATATTGTTCTATCCCGCTACTACGGAGTTTACGCAACTGAACTTCTTGAAATCCATTACTTAAAATATTCACATCGTAATGCTTCACAAGATATTCAAGTAGTTCTCGAGCTCCCGGCACAAGTTTATCGAGCGACGACAAGAAAAAAAGGTATTCATCATCAACAGCCTTAGCCAACACTTCAAGATTTTCTTTTACTCCTATACATTCCAAGGTATAACGGTACCTCTCGGTAACAAGATAATCTTTTTCAATTTTCCCATAATGATACAATTCCCACAATTCATTATTTTTGGCAGCATAAATTTCGCGAAAGATATCATAATCGGGACAAAATGCCGATAAACCGAATTTATCATAAACATGCCTCAAAGCCACTTTACTATTTTCTGAAAACCACCAAATCGTATCATCTAAATCAACGAATACCGTTTTTATATTATCAAACTTCTCCATTTACCAAATGTTTTAGGCAAAAATAACATTTTTTCTTCAGCAACATATAAATTCCCCTTGATTTGCTTATATAATCACACAAGAACAACTAAAAATGCAAGGTAATGATAAAAAAAAGGTCAAAAACGCAGAAAAACATATTTTCACTCTAAAAAATTTGCAATAAGCAGTTTATATTTCAAAAAATATTACGATATTTGCAAAACATTTCAAAAAAGCCTATCAATAGAGGTTTATAATGAATCGATTAAAGCTATTTACTACAAATATGTAAATACTTTATTATTGTGATAAAAATATAACAATATTTAAAGATATAAAGAAAATGACTAAAGCAGATATCGTAAACGAGATTTCTAAATCTACCGGTATTGACAAAGCATCAGTGCTTGAAACAGTAGAGAAATTTATGGAAATTGTTAAAGACTCTCTTGCCAATGAAGAAGATGTATTCTTGAGAGGCTTTGGTAGCTTCATTGTGAAGACTCGTTCTCAAAAAACAGCTCGTAATATTTCAAAAGGTACTACAATCATAATTCCGGAACACAAAATCCCGGCATTCAAGCCTGCTAAAGTATTTATGGAGCAAGTAAAGCAAATTGAAAAATAACAATACAAAACAACAATATTTATTAATCTTTTTAAACTAAGTAGTTATGCCAAACGGAAAGAAGCATAAAAGACACAAGATGGCTACGCACAAGCGCAAAAAGAGACTTAGAAAGAACAGACATAAGAAAAAGTAATTGTTTCTAATCTTTCTAAATTAAGTCATATCGAGAACAAACATAATGGGTGCATAATACAAGTATCTTCATTACGTTTGTTCTTTGTGCATTATAATAGTTATAAGAGTATAACTATTTTCAGGACATACCTTTATGGGTAAACATTTTTAACAACCTTCTAAAATGAGAAGCGAACTCGTAGTTAACGTTCAACCCAACGACATTTTGACTGCCCTCCTTGAGGACACTCGTTTGGTTTCTCTTCAAAAAGAGCCACGCTATGCATCCTACGCCGTTGGGAATCTTTACTTGGCTAAAGTAAAAAAGTTAATGCCGGGTCTTAACGCAGCATTTGTAAATGTCGGATATGAAAAAGATGCCTTCCTACATTATCTTGATTTAGGCACACAATTCAAGACATTTTCTCAATGCGTAAAAAAATCTCTCGAGGATAAACGCAGTGTTCCAAACATAAGCAAATTGAAATTGCAACAAGACATCGACAAACAAGGTTCTATAACCGATGTCCTTACTTGTGGTCAAGAACTCATAGTTCAAATTGCGAAAGAACCTATTTCCTCAAAAGGTCCGCGTCTCACTACCGAAATTTCTTTTACAGGAAGATTACTCGTTTTAATTCCTTTCAGTGACAAAATTTCGGTTTCTCAAAAAATACGTTCATCAGAAGAACGTATGAGACTGCGACAACTTATAGAGAGTATCCGACCTGCAAACTTCGGAGTAATAATCCGAACTTCAGCCGAAGGAAAGCGTGTCGCTGAACTCAACAAGGAGTTCAAGGCACTCGTTAAGTGCTGGGAAGACAGTATCGCAAAGGCACAAAGAGCCGAAGCACCTTCGTTACTATACGAAGAAGAAAGCCGTGCCGTAAATGTGATTCGAGACATCTTCAACCCCTCATTTGAGAACATCTACGTGAACGATGAAGAAGTTTTCCAACAAATCCACAACTATGTGAGTGCTATTGCTCCCGACAAAAAAGATGTGGTGAAATTATACAACAAGGAAACTCCTATCTTCGATCACTTCTGCATCACAAAGCAGATTAAGACGTCTTTCGGAAAGACGGTTTCATTCAAATCGGGTGCATATATTATCATAGAAAGCACCGAAGCCTTGCACGTCATCGACGTCAATTCGGGAAACCGCTCAAAAAGTTCGTCAAACCAAGAAAGCAACGCACTTGATGTAAACTTGCGTGCAGCCGATGAGATAGCCCGCCAGCTTCGCCTACGAGACATGGGCGGTATTATCGTAATCGATTTTATTGACATGGCACAAGCCGAGCACCGTCAAACGCTTTACGAACACATGAAAGAAATCATGCAAAGCGACCGTGCACGTCACAACATTTTGCCACTGAGCAAATTCGGATTAATGCAAATCACACGTCAAAGAGTACGTCCCGTACTTGACATTGTAACAACCGAATCTTGCCCTTCTTGTGGCGGTAAAGGTGAAATTCAACCTTCTCTATTATTCACCGATGTGCTGAAAGACAAAATCGATTATTTGATACAATCTCTTAAAGTGAAAAAATTTGTGATGTATGTTCATCCCTATGTAGATGCTTTTCTTAAACGAGGTATTCTATCGGAATATTTACGTTGGAGATTTGAATATCGATTCAAATTTAAAATATTGCCCGACCAGTCCTTGGCTTATCTCGAATACCGCGTCATAGACAACAACGGCAAAGAGATTGATCCAAAAGAAGAAAAAGACACCAATAGTTCAAACTCAAAAAAAGAATCACGTTCAAAATCTCAAAACGATGATTAGAACGCTAAAAACATTTCTTCTTTACACTATCAAAACGGCTGAGATATAAATATCTCAGCCGTTTTTTTATTGTTTTACAAAAGAATCAAACCGTTTATTACTCCACAATGACATAATACCGTTTTCATTGATATAAATGAGCAAACCTCCTATTTTCTCATTCGATTCAAGAAAAATCTTACTTTTTTCAGTACCCAGCACCATACATGCGGTTGCATAAGCATCTGCCAACATACAATTTTCGGCAATTATGCTAACACTCAACAAATTTGATTGCTCCGGGTATCCGGTCAACGGATTCATGGTATGAACAACCTTTTTTCCTTCCACACTTTTATAATTTCTATAATTACCCGAAGTAGCAACACCGCCTTTATTAAGTTCTACTATGATTACACTTTCATGTAAGACCGAGTCATTTGACTCAATAGGTTTATCTACGGCAATTCTCCACTTATCTCCCGAATGATTTTTCCCTTCAACTGCAATCTCGCCACCTATTTCAACCAAATAATTGCTCACTCCGTTTCTTTTCAACATACGCCCAATTTCATCGCAAGCAAACCCTTTGGCTATAGCACTAAAGTCAAAAGATGTGCGAGAATCTTTTTTTACAATATACCCATCTTCCAAAGCCGTTTTTCCCAATCCTACAAACGCTTTTATGCTATCCACTTGTGAGCTATCGGGCAAAACACCATTCCCATTAACAAATCCCCACATTTTCATAAGTGGCGACACCGTAGGGTCAAAAGCTCCTTGAGTTTCTTCATTCACTTTTACCGAAGTTTTATACAAATATGATAGCATTGTGTCAACTCCCAATTTCTCTCCATTATTAATACGCGAAATAAGCGAAGTCTTATTAAACATCGACAAGCTACCATCAACAGCTCTGAATATTGATTGTATGGAATCATCAAGTTCTTTTTCGCACTTATAAGTTATATTATATTGAGTTGTCCACACTACACCAGAACACACTTTGTACTGTTTTGTTTTATCAAACAAGTTGCTACACACGACAACAACAAAAATTATTACAAATACAGCCAACCATACGGCTTTCTTATTTTTATTTTTCTTTAATTTTTCCATAACAACAAAGTTAGAAAAAATCCGTATATTTGTATAAATCGATATTATAAAAATAAATACTTATGAAAAAGGCTTATATTTTTCTTGCAAACGGATTTGAAGAAATCGAAGCATTAGCAACCGTCGACATTCTAAGAAGAGCCGGCATTACTGCAACAACTGTTTCTATTACATCATGTTTACAGGTAACAGGAGCTCATAACATAGAAGTTGCTGCCGACATTACCATCGACAAAGTTGAAAAGTGTAACAACGAAGATTGGCTAATTCTTCCCGGGGGTATGCCCGGAGCTACTAACCTCGCTTCATGCGAAACATTGTGTCGCATGCTTCGCTCCCACAACGAACAAAATGGATATATTGCGGCAATTTGTGCTTCACCGGCAGTAGTTCTTGCTCCTTTAGGAATTCTTGATAAAAAAGAAGCCACTTGCTATCCCGGATTTGAAGAAGCATTGAAAGACTGCAAGGCAAAAACCGATGCTGTCGTCGTCTACGACAATATAATAACCGCCAATGGTCCCGGTAACACAATAGCTTTTGCACTTACCATTATCAAAAAAGCCCTAAATGAGAAATCTTCACGAGAAACAGCCGAAGGATTATTAGTTTCTCCCCTTTAATAAGCAACAATAATAACAACATAAAAAGGCTCGGTAGCATTTATTTTGCACTCGAGCCTTTTTCGTAATTGTTTTATTGCATTATACTGAAATCATAACCATCGGGAATACTTATATCCACACACCACATATTTGTTTCCTCATTCATACCATATTTCAACTTAATCTTTTCATTGTTTCGTTCATTTAATATGTGAATAGTTTGCATAACCACTTTCAAGCCGGTACCTATTTTACCGGCAACCACACCATGATTACGTCCGTTATTCTCTATATGAATTGCCAACATGTTTTCGGATTGTTTAATCGTCAATCTCAATATTTTTTCAAAATCGCCTCCTCTTAATCCATGTTTTAAAGCATTCTCCACAAAAATTTGGATCATCATCGACGGCAAATAATGTTTATCCAAGTCAACAGTTTTATCAACGTCCAAGATATACTTAAAATCAGAGCCTAATGCCTTGCGTTCAAGACCTACATATATATTAATAAAGTCTATTTCTTCTCGTAACGATATAATGTAGCGATCACACAAATCAAGATTCATTCTAAGCAATTTAACCAAACGGTTCACGCCCTCATTTTGTATTGCAAGTTCCCTATTCAACACATTAAAGATAAAGTGTGGCGATACTCTGTTTCTTATGTTTTCCAGACGTAACAGCATTAATGAACACTCCATTTTCAATTTTGAAACAAGTTCTTTCTTTTTTCTATATGCTAAATACAAACATACTATTATGAGTATCAAAACTATTGCCACTCCGGCAGCATAATTCCACATAGACAAAACTTCCATTTTTTCCGACTGTGCTTTTATCATCCAGTCTCGGCTCAACAAAGTAGTATCTTGTATATAACGATATCTGATTTCCGACATTTGCGTACGCACTTTGTCGGTGTTAATTTCATCTTCATATTTTGTAGCCAACTGTTCATACTCAAAAGCCCTGCGATAATCATTTTTCTTCACATAATAGTCACGAAGTCTTCCATAATGTAGAGCAATGTATTTGGGACGTAAAACAGTTGTATCAACCTTAACCGATAAATATTGTTTAACTTCCGACATATTATTTTCTCGCAAACACAATCCCGCCAAAATGCTATTCAAATAAAATTTAGTAGATTCATCGATTGAAGGCATCGCCATAAAACGTTTTTCAGCACTTTTCAAATAATATCTTGCAGAATCAAGCACTCCTTTAAACATCATAACTTCGCCCAAATTAGTTTCAACAATAGCATATAAATCTTGTTGTTTTGATTTTTCAGCTATTTCATAAGCTTTATAAAATATAGCCAACGCTTCGTCATATTTTTTCTGAAAATATAGACTGTTTCCTACTGAGTTATAATAAAAGAAAGCATCAAAATCACTTGCTTTTTCAACTAAAGGTTTTGCTTTTTCAAAGAAAAAATCCGATTGTTCATAATTACCCATATCGGAATATATTGACCCCAATCCCGATAATATAGAAAAATCATGAGTATGCACATTTACCGAATCGGCTATATACAAAGCTCGTCGATAATACTTAGAAGCTATTACCATATCACCTTTTGAGCGATACGCATCGGCAAGGTTTATACAAGTTGTTGAATAAGAAGACCAATCGTCAATAAGTCTTACCATTTCACTCGATTTTTCGTAACACACTATAGCTGAATCCACATTACCCATACTATTTTGCACCATTCCTTCATGATTCCAATAAGTTCCTGCCACTACATAAGATGTTGGATTACGCTTTAAATAATCGGCAGTCAACTCATGTGATAGTCGATACTGCTCTACGTTACCACACAACAAAGCTGAAACACCTTTAAACAATTCCAATTTATAAAAGCCCACACTATCGGACACTTTTTTTTGAGCTTCACTATATCTTTCCCCGGCGGCCGCAGGATTAACATATATTGAGTCGGCATTCTGAGCGATTATACTATCAGCAATAACATTACCTTCTACTTGAGTTTTCTTATTACGACAAGAAGATACTACAAATATATTTATAACAACCGATAAAAGTAAAACAGGTATTAAACGGCAATTCATAATATTAATATTTCACATATATAATAAGAGTGTATTTTGCATTAAAAATACAAAAGTTTTTTCACATACACCACATAATGCTTTTGAATTTATTCAAGGACTGAAAAATCCAAAACAAAACACCTCAAATTCTTAAAAACAACTATAAAAAAAGATGAATCAAATCATTATAAACAATTCTTGCAATTTCTTTTTAAACGTACGACCAAGAAGAACTGAATCGTCATTAAAAGGAGGGAAAAGGACCACATTATTCTGTCCTATAAGCATAACACTGTTTATATTAACAATGTAAGATTGGTGTGTTTGAATAAATTGCAAACTATAACCCAAAATAGTAGCAGCTGTTGTTCCTTTATGCAATGTCAAAAATGAATTATCACTTAGAGCTACTTCCCACACTTTGCGACGCGTACTATATTTAAAATAACCTATCTCAGACAACCTAATAACACGCATTTCATTTGTAACCGTAGTTATTGCAAGCAAATCACTCTTTTGAACCGATGGAGCCGGCATAGTTTTTTCCTGAGTATAAGAATATCGGCGATACCGCTTTACTACTTTGTCTAGTTCTTCTTCAAGAATAGGCTTTAACAGATAATCATGTTCATTCATCGTGAATGTATTATCACGATAACTATTATATCTTGCTGTAAATATTATAATATATGTTTTATATTCAGGATTTTCAGAGTTAATCTTATTCAACAAATCCAATCCATTCATATCGGGTAACTCTATATCAAGGAATAATACATCAGGTCTTATCTCTTCATATAAAGCCAAGCCTTCGGCTGCGTTGCGAGCCATACCCATGATTTCCATTTCCGGATAATCAATGAGCATATTGCTCAAATTCTCCAAAGCTTTTTCATCATCATCTATTATTACTACTTTTGTCCTAGAGCACATATACTTAATATCTATTTTTAATAAAAAAATCTTGAATTATTTACAATAAATTGTATTAGTTTTAAGATTGATGGTGTCACCATACAAACTCATATAATTTGTACAAATTTAGCTTTTTACAACAAATTTCGCAAACCGTTTTTAATGCAACAGAGTGAAATCACATCCATTTGTTCAATAAGGATTATTATTCGTTCATTTTATACAACCATTTGAGTTTGGGGATAAAAAAATTGGCGAGCAAAAGTTTTCACTCGCCAATTAATTCTAATATATGCACTAATTAATTGTTTTCAGGACGAAGACGACGTACAACCTCGCCGGTACGCCACATTTCACTTTCACGCAAAGCTTTCAATTCTTCGTTTAGCTTTTCGCGATAATCAGGCTGACTGTTTGTATCGATTGAACGTTGAGCCTCATTACCACAAGCTACTTCCTTATATAATTTTTGGAAAACAGGTTTTGTTGCATCGTGGAATGGAACCATCCAATCAAGAGCTCCTCTTTGAGCAGTAGTAGAACAGTTGGCATACATCCAATCCATTCCTTTTTCGGCAAACAAAGGCATAAGAGATTGTGTAAGTTCCTCAACAGTTTCATTAAATGCTTCAGAAGGAGTATGTCCGTTTTCTCTTAAAGTTTCATATTGAGCCAAAAGCAAACCTTGAATAGCACCCATTAATGTGCCACGTTCACCTGTCAAGTCGCTATAAACTTCACGTTTAAAAGTTGTTTCAAATAAATAACCGGAACCAACACCTATACCAAGAGCCAAGCAACGTTCTTTAGCACGACCTGTAGCATCTTGGAATACAGCAAAACTTGAGTTCAATCCACGACCTTGAAGGAACATGGTACGCAAAGATGTACCCGAGCCTTTTGGAGCCACCATAATTACATCCACATCGGCAGGAGGAACAATACCTGTTCTTTCCTTATAAGTAATGCCAAAGCCATGAGAAAAATACAAAGCCTTACCTGGAGTCAAATGTTTTTTCAAAGCCGGCCAAACTGCTATTTGAGCAGCATCAGAAAGAAGATATTCAATAATAGTTCCACGCTCAGCAGCTTCTTCTATTTCAAAAAGAGTTTCTCCGGGAACCCAACCATCGGCTACCGCCTTATCCCAACTCTTACTGTTTTTTCTTTGTCCCACAATGACATTAAAACCATTGTCACGAAGGTTCATACTTTGACCGGGACCTTGCACGCCATAACCAATAACGGCAATTGTTTCTCCCTTCAATACTTCTCTCGCTTTTTCCAATGGAAATTCTTCGCGGGTCATTACATTTTCTTCAACCCCGCCAAAATTCATTACTGCCATAATTAATAAGTTTTAATTTAATACGTTAGTATCATTTATTGTTATTTATTTCTATTTTCAAATAATATTCTTGCTCGACAACAAGTTTCAAGTTTACCATCCACGCTATGAGAAATTTCCAATTTTGCATCATCGACATCTTCTTCACTCACGAGAATATCATATAACATATCGCCCAAACATTCTTTTATATAAGCTATTTCAAAACGTTTGATTCGTTTTTGTTCATAATGTTTAATGTTCCATTGATTCAATAAAGTTTCAACATATCTCACACTATTTACATGACAATTTATGTCGGTATCGGTATATTTGAATGTATGTTGATTTACTCGTGCACCGGTTATAGTTTTTAATCGAGATTGTGGCTCAATGGGACACTCTTTATCATAAACATTGCTTATCACATAGCCTAAATTTGATATATCTACCATTTCACGAGCCGTACTATCAATCACAATCCAAATAGTACGGGCGTAGCCCAGTGTATTACCTTTTGAATCAAGAATTTCAAAATTACGTTCCGAAAAATATCTATTATAACCTTCAACCCACGTCTGTATAAAATAAGGTTCATTTACATGAGGATAGTCATTCATTTCCACCGTAACTCTGGATAATACCCAAGCTTGATTATCTTCCACAAGCTTAGCATACCCCACTCCCCATATATTAGCATGCTCGGTTGCCACTTCAATCAATCTTGAAACAAGCAACGGCAACGGCATTTCCTTTTGAGGAGTACACTCTCCGGCTGTTAAAAACAATTCTCGTTTATATAATTTTATATTCTCCATTACTTAAACAAATTCTTCTTTTGCTCTTTGCCTTTCTTCAATAAACATTGTTACATATTCATTTATATCTTTTGTCACAGCTACACGTCCGCTACGCACAAATTGACGAATGTCATGACACTTCAAATCTTCAAACAATGCCTCTGTTTCTTCAGGATGACCTGTTTTTTCAAGAATTGTATAATCTTTTGACATTTCGAGAATACGAGCATTATATTTTCTTATAATCTTTTCAAGATTAGGTTCATCAATCAATTTATCGGTAGGAACTTTATACAAGGCAATTTCTTGATAAATTATCTCATCATCGGTGTAATAAAACGATTTCAACACTCCTATTCGTTTTTCTATTTGTTTCACAAGTTTTTCTATTGTTTCTTGGTCACAATAAGACGTAATAGTAAACTTATGAACTCCTTTTATTGATGATGGAGAAACCGAAAGACTTTCAATATTCAGTTTTCTACGCGTATAAAGTATTGAAATCTGATTAAGAAGCCCTACACGATTTTCTGAAAAAATCGTTACTGTATATAATGTTTTTTCATTCATAATTCATCACTTTTCAAGTTGATATTTCTCTCCGGGAGCAAGAATTGTATTTATCATTGTACTACCGGCAGGCACCATAGGGAACACATACCCTTCACTTTCTATATTAACATTAAGCACATAAGCTCCATCGTGTTGCATCATACGATTTATGGCTTCGTCTAAATCCTCTCTTTTTAGCACATCTTCGGCTTTTATTCCATAAGCCTTTGCCAAGGCTACAAAATCAGGATTTACCATAGGTGTTTCCGAATAGCGTTTTTCATAAAAAATATCTTGCCATTGACGCACCATTCCTAAAAAATTATTATTAAGAATGATAATCTTCACAGCCACGCCATATTGTAAAATAACGCCAAGTTCTTCCACTGTCATTTGAATTCCGCCATCACCCACAAAGAAACACACGTCACGCTCCGGTGCTGCAATTTTTGCTCCGATAGCCGCCGGAAGTCCAAATCCCATAGTACCTAAGCCTCCGGAAGTAACTATACTTTTAGGTGCACTATATCTGAAATATCTTGACGAAATCATCTGATTCTGTCCAACATCAGTTACAAGCACAGCGTTATCACTTGCAGCTCGGGATACTTTATCAACCACTTCGCCCATTTTCAAGTCACCACTTTGCGGGAAGACTTCTTTTTTAATTACTTTTTCTTGTTCAAGACGTTCATCGGCAATAAAAGAATCAAGCCATTCGCTATGTTTAGCATCATGTACTTTAGGCAACAATTTCTCCAATACGGTCTTTGCATCACCAAGTATTGTAGCATTAGCCTTTATGTTTTTATTAAATTCCGATTCATCTATGTCAATATGAACGATTTCGGCTTGTTTTGCAAATTCTTTTACGTCTCCTGTAACACGGTCATCAAAACGCATTCCTATTGCTATAAGCACATCACAACGATTTGTTGCCATATTTGGAGCTATATTTCCATGCATGCCGAGCATACCTTTATTTAATGAATGAGAAGTGGGTATAGTTGACAAGCCTAACAACGTAGTGGTTACCGGTATATCAGCCTTTTCAGCAAGAGCAACAAGTTCATTCTCTGCTTCGGCTATCATTACACCATGTCCCGAAATAATTAACGGACGTTCTGCCCTATTAATCATATCGGCAACCCTCGTAATATCGTTATCATTTATTTCAGGATAAGGTATATAACTTCGGATGAAATTACATTTTTTATATCCGTTCCATTCAATCAATTCATTTTGAGCATTTTTAGCAAAGTCAAGAACAACCGGTCCCGGTCTTCCTGTTGAAGCTATATAAAAAGCTCGTGATAAAGCCCATTCTATTTCTTCGGCACTACGAATTTGATGGCTCCATTTAGTAACCGGCTGAGTGATACCAATAACATCTGTTTCTTGAAAAGCATCGCTTCCCAATAATTCACTCGACACCTGACCGGTAATTACCACCAACGGAGTGCTATCCATCATTGCATCGCTTAAACCGGTAATTACATTAGTAGCTCCGGGACCTGAAGTTACAAACACTACACCTGTTTTACCACTTACTCGTGCATAACCTTGAGCTGCATGTGTTGCACCTTGTTCATGTCTCACCAATATGTGATGTAATTTATCTTTATGATCATATAATCGATCGAATACCGGTATTACAGCACCACCGGGATATCCAAAAACCGTATCTACACCTTCGGCTTCGATTGCTCTCAATAACGCCTCTGCACCTGTTATCTTTTCACTCATAAAATATATGTTTATATTTCCATCTTTATTCACGCACACCACCTTTATCTGCCGATGTAACCATTGAAGCATAGGCTTGAAGAGCCTTTGATACCACACGTTTGCGATATTTAGGCATAAATGCCGACTTACCACGACTTACCTCAACTTCACGGCGTGCAGCCAATTCTTCTTCACTTAATTTTACATTTATTGTGCGAGATGGAATATCTATTACTATCGTATCTCCTGTTTTCACCAAACCTATATTACCACCAGCTGCAGCTTCGGGTGAAATATGACCTATTGACAAGCCTGAAGTTCCTCCGGAGAATCGTCCATCGGTAATCAAGGCACAAAGTTTGCCCAAATGTTTTGATTTTATATATGATGTAGGATAAAGCATTTCTTGCATACCCGGACCTCCCTTTGGACCCTCATGAGTAATCACTACCACATCTCCGGCTTCCACTTTATCACCTAATATTCCGTCTACAGCATCTTCTTGCGACTCAAAGACTTTGGCTGTTCCTTCAAAATGGAAAATACTTTCATCAACTCCGGCTGTTTTTACGACACAACCATCTTTTGCAATATTTCCATAAAGAACAGCAATACCTCCATCTTTCACATAAGCATGTTCAAAATCTCTTATACAACCGGCAGAACGATCTACATCCAATTCTTCATAATATTCCGATTGAGAAGCCATTTTGATGTTTCGCTTATTACATGGTGCACTAAGCCACATTTTTTTTGCATTTCCATCAAAATTCTTTCCTTCTACTGCATATTGTTCGATGACTTCGCCCAATGTTTTACCATCAACACGCTTAACCGAAGTATCAAGCAAGCACTTTGCTGACAATTGATACATTATTGACATTATACCTCCGGCACGATTTACATCTTGAACGTGATAATGTCCGTTTGGTGCAACTTTGCAAATTACCGGAGTTTTACGACTCAAAGCATCTATATCTTTCATCGTAAAATCGGCACCTGCCTCATTGGCAACAGCCAATAGGTGCAATACTGTATTCGTACTTCCACCCATAGCAATATCCAATGACATTGCATTCAACATGGCTTCACGCGTAGCTATATTGCGAGGAAGCACGCTTTCATCTTCTTCATCATAATATTTATGGCAATTTTCTACTATTTGTTGTGCCGCTTTGCGAAATAGTTCACGACGATTTTCATGAGTTGAAAGAATTGTACCATTTCCAGGTAAAGCCAAGCCTATAGCTTCATTCAAACAATTCATACTGTTGGCAGTAAACATACCCGAACAACAACCACATGTAGGACATCCCAAATCTTCCAATTTTGACACTGTATCATCATCAACCGTAGGGTCGGCAGAATCTATCATAACATCTATCAAATCGAGTGGACGTTTCCCCAACCAACCGGCTTCCATAGGTCCCCCGCTTACAAATATTGCAGGTATATTCAAACGCATTGCCGCCATCATCATTCCCGGTGTAATTTTATCGCAATTACTTATGCACACAATAGCATCGGCACGATGAGCATTTACCATATACTCTACACTGTCGGCAATCAAATCACGCGATGGTAAGGAATATAACATTCCGTCATGTCCCATGGCAATACCGTCATCAATGGCTATGGTATTGAATTCTGCTGCAAAACAGCCAAGTTTCTCTATTTCGCTTTTAACATATTGACCTATTTCATGAAGATGAGTGTGACCAGGCACAAATTGAGTAAACGAATTAACTATAGCTATTACAGGTTTTCCCATTTGCTCTACTTTCATTCCGTTTGCTCTCCATAAAGCTCTTGCTCCTGCCATACGTCGACCATTCATCGACAATGAACTTCTTAATGGTATGCTCATAATTTATTCTCTTTAATAAAAAACCTTTCCAACTTAACATTAAGGAGGAAAGGTTTATATTTTAAAAATTCTTGTTATCGTTTTATCTTTATTACGATTCCTCCTTAACAATATCCAATAATAATCACGACGACATTAATCAATGACACCGGCAGCACATTAATATTTATAATATTTGAAGAAATCATATTATTGTTTTTATTTGTTTTACAAAGTTATTATATATTTTTCATAAACACAAACATTTTTCACAAAAATAATTCATATTCTTTCAATTTATAACTTTATTAGACATTTTTATTACAATTACTCACATTCTCCAAACTCTATTTTAAAATATCACTCTTTTAAAATGCATTTTCATTACAATCTTACTCCTTCCATATATCATAATTATTTTTACTATCTTTGCACACACTTTTATGTAGAAACAATACTCTTTAATTATATGTATAAAAAATCCGGATTGATTCACATTCTGCTATACATTATTATGGTTATAGTATCTTGTGCATGTAGTTCAACAAAGCATGTACAAAAAAATCAATTATTGGTAAATAAAGTAAGCATAAAAGTAAACGACAATAAAAAAGTAAAAGCCACAAATCTGATAAATTACCTGAAACAACAACCAAACCATTCAGTCTTAGGTGGTCTAAAATTACAACTTAGTCTATATAATTTATCAGGAAAAGACAGTACAAAAAGAGTAAACCAATGGCTTAGAAACATGGGCGAACCTCCTGTTGTTTATAACCACGCACTCACTGAGGCTTCAATAAAAGAACTCAAGACATTGCTCGTCAACAAAGGTTATATTAATGCAAATGTAACAGTTGACACTTTCATAAATGCAAAAAAACGCAAAATTGACATAATTTACAATGTTAATACCGATGAACCTTATTACATTAAATCGGTTTCTTACAATATTCCCAATAATAATTTACGCGAATTAATTCTTGCCGATACTGCCGATTCAAAAATTAAACCAAACACAATTTTTGATCGCAACATATTAAGTACGCAACGCGATGAAATAACAAAAAAACTTAGAGAAAAAGGATATTACGCTTTCAACAAAGAGTATATAACCTTTACAGCCGATACTACCGAAGGTAGCAATGATGTTGACCTAACTCTCAACACAATGCCTCCTTATACAAATGAAAAAATGGAGTATTATACTTCACACAAACCTTTTTATGTGCGTAATGTAGTGTTTGTCACCAACTACAATCCGGTTACAATGCACAACCCATCACAATACACCGCACAAGATACTTCTTACTATAATAATATCATCATTTTATATGGCGACTCCCATTACATTCGTCGCAAAACACTCGATGAATGTTGTTTTATTGAATCGGGAGAACTATATAACTCAAGTGACGTTACAAAAACATATCAAGCTCTTGGAAGATTAGGGATACTCAAATTTATTAACATCGAAATGGTTCCAATAGGAGAAATAGATGGAAAAATTTGGCTTGATTCTTATATCCTTATTTCTCCCGGAAAATCGCAATCAATTTCTTTTTCACTTGAGGGAACCAATTCAGAAGGTGATTTGGGATTTGGTATAGGTGCGGGTTATCAACATCGAAACATAGCAAGAGGTGCTGAGGTGCTGAACACAAAATTCAAAGCTTCTTACGAAAGTTTATCGGGCGACTTAAACGGACTAATAAACAAAAATTACTCTGAATATTCGGGAGAAATAGGTATAACCTATCCAAAATTCAAAGCTCCATTCTTAAAAAAGAGTTTCAAACAAAAGATTTTGGCATCAACCGAAATATCCACTCAATTCAACTATCAAGAACGTCCGGAATACACTCGTATCATTGCCGGTGCCGCTTATAAATACATTTGGAAAGAAAGAAACAAGAACACTCGCCACACTGTAACATTGCTTGATGTGAATTATGTATATCTTCCCGAAAGCAAAATAAACTTCCTCGACAGTATTCAAAACCCGCTTTTAAGATATTCCTATGAAGACCACTTTATCATGCGTTTCGGATATTCTTTCTACCATAGCAACAAAAAAGAACGAGATTTATTAAATTCTCCGTTCCAAGAAAATGTTTATACAATACGTGCGGGAGCCGAAACAGCCGGAAACATTTTATACGGTATATCAAAAGCATCTGATGCTACTAAAAGAGGTGGAGCTTATGAAGTTTTCGGAATTCGTTATTCTCAATATGCAAAATTTGATTTTGACTATTCTTTAACGCACAATTTCACCCCAAGAAGTTCTTTATCATTCAGAGTGGGTACAGGTGTAGCCATTCCTTATGGTAATTCCACCGTACTGCCTTTTGAAAAGCGTTTTTATGCCGGCGGAGCAAATAGTGTACGCGGATGGGGAGTGAGAACACTTGGTCCCGGAAGCTACGATGGCAAAAATTCGGTAAATAGTTTTATTTATCAATGCGGAGACATACGTTTTGATATAAATCTTGAATATCGAACAAAACTATTTTGGGTAATGGAACTCGGTGCATTTATTGATGCCGGTAACATTTGGACCATTCACGACTATGAAGATCAGCCGGGAGGCGTATTCAAAATAAATCAATTTTACAAACAGATAGCGGCATCCTATGGTTTAGGGCTTCGAATGGACTTCGAATACTTTTTGTTAAGATTTGACGTCGGAATGAAAGCTCATAATCCGGCTGAAGGACAAGAACGATGGCCGATAATTCATCCGCGATGGAAAAGAGACTCGGCATTTCACTTCTCTGTGGGATACCCATTCTAAAAGAAACATCAATTTATGAAAAAATTAGCAATTTTTGATCTTGACGGTACACTTCTCAACTCAATTGATGATTTAGGTAAAGCAGCCAATTATGCTCTCGAACAAAAAGGGTTTCCCATTCACAATATGGCAAACTACCCTTTCCTTGTTGGAAACGGAGTGAGAAACTTGCTGTTACGAGCTTTACCCGAAGATGCAAGAACCGAAAGTGTGATTAATGACGCTTTGAAAATTTTCAAAGAATACTATAACGAGCATAATTGCGACTATACAACCCCATACGAAGGTATTTCTGAATTGCTTGAAGCACTTTCCCTAATTGATGTAAAAATAGCTGTAGCATCCAATAAATACCAACAAGCTACCGAAAAAATAGTAAAACACTATTTTCCAAACATAGAATTTGTGGCTATAAACGGACAAAAAGAAGGCGTTCCGGTAAAGCCGGATCCTTCAATAGTATTTGACATATTATCTAAAGCCGGAACTACCAAAGACGAAACAATCTTCATAGGTGATTCAGGCGTCGATATGGACACGGCACGCCGTGCATGCATCGATTCAATAGGTGTTACATGGGGATTTCGACCAGAAAAAGAACTCATCGAGCATTTTGCCGACACAATAGTACACAAGCCAAGTCAAATTCTTGATATAGTTAAAAATTATTCAACAAAATTAATCTAAACTAAATTGTTATTTAGTAAAAATAGTCCTACCTTTGCAAAAGTTTTCAAAAATCGGGATTTATAGCATATAATTCCACTACACAATTAACATTTTTCCCAAATTATGGAATGGATTACAGATTTATTATTTAACAACGATTCAATAGCACATGCAATTCTTTTATATGCATTTGTTATTGCTTTTGGCGTATTTTTAGGAAAAGTAAAAATTTTCGGAGTATCACTCGGTGTTACTTTTGTACTTTTTGTGGGTCTGTTGGTTGGTCACTTTGGATTTTCAGTAAACACCAACACATTAAAGTTTATTCAAGATTTTGGACTTATCTTGTTCATTTTCTCGATAGGACTTCAAGTGGGACCCGGATTTTTCTCCTCATTCAAAAAAGGAGGTTTGTTGCTAAACGGATTGGCTGTATTAATCATCACACTTAATATAGCCGTTGCTCTAACAATTTATTACACAGCAGGCAACGTATCAATCACCGATATGGTAGGTATCTTATCAGGTGCTGTAACAAATACTCCGGGACTTGGTGCCGCACAACAAACACTCACCGAAATACAAGGAGCTGGAGCCGCCGAAGCTATCAAAGGCATGTCAATGGGATATGCAGCGGCCTACCCTCTTGGTGTTGTAGGTATTATCCTTTCAATGATTTTGCTAAAAGTTATATTCAATATAAAATTGGAAGATGAAGCACAAAAATTGGAAGAAGATAACAATCAAAGCCAATTAATGCCTTATGTTATTACATTGCGTGCCGAAAATTCAGGTATTTTCAACAAAACAGTTAAAGAAATACACGATGTAATAGGTAGAAACTTCGTTATTTCCCGTATGTTGAGTGATGGTAAATACACTATTCCAACATCAGGAACAATAGTAAAAGAAGGAGATTTATTACTCATCGTCATTTCGGTACAAGATGAAGCAGCTTATACCACTATTATAGGTTCTAAAGTTGAACATGATTGGGAAGTAGAAAGCAGTCCTGTTGTTTCTCGACGCATACTTATTACCAATAGTCAAATAAACGGTAAAAAATTAGGTACAATGCGTCTACATGCAGGTTACCGTCTTAATGTAACACGCATCAACCGTGCCGGTGTAGATTTATTAGCAAGCCCTAACCTTGCTCTACAAATGGGCGACCGCATAACAGTTGTAGGTAACATCAACGACATCGACCGACTTGCCTCAAAACTTGGAAACTCATTGAAACGCCTTAACGAGCCAAACATATTCACAATGTTCATCGGAATATTGCTTGGTATAATCTTAGGTTCTATCCCATTTGCATTGCCCGGCATGTCAGTTCCTATGAAGCTCGGTCTTGCAGGTGGTCCACTTATCGTAGCTATCCTATTAAGTCGTTTCGGCTATAAGATAAAAGTTATTACATACACTTCATCGGCTGCCAATTTGTTATTGCGTGAAATAGGTATATGCTTATTCCTTGCATCAGTAGGAATAGCTGCAGGTGCAGGTTTCGCCGAAACAGTATTCAATGCAACCGGGGCTATGTGGGTGCTTTACGGATTCCTAATCACATTCATTCCGCTACTAATAGTAAGCATCATTGCCCGTGCAAAATATAAAATTAACTACTTCTCGATAATAGGTTTGCTTTCAGGAGGTACAACTGACCCACCTGCATTGGCTTATGCTAATAAGACTGCAAACAACGATGCTCCGGCAGTAGCTTATTCTACAGTTTACCCGCTAACAATGTTCTTGCGAGTAATCACAGCACAATTAATCATACTATTCCTTGCTTAAGGAATAATAATCCCCAAATAAATAAAGACAGAGATTCTTATGTGTAGAAAAATCTCTGTCTTTATTTTTATAAACGTGTTACCCCCTATTTTTTTAGCTTAGTAATTTTTTTAGCGTAGGACGTAATTTTGGAATAATAAAGATTACATGTCGTGAGCTAAAGGTTTTGTCGATAAGAAATTAGCTCGGTAGCCATTATTAATTGTTTAAAAATGTATTTTCCTCTTTCTATAATATCACCTTAACAAAGGTATAATTGTAAACGTAAGATTATAGTTCTTGTAAAGAAGAATCACGACACCAGCTATAAAATAAAGGCATTAAAGCACACATGAATATCAACGCTCCTACAATTATAAGTTTCATACTCATTGAAACAACTCCTATCATAACAATCAACGCACTTAATATACTTATCACTATTATGACAGTATCGTTTTTACTATATGCATCAATCAATTTGCCGATTTTTGTTTGAATTTTTGTATACTCAACCGAAATCTCTCTGTTTTGAACCTGATTTAATGCCATTGTCTTCATAATTTATCAGTTTTATACGTTAATTTTATTTACGCTACAAAACTATTACACACATGAGCAAAATATTTTCCCATGTTTGCAAAATATTTTAAAAATCCAATTATCGTATTCATTAAGCACAAAATCACTGCAAAAATGTCAGTATTTTTCAAAATGGCATTTTTTTTGCATCTTAATCAAAATGGAAACACTAAATGTTATAAATTAATAATACAAAATTTAAAACTACATATATTATGCAAAAAGGTTCAATCGGGGTAACTACCGAGAACATATTCCCCGTAATTAAAAAGTTCTTATATAGCGATCACGAAATATTTCTTCGCGAATTAGTATCCAATGCTGTAGATGCCACTCAAAAATTGCGTACGCTTGCTTCTCATGGCGAATTTAACGGTGTAATCAATGATACATCGGTTAATGTATCAATCGATAAAGAAAAAGGCACTTTGACTGTGAGCGACCACGGTATAGGAATGACAGCCGAAGACATTGATAAATATATCAATCAAATTGCATTTTCCGGAGCGGAAGAGTTTCTTGAAAAATATAAAAATGAAGCCAATGCCATTATCGGTCACTTCGGATTAGGTTTCTATTCGGCTTTCATGGTATCTAAAAAAGTGGAAATTCGCACATTATCTTATAAAGAAGGTGCTAAAGCCATGAGCTGGGTTTGCGATGGCAGTCCAGAATATGAAATGACTGAAATTGAAAAAGCAGAACGAGGCACCGACATCATTCTTTACATAGATGATGAAAGTAAAGAATTCCTTGAAAAATCTCGCATCGAATCACTTTTAAAGAAATATTGCCGATTCTTACCTGTCCCTGTTGTGTGTGGTAAGGTTCAAAAATGGGAAAAAGACAAATATGTTGACACCGACGAAGATAACGTAATCAACAACGTAGAACCTCTATGGACAAAGAAACCTGCAGACTTGAAAGATGAAGATTATATCAAGTTTTATCACGAATTGCATCCGGGACAAGATGACCCATTGTTTTGGATTCACTTAAATGTGGATTTCCCATTCAACTTAACAGGTATTCTTTATTTTCCTAAAATAAAGAATAACATAGAAATAAATAAAAACCGTATTCAACTATATTGCAACCAAGTGTATGTAACCGACCAAGTAGAAGGCGTGGTTCCAGATTTCTTGATGCTACTTCAAGGTGTTATTGATTCTCCTGATATTCCATTAAATGTGTCTCGTTCTTATCTACAAAGCGATGCAAACGTGAAGAAAATATCGTCACACATTACAAAGAAAGTATCTTCTCGCCTTGAAGAAATCGCTAAGAAAAACCGTAGCACTTTTGAAGAAAAATGGGATGACATTAAGTTATTCATCGAATATGGTATGCTTACAGATGAAAAATTCTGCGAATCGGCTATGAAATATGCTCTTTTCACCGATACCGAAAATAAGCATTTCAATTTTGAAGAATACAAGACTCTTATTAAAGATACTCAAACCGATAAAGACGGAAATTTGATCTATCTTTACGCAACCAATAAAGAAGACCAATATACTCATATCAACGCTGCCACAGCAAAAGGTTATAGTGTACTTATGATGAACGGTCAACTTGATTCTCATTTCATCGGTTTGCTTGAACAAAAATTTGAAAAGAGCCACTTTGCTCGCGTAGATGCCGATGTTATAAGCAATCTAATCAAAAAAGAGGATAAGAAAGAAACCGACATCACTCCATTGCAACGCACTATCTTGACAACTTTATTCAAATCACAGATTCCCGCAATTGAAAAAAGTGATTTCTTCGTAACATTTGAAGCTCTTAGCGATGATTCTCACCCTATAATACTCACCCAAAGCGAATATATGCGACGCATGAAGGATATGGCTGCATTGCAACCAGGCATGAGTTTCTATGGTGAAATGCCCGACAGCTACAATATGATTATCAATACAGAGCATCCGGTAATAAAGAGTGTAACTGCCGAAGCCGAAGCTGCCTTGAAATCAGCAGTTGAACCACTTGAATCTTCTCTTGCCGAAACTAATAAGGCTCTTGAAGACGCTCGTAAAAACGAAAA
This sequence comes from uncultured Muribaculaceae bacterium, assembly GCA_964536025.1. Lineage (GTDB taxonomy): Bacteria > Bacteroidota > Bacteroidia > Bacteroidales > Muribaculaceae > RGIG4576. The sequence continues at coordinate 24,694 of CAZHXA010000015.1, forward strand.
CAAAAAAGAAGAAGCAACCGCTCATGAAAAGAAAGCTGAAGAAATTCGCAATGAAGAAAGTAAACTCATAAGCGAATATGCAAACGGCAACGACAAAGTTAAGCAACTTGTTGACATTGCATTGCTTGGCAATGGATTATTAAAAGGTGAATCGTTGAATAATTTCTTAAAACGTTCTATCGACTTACTATAATACCTTTATATAACATAAAAAAACTGGTGTTCCAAAAAATTTTGGAACACCAGTTTTTTTATCATTTTACACAACCGAAGTTGAGAATCTAAACATATTATATAATGCTTATCTCCCACTTCGAGCTATTCGGTCTTTTATAGATTTATTGAATAACTCTTGTTCCAATAAATAATCCAAAGTAATGTGCATTCTATATTTCCAATAATGAGCAGAATTGGCAGGTATGTTTATGCGTTCTTCACTTGGATTTACACGACGTAATTCTCCACTTATTGACAACCAATCTTGCAAAGGCAAAATAGAGAGAATTGCAGGCGAATTTAAATGCTCACACACGATTTTATCACATATCCAAGGTTCGGCAACTTGAGGAGCATCACCGCTCTGTTGCAACACATAATTATAAAAGCGTTGCGTTTTACTCCTATCTTCTTCCCACCATGCACGTATTCCACTCATATCATGTGTTGATGTAGTGCATACACATAAATAAGGATAAACCGATGGATTTCCAAACTCTCTATTCGGCTCTTTAGGCATACGCTGTATTTCAAGCGATAAAATTTTCTGTTCCGACATAACAGATGACACGCAATCGGGAATCATACCAAGATCTTCTCCACACACAAGCATATCGGTGGAATTAATCAAAGGAGGCAGCTTCTTCATAGCTTGTTCATACCAGAAGTTATTATGTCGATGGTAGAAAAAGTCATAATATAACTTATCAAAGATTCTACGTCCATCTTCACTCAAAGAACGATAAATATGCGTGCTTTGTGCCGATATTCGAGGATGATAATATCCTTTTTGTTCTTCGTCTTCAATAAACAGAACATCGTCTAATAGTAAATACAATGCATCTCTAAATTTATTGTTCTTACCATTCTCCGGCTTTCCAGAAAAGTATAATTCGACTTTACGTTGCGTATCAACAAAAGTTTTCAACTCATAACGACCGTTATTCAAATGTGTCAAGAATTTCGCTTTTGCTTCTTCGACATAATCACCAAATAACTCCAGTAAAGAATCATCACTTATATATGGCTTGGTATGCACAACCTCATCTATTTCAAAACCATACTCACTTAACAATTCATCTACAGAGAAAGGCATTGCAGGCTTAAAAACTCCCAACAACCCGTGTATTGCACTTATCGGAATCTGCCATATACGAAAAAAGCCTAATATATGGTCTATTCTATAGGCATCAAAATATTCAGCCATTTTCTTGAAACGATTTTGCCACCAAGAATAACCATCCTTACTCATTTCAGCCCAATTATAAGTAGGGAATCCCCAATTTTGACCAAGTACTGAAAAATCATCAGGTGGAGCACCGGCTTGACAATCCATATAAAATAAATCGGGATGCATCCATGCTTCAACACTATAACGAGATATTCCTATAGGAATATCGCCTTTCAAAACCACGCCATTATCGTGTGCATAATTTCGTGCTTCTCGCAATTGCTTATCAAGGTGATATTGTAAATAATAAATAAAATTTATTTCATCCTTATATTCAACACACACGTTTTCAACTATCACATCACTATATTCGGCATACTTACCCCATTGTTTAAAATCTGGAGTCTCTAATTTATCCCTAAGAACACAAAAAGCTGCATAAGACTTCAGCCAATAAATATTTGACTTTAAAAAAGAGCGAAAAGCAACAGTTTTTATGGTTTTTGCTCCATTTTCATCATAAATATCTCGCAAATAAGCAAGTTTTACCGAATTAACTCGTTCATAATCCACATCACTGCAAGAGTTTAATTCTTTGCCTACTGCCATATAATGAGCCAATTTATCTTTATCTTTTATAGTCCCCACTCTATCGGGACGTAGATACATGGGATGCAAAGCAAACGAAGAAATAGCACTATAAGGATAAGAATCTTCCCATGTATGCAACATTGTAGTATCGTTAATAGGAAGCAATTGAATAATCTTTTGACCTGTAGCTTTAGCCCAATCCACAATACTAAATAAGTCATGAAAATCGCCAACACCAAAATCAGCATCCGACCTCAACGAAAAAACAGGTATTGCAGTACCTGCACCTTTCCACAATGCACGAGAATCATTAAATTGAATACCGGCAAAAGACACAACGCCATTTGACGGCACATTCACATCCATAACACGATTATTACAAGATTCCCAAGCGACTACAGTTTTTTGTGCATTGTTTTTAATAATTAAAAATTTATATTCCGATAAATTTTGTAACGTTTTACTATCCAATACTATTTCCCATTCAGGAAAACAATAACTGTTCAACGGCAATGCCTTTTGAGGGTTCCAATTACCCAAAGCATCACAATCACCCGAAACTACAAGAATTTCATCACTTTTTACAATGGGAGCAAACACTCGCAAAACCACACTTCCTGCAACAGGACGTTGTGGTTGCTTGTCTTTTTTACGGTAGAAAATACCATCGGTAAAAGCAGAAGAATAAAACACTTTGTTATCGGGACAATCATTCCACTTATCATATAATTCGTACGTTTCAATACCTTTACCTAAAACAACCTCATGATGTTTTCCCCACTCATAACGATGTTTTCCTGTATCTTCTTTTACAAAATAAGTGTAATAAATATCGGAGGAATCTTCAGGAACATCAATCTTCAAGTTCCATCGTCCATCCGATTCTGGCTCCATTTTAACAGCATTAGAAACATTACTATCGCCCAATTCCTTACAATTACCTACAATATATACGGATTCACCCCACTTGGTTCTATAATTTATATTAAATATTATTCTCATTAAAAACGTTTTAATCGTAATTACACAAAGTTTTTTTGTTTCGTTTTAAAGGTACTTTCAATCAGAATAATCGTTACTGAACGCCTCAACTATCTAAGTATCTTAATTACAAAGATACTATTTTGCAAGCAATTCACAATCACTTATTTTTACAACAATAATCTCTCAACATAACAAAAAAGAGCGATAACGAGTATATTGTTAAAACTCGTCATCACTCTTTTCTATTATTTTTTCGCTATCTACAAAAAATTAAGCATTTTCAGCACGATAAGCATCACATGCACGTTTTACTTCACCGTGAAGTAAAAGCAAGCGACGAGCTTCATCATAAGGCAAGCCTAATTCTTCTACAATCATGCGAGTTCCACGATCAACCAACTTAGCATTGCTTAATTGCATATTTACCATCTTGTTACCTTTAACACGACCCATTTGAATCATAACCGATGTTGTAATCATGTTACAAATCAACTTTTGTCCTGTACCACTCTTCATACGAGAAGAACCTGTAACAAATTCCGGTCCAACAATCATCTCAATAGCAATTTCAGCAGCTTCAGCGATAGGAGAATCAGGATTTGAAGAAACCGAAGCAGTAAGACAACCATTAGCACGAGCAGCTTTCAATGCACCTATAACATAAGGAGTTGTTCCTGAAGCTGCAATACCTATTACAGTGTCTTTTTCGTTGATATTATGAGCTTGAAGGTCTTTCCAGCCTTGTTCAGTATCATCTTCGGCATTTTCCACCGGATTGCGAAGAGCAATATCACCTCCGGCAATAAGTCCAACGACCCAAGATGGATCCATACCATATGTAGGAGGAATTTCAGATGCGTCAAGGACTCCGATACGACCTGATGTACCAGCACCCATATAGAAAATACGTCCGCCACGTTTCATGCGTTCTACAATACCGGTCACAAGTTTTTCTATAGCAGGTATTGCTTTTTCTACAGCTAAGGCTACTTTTTTATCTTCATTATTGATACCGACCAATAAGTCGTGAACCGACATTTTATCCAAATCGTTATACAACGATGATTGTTCTGTTATCTTTTCAAATGCCATAATTTTATTATATGTTTTGTTAATTATTTCGTTTTATTATGAGTGATAAGCAATCAAACCTTCCATTGGTGCTTGAAGAATTTTTCCTATCTTACAATCAACCGAATTAGCAGCTTCTTCCAATACAGGACGATAGTAATGAGCTATAGACCCTACGAAATTGATGCTGTAATCCTTATAGTTGGCATAATTAGCAATATTACGCACAAAGAAAGCCTTAAATGCATTTAAAACCAAGCGATGCACTGCCGGTTCTTCAATATTTTGAATCAAGAACGGAGTAAGTGACGCTAAGAAACGGTTTGCCGGATGCTCACGATACACCTTTTGAATAATTTTCATGCGGTCAAGATCGTATTGTGCAAGGAATTTTTCACACAAATGTTCAGGTAATTGTTTTTTCAATACATCACCTACAAGAAGTTTTCCAAGAACGGCTCCACTACCTTCATCTCCAAGTATATATCCAAGAGGAGACACATTATCTACGATTTTTTCGCCATCATAATAACAAGAATTAGAACCTGTACCCATAATACATGCTATTCCGGCTTCTTTACCAAATAATGCACGAGCTGCCGCAAGAAGATCGGTATAAACTTCAATTACAGGAGCTGGTACATGTGCTGCAATAGCACGACGCACATTTGCACACACTTCTTCCGAAATACAACCTGCACCATAGAAATAGATAGCATCAAAAGTCATTCCTGCAACTTCAGGCTTCAATTCATTACCCAAACGAGTTGCCATTTCTTCTTCGGTAAGCATTACCGCATTCATACCCGGTGTAAATATTTCTTTTACAACCTTTCCGTTTTCAACTGCACACCATTGAATCTTGGTGCTGCCACAATCTGCTATAAGTATCATATCTTAATATAAATTTTCTTTCTGTATAAAATATATCCCACAATCCAGTTTATACCAACAAAGATAATTGCATAAAGGCAAGATGCCAAATATTTGTCATCGGTTACGCAATCCAATAAGAATACTTTGTAGATAAGAGTATGTATTGACACCGTTTCACCTCCGGCTGTAACTGTTATACGACCGAACAATATGCTTAATACTCCACCAAGCACATATAAGAATAACGGATTTATACCAAATGTTTCAAAGAACATTGTCCATTTCTTATAGCCTTTCACATCTATTATCCATATAAGCAATGCAAACAATGTTGAAGCCATACCGCACGTAACAAGCACAAATGTAGGTGACCAAATATTTTTATTTATAGGAAGTCCGTAACTTGCAAGCCAACCTACAATCATCAATATACTACCTACTATGTAAAGGTTCTTTATACGAGCATTATTATCTTTTTCGGTCATAATCATACGACCACACAACAAGCCTATTAGCACATGAGCTATTGCAGGTAATGTACTTACCAATCCTTCGGGGTCAAAAGCCGAATTTTCAAGCACTTTCCACACTGCCAAACCATGATACATGTGACTGCTTCCTAAAACAGCATTATCTATTCTATAAATAATGTTTTCTTCACATATTTCGTAACCATGTCCAAAGATAAGTATTAAAGAATATGCCACAATAATACCTGCCACAATACTAACTATTCTATTGAACTTAACAGTACATGCAATGAATGCTGCCGCACAATAGCATAATGCCAATCGTGGCATAACACCCAATATACGCATATTATCAAAACTGTCTATCGCATCCCACAATCGAGGAAAGAATGACAAATCGGAGGTAAACATTACTCTGCAAAAACGTCCGAACCATGAAACAGCCAATCCTATCAAGAAAATAACTATCGTGCGACGTATTATTTTCCATGTAACAGCACCGCTAAGTTTAAAATCAAATTTTCTCATTGACATGTACATAGACACACCCATGATAAACATAAAAAATGGGAAAACCAAATCGGTAGGAGTCAAGCCATTCCATTCAGCATGAGCAAGAGGAGCATAAATTGTTCCCCATGAACCCGGATTATTAACAAGTAACATTCCCGCAATTGTAATACCGCGTAAAATGTCAAGTGACAATAATCTGCCTGATGATTTCTTTAAGTCAGCCATAAGTCTATTGTTTTTTCAATTTAGCACATTCATCTACCAAATAAACGATAGATTGGTAAGGCACACCTGAATTTGTCGTAAGACCAACTTCACAAGTACGACTGTTAGAGAAACCTCGTTTTACTCCGGCTTTCTCTAATTGAGGACGTAATTTACGCAAAGCATATTTATTTAATTCAGGATTAGTGAATCCCTTATCTCCGGCAAAGCCACAACAACCCACACCTTCAGGTACTATGACATTACGCGAACATAACTTAGCAAGAGCTATGACTTTATCTGCTAATCCCATGCGACGCATTGTACAAGTTACATGAACCGTTATAGGCTCATCGGTAGGAGTAAATTCCAAATCGGGAGCCACGAGATCATATATAAATTCAACCGGTTCATATAAATGCATTTTCTTTATGTGGTCACGCATGCGGTGCAAGCAAGGACTTTGATCACACAAAACCGGATACTTACCTTCTTCAGAAGCTTTCCACAATGCTTCTTCAAGTTCTTTAGTCTTGCGATCGGCAATATCGGGCATACCCTTACTTTCCCAAATCATACCACAACACAAGTTTTGCATACCTTCGGGATAAATAACCTCATAACCAACTTTTTCAAGGAACTCCACAAGTTTATTTACCAAATCTTTTTTCTCACAATCCACATGAGAATGTCCCATAGTTTGATTTAAGCAACTTGGGAAATAAACGACTTTCTTTTTACTCTCTATCTTACTGTTAGGACAAGAATAATGTCCGGTAGGCATAGCCGGAGTCCATAATGGGATACCTGCTTTATGCAAAGTCTCTCCTATTACTTTAACACCTTTATCACCTACGATACTTTGAGCCACCGAAGCAGCACTAAGCACAGGACGAAGCACATTCTTTACTCCACTAAGATGATTTGCCGCAAATTCGCCTACTTTATAACCGAGACTACCCTTTGGCAAAGCTTCTTCACGAAGGTCGTGAATCATTTCACCCACATTTATCTTCATAGGACATGAAGTACTGCACAATCCATCACCCGCACATGTTTCATTGCCATAGTATTTGAATTGTTCTTCAAGTCTTTTCAATCGGTCATTATCTTCTCCGGTTTCACGCAAACGAGATAGTTCTCGTTGAATCACTATACGTTGACGAGAAGACAATGTGAAACCACAAGATACACAGTTCACTTCACAGAATCCACACTCGATACATTTATTTACACGCTCATTGGTTATAGGCATCGGCTTAAGCCCCTTAACATAACACTCAGGGTCATCATTAAAAATAACTCCCGGATTAAGTATGTTTTTGGGGTCAAATAATTGCTTTACCTCACGCATAACCTCAAAAGCCTTTTCACCCCATTCGTGAACAACAAACGGAGCCATATTCTTTCCTGTTCCATGCTCGGCTTTCAATGAACCGTCATATTTATCGACAACAAGTTTTTCCACTTCAAGCATCAAGTTTTTATACTTGTTGAGTTCCACCTCATTGTCAAATCGTTGTGCTATAATAAAGTGATAATTGCCTTCAAGAGCATGACCATATATACAAGAGTCCTCATAACCATGTTTTTCAAGCATTTCGGCAAGATCAACAGTAGCATTAGGCAAATCTTCTATATGAAAAGCAACATCTTCTATTATAACAGTGGTACCAATAGGACGTGTTCCTCCTACACTCGGGAAAATGCCCGAACGTATAGCCCAATATTTTGAATATTCAGCCGGATTGTCGGTAAAACGTGCAGGTACAGCCAAATCAAAAGGCTCAAGCAAACGAGTAAGTTCTGCAATATTAGCTTCAAGCTCTTCCTTTGTATCAGCTTTAGTTTCGGTAAGAACAGCGGTCAAACCTTCTCCGGTAGTATCATTTACCGAAGATAACGACTTTTTATCAAGCATTTCGGCACTATGAATAGGGCCTTCACGCATAGCCACAACAGCTTCGCTTGCTTCACGCATACTCTTGAAGTAAAGCATTGCACTTGCCGAGTGTTTATACATGTGTCCCGAAGCCATAGTAAATTGACTACCAAAAGCCAATGTTCCTTCAGAGCCTACAATTAAGTGTGTTATTATTTCAAAAGGATCGGTATATAGCACAAACGGCAATATATTTAATCCGGTAACATTCTTAATTGCATATTTATGCCTGATACGTTTTACTAATTCTGCATCAGCATTAACTCTATCTCGTAACTCTTCAATCTTCTTTATAAAATCAGGATGTGATACAGCAAACGCTTTTTTAGAATCTTCATTTCCTGTATCAAGTACCGTTCCATCAGCAAGAACAAGGCGTGCCGACAATAATACGCGATCACTGCTGGCATGAGTACCGCAGTTCATTCCTGAAGCATTGTTCATAACAATACCTCCAACCATTGCCGATTTTTTTGAAGCCGGATCGGGTGTAAAAATACGTCCATACGGTTTCAATATTTCATTTACTTTTTCTCCAATAAGTCCAGGTTGCAACACGATTTTCATTCCATCTTCAAGAACTTCATATTGCTCCCAATTTTTTCCGGCAACAATCAAGATAGAATTAGTTATAGCCTGACCAGAAAGGCTTGTTCCGGCTGCACGGAATGTAACCGGAAGTTCATACTTATCGGAGAGTTTCAACAATCGAGAAACTTCGTCTTCACTATTTGAACGAATCACAATTTCCGGTATTTCACGATAAAAACCGGCATCGGTTCCCCACGCCAAACGATGTAGGTCATCGGTGTAAATACGGTCTAAAGAAACAAATTGTTTTACATCGTCAAGATAAGCCTTATATTTTTCTGCTTTTGTCATCGGTAGTATTTTACCCGTTTAAATTATTTATAAAGGTAGTATTTTTTTGATTTTTCTTTAAAAGCATCGACATCTTTATTCCAATAGTCTTTTATGTCGGCTACTTTATAATTTTTTGAGAAACGAAGGCGTATTTGGTCACTTCCGCATACCTTATCAAACATTCCCCAACGATTTCCAAGAGTTCCTTCTCCATTCTTGTCAAGAAGTCGTTTATCAGGATACAATTCGGCAAGAATTTCCATAGCATGGAATTGAACCATAGTCAATTCTGCATCAAGAACATCGGTTATATACAATTGTACACCTTGTAATTGTTCTCCCTTTCCTACTGCATAGAATGGTTTTATGTGAATAGGGCGAAATTTAACACCTTTCAAGTTCAACGCATTCAATCTATCGCAAAACTTATCGGCATCAATCCACGAAGCACAAATCAATTGAAAAGGCAAAGTATAACCCACACCGATTGAAACGAAACTAAGTTCTCCAATTATTCCGGTTGTTGGATAATATACAGCCGATTGCGGATAAGGTTGGTGAGGAGAAGGTAAAATCCATGGCATACCGGTTTGCTCAAATGTCATATAACGATGCCATCCTGTCATCGGAACAACAGTCAAATTAGCTTTTTTACCATCTTTCAACATTCCATCATTTAGCATTAAAGCAAGCTCTCCTGGAGTCAAGCCATAAAGATAAGGTATAGGAAATTGACTTACCAATGAATAGAATCCGTCTTCAACCAAGCTACCTTCTACTTTCAAACCTGAAAGTGGATTTGGACGGTCAAGAACCATAAATTCTTTACCATTTTCGGCACATGCTTCCATACATAAACCCATAGTACTGATGAATGTAAACGAACGACAACCATTATCTTGAATGTCATATACCAAAACATCTACATCGGCAAGCATTTCTTTTGACGGTTTTTTATTCTTACCATATAATGAGAATACCTTTACACCGGTCTTTTCATCAACGTAAGTATCAACCTTAGCTCCGGCATAAATATCACCACGAACACCATGTTCGGGGCTATAAAGAGCAGTTAATTTTACACCCGGAGCTTGAGCAATGATATCAATGGTAGATTTTAAATTATTATCAACGCCACTCGGATTGGTTATCAAACCTACCTTTTTGCCCTTTAATTGAGCAAAACCACCATCACGCAATGTTTCAACACCCGGTTTTACTTGTGCCACTGCAAAAAGTGACACAAGACAAACCATTGATATTATTAATGATATTTTTTTCATTTTTGTTTTCTGTTATTATATTTTCCCTTAGTTATTTCTTTCCGTACTCCGGATCAATCTTACGATCAACAAAGTAAGTAACAACCAATGTTGCAGCACAACAAGCCATCACCATCCAGAAGAAGTTTACATAACCGATTGCTTCTTGAATATAACCTGCAACCATACCAGGCAATAACATACTTGCTGCCATAAATGCTGTACATATTGCATAGTGAGATGTTTTGAACTCTCCATCAGAAAAATACATCATGTATAACATATAAGCAGTAAAGCCAAATCCATATCCAAATTGTTCAATTGAAATAGCAGTTGATATAATTGCTAAATTTGTAGGTTGAGCCATTGCCAAATATACGAATGTTATACAAGGCAATGTCATACAAGCAGCCATAATCCACAAGGATTTTTTCAATCCAAGACGAGATGCAAATACTCCACCAAGAATACCACCTACGGTAAGGAATATTGTACCAATTGTACCATAAGCAATACCTACATGGGCTGTTGACATACCAAGACCTCCTGTTTCCTGTGAAGCAACTAAGAATGGCATACACAATTTTAACAAAAATGCTTCAGGCAAACGGTAGCACAACATAAAGATAATTGCCAACCATACGCCCTTTTTCATGAAATAAGTCTTGAATGAACGACCAAACTCCATTAAAATATCGCTCACTCCAACTTTTCCTTCAATTGTAGGACGATCGGATGCAGGTTTAGGTATTATAAACAAGTGATATACTGTTACCAAAGCAAATACCACAGTTGCAACTATCAATGTCACTCTCCATGATAGAGGAATATCTTTATATTCCAATTCTACCCAACCGGCAATTGCTACAAGCACACCTTGTCCGAAAATATTGGACAAGCGGTAGAATGTTGAACGAATTCCAACAAACTCGGCTTGCGTTCCGGTATCAAGTCCAAGCATATAAAATCCATCGGCAGCAATATCATGAGTAGCCGAAGCAAAAGCTGTTATAATAAACAATACAAGTGTTATCATAAACATACTCATAGGAGTTGTTCCGTTGGCAATGTCTTGAGCACTTGGAATAGGTAATGTAAGTACCAATAAAACAAATGCAATAGACATTATTACTTGCATTGTCACTGTCCACCATCTTTTTGTCTTCATTACATCGACAAAAGGACTCCAAAACGGCTTAATCATCCATGGCAGATACAACAAACTTGTAAAAAATGCCATGTCACCATTTGGAACACCCATTTTGGCAAACATCATCACCGAAATGTTATTTACAAGGAAATAAGGGATTCCTTGTGCAAAATAAAGTGTAGGCACCCAAGTCCAAGGGTTTCTTCTATGTTTTACGTTTCCCATATCGTTATATTAATATAATTTATCTATTGATGCGTTAATAAAATAATGTAATAGGATTTCTTTATAATTGTAACCTTTTTCTCCCATTACGGCAGCTCCTATCTGGCACAATCCTACACCATGCCCCCAACCGGCACCGTGCAAAATAAACTTTTGAGGAACACCATTTTCATCAACATTTTGTTTTTCTACGACAAAAGCTGAACTATATAAATGTGAAGGAGATAAAGTGCGACGTATTTCCAATTCTTTACCTATTATTTGTATTTTCTTATCACCCACAATCTTCAAGCGATACAATCGTGCTGAAGTTCCACGGGCAATAGGCTCCAAATCAAGAATAGTTCCATAATCGACTCCGGAACGTTCCTTTATCAATTTTGACAATTCCTCTTGAGTATATTCTACTTTCCAACGATAGAAATCGGTAGTTTCTTGGTCATAGTTGTTAAGTACTTGAGAAAGAATTTGCTTATCATTTGTATTACAATAAGCATCGGGAGCATTAAGAATCCATTCGCGAGCATTTTCTTCAACTGTCAAATCGGGGAAATCCATTTCGTTATCGCCATCAAGTCTTCCTACAAGATAATCATAATGTTTAGGTTCCCAACAATTCTCAAATTCTTCATACACGCCACCACAACTCTTTGAAAAACGTGCATCACAAAGTTCCCCATCATAAGTAAGAACTTCACCCCAAGTTGCTTTGATAGCATCACGCACTGTTTGTGTTGATGAACGTGTTATACCTTGATAACGTTGACAATGGTCATCTGCACAAACGTCAAAATTAAAATGGTCTTCGCGATCATACCAACGCACAAGCTCATCTTCGGTTTGTGTACACGCACAATATTTTTCCTTGCTTTCGGCAAGCTTTTTACTTTTATCCATTTGAGCAAGTAACCAACTGCGAGAAATCACTGCATGAGCTTTCAATAATTCCAAAGAAGCAGTTGCACTCATTTCACTTGAAATTACACTCAACAAATATTCTTCAACCGAAAGAATATTTACCGGACAAATTGCACCATGTTCTACAATAAGTCTCAATGAGCCACGAAACGACTGATTTTCTTTACGTTCCCAGTGAAAATTTACACCTATTGTTACACCAACCAATTCAAAAGATTCGGTTTCGGCATTACTCGGTTCAAAAAGCAATTCATCATATTCGGTTCCGTTCCAACACACTTTTCCATTAACAAGCGTTGCTGATTGTTCACCGGTAACCACTGTACCATTTACTTTATAATCACCATGCAAAATGAAATCCACATTAGGTTCATGCATGATACCAACTTTTACTTGAGGTACATTACTCATATTTATTCTTTTATGGTATTAATCAACTTTTCTGCATCGACTTCGCTAAAGCATACTTCATCAAGTATCATTTGAACATCTTCAGAAGTAATCTTTTCAAAGTCTTTTTCCAAAGGAGTGATAAACACACCTCCCATATCTACCGAAGCAGGAGAAATAAGAATATTAGCATCTCCTTCGGCTGAATAACAAGACGGACGATGTTGTTTTCTTGGGAATACTGCAATCATCCATTTTTTTCCTTCTACCCAGCATAGGATATTAAGCATTGCTTCTGTTTCATCCTCTTTTTGAGGTAAAGCAGCAAACAATTCATTAAATAGAGCTACACCAGATTCTTTATTATCGGCTTCTACTACAAAAGCTACACGTCCAAGCCCTTTTACATAGTTAATTTTAGCACCTTCGACTTCCTTAACCAAAGTTTTTTCGCCTTTTGACATATCGGTATCAAAAGTCATAAATCCTTTATTTCCTGCTTGGAAATGCATGTGGTCAGGAGCAGATGCACCACACTTAGGTCCGTTATAGAATAAAATATATTCAGGCAACAATGTTGCTAATGACATCATATCTCCTATACGTCCTGAAATCAATTGGTCAGTATGGTCGTTACACGGAATTGTCAAGTGACGAGGAAAAATTGGAAAAGGGTTTATTAACACTGTATAATTTTCCCAAGCAAGACCTTCTTGTACTGCCGGGCGATTAGCCTCACACAAGAAACATTTTCTTTCTTTCAAAGACTTTGCATCAACTTTTGCAGCACTTGATACGATACGTCCGGGATTAAATTGAACATTGAAAGTGGCATTACCCACTTTCAATGTCTTTACCTTTACACCCTTGAGCGCATCAAAGTTATTTTTAGCCGTTTCCCACACTTCAAATTGGCGTTGAAACAGGCTCTCTACGTCCTTAGATGTGAATACTGCCATATCTATTAAGCTTTCTTATTTTTTGCAATACGAGCTTCCAATTCCCATGTACGGATACGGTCTTTATACAAGTTGTGACCATTCATCTTAACGATATCCAATGATGCATCACTGTTATCATCCCAACGACGACACATGTAAACAGGTTCGTAAATACGTCCTATTTGATAGTTACGAGAAATGTTCAAACCAAGGGCATAGTCTTCACCATAGCTTGTATTAGGCACTTTCACGTCACGAAGAACAGGAGTGTAGAATGCACGAGGAGCACCAAGACCATTGATACGAAGAGCATTATTACGTCCATTTTCCGGAGTCCATTCTTTGTGGTCGATAATACCCGGAGCAATCATGTTCATATTAAAGTCGGTCATCATGTATGTACCTACTACCATTGCACAATTTTGTTCATAGAACGCATTCACCATTGTTTGAAGAGTATTTTCGTCCTTATAAACGTCATCACTATCCAATTGAACAATGAATTTACCACATTTTGGATGGTATGCACCAAGATTCCAACAACCGCCAATTCCAAGATCTTTACGTTCTGGAATAATGTGAATTAGACGTTCATCATCTTTAAATTCTTGAATTGCTTCTGTTGTTCCATCGGTAGAACCATTATCTACAACGATAAGGTTAAATTTGAAATTACATTTTTGAGACAATACTGATTTAATTGCATCGCGAATAGTACGAATACGATTACGCACCGGAATCATAACAGATGCTTCAACTTCAAATTCGCCCTTATTGAATTCTATTTTTTCAAATTCTGGAGCAAGATAACCACCAATTGCTTTCAAGTGTTCGGTACAAGCTTGTTCCATTTCGATTTGACGACCACGATTCTTAGGATCTACATAGTCGAATATTTTTTCACCACTCTTACGAGTATCTTGTTGTACATCACTGTATAAATATTCATTAATATGAACGAGATTTGCCAAACGAGAAACTCTCAAACGCAAATCATATAAACCTGCATGTTCATATTCTTTATCTATACCTGCAACAGCTTCTTTTAAAGTAGCAGCATTAAATAAAAGTACTGAACCAAAATCAAAATCATCGCGAAGGCTACCAAATTGATAATCAATCACTGGAGCATTAGCTTGTTTTCCGTCAACAACTTGATAATGATCGGCATAAACCATACCTGCACCACTATCAGAAGCCAGCTTGGTCATTCTTTCAACAGCAAACATGCCCGGAACCAAAGTATCATACTTTGTATAAAGAAGAACAAAGTCTGCATCAGCTTTTTCGGCAATTTTCTTGATGGTATCTGTTGCATAAAGTGATTTAATTTCAATAGATTCACATCCTTCAAGAGAACCTTCAGCTTCTTCAGTCTTCAAAAGATAAACTTTCTTAACTTGTTCACTTGATTTCAAAGCTTCTACTGTAGCCTTAGCTTGTTCTGCACTCGCAAATGGTACGAAACAATTTATTGTCTTACTCATTGTCTTATTGATTTAGTTATATAATTATTATTAGTTATTTCTTTATTTATTTTCAAAAAATCTCAATACTCGATTCATCAAAGCATTACGCTTATCATCTCCTGAAATTACTTCAAACGGTATTCCCATAACGAATGTTTTATATCCGTTTTTAAAAGTTGCGACTCCTGCAGGTATATTATTTTCAGAATAGCGTAAAACGGTTGCTCCTGTTTTGGTATCGGCAGGGAAGACTGCATCAGGTGATTCTATCGCATAAATTTTATCATTCAATGACACTTCATATTCCCAAGTACCCACATCACTAAGGGCTTTGTGTATGCTTGGTACTGCATATATCGCACCCTCTGCTGCAGCTTGTCCTACTCTCCATTTATATCCAAGAATATCGGCTGCAAAAGTTTTTTCTTCTTCAACCGCATTTTTCTTATCCCAAATATCACTTGCTATGAAAGAACCTGTTAGCATTACGTTACCTCCGGTACGTGTATATTCTGTTAATGCATTCATCAACTCCGGAGTCATAGTTTTAAATCTATTAGGCACCTCACCACGTCCTATTTGAATTTCTTTTTGTTTACCCATTATAATATCTACAACAGGAAATTCGCTTGCTGTTATAGATTTTTCCACAAATGCCGACATACTGCTTGACACAAAAGAATAGCCTGAAGCCATCACTGAAGCACCATGTATTATAGGATAATCAAATGTATTACCGGCTATAACTTTATCTTCATAATTAGAACGGCTTGCTCCAAAGCCTCCTGCATCATCGTCCATCCAAGGAATATCACGACGATATTCAAATTGAGAACCTATATAACTTATATCATTGATATATGGAACTCCCGGGTCTTTTATATCATAAAAACCTGCTATTTTACCTGCATCAAACCAATCGGGTGCTGAAACTCTTGTAAATCCGTTTACTATCATCACAGTACCTTTAGATTCGGAAGCTATTCCCAATGAAAGCACTTCACTTGGGAAGCTCTTTCCACCATCATTCATTGCTACAATCTTATAGCTATGAATCAAGTTATCATTGACTTCTGTTTCATATTGTGGATTAACAGTTTTTGCCACAAATTTGAATGCACCCTTTCCTATACGTTCATAAATTAAATAACTTGAAGCATCTGAATTTTCAGTCAATGTATCAACTGTAGGTTTCCATGTCAACAAGAACTTATTATCTCCTTGAGGTGCTATTGCAAATGAATTTACTGGCAATGGTTGAACCATATAAGAACGTCCATCACGCTTTGCTATAAATTGAAGCATACCTTTATATATCGCACGGCTGACAGTAAAACGGAATGTAGGATCCAAACCATATTTCATATCAGCAAAATTTTGATGTGAAAGAAGTTCAAGAAGCATGGTAGGAACTTCAGGTACACGAGCTTCAGCATAAGAGCGATCCCACATTGCACGACGCATCCACTTGGAATCAAATTTTGCCCTCACATCGTTTACAATGTTTGTCATAATTAAATCGGTCAAATCTCTTGATAAAATACGAGGTGTTCCATCGGCATATTTATCAAACTTTTTAGACATATAAATACCTAAAGTGCCTATAACAGAATCATTTGGAGTAACACCGGCATCAGAATGGAACGCAAAAGCCAAATCCACCGGAATGTTCAACCCATTTGCTTTAGGATTCACTCGAGAACCTCCTGCCAAATAATTGACCCAATGACCTCGGCAACTGTAATCATCGGTATAGTCGTTTTTACCTTGTGTAGGTGAATAAACACTGTCGGGAACACCAGCCCATTGTAAAAAGTAACGTGCACCTTCGGTAAAGCGTGGATAATTACTCAATTGCCAACGATAATCAACATCGGGCAATTCTATATCTTGAGGCTTTTTATCGTCAGAACTTTTTACATTTTCGCTCATCAATTGAACCTTACGTGCAATATTACCCATACCTCCGCCTATTTTAACTGCATCGGCTGTAATTACGCCCGATTCTTTAGAATAATTACTTATTTCAACAACTGCTTCATTTAAACCTGCTTTTAATGGAAAATGACCTAAATACAACCATGTACCTCCACCCATTTTTTGATTTACTAAGAATGTTTTGGTGCCGGCTTGACTATTAACCTTATATTGCACATCTTTCACACTCTTTGGCATAGTGACATAAGATATGTATACGGCATAATTTCCATCTGCCGGAACTTCGGCACTCCACTTTGCAGTTGAAACTTTTTGTTTATTCTTTGAAGTGTTTATTATACGATAAGAGCCTTCTTTAAAAGGATTCTCATAATTATGATATTCTTTACGATTGTACGCAAAGCCTTCGTTTTGACCATCATGCCATCTTTCTCCTTTTCTATGTTCGGAATATCCCTTATAAGCATAAGTTCCATCGGCATCAATTACTTGTTCAAAGGTATTAATATCACGTTCACGAGGGCTAAAAACATAAGCTCCAGCATTTTCAAGCATAGGCATCAAGAACGGCATTACGTAGCTTTGTGTATACAAATCCTCTACAGTTTGCATAAGGCGTGCACGTTGCCATTCCCAGCGATTTAATTTTGATTCAAAATACCATCCATGGCTTTGCCATAGAGCTATAATATTTCCACTTAAACCTTGTTCAAAATTATCATTAGCATCTTGAGAAGTTATGAATTTATCATTAACCTTTCTGTATTTTTTAGAATAAACAGGCAAGTACTTTCGAGCGTCAACACCCTTAATTGTCAAATTTACACTATAAGCTTTATATTTTGCAGGCAAAGTTTCAAGCACAAGGCTTTTTACATTGTTTAATGTTATCTCAGTAAACGGAATGTATGAATAAACTTCATTTAAATCCACTGTTAGGATTTGTTTTTTTTCATTTACTGTCACGTTTTTCACCTTTATCGCCCCAACTTCCATATTTGCCGGAATTGAAGATACGATTTTAGTTTCAATGCTATCTTTCAATTCAGTAGAAAGCGATGCTTGTGCGTTTGCACCCGCAACGCCCATCATACAAACAGACAAAAATGTCAAGAAATGTTTTCTCATAATTGTGTAAGTTTTTTATTCCTTAGCAATAGTTCTTTCGCCTTTTTCTTGTTAAAAAATACAATTACGGCAATTCATACAAATGTAGCACTTTAACTTCACATTACGAAACAAAAAATGGCTTATTTATTCAAATATAAACATATTTTAAACATTAAGCCACTTTTTAAAATTTAATCTATGCGTTTTTTTGCAATTTTATCGCTTATAAGTCAAATAATACCACGAATCGACTGGAACTCCGTTTTTTACACCCGGAGTAAACGCTGGCAAGGATTGAAGCACTGTTATAATCTCCGGTTTATACTCATCGGAATATCCACAACTGGAAAATTGCACTCTTCCTACCGAACCATCTTTTTTAACCACCATACTAACTCTAAATGTTGCTTTTTCCCCTTTTCCTGCCTTACGAAGTTGTTTTTTAAGCAATTTCTTCAAGTTTTTCTCTCCATCGGGATACTTTGGAGAACTTTCTGTTTCATTATCGTCAAGAGAATATACCGCATCCGGGCTTGCTCCTATTTCAGTCGGCATTTCTTGATTTTTTTGTTCTACTTGCTTAGGTTCTTGCTCTTTAACTTTTTCTTTTTTCTTACTTTCCTTTTTTTGAACTGTAACAGCCTTGATAGTATCTACTTTTTCAGCCACTGTATCCACTTTTTCCGATGATGTTTCAATTGTTGTATCTTGCTTATTTGTAGACAAATCACATGAAGTGACAATCAATGAAAATAATACTGATGATAAAAATAATTCTGTAAGTTTCTTCATAATTTCATAAAATTTAACCCTGCAAAGGTAGGTAAAGTATAGCAATTTTTCAAATTGCTATACTACACGATATAACAACAGGAGCGATTGACCAACAATCGCTCCTGTAAATAAATTATTTTGCTCTATATTTAGAATATATTAAACATTGTAACAGACTCTTGTGCGGCATTTACAAGGTAAGTATAAATACAACTAACTATACCCACCAACATAATACCCAATACACAAACAGTCATAGCCAATCTTTCACTGCAAGCACTCTTGAATGTTTCAATAGCACCATTTTCAGCAGGTTCATTAATGAACATTGCTTTTACTACCAATAAGTAATAATACAATGAAATGATTGTGTTTAACAAGGCAATAAGCACAAGTACATACATAGCGACACTACCAACACTTAATGCTCCGGCAAAGATAAAGAATTTACTGAAGAAACCGGCAAACGGAGGAATACCTGCAAGTGAGAACATTGCAAGCATCATGGCAAACGACAACCAAGGATTGGTACTACGTAGTCCGTTATAATCGGTCATCAACACTTTTCCTGTTTTGTTTTCAATAGCTCCTATTACACCAAATGCAGCCAAATTAGACAAAATATACACTAACACATAATACATCAAGGATGCAAGACCCATTTCATTGGCAGCAATAACACCTAACATAATGTAACCGGCTTGAGAAACTGAAGAAAAAGCCAAGAAACGCTTCATGTTACGTTGACGTATTGCAAACAAGTTACCCAATGTAATAGTCAAAATGATAAGTGCATAAAGCATCCACTCCCAAGCAAGGTCATAAACAGAGCCAAATACTTGAACAAGAATTACCATAAATCCAAATGCTGCAGCACCTTTAGAAATTACAGAAAGATATCCTGTTACAGGAGTAGGAGCTCCTTGATAAACATCAGCAGTCCATAAATGGAACGGAACAAGAGACAACTTGAATCCTACACCTGCTATCACAAAAGCTAATGCTACTATCAACAATGTTGAAGTCTCTCCTGTTATCATTACAGCTATATCATTGAAATACAATGAACCTGACAATGCATAAACAAAAGATAATCCCATCATGAACACTGCTGAAGAGAATATTGCTGTAAACATATACTTAGCTGCTGCTTCATGACTTTCGTAACGATTCTTTTCAAATGCAATCAATGCAGCCAACGGCAAAGATGCAGTTTCAAGTCCGATAACGAACATTAAGAAGTGACGTGCTGAAATCATGAAATACATACCAAACAAAGTGATAAGCAATAATTCATAAAATTCACCGCGACGCACTGTCATATATTCACTATTTGCCCATTTTATCGATTGTATCAAAACGATGAGCATACCAATATTCAATATTGTCTTTATAGCAACTGTTGCTGACGTATTTTCAAACATTCCACCGAAAATAGTACAACTTTCACCGCAGAAGAACACATTTGCAATGGTGAATAAACCGAAAGCTACACAAGTAAACACCGGTAGAGCGTTTTGTACTTTCTTAGACATAAATGTGTCATATAAGAATACCAATAAAAACACTACAAGCAGTCCTATTTCTTGTGGCATACTTAAAAATTGAGAATAATCCATTTTCTTTTCGTCTTTTTATTTCAACACTACAAATTTATCAGAAAGCTCCTAATGCCTTGATGATAGGACCGAAGCTGTCATAAATAATCTCATTAAAGAAGTTAGGGAAACAACCCAAACCTGCAACACACACTATAAGTGTAATAACTGCAAATTTTTCATGCCATACGGCATCGGTTAATTCACGATGATGTTCGTCAAAAACAGGACCATACAACATTTTTCCCACTACTCGCAATATATACACTGCTGTGATTACAATTGCACAACATGCCATCACTGTCAAAACACGATGGAACATATCGGCATGAGCAAACGAACCAACAAAGATTGTCATTTCGGCAACAAATCCGCTGAATCCCGGCAAACCTAAGTTAGCAAGACCTGCTATTACATAACCCACTCCCAAGAATGGCATAATTTGCATCAAGCCACCCATCTTACGAATATCACGAGTATGAGTTCTTCCATAAATCATACCGATTAAGGCAAAGAACAATGCTGTCATAAGACCGTGAGAAAGCATTTGCATAATAGCACCAGTCATCGCTGTCGTATTCAACATAAGTATCGCAAACAATACCATACCGCAGTGACTTACCGAAGAATAAGCATTAATATACTTCAAGTCAGTTTGTACACATGCACTGAATGCACCATAAACTACACTTATACCGGTCAATATCAAGAATATCCAAGCTAATTCATTGGCTGCATGAGGCATCAAGTAAATTGCAATACGAAAACATCCGTAACCTCCCAATTTCATCAATACTCCGGCATGAAGCATTGATACAGCTGTAGGAGCTGAAGCGTGACCGTCAGGGCTCCAAGTATGGAATGGGAACATTGCACCCAAAACACCGAAACCTACAAATGTCATAGGGAACAAGAAATATTGCCATTCGTGAGGAATTGCATTATTCTTGGCTATTTCCAAAATATTCATTGTCAAATTACCATCAGCTGAAGAATGAAAGTATATTCCAATAATGCCCAACATAAGAAGTGCTGAAGCTCCCATAAGCATCAAAGTTAATTTCATTGCCGAGTAGTTTTTATTTCCACTACCCCACA
Source organism: uncultured Muribaculaceae bacterium (assembly GCA_964536025.1). Taxonomy (GTDB): domain Bacteria; phylum Bacteroidota; class Bacteroidia; order Bacteroidales; family Muribaculaceae; genus RGIG4576. The sequence continues at coordinate 46,469 of CAZHXA010000015.1, forward strand.
CACCAATCAACAAATACATCGGAATAAGAGCCACTTCATAGAACATGAACATTGCAAATAAGTCAACAGCTATAAAGAATCCGAAAACCCCTGTTGATAATAGCCAAAACCACATAAAATATTCACGAGGTAGTGGATTCATGTTCCATGATGCAAATACACCTGCAAATACAATTACACATGACAACATCAACATTGCAACAGATATTCCATCAACTCCCAAAGATAAATTAATGTTTAATGGTTCAAACCACATCCAATCTCCACGGAACAGCATTTCATCGGCTACGCCGGCTGCTCTCAACTGCAAGAATTGCATGAGTACAAACACACCAAGCAACATCAAAGCAGAAGCTCCAACAATTGAGACAGCTCTTACTTGCTTGATATTTTTACATATTGCCAACCCTGCCAATGTAAGCACCGGAATTACGACAAAATAAATCAATATATTTTCCCAAATCATTTTTTCTAAGTATTAAGACCGTTCCTACAATCAGATTAAACATATAACTGTTACTGCCGCCAACAACAAAGCCCCAATCAAATATACATATACATAGGATTGTATATTGCCTGATTGCAATTTGCGTATAGCAAATGATGCAGAGTTGGTGATATTGGCAAGGCGATTTAAAGAACCGTCTACTATTTGACGATCAAACCATGCCAACGGACGACATATTCTCTCGAAAATTATCTTATGTGTAATGAATTGATATAATTCATCCATATAGAAACGGTTGTAAGCCGCAGTCCATAAGCCCTTGAACGATTCTGCCATTTTAGCTGGTGCTGCATTTTCTTTCAAATACAACTTAGTTGCAAGAAGAATGGCAATCACAGCTACAACAACACTACTTGTAGCTACTGTCATATTCAAATGAATGTGATAATCGACACGATTCCAAGATACAAATTCTCCAAAAGGAATAAATCCTGCTACAATTGATACAACTGATAGTATTATCAATGGAAGTGACATAGTCATAGGTGCATCGTGTGGTGCATGATGACCATAATCTGGATTGTTCCACCAGAATATCTTATAGTATAAACGGAACATATAGAATGCTGTCATACCTGCTACAAGCATCATCCAAATACCCCAGAATGTATTTTGTTCAAATGCTGCAACAAGTATTTCATCTTTACTGAAAAATCCTGCAAACGGAGGTATACCGGCAATTGCAAGACATCCTATTAAGAACGCTGCATTACAGATAGGCATATACTTACGAAGACCACCCATAGCACTCATTTCATTACTGTGTACTGCGTGAATGATTGCACCCGCACACAAGAACAACAATGCCTTAAACATAGCATGAGTAAACAAGTGGAACATTGACGCCATATAACCTACACCTTCATGTAGTTCAGGACGAGCCACACCCAAAGAAGTAATCATGAACGCAATTTGCGAAATAGTAGAAAACGCCAATACACGTTTAATATCGCTTTGCACGCAAGCCACAGCTGCAGCATAAAATGCTGTAAATGCTCCTATAACTGTAATTATAGTCATTGTACCTTCTTCTAAACAGTACAATGGGAACATACGTGCCACCAAATAAACTCCTGCAACAACCATTGTAGCAGCGTGAATTAACGCTGATACAGGTGTAGGACCTTCCATAGCATCAGGCAACCAAATGTGCAATGGGAACATAGCCGATTTACCGGCACCACCCATAAATATAAGAGTCAACGCCCAAGCCATAACAGAACATCCCATAAACGTAGCACCACCAGCAGTTGCTATTGCTGCTGTAGGATTACTTGTCAATGTAATAAAATCGAATGTTTGAGTATAGAATGATAGAATCAAAATACCTACTAAGAAGCCCAAATCGGCAAAACGAGTAACAATAAATGCTTTCTTTGATGCCGATACAGCAGCAGGTAAAGTATAATAAAACCCAATCAACAAATAAGAAGATACACCTACAAGTTCCCAAAATATATACATTTGGAAAATATTAGGAGCAACTACAAGACCAAGCATTGATAATGAGAAAAGCGACAAAAACGCATAATAACGTTGTAAGCCTTTTTCATATTCATGGTTATGATCTTGCATATAACCCAAGCTGTATAAATGCACTAAGAAAGATACCGTAGTTATTACAATAAGCATCATTGCCGAAATAGGATCAAGCAAGAAACCTATTTTAATCACAAGGTTTTCACTAAATTCAAGCCAAGTCAAGTCCCAAGCAATAAGTTGTTGACGAATTCCGTCTATTACTTGTCCCTGATCAACGCCGAAGAAATATGATAACGCAATTGAATAGGCAATAACGGCTGTTATACCCATCATTGTTGTACCAACTATTCCGGCAGTTTTTCTACTCAATCGGGTACCCATCAATCCCAAGAAAAGGAATGTCAAAAATGGTAATACCAGTACTAAATATGAATATGAGAACTCCATAAATATTAAAATTTCATTTTAGAAAGTTCACGAATATCGATATTTTTAGCCATACGGAACACATTGATGATTATAGCAATCACAAGTGCTGTCTCGGCTGCCGCTATCGCGATGGCAAACAATGAGAAGAACATTCCTTCCATCTCACCCGGGAACAAGAAACGGTTAAACACAACAAAATTAATATCAACTGCATTCAACATAAGTTCAAGCGATATTAATATTGCAATCATATTTTTGCGGGTAACAAACCCATAAACACCACAGCAGAACATAATCAAGCTTGGTATTATATACATCAATAATGTCAAGTCCATAATTGTCTCTCCTTATCGTTTACGGGCAATTACTATACCACCAATTATACATGCCAATAACAATATACTTATTGCTTCAAAAGGCAACAAATAGCCGAATTTCTCTGTACTCAACAACATTGAACCTATCTTGTTGATAGTAATATCAAGAGGTTGCGAAACTACAGAACTACACAATCCTGCTTTTGAAAACAATGCATATCCACACACTAATGCACCCAATACGGCTGCACTTAAACCAATCTTCTTCTTTGAAGATTCCAATGGCTCTGATGCCTTACCCGGCTTTCCTGTAAGGAATATTGCAAACACGAACAACACAAGTATACCTCCCGCATATACTGCAATCTGAACAGCACCCAAGAATTCATATCCCATTTGGAAATAAATTCCGGCTGTGGCAAACAGCACGAAAAGCAAATATGTCGCCGCACGCAAAATTTTGCCTGTGGTTACAGTCAGCACCGAGAACACGATAATTGCAAGTGCAATTATGAAATACATAATAATATTTCCTACTGATTCCATATTTAATTATTTTCTTGTTTTTTTTCTTCAGATGTAGCACTCTTTTCTACCGGTGTTTCCACCTTTGATGCAACAGTTGCCGGTTTTGGAGCCGGTGCCGGCTTTTCCTTCTCTGGCAAATAGTTCAATTGTTGAACAAGTTTTTCACGAGTGAACACTGCTTGTTCAAAATCATTACAAAACTCTATTGCCTTAGAAGCACATGACGTGACACACAACATGCAGAACGTACAACTGCCAAGGTCATACATGTATCTCTCGAGTTTTTTCTTCTTCTTTCCATCGGGCATTTCCACCATTTTAGTTTCAATGCTGATAGTTCCATTAGGGCAATTCATTTGACACAAGCCACACGCTATACACTTATGATAACCCTCACTATCATACTTGAACCTCAGTGTACCTCTGAAACGTTCAGGAATTTTAAGCGTATCTCTATTTTCAGGATACTGATAAGTTATCTTTGGGGTAACAAGTTCTTTTCCCGTCACCTGCAATCCTTTCAAAAGAGAAATTATCCCTTTGAAAAGAGAAGAGAAATATTC
>CAZHXA010000016.1:0-46965 GCA_964536025.1 uncultured Muribaculaceae bacterium
CGGCAATTAGTATAGTTGACAAATTGCTAATTTTTGCTTGACCCCTAATTTTCGTACTAAAAGATTGATGGAATTCCGCTTCAGCATGGGGCGCGGAGGGGTGCACAATTTTGCTAAGGTTTGAATAACACGCCAAAAACACGCCAGAAATTTAAAAGAAAAATCGCTAAGTATTGAAAGTTCAATTACTTAGCGATTTTTAGTGTGGTCCCACTTGGGCTTGAACCAAGGACCCCCTGATTATGAGTCAGATGCTCTAACCAACTGAGCTATAGGACCGGCTTTTTATAGAAGTATCTAAAAGCGAGTACAAAGGTAAAACTTTTTTTTCAAATTCCAAAAAAAACATACATTTTTACACTAAATTCAATAAAATTCTGCAAAGAATACAACTGTAAATATAATACCTAGCCCTATATATAGGATATATGTTACAATATTTCTATTCTTTTTATCAACTACATAAGTAGGTTAAGATTTTTGGTATATGCCTTTTCTTTGTTCTTTCCACGAGGATGGTTTACTTGAGTTTGTTTGAAAGCCAACGTCTTGTGGGAATATCGTAATAGTGCATCAATAGCAACGCCGTTAAGATACTACCTCCCACAGCTGCTATAGCTTGAGGTATAACTTCGGTAAATCCGTAACCATGACTCCACACATACCAATAAAATAAGTACATAAACGGATAATGTATTATATATAGTGGATAAGATAACTGACCGAGAAAATCACAAATGCGATTTTCTATTTTATTTTCGCAACATCCACAAGCTCCTATATAGATTACCGCCGGAAACACAATAGCTATGCACACAACTTCATAAAGGCAATTAATCCATGGCATTGTTACTGTACCAACATAGGGTATAGACAACAATACTATAAGCACGATTGCACAAATTGCAAAAGCATAAGGTACACGATTGGGGCGGAATGTGCGACGCAATAACATACCCGTACTAAAAGCAAAACCTACTCTACATAGACCTGCAGGAAAATTTAACCCTAACAAAGTCCACCCCATTCCCATGCTCTCGGTTCCACTAAAAAGTGCTATAGACAATAAACTTACACCGAATATAAACGTTAGAAGTTTTAATATTCGGGTGCTAATGCGATGCATAAATATAGCATAAAGTGCATAGGCAATGTATTCAAAAAACAGCGACCATTCAGGTCCGTTAATTGGGAACATCTCATTATTGCCCCTCACCTCTACCGATGTTCCCGGTAATGCAGGTAACATAAACAAAGCCATAAATGCAGAAATAAAAACCATCGAAAACGGAACACTTTCGCCACTCCACTTTACGCAACCTTGCAAACAATATGAAATAACACCAAACAAAACACCCATGGCAACCATAGGATGCAATCGAATGAAACGACGTTTAAAAAAATCGCCTATCTTCAGTCCTTTTTTCCAACGGTCATCATAGGCATAAGATATTACAAACCCCGAAAGCATAAAGAAAAAATCTACAGCCAAATAGCCGTGATTCACTACTAAATCTACCGATGAGGTTGCAAATCCTTCTCCAATGTGATAACAAATAACTATTAGTGCCGCTACACCACGCAAAGCGTCAAGCAATTCATAATGAGGCTTTGTAAAAATCGGAGTATTGTTCATAAAATTAAATATATTGGATATTATGTTGCAAAATTAAATCAAAAAACTTCAAATCTACACTTATCTGTACTTTTAATTTTCTATAGGGAAATATCCTTGATTTTATGTTGGAAAAAAGAGATTGATTTTGTAATTTTGTCAAAATTTTTTTCACTTGAAATGGAAACTGACAAAATTACGGTAAAAGGTCTCACTTTTGAGCCATATTTAAAAAGAGAAGAAATAGCTAAGCAAGTGGAACGTGTAGCACAGGAAATAAGACGTGATTGCGGTGATGCTGCTCCATTGTTCTTATGTGTGTTAAATGGAGCATTTATTTTTGCAGCTGATTTATTCCGTGCTTGTAATATTGCAAAAAGTGAGATTGCATTCATCCGTTATAAATCTTATGAAGGGATGTCCACTACCGGAAAAGTTCGTCAAGTGTTGGGCTTAGAAACCGATTTAACCAATCGTACGGTTGTGATTATAGAAGATATCGTTGATACTGGAATTACAGCAAAAGAATTGGTTGCCACTTTGAAAGAAAAAGGTCCCAAAGATGTGAAATTTGCTACTCTGCTATTTAAGCCCGATTCATTAACAACCGATGTACGCCCCGATTATGTGGGTTTTGAAATTCCATCAAAATTTATAATCGGTTATGGACTTGACGTTGACGAGGAAGCTCGTAATTTGAAAGATATTTACGTATTAAGTGAATAATCCATTTTGATTACCGTTGCACTATAATAGCGGTTATTGTACATCATCAAGAAGAAAGAACTGTTTAGTAGGATTTTAAAATCACAATTTATAAGAACAAATTAATATTTCAAAAACTATGATTAATCTTGTTATTTTTGGAGGTCCGGGTTCCGGTAAAGGAACACAAAGCGACCTTATTATTGAAGAATACGGATTATTCCACATTTCAACAGGTGAAGTACTTCGTGACCATATAAGTCGCGGTACTGAATTGGGTAAAATTGCTGAGGGTTTCATTTCAGAAGGTAAACTTATTCCTGATGAACTTATTATAAACGTATTAGGTGAAACCATTGATGAGAATGCCGATAAGATAGCATCTGCAGGCGTGATTTTTGACGGATTCCCTCGCACTTTGGAACAAGCAAAAGCACTTAAGCCATTATTAGCTGAGCGAAAAATGCAACTTAATGCTGTAATAGGTCTAGAGGTACCTGACGAAATTTTGACCGAACGTCTTATCAATCGTGGTAAGGAATCTGGTCGTAGTGATGACAACAAAGATACTATTAAAAAGCGTTTGGACGTATATCACAATCAAACATCTCCTCTTCGTGATTATTATGTAAACGAAGGTTTATATGTATCTATTAATGGTTGCGGAGCTATCAATGATATATTTGCTGAAATAAAGAATGCAATAGAAAAAACGAAATAATCTAATTGTAATTATTAAAATAAAAGGAAGTGAGATAATTGCCACAATTATGGTATCTCACTTCCTTTTTTATCGCCACAGGGCGAAAAAGTTGAGTAAAAGTATATCTTTTTGTTTGATAAGAGTTAAATTTGCATTCTGAAATATAGAAAATAATAAAATATAATGGCAAATAATTTCAAACCGGAAACCCTTTGTGTGCAAGAAGGTTGGAAACCTTCAAAGGGAGAACCACGCGTATTACCGGTGTTTCAAAGCACTACCTTCAAATATGATAACAGCGAACAAATGGCTCGTCTTTTTGACCTTGAAGATACGGGATATTTTTACACGCGTCTACAAAATCCCACAAATGATGCCGTAGCAGCAAAGATTGCAGCACTTGAAGGAGGTGTGGCAGGAATGCTTACATCTTCGGGACAAGCAGCCAATTTCTATGCAGTTTTCAACGTTTGTGAAGCCGGCGACCATTTTGTGTGCGCAACAGCCATTTATGGCGGTACATATAATTTGTTTGGTGTTACAATGAAAAAACTTGGTATTGAAGTTACATTTGTCGACCAAAATTGGAGTGAAGAAGAAATAGAGAAAGCTTTCCGTCCAAACACAAAATGCTTATTTGGAGAAACCATATCAAACCCCGGTTGTGAAGTTCTTGATATTGAAAAATTCGCTCGTATAGCACACCGTAACGGTGTACCTTTGATTGTAGATAACACTTTTGCAACACCTATTAATTGTCGTCCATTTGAATGGGGAGCCGATATTGTTACACATTCCACAACCAAATACATGGACGGTCATGCCACTTCGGTAGGTGGAGCAATAGTAGATAGTGGAAATTTTGATTGGAATGCACATGCCGATAAGTTTCCAGGATTGTGTACTCCCGATGAATCTTATCATGGATTGACTTATACCGATAAATTTGGTAAAATGGCATATATAACTAAAGCTACAGCACAATTGATGCGTGATTTAGGTTCTATTCAATCTCCTATGAATGCCTTTTTGCTTAATTTAGGACTTGAAACATTACATTTGCGAGTTAAACGACATTGTGAAAATGCACAAGCTGTGGCTGAATATTTGCATAAAAACGAACGTGTGTCATGGGTAAAATATAGTGGATTACCCGATAGCCCATATTATGAATTGGGTAAAAAATATATGCCTGAAGGTTCTTGCGGTGTTATTGCTTTTGGATTGAAAGGAACCCGAGAAGATGCAATTCGTTTTATGGATAAATTGAAGATGATTTGTATTGTAACGCACGTTGCCGATGCTCGTTCATGCGTTTTACATCCGGCAAGTCACACACATCGTCAAATGACTGATGAGCAACTTAGAGAAGCCGGCGTAGCACCCGATCTTATCCGTTTGTCGGTGGGTATAGAAAATGTAAACGATATTATCGCCGATATAGAGCAGGCTCTTGCCGATTAAATCAAGGATAACAAGGTTTTCAATCCAAAAAAATGAATTATCTTGAAATAGTAGGTACTGTAGTAGGCATAATTTATTTAATACTTGAATATAGAGCAAGTATATATTTATGGATAGTGGGTATAATAATGCCTGCTATCTATGTTTTTGTATATTATAAAGTAGGACTATATGCCGATTTCGGGTTGAATATATATTATCTGTTAGCCGGAATTTACGGATGGATTATCTGGAAATTTAAACGCACAAATGATGGTAGTTGTGTGTCGGCTGAAATACCTATAACTCGCTTACCAGTAACACTATACATTCCTTTAATCTTTGTATTTATTGTGTCGTGGTTAAGTGTGGCTTATATTTTGGTACGTTTTACCGATAGTGATGTAGTGTGGCTTGATAGTTTAATAGCAGCATTCAGCATAATAGGAATGTGGCTACTTGCACGAAAATATATAGAGCAATGGTTGCCGTGGATAGTCGCCGATGTAATCAGTACTTGGTTATTCGTGTACAAAGGTTTGTATTTTACGGCAGGATTGTATGCAGTTTATTCAATAATAGCTATCTTTGGATATGTGAAATGGAAACAAATGATGAAAAAATAATATCTGTACGTGACTTTGTGCCACAAGTCGTCGTTCTTGCCGATGGAGAGTATCCTTGTCATCAATTTCCTTGTACGTTGTTGCATGAGGCTTCATTCATTGCATGTTGTGATGGTGCAGTAAATGAATATGTATTACGAGGAGGACTCCCAAATCTTATTGTAGGCGATGGAGATTCTATATCTGAAGATAATAAAATTCGTTTTGCTGAAATCATAATAAAAGTACCTGACCAAGAAACCAACGACCTAACCAAAACCATAAATCAGTTGAAAGAACGAGGGCTTAAACGTATCGCAATTGTTGGTGCTACAGGGAAACGAGAAGACCACACATTAGCAAATATATCGTTACTATTGGACTATAAAACAATGGGACTTGATGTATGTATGGTAACCGATTTTGGTACCTTTGTTCCTGCAGAGAATAAATGTAGCTTTATATCGTTCAATCGTCAGCAAATATCAATATTTAATTTTGGAGCAAAGAAATTAGTTGCCGAAGGTTTAACATATCCGTTGAGCGATTTTTCTACATGGTGGCAAGGCTCACTGAATCAATCGGAAGGAGATAAATTTACAATCCATGCCGAAGGCAAATATATTGTATTCCTTACTCATGACAAGAAATGATTTTGAGGAAAATTATAGTTGCGTCCGATTCCTTTAAAGGCTCCTTAACATCGGCTCAAGTAGCCGAAAGTGTAAAGGTCGGTATTCTTGAAGTATTTCCCGATTGCAAAGTACAAAAAGTTATTATTGCCGATGGTGGAGAAGGAACAGTTGAAGCCATAATACAAGCAATAAATGGCAACTTGGTTAAAGTAATGGTTCATGACCCTTTGGGGCGTGTTATAGAAGCCCATTATGGAGTATCGGGAAAAACTGCTATATTGGAAATGGCTGAAGCAAGTGGACTTACATTATTAACTAATGATGAAAGGAACCCCTTACTAACATCTACCTATGGAACAGGTGAGATGATTCTTGATGCAATAAAGAGAGGTTGTACTGAAATTTTAGTGGGAATAGGTGGAAGTGCAACCAACGATGCAGGACTTGGTATGCTTGAAGCTTTGGGCTATCGATTTTATAACAGTCAAGGTGATATAATAAATAATTGTTGTGGCAAAGACCTTAAAAACATTTCAAAGATTGATGATAGTTTGGTTAGCGAAGCAGTACATTCAGTAAATTTTGTCGTAGCTTGTGACGTAGATACCGTTTTTTATGGACAAAGCGGAGCTGCCTTTCTTTTTGCTCGTCAAAAAGGAGCCAATGATGATATAATTAAACAATTGGATTCCGGTATGGCATCTTTGGCTAAAGTAATTGAATCAAAGTTTGACATAAACATACAATCTATATCAGGTTCCGGAGCTGCTGGAGGTCTTGGCGGGGCATTTTATTCATTTCTTAATGCACGATTGACAAGAGGAATAGAGATGGTTCTTGACAAAATCAAATTTGATGATTTGTTGACCGATGCCGATTTAGTAATAACAGGAGAAGGTAAAATTGACCACCAAACGCCACAAGGGAAAGCTGTCGCCGGAGTTCTTCATCATGCACAAAAGTTTGGTATACCGGTTATTGCCATAGGCGGACGTGTGGAAATGAGTAAAGCAATTTCAAATATGGGATTTTATAATATTTATCAAGTATCAAATGATAATATGCCTATAGAAATGGCAATGGAAACCGAAATTGCTCAAAATAACGTAAAAACAACCATAACAAAAGCCCTTGCTATAATAAAACATAGCAAGAAACCACATTTTTAAATAAAATAATTGCCATTTCTGCAATATTTTACTTAAAAAGGGATGTATCTTTGTCAATTGGTACGGAATGGTTAAACAATTATTGAATTTAGATGAGAGCTATAATAGGTATTTTAGTTTTATTATCCGGTATGAATACTTTATTTGCACAAAACAGAATCGTTGTGTCAAAAAAAGATTTTCAATTGTATGTGATAAATTTGCATAACGATACATTGTTTCAAGCTCCGGTTTCAATAGGAAAAAACAAAGGAAACAAAACCACAATAGGAGATTGTAAAACTCCTGAAGGTACTTTCCCTATACATAAGATACTTGATGCACGAGGCTGGAAACATGACTTTAAAGATGGTTCTGGAATAAGAAAAGGAGCTTACGGACCTTATTTTTTGCGTTTAAAAATGCAAGATTATAAGGATATTGGTATTCATGGTACATGCTTCCCCGAATCAGTTGGGACTCGTAGCAGTGAAGGCTGTGTGCGAATGAGAAACGAGGATATTACCAAGATGATTAAATATATTCGTATAGGCACTCAAGTTACCATTTTGCCTGAAGAAGAATAAATAAACAGATATGGAAATTAAAGATTTGTGTGACATATTAATTCCTCAATCAAGAGTCGATGCTATCAAGAATTTGCTCAAAGGAGAAAAACAAGGAAAAAGAATCATCGATGGCTTATCGGGCTCGTCGCATGCTGTATTGTTTTCACGATTACCTAAAGCAAATTCGCCTTATCTTATAATCTGTAACGATTTAGATGATGCAGGTTATCTATATCACGACCTTTGCCAAATAAATGGAGAGTCACAAGTACTTATTTTTCCTTCTGGTTACAAACGTGATATCAAATATGGACAAATAGATGCACCGTCGGAAATTTTACGCACAGAAGTCTTAAACAAGTGGTATAATGATGAAAATATACGTTGGGTGGTCACTTATCCCGAAGCATTAGCCGAACAAGTTTCATCAAAAAAAGAAATCGAAGAAACAACAATATCACTTAAGCGTGGCTCGGAAATAGATATGACCGATTTGGCTAAAAGGCTTCGTTCTGAGGGGTTTCAAACGGTGGATTATGTCTATGAACCGGGACAATTTGCCTTACGCGGTTCTATTCTTGATGTTTTTTCATTCTCTAATGAATTACCTTATCGCATCGATTTCTTTGGAGATGAAATCGAAAGTATTCGCACATTTAATATTGAAACTCAGCTATCGGAGCAAAATTTAGATTCTATCTTTATTTTAGGAGGGTCTTGCTCAGTATCCTCAAAAGGAGCATCGCTGTTGAACTATATTGGAGATGATACGGTGCTCTTATGTAATGATTCTGAATGGCTATGCAATAGAATCAAGGTTATAGGAGAAGAAAAATTATCGGAAAGTACAATCATTGCCGATGAAGGTGATAAAGATGCCATGAACAAAATTGTGGACGTCGATGAGTTTATAAGAAGTTTTAACGGATTCAAACGTATAGATTTCAGTGCAGGAGAAACATCGGCAATAGTTGGCAAAAAGTTGTCGTTGCATATAGCACCACAAGGTATTTATCACAAAAATTTTGATATAATAAGTCAGTCTTTCCAAGAATTTATGGAGAAAGGCTATCAATTATATATCCTTTCCGACAGTGAAAAGCAAATAGAACGTTTACGCCTTATTTTTGAAGACAGAAAGGATAATATTTCTTTCTTGCCGGTAAACCGAACTTTACATGGAGGTTTTGTTGATAACGACATGAAAGTGTGCGTGTTTACCGATCACCAGATTTTTGACCGATTCCACAAATATAATTTAAAAAGCGACCGAGCTCGTTCAGGTAAATTAGCATTATCTTTGAAAGAATTGAATCAAATAGAAGTGGGTGATTTTATAGTACACGTTGATCATGGTGTGGGCAAATTTGGAGGACTCGTAAGAACTACAGTCAACGGAACTTTGCAAGAAATGATAAAGCTAACATACATGAATGATGATATTATCTTTGTATCCATTCACGCTCTTCACAAACTTGCAAAATATCGAGGGAAAGAAGGTGTTCCGCCCAAATTAAATCGATTAGGCACCGGTGCTTGGAATAAAATAAAAGAACGTACCAAATCCAAATTGAAAGATATTGCTCGAGATTTGATAAAATTATACGCAGCAAGAAAAGAAGAAAAGGGGTTTGCCTATTCTCCCGATGGATATTTGCAACAAGAGCTGGAAGCATCATTTATATATGAAGATACTCCGGACCAAATCAAAGCAACAGCAGCTGTAAAATCTGATATGGAAAGTGAACGTCCAATGGACCGATTGATTTGTGGTGATGTAGGTTTTGGAAAGACCGAAATTGCAATACGTGCAGCTTTTAAAGCTGCTACCGATGGGAAACAGACTGCTGTACTTGTCCCGACCACAGTTCTCGCTTATCAACATTATAACACGTTCAAAGAGCGTCTTGCCGATTTTCCGGTTAAAATAGAATATATTAGCCGTGCTCGTAAGCCTAAGGATGTGAAACGTATTACCGAAGAACTTGGTGAAGGGAAAGTAGATATTATTATCGGTACGCACAAACTAATAGGAAAGTCTATAAAATTTCACGATTTGGGTTTGTTGGTTATTGATGAAGAACAAAAATTCGGAGTCTCGGTAAAAGAAAAATTGAAGCAGATGAAAGTCAATGTTGATACTTTAACAATGAGTGCTACACCTATACCTCGTACTCTTCAATTTTCACTTATGGGAGCTCGTGATTTAAGTGCTATAACAACACCACCAGCCAATAGGTATCCCATTCTTACATCAGTAAATTCACTGAACGATGACATTCTATTTGAAGCTATAAATTTTGAAATGTCTCGTAATGGACAAGTATTTTTTGTAAACAACCGTATTGAAGGCTTGTGGGAGATAGAAAACATGATACATCGATTAATTCCGGATGCCCGTGTTGTGGTGGGACATGGACAAATGCCTCCGGAAAAACTCGAACAAGCAATAATTGATTTTGCCAATCATGATTATGATATACTTCTTGCCACAACAATTATTGAATCGGGTATTGATATGCCTAATGTTAACACTATCATCATTAATAATGCCCAAAATTTCGGATTAAGTGAATTGCATCAGTTACGCGGTCGTGTGGGACGTAGTTCTCGCAAAGCGTTCTGCTATTTGTTGGTTCCTCCGGGCAAACCACTTACTTCGGTTGCAAAACGTCGTCTTCAAGCAATAGAAAGTTTTGCTGAATTGGGTAGTGGTATTCACATTGCCATGCAAGATTTGGATATACGAGGAGCCGGGAATCTGCTTGGAGCCGAGCAAAGTGGCTTTATTGCCGATTTAGGTTATGAAACCTATCAAAAGATTTTAAAAGAAGCTGTTATAGAACTCAAAACAGAAGAATTTAGTGGCGTTTTTGATGATGAAAACAAGAAAAAAGCAACTTTTGAAGAAGAGGAACCTACTTATGTGGCAGATTGTACCATCGAAAGTGATATGGAATTGTTTTTACCGGCTACTTATGTGCCTCAGGAAAGCGAACGCATAAATCTGTATCAAGAACTCGATAATATGGAACGAGAAAGTGATGTTTTAGCATTCCGCCACCGATTGGAAGACCGTTTTGGTAAAATTCCAAAAGAAGCAAACGAACTTATTCGTATTGTTTCGCTTCGTAGGCTTGCTCGTTCTTTGGGTATAGAAAAAGTTGTGTTAAAACAGCAAAATATGTATATTTATTTTGTGGGTGAAGAAAATAAGGCATACTATGAGTCTCCGGCTTTTGGTAAAATTTTGCATTATCTTCAAAATGATATGCAACGCTGTAAATTACGCGAGGTAAATGGAAAACGTTCGATTCTCATAAACGGAGTACGCAGTGTGCAAGAATCGGTTGGAGTTTTAGCATCAATGTCAGCTCTGACAGCAGTTTAATTTATTAATATAAATATCAAATAATGAAAAAATATCAATTATTATTGTTCTTATCTTTTATTTGCATAAGTGTAGCAGCCCAGAAAAAAGGCTTTGATTATAAAATATATGGTCAAGTTCGTGCCGATTTATTTTATAATAGTCGTGCTAACGTAGAAAGCGTGGATGGCTTGTTTTACAGTTATCCAAAGAAACCTTTATACGACAAATTAGGCAATGATTTAAACGACTATGATAATAGTAATATGTACCTCGTTTATACACGTCTTGGTGTAGATGTTAAAGGTCCTGAACTTGGAACTGCAAAAACTTCGGTGAAAGTAGAACTTGATTTTCGTGGCTCAGGTTCAACTTTGTCAACCATTCGCCTTCGTCAAGCTTATTTAAATTTGGATTGGGGTAAATCATCTCTGCTTATTGGACAAACGTGGAATCCATTATATGGAGAAGTTTCCCCACAAATTCTCAATTTGAACATGGGTGCACCATTTCAACCATTTGGACGTGCTCCACAAGTTCGTTATCGTTATACAACACCACAAATACAGATAACTGCATCGGCATTATGGCAATCACAATATACTTCAAACGGACCTGATGGAAAAAGTAATAAATATATTAAAAATAGCTGTATTCCAGAATTGTATTTGGGCGTTGATTATAAAAATGCCGGATTTTTGGCGGGTGTAGGTGTTGACATGCTATCACTTGTTCCTCGCACACAATCGGTAGTAGCTAAAGATTCCTTGTTATATAAAGTAGACGAACGAATTACAACCATTTCACCGGAAATTCATATAAAATACACGTCACCAATGTGGTATTTAGCAGCCAAAAGTGTTTTAGGTTCTAATCTTACACATGTATCTATGCTTGGGGGATATGGAGTAAAGTCGGTCAATGACATTACCGGAGAACAAAGTTATAGTTCTAATCGTAATACTTCTTCTTGGGTGAATGTTGTATATGGTAAAAAGTGGAAAATTGGAGCATTTGCCGGTTATATGAAAAATCTCGGTACAAATGATGCCGTTACAAACATGTATGGAACAGGAACCGATATAGACCAATTAATTAGTGGAACCGCTGAAATAACGTATAATTTACCTCATTGGAAAGTGGGTGTGGAATATAATTATACTTCGGCATATTATGGAGATTTAAGGCAAACTGACGGAAAAATTATAAATTCCTATTCAGTGGGAAATAATCGTATTGTAGCTTGTATGCTGTATATGTTTTAAAAAATACTCAAAAACAACTCTATAAATAATATTGATATGAAACTAAACATGAAAATGATTGTTGCAGTTTTTGTTGCAACGTTTTTTGTCGGTGCAACAGCTTTTGCTACTAATCCTAAACGAGAATTACGTTCTGTGTGGTATACTACTGTAAGTAGTATGGATTGGCCCGTAACAATAGGTGTGGGTGAAGATGTTCAAGCTGTACAAAAACAAGAAATGCGAGATTATCTCGATAAAATGAAAGCTTTAAACATCACTTCTGTGTGTTTTCAAGTTCGCAGTGAGAGTGATGCTATGTATAAATCGGCTTATTGCCCTTGGTCTTCTTATTTAACTGGCGAACGTGGTTTGGAACCAGGTTGGGACCCATTGACTTTTGCCGTTGAAGAATGTCATAAGAGAGGTATGGAGTGCTGGGCATGGATGAATCCTTACAGATGGTCAAGAAGTGGCTACAACAAGTGGAATACCGAGCAGGATAAAGAAATGAAACGTGACGGATGGTTGTTGTCACATGACGGTAAATATATAACATTGAATCCTGCACTTGAAAAATGCAGAAAACGTATAGTGGATGTGTGTAAAGAAGTAGTCGAAAACTATGCTGTTGACGGAGTTTTATTTGATGACTATTTCTACCCTAATCATATAGCACAAGATAGTACAGCTGCCGATTATGCTTTATATAGTGTTACTTCCAACGGCATGTCAATAGGCGATTGGCGTCGTGCAAATGTTAATCTTATGGTAAAAGAAGTTTATGAGATGATACAAAATCTTCGCCCGGATGTAAGATTTGGTATTTCTCCTGCCGGTATTGCGGGTAAAGCTGACACTTCAGGTGCTCGTTACACAGGATTTAATCCTTGTGATGTTAAAGCTCCCGATTGGCAATATGCAACTATATTTTCCGACCCTCTTGCTTGGTATGAGCAAAAAAGCATAGATTTCCTATCTCCTCAGATATATTGGGCAACATGGCATTCTACAGCCCCTTATGAGCCAATTTGTGAATATTGGAGTAATGTGGCAAATTATTTCGGACGTCATTTTTATTCAAGCCATTCTATAGGCTCTGCCAATAAACGAGTAAAAGGCGAATCTCCTCGAAAGAAACCGGATCCTGCGGTATTCGGAGAATATGTTAAGCAGGTCGAAGCTAATAGAAAATACGACAAAAATAATGCATCCGGTTCCATCTATTTTGCAGCAAGAGGTTTATATGGAAGAAATAAAGGTGACACAGCTGTTGGAGATACTTTAATGAAGTATTGTTATAATACATTGGCGTTGAATCCTGTTATTACTTGGAAAAAAGCTCCTGATTTGGGGCACGTTGCAAATGTACAAATGAAAAAAGGCCTTTTAAGTTGGGATAAAGTAGAACGTGGTAAATCAATAGTTAAATATACCATTTATGCCGTACCTCAAAAAGTTTCTTTAGCTGATGCAATGAGTGCCGATGGAGACGGTATTGATGCAAAATACCTGCTTGCCATTTCGTATGACAACATGTATAAATTACCTAAAAACAAACAGGGTAAATATTGGTATGCAATCTGTGTATACGATGGCTATGGCAATGAATTTACTCCGGTTACACTAAAATACAAGGGAAAATAACAAGATTCGTTCAATTAATAATTGATATCATTGCAGACGAAAGGGTGCGATACTATAATATCCTTTCGTTTGCAATTTTTTTGTAGTCTTATATCTTTTTGTTCTAAAAAAACTTTATGGAGTACAAGACATCTGTTTATTTCATTTTTCGGTTATTTCAGCATTTTAATGTACCTTTGCGATATTATGGAGAAGGAGTTGAGTGAAAATGGATTGAAATTAAAAACTGCAAGAACATTAAAATGGAATACCATTGATAAGTTCTCATCACAAGTGTTATACGCTGTTACCGGCATTGTGCTTGCTAATGTTGTATCAAAAGCTGAATTTGGTCTTGTTGGTGCTATTTTGGTGTTTCAAGCGTTTGCATCATTGCTTGTAGATAGCGGATTTTCTACGGCATTAATTCAACGTAAAAATCCTACCGATACCGATTATACGACTGTTTTTTGGTTTAATATGGCGGTAAGCATTGTTCTATACGCAGTTTTATGGTTCTGTGCTCCTTATATCGATATGATATTTCATGCCGAAGGCAAGTTAATTCCCCTTTCTCGTGTAATGTTCCTTACGTTCATCTTAAATGCTACATCAATAGTTCAAACTAATCGCTTGATGAAGCAAATGACAGTAAAAATGATAGCTGTAAGTAATGTTATAGGTCTTGTCGCAAGTGGTGTGGTTGGTGTATGGTTAGCACTTGCAGGTAAAGGAGCTTGGGCTATTGTGTGGCAATCTATAGTACTTGCAGGAGTTAAATCAAGCATTTTGTGGTTTTCTTCTTCATGGATTCCTCGTTTTTCTTTCAGTATTACTTCGCTTTGTTCAATTTTTAGTGTTGGTTCGGGGGTGATGGCAAGTTCTTTTTTGAATACGATTTTTATGAACATATATTCATTTATAATAGGAGCTCATTATAATCTTATTCAACTGGGGAATTATAGTCAGGCAGATAAATGGAGTAAAATGGGTATAATGTCGTTATCTCAAATATTTACCGCATCGTTTTTACCTATTCTTAGTGCAAAGCAAGACGATAAAAGAGAATATGCACGAATGATAGCTAAAACCAACCGTTTTGTGTGCTACATAACCTTTTTTTCGATGGGTTTATTGCTTGTTTGTTCGACTCAGATATTTCACATTCTTTTTGGCACAAAATGGGATAGTGCTATTCTAATGTTTCAATTACTTATAATACGTGGAATTTTTACTATTATAACCGTGCAGTATAACAATTACATAATATCTTGCGGTGCCTCAAAAAAATATGTTTATTCTGAAATCGTTAAAGATGTAGCAACAGTTGTAGCTATTATTGCTACTATCCCGTTTGGAGTTATATGGCTTATAGGAGGTCAAGTGATAGCCGGAATACTATATTTCGGTTATGCATTATACTTGGTTGGGAAAGTAACAGAATATAGTCGATTAGACTTAGTAAAAGACTCGATACCATATTTATTGCTTACGATAACGGCTCTTATTCCATCGGTCGTGTTATGCTATTTTATAACCAATGCTTGGTTACTTTTGTGTTTGCAAGTGGTTTGTTCCTGCTCTATATACTTGACTTTAAATAAAATATTAAAATCCAAGATTCAAGAAGATGTGTTGGAATATATGTTAGGTGGTATTAAACGTAAGTTTTATAAAAAATGAGTCTCGATTTAACGTTACCAACCAAAAAAATTTCGCAAAAGCCACCATGCAACAAATACAAAAAGTAATGTAAAAATCACCTTTTTAGAATTGATCTTTTTCCAAAAAACGTGATACTTATTTTTGAAAATTTCACCAAACAAATAGGTACAAACAATAGGAATGGATATAACGAAAACGGCATTTAACTTTATAGCCTCGCATAAATGACCATTCAATAATGCATGTATTGCACGTTGCGAGCCACACCCAGGGCATTTATATCCGGTTAACAAAAGGAATTGACACTTAGGGAAAAAGTTATAGTTAGTAGGATCAAAAAACAAATAAGTAAATAAAAATACAATAACCAACAATGTTGCCATCATTGATATAATAATCTTTCTTGTCACAGGTATATGTGGTTATTACATAAGATTAAAAAACATTATAAGAGGAAAAAATATAGAGTAAGTAATAATTGTTAAGACAACGCTTATTATACACATAATTCCTGCCCAATCACTATATTTTTTAGCAGTTTCATAACCATACTGTTCATATTTTGAACTAACAAGAGCCGCAAGCACAATGCCTATTATACCGGTAATTTGACAACAGAAAATAGTACATAGTATAGCCCAAATTAAATTATTTGAAGGACAAGGGCGTTCATCTTTTTTATTTTCCTTAGCTTGTTCTGTTGATGACATTTGGCATTCTGAATCGTTATCTCCATCGGTAACATCATTAGGATAGTCTTCTTGTTCATTTTTTTCAGTTGACAACGAATTTAGCACTTTAGTTGGCTCTGTTTGGATTGATGTGGAATCTTCCAAAACTTCAGGTTCTTGATTGCTTATCACACATTCTTCTTCCTTATCATTGCTATCCCATGTTATTATATCCTTGAGGTCTTCAACATCTTTGGCGTATGCCCAATCTTTCATTCCGGCACACCACACAAAAGTTGTTGGAGTTACGTTATAATCTTTCATCCGTTCAATTTCCATCGGACCTTCTTGCAACCCGTTTATTCTAATCCAAAATTTCATAGCCTCAAGTATTTAATTCTTTAGAAACTATTGTTACATGAGTGAAATGCTCCAAAATAACAATATTCATCACAAATATACAATAAAACGATGAATCATAGAACAAAAGCAAAAAAAGTTTTCGATGTATATCGAAAACTTTTTTACTTTGAGCGGAAGACGAGGCTCAAACTCGCGACCCTCAGCTTGGAAGGCTGATGCTCTATCAACTGAGCTACTTCCGCAAATTTTTAAGTGGGCAGGGACGGATTCGAACCGCCGAAGGCGTAAGCCAACAGATTTACAGTCTGCCCGTTTTAACCACTTACCTACCTACCCTTGCATAAATGCGATGCAAAGGTACAAATATTTTCTGAAAAAGCAAGCAAATTTGAAAAGTTATCTGTTTTTTTCTTTTTTTGTTGTGTGAAAAATTAAAATATCTTTTTGATATATGCCATAAAATCAAAAGGTTTGCCTTTGTGCTCGAGTAATGCTTGAATTTCGTTTTTTTCGTTTTGTGCATCAAGACGTTCTGCTAAAGGAAGCAAGGAACGTAATAATTGCTCTCCTGTTGATTGACGTGTGGTTATATTAAGCAAGGCACGACTCATGTTTATGGAAATGCGTAATTCTCGTTCTCCCATTTTAGGAGTAACTTTTTTTTGATAACGCATAGCTTTAGTGTAATATTTAACCGCATCGTGGTAATTACCTATTTTCAGATGTAAATCACCTTCTTTTTGTAAAGAATCGACTAAATCGTATATAGCTTGAGTTGTGCCGTTGTGTGCTTTATCGAGGTACAAATCGGTTGTTATTTGATAGTGTGCCAGCACATTCATTTGTTTTAGTCGAGAGTTGAATATGGTTGTAGATGCTTCAATTGCATTTACAATTGATGCACCAAAGCGAGATTTGTTCTTTTTTGCAAGTTTTTCAAGTAATTTTTGTGCTTTGGTTAATTCTTTTTCAGCTTTAATATTTTCGCCTACAATGTGATGAACTCTTGCAAGGTTGTAAATTATGCCGGCTACTATTGCTATGTAATCCTCTTGTGTGCGATCAACATTCAATCCCGAAAGCGTTCTTAAGGCTTGTTCTCCGGAGGAAAGAGCCTCTGAAAAATTATTTTGTTCGATATATACCGACATCTCAGCCAAAAACAACCAAGCACCTCCGAGAGTTCCTATGTAGTTGTCTCGGTTAATGTATGCAAGTTCTTTTTCGGCTTGAGAAAATTTTCCGGAATTAAGGAGATAAAGTATAAACCATCTATTTACGGCAAGGCTTTCCTGTTCTTCCATTAATTCTGTTGGAAGAATACCTGTTTCAATGATTTGCTCTTGCCAGTGTTTAATTTCGGCTTCAAGAGCAGGAAAAGACATGTCGTGTGTAAGAGGTTTCACGATGATTGTCCGATTATGAGTCTATTTTCGGCTTTGTTCTCCTAAATATCCGCCATGGTGGCGTTTAGCATATTCTTGCTTTGTGAAACCTGTTGCAAGCATTGTATTTACGACCAATACATCGCCCATAACAGTCATCATGGTTGTAGATGTGGTAGGAGTGAGTCCGAGAGGACAAACTTCGGGGGTTCCACCGGTGTATAGACATACATCAGCCATTTCCGCAAGAGCACTTTTATCGTTACCTGTTATGACAATGAATTTTAAGTTCTCGTTTAATCTGCGTGCAAGAGTTACAAGTTCGAGTATCTCACGAGTTTTTCCGGAGTTGGAAAGAAGTAACATTACATCATTCTTTTGAATGACACCTAAATCACCATGTTGTGCTTCGCTGGGATGTAAGCACACAGCCGGAATTCCGGTAGAAGCAAATGTGGTCGCAATGTTCATGGCAATTTGTCCGGCTTTCCCCATACCCGAAGTAACGAGTTTACCGCCCTTAACATGAACTTGTTCTACGATAAGTTTTATTGCTTTTTCATAACCATCGGTAACCGGAATATTCATGATAGCCTTACTTTCGGCTTCAAGTATTTGCTTCATTGACTCTTGTACGTTCATATCAATCAATTATAAATTGTGTTTATAATTGCAAAGATAATACTTTAATCCTAAAATATAAAATTCCTTAAAAATATACTTGTCTTGTTGGATTTGTTTTTGTGAATTAATGTTTAATTTGTGTAGAATTGAGGTTTAAGCAATTAAAATGATGTATATTTGCATGATATTGGCACGAGTGGTTTCGTGTGCGAACATTTAGAGCAATCGGAAATGAAAATTTATAATACAAAAGGACTTCAAAATATATTCGGGCGAACAGTGGCTGCAAACGAAGACGGCGGTTTAGGGTTGATGGAGCGTATTGCATCATCGGTTTCTTGTGAAATAATTTCACGTTGGTTACCACGAAAGCGTTTTGTTCTGTTTGCCGGTCCGGGAAGTAATGGTTGTATAGCTTTGGCTACGGCCCGTATGCTTATTGAACAAGGATACCGTTTGGAAGTGTTTTTATTCAATATTCCTTCTATGCCGATTTCCTCAGAATGTCAAGCCAATAGAGATCGCCTTCTTGCTCTTGAAGGTGTGGATTTTACAGAGGTGCAAACCACTTTTGAAATGCCGTATATTTCAAGTGAAGACATCGTGATTGACGGATTGTTTGGTACAGGATTGACATCTCCGCTTAAAGGCGGGTTTACGATGCTTGTACAAGGTATTAACGATTCACATGCTTATGTGGTGTCGATAGATATGCCTTCTGGTTTGCTTGCCGAATGGAATTTAAACAATGATCGTCGCAATATCATCAAAGCCGACTTAACTTTAGCCTTTAAGTTCAAGCGTTTGTCATTTTTCTTTGCAGAAAATGCGGAATATGTGGGGACGTGTAAACTTCTTGACATAGAATTTGATACAGAGGCAATACGCAAGACATCAAGTAATTTTTATCTTGTAGAAGAGTCGGATGTTCGTCGTCGTTTGCGTAGTCGTAAAGAATTTTCTCATAAATATGACTATGGAACATTATTGCTTGCGGCCGGCAGTTATGGAATGATGGGAGCTGCAGTACTTTCCACCAAAGCGGCATTGCGTTCTGGCGTGGGTATGGTTACGGTTCATACTCCGCGTTGTGGCTTTGCTGTGATGCAAACGTCGGTCCCTGAAGCAGTAAATAAATATGATACCGATAGTACTGTTATTACTGATGTGCGTCTTGAACATAATTATTCAGCAGTGGCAATAGGACCCGGAATAGGAACTAAGGAAGATACGGTAAATGCGGTAGATTCGTTGATGAAACGTTATAATCATTCTTGTATTATAGATGCAGATGCTCTTAATTGTATAGCATCACGTCCAAATATGCTTGAAAGTATCCCTAAAATGTCGGTCATTACGCCACATGCAGCTGAGTTTGACCGTCTTTTTGGGAAACAGGTCAATGATGAATCACGTCTTCGCGAAGCCATAAAAATGTCGCGACGTTATGGAATTGTAATAGTGTTGAAAGGTCGTTATACAATGGTTGTAAGACCCGATGAAAAAGTTTATATCAACAGTACCGGAACTCCTGCATTAGCAACACCGGGAAGCGGTGATGTGTTGACAGGTCTAATAGGAGGATTTGCAGCACAAGGTTATGAAATGGAATTGTCGGCTGCAATGGCTGCATATATACATGGAGCCGCCGGAAGTAGAGCAGAGAAGACGCTTGGCAGTTATTCAGTTACGGCAAGCGATATTATCGACAATGTAGGACCTGTTATAAAGGAGATAATGTCGAGAAATGAAAATAAATGAAATAATCCTTATAAATTGGATATATGAAACACAATAAAGTAATAATATTTTTGATATTGTTTTTGAGTGTGTGTTCGTTGGTGAAAGCTCAGAATACTCAAAAATTATCGGCATCAAAAGCTAATGACTATGGTCTTGTTTACTCTTTGCCGAAAACACATTTACGCATAGAGGTTGTAGCTGAGCAAACTGTTAAAAAAGTTGGTCCATATTATAATTATGCTAAGAAATATCTTGGAACCGATGATGTAATAACAGAAGATTCGCGTTCTTGGACTTTGAAAAGCGTAAACGTAACATCTTATGGCGTTCCTGAAAAAGGTAATGAATATCTTATGCAGTTTAAAGTGGGAACTAATCCTTACTTAATGATAAGCGAATCAGGTTTACCTTTGTCTATAAATTGTGAAAATGAAGAAGTTTCAACATATACAGAGCAGGAAGGAACTCCATTAACTAAAAGTTTATTGGATAACAATGCTTATGCGACAGCTCTTTCGGGAGAGTTGCTTGCAGGAGGTTCTCTTGCAAAACGAGCTGAAAATGCAGCATCAATAATTTATAAGATAAGAGAAAGCCGTTCAAATTATGCCATAGGCGAAGCCGATCAAATGCCACCGGATGGAGAATCGTTGCGTCTTGTATTGAATGAATTGAAAAAACAAGAGGATGCACTCATGGCATTATTCTTGGGTACGACACAAACTGCAACAGCCGTTAAAATTTTTGATTATGTTCCGGTGGGAGATTCTGAAAATGAAGTTATATTGCGAATCTCCGATTTTACCGGAATAACCGATAAAGAGGATTTGAGCGGAGAGCCTGTTTATCTCACTTTGAAAGTGTTGGCTAAAGGCAAAATACCATTAGATGAAAAAGGTTTGGAAAAGAAGTTGCCAAAAGGAGCAGTTATGTATAAAATTCCCGGTAAAGCTCAAGTTTCAATACGCTACGAAGGTAAAGAACAATATAACGGACAATTTGATATAGCTCAATTTGGTATTGATTACGGATTGAATCCGGTGCTGTTTACCGATAAAAAAACACCTTATTATGTTAAGTTTAATTCCACAACCGGAGGAATAATGGAAATAGGTCCTATGGACTCTGGTCAAAGTGTTCAAGAATCAAAGAAAGGAATACTTGATGGAATATTCGATTAATTTTTTTAAAAAAGTAAGAAGATGAGTCAGTCAAGCGATGAAAAAATGAGAATAGATATCATTACCGTAATGCCGGAAATGTTAACTTCACCATTGAATACATCTATTCTTAAACGAGCTCAAGAAAAAGGGCTTGTTGATATAGTTGTGCATGATTTGCGTGATTATTCTTCGGATAAACATCGTAGGGTTGATGATTATCCTTTTGGAGGCGAAGCCGGTATGGTGATGCAAATAGAGCCAATCGATAAAGCTATTTCTCACTTGAAATCGCAAAGAGAATATGATGAAGTGATATTCACCTCTCCCGATGGAGAAGTGTTTAATCAACCTATGGCAAATTCGTTATCCCTTAAAAAGAATATTATAATATTATGTGGTCATTATAAGGGCATAGATTATCGAATAAGAGAACATTTCATAACAAAAGAAATATCTATAGGGGATTATGTCCTTACCGGAGGAGAATTGCCGGCTGCTGTTATAACCGATGCAATAGTGCGATTGATACCGGGTGCTATAGGGGATGAGCAATCGGCATTGAGCGATTCTTTTCAAGATAATTTGCTTGCACCGCCTGTATATACTCGTCCTGCTGAATATAAAGGTTGGAAAGTGCCGGAAATATTGCTTTCGGGACACGAAGCAAAAATAGCAGAATGGAAACATGAAATGTCGATTAAACGCACTATGCAGTTGCGTCCGGATTTATTGAAAGAATAATCCACATGTAAGATTATTATGAAAAATAAAGAATCACAAAAAAACATAATTGCAAGGTTTGTTCCTCGTTGGCTGAGCCTTCCTTTGATTATAATTGTTAGTTTCTTGATAATAATGATTTTTTATGGAGAAAACAGCTATTTGAAGGGTAAGGAATACAGTATGAAAATAAATGAATTAAAGCAAGAAATTAAAGCAAATCGAGATTCGGCGAAATATTATCATCGAAAGGCAAAAGAATTATCTACCAATCGCGAAACACTTGAAAAAATAGCTCGTGAACAATATGGTATGAAGAAATCTTATGAAGATGTGTATATTACCGATATTCCATAATAAAAATAGATGATTATGAACAAAAAACAGAAAATAGCTAATTTGTTATTGTCGGTTGGCATGATAGTATTATTGATAATAGCAATGTTGCCTCTTGTAGGGATTAAATTATCGTGGCTTAAGTATGTGTATACGGCGGGAGCGGTTTTAACTATTGTTGCTCGTTTGATGGATAGATATAGTGGCAAAAATTTGACTTTGCGACGATTATATCGCATACAAACAGTATCTTCGATATGTTATTGTGCTTCGGCTGCAACACTTTTCTTTACTTTAAATGAATTTGTTTCACAAAAAGATTGGTTGGCTTTTTTGACAGCAGGTGCTGTGTTACAGATTTATTCTTCTTTGCGTATTCAGAGTGAAGAACGTAAAGAAGTAGAGAAAATTAACAAAAATTAGTAAAAAAGAAACTTCCCGGAGTTTTCGGTCGGCAAAAAGAAGTAATAAAGCACTATGAAAAGTAAAATTACGGTGTTACGCCAATTTATTCGCAATGATTTATTATTTTTGTGTCGAAAACAGAAAATGAAATTGTAAATTTGCAATTTCAAACTTTAATAGAAAATATTGATTAACAAGATAATGAAAATTTTCAAATACTTCATTTTAGCCGCTGTTATGTTGATTTGTGCGTTTAATGCAAGCTCACAAGCCAATACGACAAGTCCGTATTCAATGTTTGGATATGGTATTTTAAACGATTATGCAACAAGTTCGCAAAGAGCTATGGGTGGCGTAGGTTATGCAATGAATGGTGGTCGTCAAATTAATGTGATGAACCCCGCATCCTATGCCGCAATTGATTCTCTTACATTTCTTTGGGATGTAGGTGTTGATGTGAGCATTTTGAAATCTAAAGAAAATGATTTAAAGGCAAACAGCACGGGTGGAGGTATTGATTACCTTACAATGCAGTTCCCTATAACAAAATCAATAGGAGCGAGTGTTGGTCTTTTGCCGTTTTCTTCGGTAGGTTATGAATTTAACGATGAAATTGAAAACGGAAGCGGTGCGAGAGTAGGAAGTGGAGGATTGAATTTACTTTATGCAGGTGCTGCAATAACTCCTATTAAAGGTTTGTCAGTAGGTTTTAATGTTGGCTATCTTTTTGGTACAAATATTTATGATGCTTATGCTTATAGTACCGGAACAACATTGTTTGAACGTATTCTAAAAGTGCGTTCTTGGGATTTCAAAATAGGAGCATTGTATACACACACATTTAACCAAAAGCATAAAGCAAGTGTCGGGGTAACATTTACGCCAAAGAAGTCGCTTCAAGGAAATACGTGGGGTGCTTATTATGACATGAGCAGTGATACAAAGCCTGATACAGTGGGCTATGTGAGCATAAATGGCAAAAACCATACTCCGATGAGCTTGGGTGCGGGTTTGAGCTATGAATATGATAAGAAACTTTATGCTGAAGTCGATTTAACTTATCAAAAATGGAAAGATGCCGGTTTTGTAAAAGTGGAAGGATTTGAAGATAATAAATTTGATA
Source organism: uncultured Muribaculaceae bacterium (assembly GCA_964536025.1). GTDB lineage: Bacteria > Bacteroidota > Bacteroidia > Bacteroidales > Muribaculaceae > RGIG4576. The sequence goes on from CAZHXA010000016.1 coordinate 23,862, forward strand.
ATCGTTGGAAAGCTGCAGTAGGTTTACAATATACGCCACAACAAAGAGGAGGCTTCTTCCGCAGAGTAAATTACAGGATAGGAGCTTATTATAATCATGATTACTTGAATGTGAGAGGTAATAATGTGCGTGATTTCGGTCTTACTTGTGGTTTGGGCTTGCCTGCACCGGGTAGTAAAACGGTAATAAATTTAGGATTTGAGTATAAACATCGTACATCATCTCCACAAAAATTAATTACTGAAAATTATTTCAATATCACATTGGGCGTAAACTTTAACCAAATGTGGTTCTGGAAAAATAAAATCGATTGATTGATAAAAAATAATTATGTGTGGTTGGTCTGATTGTGTAACAAGAAGATCAGCCATTTGATATAATAATACTTGATTACAATTGTATAGAAGTAGAAACATATTGTTTGTTGTTGCTCTCATATTTATTGCTATAAGCTGTAAAGATGAAGTGAAGAGTGTTGTGAGTCATCCTACCGACCCTGAAACAACACCTACGATACTTACGACCGGTATAACTACACTTGTAAGTGACTCCGGAGTGACTAAATATCGTATTACCTCTGAAAGGTGGGATATTTATGATGAGAGTGTTATACCTTGTTGGAAATTCCCTACAGGTTTGTACCTTGAGCAATTTGATAGGGATTTAAAAACGGCAGCAACATTTGAATGTGATAGTGCTACTTATATGAGAGATTCCAAATTGTGGCATTTTGTGGGAAATGTACGCACTTGGAATACCAAAAAAGAACTTATCTTAACCAATGACCTATATTGGGATCAAAAAAATAAAAAGGTATATTCCGATTCTTTTATTCATATAGAACAACCGGAAAGGATTTTAGAAGGTTATGGCTTTGTTTCCAATGAGCAATTGACCACTTATACGCTTAAACGTCCTATGGGAATTTTCCCTATTGATGAAGAAAACCGTAAAGCTCGAGCCACTCGGAGAGACAGTCTTGCCACTAACGATTCAATTATATAAGTAGAACACAATCTATGGATACAGCGATGATGACATTAGCCGTTATGACCATTGTGTCAATGATATTTTCGGCTTTTTTTTCGGGGATGGAAATTGCATTTATTTCATCCAATAGTGTGCGTATTAAAATAGATGTAGAAAAAGAAGGTGTAATCAATCGTATTTTAAGTTTGTTTTATCGCCACAAGGAAATGTTTATCACCACAATGCTTGTGGGAAATAATATCATGCTTGTTATATATGGTATGGGCATGGCTGGGCTTCTTGACCCATATTTGCATAAGCTTTTTAATGGAAACGAAGCTGTTGTCTTGATTTCCCAATCGCTAATATCTACCGGTATAATACTTATAACCGGTGAATTTATACCTAAAACGGTATTCAGAATAAATCCAAACAGCTCTTTGAGAAATTTCTCAATACCGTTGTACTTGATTTATTTTATGTTATATCCTATTACATGGTTTTCAACCAAGTTGTCGGAATTGTTAATGAGACTTTTTAAATTAAAGATTGATAGACAACGTTTAGGCTCAATAACAGTGGGAGAATTGGATGCATATTTGCAAGAAAATATAGATACACGCGAAGAAGAGAATAAAGAAGTTGAACGAGAAGTGAAGATTTTTCAAAACGCGTTAGATTTCTCTGATACTCACTTGAGGGATTGTATGGTTCCTCGTAATGAAATAGTAGCTGTCAATATTGATGCCATAGATCGCGAAGATTTGAATAAACTGTTTACGCAAAGCGGATTTTCCAAAATAATAGTTTATCACGATGATATAGATAATGTGTTGGGATATATACATGTGAGTGAGATGTTTACTCCTGAAAATAATTGGAAAAAATGCATCAAACCCGTACTTTTTGCACCGGAAACCATGCTTGCTAATAAGATGATGCAAAATTTGTTGAAACAAAAACGTAGTATGGCTGTTGTCGTAGATGAATTTGGAGGAACAGCAGGACTTGTGACCCTTGAGGACCTTGTTGAGGAAATATTCGGAGAAATAGAAGATGAACATGACCATACCCGTTTTGTTGAACGTGAAATAGCCCCGGGTGTTTATGAATTTTCGGGACGAATTGAGATTGAGGAGATTAATGAAAAATATCCATTAGAATTGCCCGAAAATGATGAATATCAAACATTGGCAGGGTACTTGTTATATCACCTTGAAGTGATACCTAAAGTCGGAGATACATTTGAAATAGACAATTTCACTTATAAAATAGAGAAAATGATGGGTGCAAGAATAGATCTTGTTCATGTAGTTACAAATATTGCCCATAAAAATGAAGAAAAAAGTTGATTTATTGTTGTAAATTCAAATAAAAGTATTAACTTTGCACCGCAAAACCTCAAAGAGCGATTTGAGAAAAGCGAAATATAATATTGGTGCGTTAGTTCAGTTGGTTAGAATATCTGCCTGTCACGCAGGGGGTCACGGGTTCGAGTCCCGTACGCACCGCAAAAGCATTGAAGGATTCCTTCAATGCTTTTTTTGTTTTTACAAGAATTCTCAGTAAGTTTGTATAAAAATAACAGTCTGTATGGGAAAACAAACATTGACACAAGAGCAAAAATTGACACAACGGCTTTCACCGTTGCAATTACAACTTGTGCCATTGCTGCAAATGAACGGTCTTGAAATAGAAGAAAAAATACGTAGTGAATTAGATGACAATCCAGCATTGGAAGTAAATGAAGATGCAATTGATAATTCACTTAATAAAGATGAAGACGGTGAAACATTCAAAGAAACCGCCGATGATATTCAACAAGCCGATTATCGCGATGAAGATGATATACCATATTATCGCACAAATATATCAAATCATAGTGCAGATGATGAGACTCGCGATGCAATAATAATTTCGGAATCATCGCTTGTGGATTATCTCATGGAACAAATCCATGAACGCAATCTTAGTGAAACTCAGATGAAAATAGCTGAGTATATTATTGGAAATATAGATGATAACGGCTACTTGTCTCGTTCACTTTTGGCAATAACCGATGACCTCGTTTTTCAAACAGGAATAGATGTCACTGAAGAAGAAGTGAAAGCAGTTTTGCTTGTCGTTCAAGAGCTTGATCCTGCCGGTGTGGGGGCAACCGATCTTAGAGATTGCTTGCTCATTCAATTGAGGCGTAAAAAAGAAAATGAGGTTAGCAAATTATCTTATAGGGTTGTTAAAGAACTCTTTGATGAGTTTTCAAAAAAACATTATGATAAAATCATGTCGGTGTTAAATATTAATGACGACATGATGAAAGATATAATTTCAGATATTCGCACGCTTACACCGAAACCGGGAAACTCTATAACAGGTGTGGCAGATGATTCTCATGCACAACAAATTATTCCCGATTTTAATGTAGAAGTTGAAGGCAATAATATAATGCTTACTATTCTTAATAATATACCGGAGTTGCAAATTTCTGAAAGCTATTCGACTATTTACAATGCTTTTGCAAAGCATAAACCTACTTCGCGTCAAGATGCCGAAACCATAGCTGCAGTAAAGCTGAAATATGAGAAAGCTAATGATTTTATAAAGGTTTTACGACAACGTCAAGAAACGTTGTTTCGCACAATGCGTAGCATTACGTTGCGTCAACGAGAATTCTTTATAAGTGGAGATGAAACCAAAATAAAACCAATGATACTTAAAGATGTTGCCGAAGATACCGGTTATGATCTTTCGGTAATATCGAGGGCTACGGTCAATAAGTATGTTAATACTCAATGGGGAGTATTCCCGTTGAAATATTTTTTCAATGAAGGATTGCAACACGAAAGAGGAGAAGAAGTATCTACTCGAGAAATTTTGACGATTTTAAAAAGTGTAATCGAAGGAGAAAATAAGTTGCGACCTTATTCTGATGAACAGCTATGTGGTATTATGAAGAAACGTGGATATGAAATAGCACGTCGCACGATAGCAAAATATCGCGAAAAACTCTCTATTCCGGTTGCACGTTTGCGTAAAGAGATTTAAATTTGTAAAGATATATTTAAAGCTTGATTAATAGGGCAAAATTGTTATGATGCAACACATTTCAAGATTTATTGCCAGCGTGTTAAGTCCGTTACTCACACCGAGCTATGGCGTGTTTCTTGCGTTATGGGTATCGGTGATTTGTTATCAACCGTTGGGGACTCGTCTCGCTGTTTTGTTGGTAGTTTTCGGCGTAACATGCGTAACTCCAATGATTTTCATAAGTATTATGCATAATTTTAAAATTATAAAAGATATGCATCTTGTAGAAAGAAAAGAGCGAAATTATCCATATTTGATAACGATTGTTTGTTACGCAGCAGCGGCATGTTACATTAATCATGTACATGCTCCATCGTGGCTTGTGGGATTTGCTGTGGGTGGCGTTATGACTTGTATCGTATCTTTTATAATAAATTTAAAATGGAAGATAAGTGCCCATACTGCAGGTATGGGTGGTCTTGTTGCATTGTTATTCTTCATTCATTCCGAGGGGCTTGAAGCATTCAATACATTTTGGCTTCTTTGCATAACAATAATTATATCCGGAATTGCCGGTTCGGTGAGAATGTATCAATGTCGTCACGATTTAGGGCAAGTAATAGCCGGCTTTATTAATGGCTGTATGTGTGTACACTTTGCAATTAAATTTTTATATTGAAAACTAAAATAAAACTAATAATATAAATGAAACCGATAGTAAGTATTATAATGGGAAGTACAAGCGATCTTCCCATCTTGGAAAAAACGGCGAAAATGCTTGATGAAATGGAAATTCCATTTGAAATGAATGCTTTAAGTGCACATCGTACGCCTGCTGAAGTTGAAGCCTTTGCTCGTGGAGCCGAAGCACGTGGAATAAAAGTAATTATTGCCGCAGCTGGAATGGCAGCTCATTTACCGGGTGTAATTGCTGCAATGACCACATTGCCGGTTATCGGTTTGCCAATTAATTCCACACTTGATGGTATGGATGCTCTTCTTGCCATTGTTCAGATGCCTCCGGGTATTCCTGTGGCAACAGTGGGTATAAATGCCGGACAAAATGCAGCAATACTTGCCATTCAAATGCTTGCATTGGAAAATAAGGAACTTGCTCAAAAATTTGCGACATTTAAGGCTTCGCTTGCTCAAAAAATTGTAAAAGCAAATGAAGATTTAAAGAAAGTAGAATATAAATTCAAAACTAACTGATGAATTATTCAAGACGCAAAACATCTACCGTAAATATAGGTGGTATAAAACTCGGAGGAGATTACCCCATTCGTATCCAGTCTATGACATCGACGTCCACAATGGATACCGATGGCTGTGTGGAACAATGTAAACGAATATGCGATGCCGGAGCCGATATAGTGCGTCTCACGGCACAAGGAGTACGCGAAGCCGAAAATATAGGGGAAATACGTTCTATACTACGCAATGATGGTTATACTACGCCTCTTGTTGCCGATATACATTTTAATCCAAGTGCCGCTTTTGCTGCGGCTCAAGTTACAGATAAAGTGCGTATCAATCCGGGAAATTTTGTTGATGCTGCTCGTAAATTTCAAAAACTTCATTTTACTGAAGAAGAGTATGCTCAAGAAATTGAGAAGATACGTAAAGCTCTTGTTCCTTTCATAGCTTTATGCCGTGAACATGGTACGGCAGTGAGATTGGGAGTTAATCATGGTAGTTTGAGTGATCGCATAATGAGCCATTATGGAGATACGCCTGCAGGTATGGTGGAGTCGGCTATGGAGTTTCTTCGTGTTTTTGTGTCAGAGAATTTTACTGATGTTGTAATTTCCATAAAATCTTCCAATACGGTGGTTATGGTGCAAACCGTAAGACTCCTTGTTCAAGCTATGGATGCTGAAAACATGCATTTCCCTTTGCATCTTGGTGTAACTGAAGCCGGAGATGGAGAAGATGGTCGTATTAAATCGGCAGTAGGTATAGGAACATTATTGTCGGAAGGAATAGGCGATACAATAAGGGTTTCATTAAGTGAAAATCCGGAATTAGAGGTCCCTGTTGCAAAAAAACTTGTTGATTATATAACATCAAGAGCATCTATTCAACCTATAGAAGGTTGTGACGATATTAAGTATGAACCGATAGAACCACAGCGTAGAAAATCCTTAAAAGTGAACAATGTGGGAGGAGAATGTTCTCCGATTGTTGTTGCATCGGTTTTGCCAAGTACCTTGAAAGGTAAATATCGACCGGATTACTACTATTCTGCCGAAGGCAAGGTTGAAGATGATGTAAATAGATATATAGTACCGCAAAGTAAATATAATTGTGAAAATGCAAATGTTTCACCATTGTTTGACCTTACACAAATAGATGAATATAGAGCTTGTAAAGCAAGTCAAAAATGGCTTATGGTGTCAACAAATACACCTATAGAGAATTTGTCGTTCTTGAAACAAGACACATCTACAATTCTTGCCATTGTTCCTAATCATGAAAATGTGAGTGGTTGTGAAGAATGTTTCATTAAGGCTTTGACAAAAGCAGGAATAGAAGCTCCGGTTGTCTTATTGAACATATATCAAGATGAAGATAGTGAATGGATTCAAGTAAAGTCCGGTGCCGATTTTGGGACTATGCTTCTTAATGGTTACCGTGATGGAATATGGCTTGAATGTCCTAATTATAATGATATTGATGATGTCGTTCGTTATGAATTTGGAATACTTCAGGCTGCACGATTACGCATTACTAAAACCGAATATATCTCTTGCCCAAGTTGTGGACGTACACTCTTTGATTTACAAAAGACGGTTCAAGAAATAAAAGCGGCCACATCACACTTGACTCATTTAAAAATAGGAATAATGGGTTGTATTGTGAATGGTCCCGGAGAAATGGCTGATGCCGATTATGGTTATGTAGGAGCTGCAACCAATAAAATAAGTCTTTATAAGAATAAAGAGTGTATTGAAAAAAATATTCCTCAAGAAGAGGCTATTCCTAAACTTATTGAGTTGATTAAGGCAAACGGAGATTGGGTAGAACCATAAAATGGAACTTTTACGAAATAAATATATTGAAATTTCGGTAAAAGAATTTGGGGCGGAGCTTACTTCAATAGTAAATTTTTCAACCGGGGAGGAATTGCTATGGCAAGGTGACCCGATTTATTGGAATAGGCAATCTCCAATACTTTTCCCTATTGTGGGTTGTGTGTGTAATAATAGTTACACATATGACGGAGTGTGTTATAAAATGAGCCGACATGGATTTGCTCGCGATATGGAATTTTCTTTGGTAGAAAAGAGTGATACGCGTATTCTATTTGAACTTGTCTCTAACGAAAAAACTAAGAAATTCTATCCGGTTGATTTTATTTTGCAAATAGGTTATGAAATACATGATAACACGGTTAAAGTTATATGGAACGTATTAAACACCGGAGAAAAAATCATGCATTTTCAAATAGGAGCACATCCGGCATTTAATGTAAAAGGATATAATGCCGATGCTCCGGTTCAGGGATTTTTTAGTTTATTGCCATTGGAACGTTCATATACACTTTCGGTACTTGAAGATAATGGATGTGTAGGAAATAACGTAAGAAAAATAGAGTGCGATGAACTTGGTATTATTCCAATAACAAAAGATACGTTCAACCAAGATGCGTTGATACTTGAAGATTCTCAAACGAGTATTGTAACGTTACTTGATTTAAAAAGGCATCCTTACATTCGTATTACGTTTGATGCTCCGGTAGTGGGGCTGTGGTCTCCGGCAAAATGTAGCTATGCTCCATTTGTTTGTGTTGAACCATGGTATGGACGTAGTGATAAAACCGGTTTTCGCGGAGAATTCTCAGAAAGAGATTGGGTTTTACATTTGGAACCGGAAGAATATTTCAAAACATCTTATGATATAACAATACTATAATTGTTTTTTATGAAAAAAATATTGTTAGTAGCAATGCTTGCGTTGTTAAGTGTAAGTATTAATGCTCAAAACAAAAAAAGTGATTGGGCTCAATTTTATCGTTATGCAGAAGATAATAAGACTATTACACAGCGTCCTAACGTTGTGTTTTATGGCAATTCCATTACTGATTTTTGGATAAAGAAGAGTCCTGATTTTTTTGCGAAACATAATTTTGTAGATAGAGGTATTTCCGGACAAACAACAAGTGAAATGTTAGTTCGTTTTAGGCAAGATGTGCTAAACTTGAACCCTAAAGCTGTAGTTATTCTTGCCGGAATAAATGATATAGCCGAAAATAACGGAAAAATGTCGCATGAGAATGTATTAGGAAATATAATTTCCATGACCGAATTGGCTAAATTGCATAAAATAAAGGTGATTTTGTGTAGCGTGCTTCCTTGTGATTATTTTTCGTGGCGAAAAGATTTAAAACCTGCCGAAGAAGTCAAAAAAATGAATAAGTTGATTTCTGAGTATGCAAAACGCAACAATATACCTTATGTTGATTATTATTCTGCCTTGGCAACATCTACAGGGGCTCTTGATGAAAAATATACTAAAGACCGCTGTCATCCTACACTTGAAGGGTATGTTGTGATGGAAGGTATTGTGATAAAGACTATCAAAAAAACAATAAAATTATAATCTTAACTTTTAGAATAAAATTATGTTATCAATATGAAGCGTTTTTCATGCATTTTATTGGCTTTTTCAATTTTTATATCAATGTTAGCAACAGAGGCTTCAACGACAAAAATAAAAATAATACAAACTACCGATATTCATGGTAATTTCTTTCCGTATGATTTTATAAATCGTAAGTCTTGGAGTGGTAGCTTGGCTCGAGTATATTCTTATGTCGCACAAGAACGGAAGATCTATGGTGATAATCTTATATTACTTGATAATGGCGATATTTTGCAAGGTCAGCCTACTGTTTATTATTATAATTTTATAGATACGGTTTCTACTCACATTTGTGCCGACATGATGAATTTTATGAAATATGATGTGGGAAATGTTGGAAACCATGATATTGAAACAGGGCATAGTGTTTATGACCGTTGGATTAAGCAATGTAATTTCCCTATTTTGGGTGCAAATATAATAGATGTAAAAACCGGGAAACCATATTTGCCTCCATATAAGATTTTAAATAAAGAAGGGATTAAAATTGCAATTTTGGGAATGATAACTCCTGCTATACCGGCTTGGCTTGCAGAAAATCTTTGGGATGGATTGCGTTTTGAGGATATGGAAGAATGTGCAAGAAAATGGATGGAAGTAATCAAAAAAGAAGAAAAACCTGACGTTGTAATAGGATTGTTTCATTCCGGTCGCGATGCAACAAAGAAAACCGGTGAATGGAAAGAAAATGCGTCTTTGCTTGTGGCTCAAAATGTACCCGGCTTTGATATCGTGCTTATGGGGCATGATCATCAACAATTTTGTCAAAACATAACTACTGCAAACGGGGATTATGTAATGGCTGTTAATCCGGCTGCTAATGGTAACTATGTTTCCGATATTACACTTACTGTTACTCGTAATAAGAAAGGTAACCCATCAAATATCATGATAGATGCGAAACTTGCAGACATAAAGGATAGAGAGCCTTCAAGCGAATTTATGAATCGATTTGCTCCTCAATATAAAGATGTGAATGCTTTTGTTTCTAAAAAAATAGGAACAATAACAGCCAATCTTGAAACAAAACCTGCATATTTCGGTTCATCGGCATTCATTGATTTTATTCATTCGTTGCAATTGGCTATTTCGGGAGCGGAAATATCTTTTGCCGCCCCGTTATCTTTTGCCGCCACCATTAAGCAAGGAGATATTTACATGAGTGATATGTTCAATCTCTATAAATATGAGAATATGCTGTATGTAATGAATCTATCAGGGCAAGAAATAAAGGATTATCTTGAATATTCTTATTCTATTTGGACCAAACAAATGAAATCTCCTGAAGACAATTTGTTGCTCTTGAGAGAAGTTCCTAATGGAGAAGATTTAAGCCGTGCTGTGTTTTTAAATCCGAGCTATAATTTCGATTCAGCAGCCGGAATAATTTATACAGTTGATGTTACTAAGCCTTATGGAGAAAAGATAAATATCATTAGTCTTGCTGATGGAAGACCTTTTGATAAAACTTGTGAATATAAAGTCGCATTAAATTCTTATAGAGGTAATGGTGGCGGAGACATATTGACAAAAGGAGCCGGAATACCTAAAACCGAACTTGCAAAACGCATAGTTTTCTCAACCGATAAAGATTTGCGTTATTATTTAATGGAATATATACAACAGCAAGGAACGCTTACTCCCAAAGCATTAAATCAATGGCGTTTTATTCCCGAGGAATGGACAAAACCTGCAGCAACTCGCGATTATAATAAGCTTTTTAAATAAAAGTTTAGTCGTAAGTGAGGATGAAAATCAAATAAGTAAAACGTTATCCTTTAATCATATTTCTTGGGTGATGGTTCAATATTTCTTCTCGAAGGAATGAACGGTCAATATGAACGTAAATTTCGGTGGTGGTGATGCTTTCGTGTCCTAACATTTGTTGAATTGCACGTAAATTAGCACCACCTTCAAGTAAATGTGTTGCAAAAGAGTGTCGCAATGTGTGTGGACTTACATTCTTTTTAATGCCGGCAAGTTCGCATAAATTTTTTACAATATAAAAAATCATTACGCGTGATAATGCAGAACCTCTGCGATTAAGAAAAACGATATCTTCGGCTCCGTGCTTGATTGTTAGATTTGCACGTTCGCCGGAGCAATATTCTTCAATTAAATCGAGTGCAATTTGAGAGATTGGTACAAGCCGTTGTTTATTTCCTTTTCCTATTACAACAATATAGCCCTCTTCAGGATAAATGTTGCTTATACGCAAATCAACTAATTCTCCTACACGCAAGCCACAACCATAAAGAGTTTCTATAATGGCTCTGTTTCGTAAGCCTTCGGACGTACTCATGTCTATTGCTGCTATCATGGAATCTATTTCTTCCACACTGAGAACAGTTGGGAGTTGTCGCCCTTTGTGTGGAGATGAAAGTAAGGAAGTGGGATTGTCATCGATAAATCCCTCTAATTTGAGAAACTTAAAAAAAGACTTTATGCCGGCTATAATGCGTGCTTGCGTAGCAATAGCCACGCCTAAATCTTGCAGACAACATATAAATTCATGCAAGTCATCGGCAGTGACTTCTGTGATAGATTTTCTTTTTTGCAAGTATCCTATAAATTTGTTTATATCGTAACAATAGGATTCTCCGGTATTCTCAGAAAGTCCTCTTTCCAAACGCAGATATATCGTATATCTGCGTAATACATCTTCTATGTCATGAATATTTCTCATCTTCCTTACTGCAAAGCTATAAAAAATAAATGTTTTTTGTAACTTTACACCTAATTTTTAAATTAAAAAGCTATGAATCAAGAAAAGACGCTATTCGGTTATTTTAAAAACAAAGATATATTCCGTTTTGTGTTGGCTGTTATAATAATGGCAGTAATTTCGGTTGTTTATTTTTATCCTGATGTTTTTGAAGGAAATGTATTGCAACAACATGATACAACACAAGGTATTGCCAATGGGCAAGAAGTAAAAGCATACACTGAAGCTACCGGAGAAGTTTCTCGATGGACAAATTCGCTGTTTTCCGGTATGCCGACATTCCAAATTTCGCCATCTTATGAAAGTTCAAAGCTCTTGAGTTGGGTTAACTCTGTTTATGGATTGGGATTACCTGTACCGTCCAATCTTATATTTATGATGATGGTAGGTTTTTATATCTTGTTACTTGCATTTAATGTGAAATGGTATGTTGCATTGTTTGGGGCAATTGCTTACGCTTTTTCATCCTATTTTTTCATTTTAATTGGTGCCGGTCACATATGGAAATATCTTACATTGACATATATACCGCTCACTATAGCCGGTATTGTGTGGTGCTATAAGAAAAAGTATATCTTGGGAGGTATCGTTGCTGCATTGGGAGGAGCTATGCAAATTTATTCCAATCACTTCCAAATGACCTATTATTTTGCATTCTTGATAATAGCAATGTCAATAGGATATTTAATAAAAGCCATAAAGGAGAAGAAAACCGGAGAGTGGGGACTTTCAACCGGAGTTTTATTGATAGCTGCAGTTATTGCGTTAGCGTCAAATTTGCCTAATCTTTATGGCACTTATGAATATAGCAAAGAAACAATGCGTGGAGGACATTCAGAACTTACAGTAAATAGAGGCTCAACAGCAACTAAAGGACTTGATAAAGACTATATTACAGCTTGGAGTTACGGAATTGATGAGACTGTTAGTTTGATTGTACCAAATGTGAAGGGTGGTGCAACAATAAGACCAGAAAGAGGACGTAACAAATTGCTGTCTCTTTCAGAAACAGCAAAAGCTCAAGAATTGTTCAATTCAGGTAAAATATCGCCCGAAGAATATCAATATCTTTCACAATTTCCGCAGTATTTTGGAAATCAACCAATGACCAATGGTCCGGTTTATGTTGGTGTGATTGTGTTTGCGTTGTTCCTTATAGGTTGTTTTACAGTAAAAGGAAGCTTGAAGTGGGTGCTACTTGTCGCCACACTGCTTTCGTTGTTGATGGGATGGGGACATAATGCAATGTGGTTTACCGATAATATGATAGATTATTTTCCATTTTATAATAAATTTAGAACGGTTGCGAGTGCTTTTGTGGTATTGGAATTCTCTATTCCGTTGCTTGCAGCTCTTGCCTTAAATAAAATACTTACAGAACAAGATTTTTTCAACAAGCATAGTAAAACAATTTTAGTTTCATTTGCTTTTACTGCTATAATTTGTTTGTTTATTTACATTTCTCCGAGTTTGTTTGGAGGATTTTCATTGCAAGAAAAAGAACAATATATCAATAGTGGAATTGCACAACAGGTACCAAACTTGTTTAATGCAATAGAGACAATAAGACTTGATTTAGTGAAAGCAGATGCTTTACGTAGTCTCATTTTTGTGATTATGGGCTTTGGGGTGTTGCTTTTGGTATTTACAAAGAAAATAAGTAATGTACTCGGTGGGGCTATATTGGTAGTGGTTGTCTTGGTTGATATGTATTCGGTAAATAAACGATACATAAGCACAACTTCGTTCACTTCACCAATGCCTCAAAATGAACAAATAGTTGCTCGTCCTGCCGATAAACAGATTTTGCAGGATACAGCAATGAATTATCGTGTGTTGGATGTGAATAAATTTGGTGATGCTTCACCATCTTATTATCATAAAATGATTGGAGGATACCACGCTGCAAAACTTGCACGTTATCAAGACCTTATTGACTATCAAATTTCAAAAAACAATCAGCAGGTTTTGAATATGCTTAATACCAAGTATTTTATTGTTGACGACAATACTGTTATATTGAATCCAGAAGCGTTGGGTAATGCGTGGTGGGTGGAAAAGGTGGATTATGTGAATACACCGCAAGAAGAAATGGCATATCTTTCATCTTTTATTGCCGATTCAACTGCAGTTGCCCATTCAAAATTCAAAACTATTTTGGGTGAATTGTCGTCTCAAAAATCGGAAGGAGATACAATTTATGAAACCACTTATGCTCCAAATGAACTAAATTACCATGCTGTAACTAAAAATGGCGGTGTGGCAGTCTTTTCTGAAATTTATTTTCCATGGGGCTGGAAAGCCACAATAGATGGAGAACCTGCTGATATTGCAAGAGTAAACTATGTGCTTCGTGCTTTGAATGTTCCTGCCGGAAGTCATGATATCAATTTTAAATTTGAGCCTGACACAATTATCATGGCCGACCGTGTGGCATATGTTGCAATAGCAATCATATATATTGCAATAATTGCAAGTGTTGTAATGGCGGTATATCGTATTGTGTCAAAAAAGAAAAATCAATTTGAATAATTGAGATTTTGAAATGAGAATAAAACGTTATATTACTGCAATAAAACGATACCATCGCAGCAAAGGTCATGGTATTCATTCGCCTTTTGCATTCTACTTTGTGTTGAATGTACTTAGAGGGCGATTGCCTTACTATGCCTACGAAGATATTGAAGTGTTGCGTAATTTTGTCATTTCAAAAACCAAGACTTTTTGGCGTCATCCGAGAATTATTTCTTTTAAAAATGCCAAATTGCTTTTTAGAATAGTAAATTATTTCAACCCTACCGAAATATTTCAATTAGGTACAAATTACGGTATGTCGAGTGCCTCTATGTTGGCTGTTTCTTCAAAGACGGAATTGTTCTTGTGTGAAGCCAATGTTAACGAATATCCCATTACGAGCGAAGTATTATCACATTTTGGTAATAAGGTGTTTAATTTCTTAACATTTGAAGAGGGGCTAAAAGCCTATGCCGATACGGTTACGGGAGCAGATAATCCTTTTATATTGATAAATTCTATTAAAGAAGAAGAATATAGTCAAGTGTTATCTTATTTACACAAGGTGAGACAAGGAAAAGGAGTGATAATTATCCGTAACTTAACTAAAAATGAAGCTTTATTAGCCTTGTGGAATGCGTGTCGCGATGCGGCAAATACGGGTATGACGTTCACAAATGGGAAAATGGGTATTATAGTGGCTACGCCTAAACTTCCTCATCAAAATTTTTCTCTTTGGTTCTAAACATTCGATAAAAATATGAATATTGTAAAAATATCGGGCGAAGTGGGAGAACAAATGTTCCAATATGCCTTTTTTTTGAGATTGCTTAAAAATCATCAGGATACTCTTATTCATTTTTCTGATGAACGTATTGTTAAAATGTTTCCAAATCTGCCTTATAAGCCTGTTGCTACTCGTGAGCAAGTGAATAGTATTCACAAGTCGTTGATAGGTTTGTTTTCCGGAGTGAAGTGTACGGGTAGCGATTATAATGAAATCGAAAAAAACTATAAAACCGATGTTTTAGAGCTTTCTGATACTTATTTTAACGGTTCATGGCTGTCTTATCGTTATTTTGACAATATGCAAGGCGAAATAGAAAAAGCGTTTACCGTTCCTGTGAAAAAATTGTCGCAAGGTACTCAAAGTCTAATAAAAATGCTTGAAAAAGAGAAAGAATCGGTTGCTATTCATGTTCATAGTCCTAAAAGCAAGAAAAATACTTGTACGAAGGATTATTATAATTGGGCAATTGCTCATATACGAACATTTATTGAAGAACCATTCTTTGTTATTGTTACCGATGATGAAAAATGGGTGCGTAATAATTTGTTGCTTAATGAAAAAGAATATATTTGTATAAGTGCTGCATCTCACCATCATTTTTCAATAATACAGATTTTTAATCATGCAAAACACAATATTATTGCCAATACGCTTGAAAGTTGGTGGGCAGCATGGCTTAATCCTAATCCTGATAAAATAGTTATTGCTCCTCAAAAATGGAGTCATACCGAAAATTATCCCGATTTGATACCTTATTATTGGATTTCAATTCCAACAACCTGAGAAATATTAATAAGTTTAAATAAAAATCATCACCGGATAATTAACCTTTCCCGGTGATGATTTTCTTTATTTCGTTAAGTTTGTTCAATGCTTCAACCGGAGTGAGGTTGTTGATGTCGGTGTGAAGTATTTCGTCACGAACTTGACATAATACAGGGTCCTCAAGCTTGAAAAATGATAATTGCATACCCGGAGTGGAATCTCCTATTTCAGAAAGGTTTTTGTGCATGTTTTCTCCGTTATCGCTATTATTGTTTTCAAGAATCTTTAGCACTTCATTAGCTCGAGAAACAATAGCTTGTGGCATACCAGCAATTTTTGCAACGTGAATACCGAAACTGTGTTGACTGCCACCCCTTACAAGTTTGCGAACAAATACCACCTTTCCGCCTATTTCTTTAACTGAAACATTATAATTGGCTATACGCTTGAACGTTTTCTCCATTTCGTTCAATTCGTGGTAGTGAGTGGCGAATAATGTTTTGGCCCCTGCTCGTGAATTTTCGTGTATATATTCCACAATGGCCCACGCAATGGAAATTCCATCGTAAGTGCTTGTGCCTCGTCCCAATTCATCGAAAAGAATAAGACTTCGTTCGCTTATATTGTTCAATATAGATGCGGCTTCGGTCATTTCCACCATAAACGTGGATTCACCTAAAGAAATATTGTCGCTTGCTCCCACACGGGTGAAAATTTTGTCAACGATACCTATTTTTGCCGCCTCGGAAGGAACAAAACAACCTATTTGAGCCATAAGTACGATAAGGGCAGTTTGGCGTAAAAGAGCCGATTTACCGGCCATGTTAGGTCCGGTAATCATAATAATCTGTTGATTATTATTGCTCAGTTGTATGCTATTGGAGATATATCTTTCTCCCGGCGGTAATTCTTTTTCGATAACCGGGTGTCGTCCTTCGGTTATGTCTATTTCCAATGAGTTGTTTACTTCGGGTCGATTATATTTATTCTCTATAGCAACACGAGTAAAAGCACATAGGCAATCAAGTCGTGCAATCAGGTTGGAATCCACTTGGATAGCCGGTATGAATTCACCAACGGCAGCAACAAGTTCATTGAATAATTTCATTTCAATGGATTGTATCTTTTCTTCTGCACCAAGAATTTTTTCTTCATATTCTTTTAGTTCCTGTGTGACATATCGTTCGGCATTAACAAGAGTTTGTTTTCGAATCCATTCCGGAGGAACTTTATCTTTATGCGTATTACGCACTTCTATGTAGTACCCGAAAACGTTGTTGTAGCTTATTTTTAAGCTGGGAATATTAGTACGCTCGCTTTCTCTTTGCTGAATTTTCATCAAGTAATCTTTGCTTGATATAGACAGTTCTCGTAATTCATCAAGTTCGTCGCTCACTCCATGGTTAATTACGTTTCCACGATTCAGCATATTTGGAGCATCGGGATTTATTTCTTTTTCTATACGGTCATAGATTGTTCGGCAAGGATTTAATTGTTCACCTAAGGCATTAAGCACTGTATTATCGGTATTCAAGCAAAGTTGCTTGATAGGAACAATTGCACCGAGAGCGTTTTTGAGTTGAATAAGTTCACGAGGCGTAATGCGACCTACTGCCACTTTGGAAATAAGTCGTTCCATATCACCCACCAATTCGAGTTGCTCTTTTACAAGTTCACGACCCTCACAGTCTTTAAAGAAGTATTCAACCACATCGAGTCGATTAGTGATTTGTTTTACGTCTTTAAGAGGGAATAAAATCCAGCGACGAAGTAAACGTGCCCCCATTGGCGACATGGTGCGGTCGATAACCGAAAGCAAACTTTTACCATCTTCGCACATAGGCTCTATGAGTTCCAAGTTGCGTATGGTGAAACGGTCGAGACGCACAAACCTCTCTTCTTCAATTCTTGCAAGAGTGGTAATATGTTCTATGCGTGTGTGCTGAGTCATGTCAAGGTAGTGCAATATGGCTCCTGAGGCTGTTATTGCATCGGTCATTTGATGAATGCCGAAACCTTTTAGATTTTTTGTCTCGAAATGTCTCAGTAGTCGGTCGGACGCCGAATCGTAAGTGAAAGCCCAATCGTCGAGCTCGAAAGTGAGATATTTTGACGTAAATGAAGAATTGAACAATTGTCTATTACTTCTTTCGATAAGTACTTCTTTGGGTGAGAAATTAGCTAATAGCTTATCTACATAATCGGCTTTACCTTCAGCGGTTAAGAATTCACCGGTACTTATGTCAAGAAATGCCACACCACATTGTTTTTTCCCGAAGTGTACGGCTGCAAGAAAATTGTTTTCTCGATGATTCAGTATGTTGTCGTTTATAGACACACCCGGAGTTACCAATTCGGTAATTCCGCGTTTTACCAGTTTTTTAGTGAGCTTGGGGTCCTCAAGTTGTTCGCAAATGGCTACGCGTTTACCGGCACGCACGAGTTTTGGCAAATAAGTATCGAGAGCATGATGAGGAAATCCCGCCATTTCCACTGTTTTTGCTGCTCCGTTTGCTCTGCGTGTAAGCGTGATGCCGAGAATCTCAGCCGAAGCCACTGCATCATCGGAATAAGTCTCATAAAAATCACCCACACGAAATAATAACACAGCGTTGGGATGCTTTGCTTTCATCTCGAAATACTGCTTCATAAGCGGGGTTTCAACAATATCTTTTGCCACTGTATTTTCTTTTTAAGAAGTCATTAATTTCTTACAAAAATACGCAAAAAGATTGAGATTGCGTTTTGCAAGCTCTGTTTTTATTGATTTACAAGAAAAAACGTTTTCAAGAAATCAATTTCTTCGCATAATATGCAGTTCATTAATCAATAATGAAAACTGCTACCTCCCAAGAATTCTCTTAATAGCGATGTGCCGGGTATATCTTTTTCGCATATAGGCACAAAGTAACTCAATAAAGCTCTCAATCGGTAGGCTTCGGCATATTCGGGTACGTTGCGAGGCACTTGTTTTAGTAATGGCTCGGCATATTCTTTCATAACACCAAGTTCAAACAATAACGAAGAATTAAATGTGGCATCGGCATTTTCTTGATAGGGGAATATCCATTTTTCTTCACCGGCTCTCACGCTTTGCCATCGAGAAATGGTTTCGAGAGCATTTACTCCACGATATTTATGGTCTCTTATCAATCTACGAAGCAATCGGTTGTCGGTGGTGGCAACCCAATTATGGTCGTCGATAGATAATGTGGTTAAAGCACTTGCAAACACTCTGAATTTTTGTTCTTCAGGGATTGATGCCGTAAGTTCGGGATTTAATCCGTGAATACCCTCTATGAGAAGAATTGAATTTTTCCCAAGTTTCAATTTGTTACCACGATATTCGCGATGACCTGTTTCAAAATTATAGGTAGGCATATTTATTTCTTCGCCGGCTATAAGTGCATTTAAATCGCGATTAAACAGTTCTAAATCCAGTGCATAAAGTGATTCAAAATCATAGTTGCCCGATTCGTCGCGAGGGGTCTTGGTGCGGTCAACAAAATAGTCATCAAGAGAGATAATTTGTGGCACAATAAGGTTACACATCAATTGTATTGCAAGGCGTTTTGATGATGTCGTTTTTCCACTTGAAGAAGGACCTGCAATAAGTACTATACGGGCTCCGCCATTACGATAACGTCGTGTTATCTCTTCGGCAATATTGCTGAAGCTTTTTGTATGTAGTGCTTCAGCCACATTAAGTAACATATTGGTTTCACCTCGCATAACGGCATCGTTAAGTTCTCCTACATTTTTAATTCCTATAATATGGTTAAAATCGAGATATTCGGTAAATGCCTTGTACATTTTTTCTTGCCGTGTGGGTTTGTCGGGGCATGTCATATCGTTTTTCCCGGTTCCTACGAGCAACATACCTTTCTTGAAAGGTTGTAAATCAAAAACTGTTAGAAATCCGGTAGAAGGAGCCAAATTTCCATAAAAACTGTCGGCAAGCCCATCGAGGGTATAATATACCGTGTATAGATCTTGTGAGTATTTGAGCAATTTCACCTTGTCGGTAAGACCTTGCTCTTCAAATATTTTTATGGCATCGGTTGTGAGCTTTTCATGTCGTATGAATGGTATATCGGCGTTTATGATTTCTTGCATGCGTTGTTTCAGCTTGGTTACCATTTGTGCATCGGGTTCAAGAACTTCGTTCCCGTTTATAAGTAATGCATAATAGCCATTGGAAATGGAATGTTCGATGCGAAGTCGCATTTTAGGGAATGAATCATATACGGCTTTGTATAATACCATACATAGCGAGTGAACATATATGCGACGTCCAGATGGACTTCCTGCGTCGAGAAATTCCACAAGCTTGGGAGAAAATACAGGATATCCCATATTTTCAGTTTTATTGTTCACTCTTGCACAAATGGGGGTGATTGAAATGCGATTTTTCAATCGGTCAAAAATTTCACTCAATGTTTCACCTCCTTGAAACTTAACATATTCCTTTATGTTATTGCAATAAATCTTCATTCCTTTGTTCATGACATTCAAGTATTTAAAGTAATCTTTTCTGCGACTTCTAAGTTAGTAATTATTTCTTAATAAACAACACATTTTTATTATGTCGGTTTTTCGGTGAAATTGTCTTTTTTAGGTAAACTTGTATAAATTCAGTCATTTATCTTTGTTGTCAAAAAAAATATACTATGAAAAACACACGAGAAAAAGAAGCTGTTGAAGTGGCACGCCTGTTGCGTGCCGCTTTTAGTGCTTGGAATGGAGCAAGGGAATTGCGACAATCTCGCAACCGTAATAAAAACTTTACTTATGGGCGTCAATGGAATGATTTAACTACCGCTATTGATGGAAGTACTATCTCTGAGGGGCAAAAGCTTCGTGAAGCTGGTAAAGAACCGCTTACAAATAATATGATGAGGCAGATGGTAAAAAACGTTGTTGGACGATTTCGTAATATTCTTAAAGAATCGGGAGAACTTACCAATAAATATTTGCTTGAAGTAAGTCGTATTAATCAGCTTGACGAACTCGATAGCAGAGCTCTTGAAGAATTTCTCATTTCCGGGTGTTGTATTCAACGAGTGGATGGAGATTTTCGTAATCCTGGTAGCATAAGGGTTGATAATGTGAATTTCAACAGATTCTTTGTAAATGCGGTAAGTGATCCACGAGCATGGGATTGTGAAATCGTGGGGCAACTACATGATTTAAGCCTTGCCGAACTCATTATGCGAGTGGGTGCGAGAGGTAATCGTAATCAAGCCGCAAAATTGAGGGAAATATACAGTAATAGTGAGGCTGAGGATATGACGAAGAATTTTTCGACAAGGATAGGGGCAAATAATGAAGAAGGAACAGGATTTTGGTTTGCTCAAAACGGGAAATTTCGAGCCATCGAAGTGTGGACTCTCGAAAGTCGTGAAATTTTAAAGTGTCATGATAAAGAGAAAGCAAGTTATTATATTGTACCATTGTCGGAACAATTATCAATAGAAAAAGAAAACATCCAACGTCGTGAATTGCTTCAGGGGGAAATATCGGTACAATGGGACATCGAGGAAGAGTGGAGATGTCGATGGTTTTCACCTATGGGTCATGTGCTTGCCGATTATATTTCTCCTTATGCTCATGGTTCTCATCCTTTTGTGATGAAGTTTTACCCATTGACCGATGGCGAAGTACATTCTTTTGTTGAAGATGTGATTGACCAACAGAAATATGTAAACCGTCTTATTACTCTTATCGACCATATTATGGGAGCAAGTGCAAAAGGTGTTCTGTTGTTTCCTGATATAGGTTTGCCGGAAGGGTTTACTTGGCACGACATAAAGCGTATATGGAGTGCAACAAACGGGATTATTCCATATTCGCCTAATCGTATGGGTGAAATCCCGAAGCAAATTTCTACCAATGCTACCGATATAGGTGCTTATGAAATGTTACAAGTGCAAATGAAACTGTTTGAGGATATTTCGGGCGTGAATAATGCATTGCAAGGAAAATTATCATCATCATCGGTGGGAGCAGAGACTTTTCAACGACAAATCGATAATGCTACAATTGCTTTAGGTGATATTTTTGACACTTTCAACACTTTTCGCAACGACCGAAACAGTAAAATCTTGGCTGTTTGATGAACATTCATAAAATAATGAGGGAGAAATGAAAAACATTTCTCCCTCATGTTTGATATAGTCTTAATTGATATTATAATCGATTATAAAACCACTTTGCTTGCACGAGAGCCTTGACGCTTGATGAAAATACCATTTTTAGGATTAGCAACCTTTACACCTTGCAAATTGAAGTATTCAACAGGAACATTTTCGTCTACCAATGTTTCTTCGATGCCGGTAGTTACGCCTGCTTCAATTAAATAGAAGGTTGGGAATGTACTTTCTTTGGTGTCAAGAGTAAAATTCTTGTAGTAATCGCTAAATGATAGATATTTAGTTATTTCACCGTATGCTGCTTTAATAGCACCGTTGCTTGTAGCAGTGAAAGTCCAATCGGAAGCTGATTCTGTTTGATTAAATTTGATATTGACATAACTTCCTGATTGTACAAGTGCTACATATTTTTCGTTTTTACGGTCAAAAATTGCATAACCACCATTAGCTGTTTGATTAATAACAAATTGATATTCATAGGCAGGGGTTTCTTTTGTAGTCAAATCAAAAGCTGTAGCTTTAGGATAATAACCATCTAATTCATTCTTCATTAAGTAAGATTTACCTTCGTAGTTGTATGCAATCACATAAGCACCTTCTTTTATGTTTTGAGGGTCAAGCTTTTCTAAGTCAACGATGTATAATTTGTAATTAGCTTTAACAACTTCGCTGGTGTTTTTGCCATCGTTAGCGATAACTTGTAGATCTGTTGTTCTTGTGATTGAAATAGGAGCTGTGTATTTGGTAGAAGCGGTAGTAGGAGTTGTTCCATCAAGAGTGTAATAGATGTCGGCATTTTTTGGATGTGACAGAGTTACGGTTTGATTTTCATAATAATATCCGCTTTCCAATGAAACAACAGGTAGAGCGATTAATTCTTCTTCATCGTTATATATTTGAATAGACTTAATATAAATACCTTTTGAAGATGTTTGTGCGAAAGAAATTTCGATATTGCTAACGATGTTTATAACAGCTTTGGGTGCAAAAGTAACATCGGTGGCAGTGTTTGTTAATGTGTAAGAACTTCCTATTTGAGTATCGTTTACGCTTACCGAGCAGGTTGCTTGAATATTGTTTGCACCTGAAACATTTAGCACTATTTTTGACAAAGAACCTGTATATTCGGTAGTTTTTATCGAAATTGATTTGGCAGGATTGTTACTGGAGCCGATTTGTTGTCCTTTTGTATTATCATAACCAAAATATCCTCCATCGGTTGTTAATCCCCAGTTAAGAGGTAGGTTAGGAGTTACAGAAGTCAATGCTTTTGTTTCTCCTGTGTTACTAAATGCCTTTTGAGTGAATTCATAGTCGTAAGCTAACTTGTATTCAGCATTTACGGTAAATACCAAAGCAAAGATTGCTAACATTGAAAGTAAAAATTTTTTCATAATGTTTAATTTTAATGATTAATGATTATTTGTTTTAAAGTATGTACATTAAAGATGTTTTATCTATAAATAAAAATCTATATTTCAAAGCATTAACAATTCTATACACAAAAATATATAACAT
>CAZHXA010000017.1:0-45505 GCA_964536025.1 uncultured Muribaculaceae bacterium
TTAAAAAAGTAAAAAAGAGCAGGTAAATTTAAATTAATAATATATTATTAAGCTTATGCTTTTTTAATATCTTTTTTAACTCGTTTTACGTTAAAATACCACTCAAATGAGTTGAATTTTATGTATCTTAGTATCACAAATAATGAATTTGGGTACAAATATCACACAAATATTTTAAATAGCAAAATAAATGTGTGAAAAAATGAAACTTTTTTATGGATATATGTGAAAGGATAAAACAATTAATTGAGGACCAAAATATGACTATTGCCTCTTTTGCTCGAAAAATAGGCGTAGGAGACCAGACAGTTAGGGGAATTGTGGTCCAAAAAAGGAACAAACCTGGTTATGATGTAATACTTAAAATTGTTCAAACATTTGAGTGGTTGAATGTGGAGTGGCTTATAACCGGTGAAGGTGAAATGCGAAAAGCAGAAATTAAGCAACAAACCTATGAAAAGGATATTTCCAATGCTAATATGGGGCTGTTTTTGGAATATTTGAAAGAAAAAGATGAAAAAATCGAAAAATTGATAGAGGAAAATATTTCTTTAAAAGTTGCATTGAAAGAGAATAAGGGTGCTCCTAAATGTGACATGGTTCAAGTTAGGCATTCAAGTGTTTCTGTTATGGATAGAAATGTCAATTTGTGATTAATTAAGACAATAAGTGAATATACTGATGAATTGAATTAAAAATGCGAAGTTATCTATATTGAAGATACTTCGCATTTTTAATATAAAAACTTGTGATTTAGTGGGATTTAAATAGTCTTTTCCACACTCCACACAAAGGCACGGAGACCGAGTTTTGGTGTGGCAACATCCATTTCGTGTAACTTATTAAGAACGATGTCTACACGACTGTCTTCGACAAATGTGATGATAGACGAAGCAAGTGAAGGCCATGCATGGCTTCCGTAATGTGGTTCACCTGTTTTTGTGCCACGACCGATAACTTGTTCCCATTGTGTGAAACCACGACAATTATTGCGTTCCAAAATGTCGATTATACGTTCGGTATATGCTTGGTCAAATGCAATAAATATAGCTTTCATAATTCAATTATTGTTTAAGCGTTTAACTTTTTGCCAAATTTGCGACGTTGGCGATTAACTCCTACACCTGCAAAGATGCAATACATTGCAGGTACGAATAGCAATGTCAATAATGTAGAGAAAGTAAGACCACCTATCACGGCAATACCCATAGGACGCCACATTTCGGCACCTTCTCCAGTACTGATAGCCATAGGCACCATACCCAAAATAGTTGTCAATGCTGTCATCACGATAGGACGAAGGCGTGATTTACCACCGAGAACTACTGCAGAGCGAATACTCATACCACGTTCACGATTCAACGTAATGTAGTCGATAAGCACGATACCGTTCTTAACTACGATACCTATAAGCATGATGGCTCCAATCATTGACATTATGTTAAGGTTAGTTCCTGTCATCCATAAGATGAGAACAATACCGGAGAATGCAAATGGCAAAGAAGTCATGATGATTGTAGGATATGCAAGCGATTCAAACTGTGCAGCCATCACTATATAAACCAAAATTATAATAAGAATAGCAAGAAGTCCTAAATCGGAAAATGAATCTTGTTGGTCTTCAAAAGAACCTGACAAATCGATATTTACGTTAGCAGGTATATCAAGTTGGTCAAGTTTTGGTTGAACATCGGCAATAATGTCACTCATGGCAACTTCACCGTTTACAACGCCTTGCACAGTGATGATACGTTGTCGGTCTTTACGTTCGATTGTAGGAGGTGTGAATCGTTCCACAACTTTACCTATATCACGTATTCTCACACCCTTACCTGTGGCATTGTAGATGAGAATGTTTTCAATGTCTTCAATTGATGTGCGATGTTCGGGAGCATACATAACCTTGATGTCATATTCTTCCCCATCTTCGCGATAATAAGAAGCCGTACTACCGTTGATGCGGTTACGCAAGTAATTGGCTGCTGTAGATAGATTCAATCCGTAAAGAGCAAGTTTTTCGCGATCGAAATCTACTTGATATTCGGGTTGATAATCGGAACGGCTAATGGTTATATCGGAGATACCTTTAGTATTGAGCAATAGACGTTTTAATTGTTGAGCCACACTGTCGGTTTCGGTGAAATCGTAACCATAGATTTCATAATCGAGTGTTGATTGTCCGCTCATACCTCCACCGCGTGAACCACCTACGTTTACTTGTGATTTCACAAATTCAGGATAATGCTCAAGGTCTTTACGCATCAAGTTTGCTATTTCAATAAGTCCGCGTTCACGTTCGGCAGGGCTTACGAGACTTACGTTCATAGATACGATGTGCGTACCGTTGTCGCTCAATGATGCATAAGTATTGTCGGTACTTGCTTGTCCGGTAGTGTAGTTCAATACTTTGATTTCAGGATATTTTTCCATCCATTCATTGAACAATCTGTCGGTTGTAGCTTGTGAAATTTCAGTACGAGTACCTATTGGTAGTTCAAGTGTTACGCCAAGTCGAGAGTTGTCGCTTGTAGGAATGAACTCGCTACCAATAAATTTCATCAATAAACATGAAGCAACAAAGATTAAAGTACAAATAACCAAAGTCTTTCTCTTGTGAGTAACACATAAGTTTAGTAACCATGCATATCCGTCATCGAGCTTGTCAAGCCAATGTTCGATGTATTTGAAGAAAAATTGTTGGAATTTACTTTTCTTAGGGCTTAGACGTAGCATTTGGCTACAAAGCATTGGTGTGAGTGATAATGCACATATTGTTGAAATAATCATCATGATACATACCATCCAACCCAATTGTTTGAACAATACTCCGGTCATACCTGTTACCATTGTCAATGGGAAGAATACGGCAATAAGAGTCAAAGTAGATGCGATAACTGAGATTGCCACCTCATTGGTACCATGTACTGCGGCTTGTTTCGGGTCACTACCTCGTTCGATGTGGGTTGTAACGTTTTCAAGTACCACAATGGCATCATCAACCACCATACCTATGGATATTGATAGAGCCGAAAGGGAAATGATGTTAAGCGTTTCGCCTGTGGCAAACAAGTATATGAATGAAGCAATCAAAGAAATAGGAATGGTTATACCGATAATTATGGTAGCACGCCAGCGTCCCAAGAATGTGAACACTACAATAACGACGAATAAAAGTGCGTAAAGTACAGTTTCGGTCAAAGAAGCAATTGTGTTGCGAATGTTGTCGGATGTATCTACGATAATACCTAATTTTACATCGCTTGGAAGATTCTTTTGCAATCCCGGAAGTTCTTTCATCACTTTGTTGGAAATTTCCACAGAGTTTGCTCCCGATTGCTTTTGAATGATGACCATAGCTCCTTTTTTACCATTGTTATAGGTCTGTTGAGCACGTTCTTCGAGTGAATCATCTATTTTAGCAACGTCTTTCAAGTAAACTATACTTCCGTTGTTAGCACTAACAACGATATTTTCCATTTCTTTTGCATCGTTAAATTCACCTTGAACACGTAAAGCGTAAGTTTCGGAACCTATATCGAAGTTACCACCGGGAATATTGCGGTTTTCAGCACCTATAAGTGAAGAAATGGTTTCAATTGATAAGTTATAGGCTTCAAGTTTGATAGGATCTACATAAACGTGGATTTCACGTTTTGGAGCACCTGAAATAGATACAGAACCAACGCCATCGACACGAGCAAGAGGATTGGCAACGTTTTCGTCAAGAATTTTATACAATCCCGGCATACTTTCTTCGGCTTGAACCGAAAGAAGCATGATAGGAATCATGTCGGTACTGAACTTGAAGATGATTGGAGTTTCACTTTCATCGGGTAAATAACTGCTCACCATGTCGAGCTTGTCGCGTACGTAGTTAGTAAGCACGTCAATGTCGTAACCATATTCAAATTCAAGAGTGATAACCGAAATGTTTTCTCTTGATTTTGAAGTGATGTGTTTCAAGTGTTCCACCGAGTTTAGTGTATTCTCAAGCGGACGAGTCACGTTTTGTTCAATATCTTCGGCACTTGCACCTTGATAGGTCGTCATGACCATGATAGTGTTTGTGTCAATATCCGGATATAGGTCGATAGGCAGTTTCTGCAATGAGAAAAGTCCTAAAATCACTACAGCAACGAAGCATAGTGATGTCATTACCGGACGTTTTACTGCACCTGAATATAAACTCATTGTATCTTGTTTTTATAAGGTTTTATAGTTTTATTTGATAGTATCTTGTGTAGCTTGTTCGTTTCCTGCAAGTTGTACTGAAGCTCCGTCGCCAAGGCGAGTTTGACCGGAAATAACTACATCGGAGTTATTTTCAACTCCCGAAATCAATTCATAACTTTCGCCAAGACGTTGTCCGAGTTGAACTTGATTAAAGGATACTTTTCCGTCTTTATAAACGTAAACATAGCGATTACCTGAACCTGTTTGCTTAACAATAGCTCTATCAGGAACCACAACACGGTTTTCTGTTCCGTATTTTACATTTACGCGTGCAAACATACCTGAATGAATGCGACCATCGGCATTAGGTACAGTTATTTCAACTTTGAATGTGCGTGTAGAAGAGTCGATTGTAGGGTGAATTAAGTAAACTGTTCCTATAAACACTTCGTCGCCATAAGTGTCGAGGGTGACATCTACTTTCATACCTTTTTTGATTTTTGGGAATTCGTTTTCACTCACATTTACGATTATTTTAGCAGGACGCATATCTTCTATTGTTAAAATAGGAAGAGAACCTGTCATATCACCATTTTCGTAGTTACGAACGGTTACGACTCCTGAAATAGGGCTTGTAAGAGTCATATTTTCCTTCATGTTACGCAAATTGCGTTTTGAAGCGTCAAGTTCAGTCTTTAATTGGTCAACAGTTTGTTGTGTACCACCACCTATTTCAAGTAGTTCCACTGCACGTTTATAATCGCGTTCTTGGTTGGCAATACGCACTTCGAGTTGTTCTACATTCACGTCATCAAGTACGACAAGTGTTTGACCGGCAGAAACATTGTGTCCTACATCTACTTTGATTTGTTTGATACGGTTTGAAGTGTTTGCCGTAATGTTGTTTGATTTGAATGGTTCTACGGTTGCAGTGTAAGAAGAAATTTGAGGAACATCTTCTGCATAAACCTTTTGAATCTTAACAATAGGAAGTTGTTCCACAATTTCCTTTTTTTCGCTTCCGGTACAAGCTGTCATAAGTAAAGAAAGAGCTGAGATACCGAATAGTTTTGATTTTAGTGTCATAATTTATTGCGTATTTTATTATTATCGTTTATAGTAAATTATTTGGCTGTTTCCTTATAGTC
The DNA here is from genome assembly GCA_964536025.1 of uncultured Muribaculaceae bacterium. GTDB lineage: Bacteria > Bacteroidota > Bacteroidia > Bacteroidales > Muribaculaceae > RGIG4576. Next base: position 5,322 of record CAZHXA010000017.1, read on the forward strand.
GGTTTTACTATTGCCAAGCAAGTAAGTAAGTTGGCTTTGAGCTGTTAAGTAGTTGTAAATAGATTGATAATAAGCTAATTTAGCCGACATGAGAGCATTTTCGCTGTCGCGTAAATCAAGATAAGAAGCCGCACCTATACGGAAACTTTTTTCCATGATTTGGTTGGCTTTAACGGCTTGTTCCACTCCTGCTTTGTTAGTTTCAATTTGGCTTACGCTTTTTTGAATGTTGTTGAATTGTGTTTGAACTTGAAGGTTAAGTGAATTTTCAAGATTTTCGCGTTGCCATGTCATTTCACGGTAAGCAATTTCAGCCTGTTTTTGCTTAGTGTAGCGGCGGCCTCCTTGAAATAAAGGAATAGAAAGAGAAACACCAACTGTAGAATAAGGATTCCATTCAAGATTTTTGAAAGGTGTTCCGTTGTTAAGAGCGGTCCAATTATAATTGGCAGAAAGAGCTAAAGTCGGGAACCAAGAACCTTTTTGCACTTCGAGTACTTTCTTTAAATAGTCAGTTTGCAAATCAAGTGAACGCAAAGAACTGTTATTTGAAAGGTTCACGTTTGTGTCAAGTACTTTTTCGTACATTGAATTTTGATAATCTGCAAGATTTCCTATAACTTTAATATTGTAAGCCATGTTCATGCCCATAAGTAATTTTAATTGAAGTTTGGCTTGACTTATGGTGTTTTCCATATCAAGGATTGAAGGCTCAATATTTTTTACTTGAACATCGGCACGAAGAACGTCATATTCGGAAGCTGTACCGTTTTCAAATTTTTTCTTGTATATTTCGGCATTGAATTTAGCTGTTTCTCTGTTTTCTACAAGTACGTTTAATGCGTCTTGAGCGTAAAGCAGTCCGTAGTAAGCATTTTCCACTTGATTTACGAGAGAAAGACGTGATTCACGTGCTTTTTCAATATTTTGTAAAATTTGATTATTGCTTAATTTAAGAGATTTCCAAAGTTGAACCGAAATAATAGGTAATGAAGCCGAAAAGCCTGTACTATAACTGTTATCGCTACCTACTTTGAACGTTTGCCCGTTCATTGACATTGATTGTTTTTCGATAGTTCGGCTGTATTGTCCTCCAAATGAAATTTCAGGAAGTAATTGTCCGATTGTCTCTTTTTTTGAATATTCCACACGTTCGATTTCCATATCGGCTACCTTGATAGTGGGATTTTCGCTGAGTGCGATGCTAATGCACTCGTCAAGTGTGAGTGTAAGCGTGTCGCCTTTAGTTTGAGCATTCAAACTAAAAGTTCCTATGGCAATAATTGTTGTCGCAATACACTGTTTAAAGTTAATCTTCATCTTGTGTAGTTTAGTTATTAGTTGTTTAATATATTATTCTCTGAAATGAATTTGTCGATTATTTCAAGACCTTTTGCCGTAGCAATTCCTCGTAGAAATATTACAAATGCCGTGTCCATCATATTGCAAACGCTGGAAAATTCATTGGATATGCCAAGATCATTGATAATGGCTTCCGATTGAATTAAAAATACTTGTGCAGCTGTATTGAGGTTGACATTTTTATGAAACATACCTTCATTGATTCCTTGCTTGAGAAAATTACCAAACTCATGAGCTTGTTCAATGTGCATTTCGCGACATCGCTTTTCTAAATCGGGGTAAAGTCGGTGCATGTCTTTGAAAAAAATGTTAGAGGATTCTGACATTGTTGTTCGCATGTATCGATAAATGTGAAGTAAGGCGTCAAGAGTACTGTTTGACTTTGTAACCATATTTTTCGCCTCTTCTTGTCTTTTTTTCTTGCCGAAAAGTACACAATACCACACTAAAGTACGCTTGTCGGGAATTTTTTCGTATAGAGTGCGTTTTGAAATATGACATTCTTTCGCAATATCATCCATTGTAACAGATGATATTCCGTATTTCCCCATAAGTAAACTTGCTGTGGTTAAAATTGTATCTGTTAAGTCAGGCATTCTTATTATTTATAATTATTCAAAGTGCAAATATATAAAGAAAACTTTGAAAACTCTTAAAGTTTTCAAAGTTTATGAAAGTAATAGCGGTTAAATAATCCTAATAAGGATTAACTTATTTATTTAAATCTTGCTTTTGTTGTTATATTTGTTTTAGTAAGTAGGTTGTGATATGTGGATTGGAAAAATATTAATACTCTTAATGTCAATGTTTTTTGTGGGATTCGTTGCTACAGGAAATGGTGATGAAAGAGAAAGCTATATACTTGAAATGGAAGGAAAGAATAAGGAGGGTTCAATTGCCGTTGATTTTAAATTTCTTTTAAAAAATGGAGAGTATTCAACCTTGCATGCATTGAATTCAAAATATGTATTGCTGTATTTTAACAATCCCGATTGTAATGATTGCAAGTTGTTGAAAAACAAAATAATGGAATCAGAAATAATATCTCAATTGCTTGATTCCGGAGATTTGACTGTTTTGTCGGTGTGTGCCTTTGGTAAAACTGATGATTGGGTTAATCAGCGATTGCCTGAGTCGTGGTTGGACTCTTGTGATGAAAATATGATTATTTTGGATAATGATTTATATTATTTGCCGGTATTTCCTGCGTTGTATTTACTTGATAATGCTCATAAAGTATTGCTGAAAAATGCAAGATTGAAAAGCGTGGAAGAAAATTTGCAAGAAGCAATAACGAGTAAGTAAAAGTTGTAACTTCATTAAGAAGAATGGGAGAAAAATAAGAATAAATGACCAATAAAATAATTACGGAAAAATTTCTTTAATCAAGTGAAAAACCGGTATATTTGCACTTTCTGAAAAATAAGGATTTAGGAAGTGTAAAGTCAAGTATTTAAAACCATTTTTATTAATAAAGAATTCTGTGAGTCAGCTTTCTAAAAAACATATAGGAGTAGTTATAGAAATTGTCAACAAAGAATTGTTGAAAGTGAAAATAGCTCGCAATCAGTGTGAAGGTTGTAAGATGGGAGACTTGTGCGGAGTGTCATCGGACGATGAGGTTTACGCTATCTCTGCAGGGTATAATCCTTCGGTGGGAGAACGAGTAAAAGTGGTTGAAACGCAAAATAAAACTGAAGTTGAGGCTATATGGTGGTGCTTGTTTATGCCATGTTTATTATTGATGATAGTAACTATATTGACAGCAATATTAGTTTCGCCATTTATAGGCTGTTTATCAGGTTTATTGTCTATTACTTTATATTTTATTATCTATTATATATTAAGAGGTAAAAAAGAATCTAAAAAAGTAAGTTTTAAAATCGAAGAAATATAAGAAAATGAATTTGGTGGTTTTATCTATTGTTATTCTTGGAGGGTTGGGCGTTATAAGTGCTATTGTACTGTATGTTACGTCAAAACGCTTTTATGTAAAAGAAAATCCAAAAATAGCAGAAATAGAAGATTTGTTGCCAGGGGCTAATTGTGGAGGTTGTGGCTGTAATGGTTGTCATGACTTTGCCGTTAAATGTGCAAATTCCGATTCTTTAGATGGTTTGCGGTGTCCTTCATGTGATGATACCGTTATGGCAAAAATTGCCGGAATAGCAGGAGCTATCAAGCCATCTTCTGCTATGCCTAAAATTGCAGTGTTACATTGTAATGGGTCTTGTGAAAATCGTCCTGTTAAGTCATACTATGATGGTGTTAGGTCATGTAGAATTCAGCATTCGTTGTTTCTTGGAGCAAGAGGGTGTGCATACGGATGTTTGGGTTGTGGCGATTGTGTGAGAGCTTGTAAATTTGATGCAATAAAGATTGATACCAAGCAAGGTATTGCTGTAATAGATGAAGAAAAGTGTGTAGGTTGTGGAGCTTGTGTTGCCATGTGTCCGCGTAACTTGATTGAGTTGAGAAATAAAGGTCCTCGTGGCATGCGAGTATATATTGCATGTGCCAATAAGGATAAAGGTGCATTGGCAATGAAAGAATGTGGTGTGTCTTGTATAGGATGCAGTAAATGTTTTAAAGAATGTCAACACGATGCGATTGTAATTGAAGATAATTTGGCAAGAATAGATTATGAGAAGTGTAAATTATGCAAAAAATGTGTTGCCGTGTGTCCTCGCAATTCTATTCATGCTGTAAATTTTCCTCAAAAGCAAGTAATCAATGGGGTTGAATCTAAATAATGAGAGGATTTATGGCAAAAACATTTAGTAAAGGGGGAATACATATTCCTGAATATAAATATACGGCAGAGTGTCCTATAGTGGATATTCCTGCTCCTAAAGAAGTTATTGTAACCTTTTCTCAACATATAGGTGCAATTGCAGTGTGCTGTGTAAAGGAGGGTGAGCATGTCGAGAAAGGACAACTTATAGCTAAGGCTAACGGGGTGGTAAGTGCAAATGTGCATACGCCTATAAGTGGAACTGTAAAAACGATTGGTAAATGGAAAACGGCGTTTGGCTACCCTTGTGATACTGTAACGGTAGTTGCAACCGATGAAGATGTGCAACATGATGCTGAAAATGTACCGTGTAAGCGAACTGATGATGAGGTTGATGCGTTGACTCCGCAAGAAATAAAGACTATTGTTTCCGATTCGGGAGTCGTCGGCCTTGGTGGAGCTGCTTTCCCTACAAAAGTAAAGTTGACTCCGCCGAATGGTTTGAATGCCGAAGTTTTGATAATAAACGGAGCCGAATGTGAACCGTATTTGACCAATGATCATGCTTTAATGCTTGCGTGTGCCTCCGAAATTATTGAAGGCGTGAAATATATAATGCGTGCAGCTGATGTTAAACGTGCCGTAATAGGTATTGAAGATAACAAAAAAGATGCAATAGCATTAATGGAAAAGTTGTTGAGTAATGAAACCGGTATATCGGTAATTGCATTGCGTACGAAATATCCGCAAGGAGGAGAGAAACAATTGATAAAGGCAGTAACAGGGAGAGAAGTACCTAATGGAGGTTTACCTATTTCTGTCGGTGTAATAGTACAAAATGTTGCAACTGCTTATGCTGTTTATCGAGCTGTGCGTTTGCGTGAACCATTGATAAGCCGAGTCTTAACAGTGAGCGGAAAAAGTGTGGCAAATCCGGGTAATTTCAGAGTGTATTTGGGCACTCCTTTGAAAACTGTAATTGAAGCAGCCGGCGGTGTTCCTGAAGATACAGGAAAAATAATACTTGGTGGTCCTATGATGGGACGTGCTATAGTGGATATAAATGCACCTACCATAAAAGGTTTGTCTGGAATAGTGATGATGTCAGAAATTGAGTCAAAACGTGTGAAAGAGGAACCTTGTATAAGGTGTGGGTCGTGTGTTGAGGCATGCCCTATGGGACTTGAACCGTATTTGCTTATGCCATTGACCGAAAATGCCGATTGGGACGAATTGAATGAACATAAGGTGATGAATTGCATAGAATGTGGTTGTTGTTCTTACTCTTGTCCGTCACATCGTCCTTTGCTTGACTTTATAAGGTTAGGAAAGTTTAAAGTAAATGAGATAGCTCGTAAAAAGAAGTAAAAAATATATGAGTGGAAGAAAATTTATAGTGTCCGGTTCTCCACATATTCACGCGTGCGATAGTGTGAAATCTCGAATGTGGAGTGTTGTCATAGCCCTGCTTCCTGCATTGGCATTTTCTGTCTATGCTTTTGGCTTAGGTGCTTTGTTGGTTGTTGTTACATCTGTGATAGGTTGTGTTTTGACAGAGTTCTTGATACAGAAGTACATGATAGGAGGTGAAATGACTATAAATAATGGTTCGGCGGTAATAACCGGGTTATTACTTGCATTAAATCTGCCGTCCAATTTGCCATTATGGATAGTATTGATAGGATGTATTGTTGCAATAGGTTTAGGTAAGTTTGCTTATGGAGGATTGGGACAAAATATTTTCAATCCTGCTATTTTGGGACGTGTGTTCTTGCTTATTTCTTTTCCGAGTCAAATGACTTCATGGCCGTTACCTATTGTAAACCGTATGAATTATGCCGATGCAACTACAGGAGCCACGATATTGGGTAAAATGAAAATGGGAGAATTATCACCTGAAAATTTGGATGTTTGGGCGACTTTTGTCGGTGATATGTGTGGTAGTCTTGGTGAAACTTGTGCTATAGCATTATTGCTTGGTGGAGCTTTTCTGTTGTTGAGAGGTATAATAAGTTGGCACATTCCGGTTTCGGTAATTTCAAGCGTGGCTGTTTTCTCGTGGTTGGCTGGAATTAATCCTATTGTTTCGATTTTGACAGGAGGCGTGTTGCTGGGTGCAATATTTATGGCTACCGATTATGTTACATCTCCCATGACACATAAAGGAATGGTGCTTTATGGTGTGATGATAGGAATTATTACAATGATAATTCGTCTGTGGGGAGCTTATCCCGAAGGCGTTTCATTTGCAATTCTTATAATGAATGGATTTACTCCGCTTATCAATAAATTTATGAAACCAAGACGTTTCGGAGAAAGGAGGTTTAACTGAATTATGAAAAAAGCAAAATCTTCATTGCGTAATATGGTCTTATCATTGGGAGTAATAACGGTACTTTCTGCTCTATTGTCGGGAGGTGTATATGTTATTACTAAGGATGTTATATCTGAATCAGATAATAAGGCTCAAATAATGGCAATAAGTGAAGTTGCTCCTGAATTTGATAATAATCCATTAAAAGAGCAATTTGTTTATACTGCCAATGCCGGAACAAAGGATAGTGTGGATCTTGTTGTTTATCCTGCACGAAAAAACGGTGTACTTGTTGGTGCTGCCGTAAAAAGTGTTACAAGAAACGGTTTCAGTGGTGACATAGAAATAATGTGCGGATTTAGTCAAGATGGAACAATTTGTGAATATAAAATATTGAAACATAGCGAAACAGCCGGCTTGGGGTCAAAGATGCAAGAGTGGTTCCGCATGAAAAAAGGGAATAGAAATGTAATAGGATTAAATGCGTCAAAAGACGTTTTGAAAGTGAAAAAAGATGGAGGAGATGTAGATGCTATCACGGCAGCCACTATTTCATCTCGTGCATTTCTTGATGCCTTGAATGATGCTTATAAAGCCTTTTGTAAAATGCAAAAATCGGGAAAGGAGGTTAAAAATGATAAGTAAATTGAAATTCATTGTAGAATCGGCAATTAAGAACAATCCTACTTTTGTTTTATTGTTGGGAATGTGTCCCACGTTGGGAACGACCAGTTCTGCAATCAATGGAATGAGTATGGGACTTGCCACAATGGGAGTTCTTGTGTGTTCCAATGTGGTTATTTCCTTGTTGCGTAGTGTTATTCCCGATCAAGTGCGTATTCCGGCATTTATTGTAGTTATAGCTTCGTTTGTTACAGCATTACAAATGATTATGCAGGCTTATATGCCCGAATTGTATGCTACTTTGGGTATATTCATACCGTTGATAGTGGTGAATTGTATCTTATTGGGACGTGCCGAATCTTTTGCTTCAAAGAATGGTATTGTTGATTCGTTTTGTGATGGTATAGGTGTGGGACTGGGTTTTACTGTTTCGCTTACACTGTTAGGCGCTATAAGAGAATTTTTGGGTACCGGTAAAATTTTTGATTTTGTTATCTATGGAGAAGAATACGGCAGTCTTATATTTGTACTTGCTCCGGGTGCGTTTATTGTACTTGGATTATTGATTGCTCTTGTTAATAAGTTTGTGATTTTTAAAAAATAATAAAATACCATGCTTACTTATATTTCAATAATAATAACATCGATATTTGTAAATAATATAGTGTTTGCCCAATTTCTTGGTATATGTCCGTTTTTGGGAGTGTCTAAACGCATAAGTTCTGCGGTAGGAATGGGGATGGCTGTTACATTTGTAATGGCTGTATCAACAGTTGTTACCTATTTGTTGCAAATGTATGTTCTTGTTCCACTTGGAATAACATTTTTGCAAACCATTACGTTTATTTTGGTTATTGCTGCACTTGTGCAAGTTCTTGAAATCGTAATGAAAAAGTGTATGCCTGTGCTTTATCGTGCTTTAGGTGTTTTTCTACCGCTTATAACTACCAATTGTGCCGTTCTTGGAGTTGCCATTCTTGTAATACAAAAAAACATGACGTTGGTTGAATCTTTGGTGTATGCAGTGTCTACGGCACTCGGTTTTATGCTTGCACTTGTAGTTTTTGCAGGAATCAGAGAACAATTGTCATTGTCGGTAGTGCCAAAAGCTATGAAAGGAACACCTATTGCACTTGTTACTGCAGGTATTCTTGCTATGGCGTTTATGGGGTTTGCCGGTATTAAAATAGGTTGAGTTAAAACTCAATGGTTGTTCTAAATAAGTGTTGATTATTTAGAATGGTTTTAAATAATTTGTTTAAGTTTGTTATAAAGTGTATTTTTGCAACCGTTTTTGTGAAAATACACTTAATTTTTTAATGTAAATACACGTTTATTAATGAAGAAAATCATTTTTACGCTATTCCTGTCGTTGATGACAGTTTATTCTTTGCTTGCTCAAGCAACTTTAACCGATGCAAATGTTGTGGGTCATGTGGTAGATAAGGGGACAGATGAACATATACCTTATGTTACTGTGCGTTTGTTGGGTACATCTTATGGTACCATGACCGATGCTACAGGGCATTATTTCTTGAAAAATGTTCCTGACGGAAAATATGAAATTGAAGCTTCTTGTATAGGATACGTTCCTCAAAAATATGACGTTGAAATAAAACATAATAAGACCGTTGAGGTGAATTTTTTATTGCAAGAAGATGTAATGCAATTGGAACAAGTAGTTGTGACCGGTAATAAAGGAGAAGTAAAACGTCGTAATAGTTCAACGCTTGTAAGTGTATTGAACGCCAAAACTTTTGACTTAGTGAGTGCGTGCAGCCTTGCCGACGGACTTAATTACCAACCCGGTGTGAGAGTGGAAAATAATTGTCAAAATTGTGGATTTACTCAAGTGCGAATAAACGGGCTTGACGGACACTATTCGCAAATCTTGATGAATTCACGTCCGGTATTTTCGGCTTTGGCTGGAGTATATGGTTTGGAACAAATTCCTGCCAATATGATAGAACGTGTTGAAGTGATGCGTGGTGGTGGTTCTGCTTTGTTTGGCTCTTCTGCGATAGGCGGAACTATAAACATTATAACAAAAGACCCGATAGTTAATTCGGTTGAGGTTGCCAATACTACTACTTTTACGGGAATGGAAGACGCTATTGACAATAATACCACTGTAAATGCTTCTGTTACTACCGATAACCATAAATTGGGACTAATGATATACGGGCAGAATCGCGATAGAGCAAGTTACGACCATAATGGTGACGGTTATACCGAAATAGGGGAAATAAAGTCAAAAACCATAGGAGCAAGAGCTTTTATGCGTCCGAGTGACAATACTCGTCTTACTTTGGAGTATAGAGCTACTCAAGAATTTCGTCGTGGTGGAGACCAATTGGATAAACCGGCACATGAAGCTAATATAACTGAACAAACCGACCATCAAATTCATGGTGGAGACGTAAATTTCAATTACTGGAGTGATGATAATAAAACCAAGTGGAATGTATATGCGTCGCTTCAAGATACTAAAAGAGATAGTTACTATGGAAGCGGGAAAGACCCTAATGCCTATGGTAATACTCACGATTTGGTGGTATTGGGAGGAGCTCAATATACGCGTACAATAGATAAATTGGTGTTTATGCCTGCTGAATTTATGGCTGGTGTTGAATATAACCACAATTATTTGCATGACATAACTCTTGGTTATAATCATAATTATCTACAAAAGATTAATATTTATAGTGGATTTGTTCAAAATGAGTGGAGAAACGATATGTTAGGTTTTCTAATCGGTGCTCGTGTGGATAAACATTCATTGGTGGATGATGTCATTGTTTCTCCTCGTGCCAATATTCGTTTCAATCCATCAAAGCAAGCCAATTTCCGATTGTCTTATTCAACAGGCTTCAGAGCTCCTCAGGCTTTTGATGAGGATTTTCATATTGCAGTAGTGGGCGGTGAACGTGTGATAACTGTGCTTGCTAACGATTTAAAAGAAGAAAGTTCACATAGTTTAAGCCTTTCAGGTGATTTCTATTTCAATATAGGCGGAGTGCAAACCAATCTTCTTATAGAAGGTTTCTACACCTCATTAAGCGATGTGTTTGCTTTGCGTACGATAGGGAAAGATGAAGCTGGAAACGATATGATAGAGCGTTATAATGGCTCGGGGGCTACCGTTTTTGGTGGAAATTTGGAATTTCGTGCAGTGTTTTCTTCATTTTTGTCATTACAAGGTGGTGTGACGCTTCAACATAGTAGATATAAGAATCTTGAACAATGGAGCGATAATCCTGATGTGCCAACAACGAAAAATATGTTCAGAACGCCTGATGCTTACGGATATTTTACTTTTAATTACAATCCTGTAAAGCCTTTAAGCTTGGGACTTACCGGAACAATCACCGGACCTATGTGGATGCAACACTTTGAGGGTTCGGGAACCGATGTCGATGTGGCTAAAAGAACTAAAAGTTTTGCCGACGTAGGCTTTAAAGCAGCTTATGACTTTAAATTGTTTGATTATGCAACATTACAAGTTAATGCCGGATTGCATAATATATTTAACTCATATCAAAAGGATTTTGATAAAGGAGAAATGCGAGACTCAGGCTATATGTATGGTCCTATGATGCCACGTAGTGCATATGTAGGGATTAAGTTATCGTTGTAATTGACCAATGAAATATAGAATGAAATAGTCGCACAGTTTGATTTGTGCGACTATTTTTTTATAAATATGTGTTGTTTTGATTTATTTTGCTCAAATAGCTCCGTGATAGTATTTTTTATATATCTTTGTAAATTAATTTAAAAAGTTGAACAATGATAGGATTGAGCTTGCTTTACAGCGAGTTTGATTGTATGTGAGAGGTGAAAAATTATGAGAAAAAGAATTCAATATATATTGTTTGTGATTGTTGTAATGCAAGCCGTAGGAACTTGGGCAAAAGATAAAATGGTGATAGCCCCATCTTATGCGTGGACTATATCGCAACCCCTCGGTCAACGTTATGAATCGACAATAGATACTTTACAAGATAATTTTTCGCAGAAATATGTAACTTCGAACCAAAGTTTGGTCTTTGCTTCTACCGGTAATTATGGTGCACCCGGGCAAAATCAAATATTTTTTGAAAGAGGTCATATGTCGGAATTCTTTTTTGAAGATGCTATTAGCAACTGGATACCTTCATTGGGAAAGCAAAAGTTCTATAACACACGCATACCCATGACTTTACTTACATATACATCAGGCGGAACTAAATATAACGGGCAAGAACGTTTACAGGGGATATTCTCCGGCAATGTGAATCAAAAACTTCAAATAGGGGCGATGCTTGATTATATTTATTCAAAAGGAAATTATGAGTCGCAAGCAGCAAAAAATTTTATGTGGGGACTAAGTACCTCTTATACAGGGGACCGTTATGAATTGCAGGCATGTTTTAATAATTTCAATTCGTTGAATAAGGAAAATGGCGGAATAACCGATGACCGTTATATTACAGAACCTGCCGAAGTGCAAGGAGGGGAAAGCAAGGTAGATACAAGAAATATACCAACTAACTTGAGTGATGCACATTCTCGTGTAACCGGACATGAGTTTTATATGAATCATCGTTATAAAGTGGGTTTTTATCGCACGTGGAAAGACAGTATAAACGATACTATCGAACATAAGGAGTATGTGCCTGTTACGAGTTTTATTTGGACGATGGATTATAAGACTGGATTACATAGATATATTGATGAAAATGCGGCTGAAGACAGGAAATTTTATGAAAACTGCTATTTATCTTTAAACGGAACAGATGAAAGAACTGAATATTGGCATTTATCTAATACTTTTGGCATCTCGATGCTTGAGGGTTTTAATAAATATGCCAAATTCGGACTGGCAGCGTATGCAACTTATGAAGTGAGAAAATATAAGCAGGTAGCAGACAGTATGTTGTATGTAGCAGATAGAGATGCCAATTTTACTCCTGCTCCTAATTTTGTAATTCCTCAAAAGGAGTCGGAAAACGTGGCATGGGTAGGCGGACAATTGACAAAACAAAAAGGCTCGATACTAACGTATAATGCCAATGCACGTTTCGGTGTTTTGGGTAGTGTAGCCGGAGATATAGATATTTCTGGAGATGTAACAACTCGTATTCCGTTATTTGGCGATAGTGTATCTATTACCGGTTATGGATATTTTAAAAATGAAGAAACCCCATATCTTACGAGAAATTATGTGTCAAATCATTTTATTTGGCAAAATAATTTCGATAAAATGCGAAGAGTACGTCTTGGCGGAAAAATATATTTGCCACAATCGGGAACACACTTAAATATAGGTGTGGAAAACATGGAGAATTATGTGTATTTTGATAATTCGGCTATGCCGGCTCAGTATGATGGAAATATACAAGTGTTCAGTGCTTCACTAAAGCAAAATTTGCGATTTAAAGCATTGAATTGGGACAACAGCCTTGCATATCAAAAATCAAGTAATGAAAAAGTGTTGTCATTACCGAAGTTTGCCATATATTCCAATTTGTATTTGAAATTTTTGATTTCGAGAGTGATGCATGTTCAATTTGGTGTGGATTGTAATTATTATACCGAATATTATGCTCCGGGCTATAATCCGTCAACAATGGCATTTCATACGCAACACGAGGTGAAATGTGGAAATTTTGCGTGGATGAATGCTTATGCCAATGTAAAATTAAAAAAGACGAGATTTTTTGTAATGTTCTCTCATGTAAATCAAGGTGTTTTCGGAGGAAACAATTATTTCTCAATGCCACATTATCCGTTGAATCCCAGAAAATTTCAAATAGGAATTTCTGTTGATTTTACAAACTGATTTTGCCTGATAAATGTCACCAATGGAGAAAAGAAATATTAAAAAAGGAAGCTTGGCTTTATATATATTGATGCTGGTAGGTGTTATATCTGCCATGGCAGTTTTGCGTAATTGCAACCTATATAAAGGTAACGTATCGGCAAAAGATGGAAAAAAAAATGTTGTTGCAATAGAATATGCTCCTTTGTCGTATTATACTTATGATGACACGTTGGGGGGATTTAGTTATGACTTGTTGCGAATGGTAGCAAAGCATGCTGGTTTAAAATTGGAGTTCCAACCAATGGTAACATTGTCGACTTCGCTTGAACAATTGAAGAACGGAACGTACGATATGATTTGTGCCGAATTTCCGGTAACAAAGGAGACTAAGCAAGAATATTTGTTTTCTAACCCTATTTATATCGACCGACTGGTGCTTGTACAGCGAAAACAGGCTGATGGAACACTTGCTGTAACATCTCAATTGGGATTGGCTGATGATACGGTGTGGGTTGTTGAAGGTTCTACTATACAAACTCGTTTAGTTAATTTAAGTCACGAAATAGGTGACACTATTTATGTAAAAACCGATAAAGAATATGGTGCAGAGCAATTGTTCATGCGTGTGGTTAGTGGCGAAATAAAACAGGCTGTAATGAATGAGGGAGTGGCAAAAATTTTGGCTAAACAATATCCTAATGTAGATATTTCGACAGCAATAAGTTTCTCTCAGTTTCAGTCATGGATTTTTAAAAAGGACGACAATGTTTTGTGTGACAGCATAAATTCATGGCTTGAATGTGTGAAATCAACGTCCGAATATAAAGCTTTGAAAGAACGTTATTTCCCGGAATAAGTAATATCTCAGCTAAAAATACATTGTGAATATTGATATCACCAACTGTTTTTGTCAACATTACCATATTGATAAAAAGCAATAAAAAGAGACTGTACCGTAAAAACATAATCACGATACAGTCTCTTTTTGTTATGAGAATATATTCTGTTTTTTATTTTGTAAGGTATTGTTTAAGAGCATTAGCCCATGCTACATAGCCTTTTCCCATTAGGTGAAAACCATCGTTAGTATATTCGGCTTTTAAATCACCTTTTTCATCGCTTAGTACGGTTGTTATGTTTACCCAATCGATTTTGTGCTTTTTAGCTAACTTTTGAAGTTTTTTGTTTACTGCTTTTAAACGTTTTGCACTTCCTTTAAATTCGGCATACTTTTCATAAGTTGAATTTACAGGAACCGGACTTTGAAGAATGATTTCGGTCTCCGGAGACACTTCTTTTACTGCAAGAATAGCTTTTTCCATGTGTTTAACAATGGAATCGGCATTAAATTGCGGATTTACATTAAGTTTAGTGTCTTTATTGAAATCGTAGTTGGACAACAAGATAAGTTTTTTAGGTTTGTTGGTTGCAATTTTCTTAGCATTCTTGTGTAAATTATCGCAGTTGTCGCCCCAAGAAGTACGCCACTTGATGTTGGGTATGTTTAGTAATTCGTGCCATTCAGCACCTCCTACAAGGCTGTGGCTACCGACCATTACAAAGTCGTTGTTGTTTACAGGATAGATTTCGGCATTAAGAGTTTGACCCGGTTCAAGCACATATTTAGCTACTTCTTCACGCCACACTTTATAACCTTCATCGTTAAGGTGTAAACCGTCGTTAGTCATGTGCTTGAAGAGTTTGCATTGGCGGTCGGCAAGAAGAGGGAATAGGTTAATCCATTTTACACCTTGACGACGTGCAACTTGTTCAAGCAAAACATTACCTTCAAGCATGGTTTGTTCTTTTCCTTTCATGTTTTTATAACGATTGAAATCGTTATTGATAGGTAACCAACTTTGAAGGAATAATTCAGTCTCAGGAGTTTCTTTTTTGATTTTAATAATCAAATTTTCCACTGCTGTTACAATGCTGTCGGCAGTAAGGTGGTGAGAAACGTCATTAACACCAATAAGTAGGAATATTTTTTTAGGGTGTCCTGATGTAACAAGTTCTACGCGGTCGGAAACTCCTTGTACAACGTCGCTTACAATACCACGATTTTTAATATTAGGGTTGTTGAACATTTCATACCAGCGTCCGTTATTAGTAAGACTGTTACCTAAAAATACGATGTCGTGGCTATACACCGGCAGTTCTTCAAATAATGATTTACGTTGGTAATAATAGTCGTTGTACTTGTAAGTTTCGGTGGCTGTAGCAAAAAGAGAACTTACTCCAAGCAAACAAGCACAGATTTTTTTAATATTCATAGTTAATTAATTTGTAATGTTATTATTGTAAATTTTCTATATACCAGTTAAATAGCGTTTTTACACCGTTTTCTATTTCCATATTGTGTTTCCAACCTAAGGAATGTAATTTTGAAACATCGGTAAGTTTACGCATGGTTCCATCGGGTTTGGTTGTATCCCATTTTATTTCTCCGTGATATTGTATTGTTTTTTTGCATAAATCGGCAAGTTGAGCAATAGTAATTTCTTTACCGCTACCTATGTTTATGTGACAATTTCTAATTTCACGTTTAGCCATTTCTTGAGTGCATGGTTTTACCGAATCTCCACTATAAGTGTCATTGAAATTGATATTTTCCATAATGAAAACCGAAGCGTCAGCCATGTCTTCACTCCATAGGAACTCGCGTATAGGTTTTCCACTTCCCCAAAGTAGTAAATGGTCGAAGTGTATGCCATATTTTGCAAAAATTGCTGTAATCTCCGATTCGCTTGCTTCTCCTGAAATACCTTCAACTGGGCGAGTGTTCAGGTCTTTACGTATTTTATCCCAATTATTCTCGTTAAGTAGCTTTGCAAGGTGAATTTTGCGAATCATTGCCGGCAAAACATGACTTGTTTCAAGGTTGAAATTATCGTTTGGACCATAAAGATTAGTTGGCATTACCGCGATATAATTTGTTCCATATTGTAAGTTGAAACTTTCGCATAATTTCAAACCGGCAATTTTTGCAATTGCATAAGGTTCGTTGGTATATTCAAGCGGTGATGTGAGCAAAGAATCTTCTGTGATAGGTTGTTTTGCTTCACGAGGGTATATGCAAGTGCTTCCTAAAAAAAGTAATTTTTTAACACCATGCTTGAAACTTTCCCCTATTACGTTTTGCTGAATTTGCAGATTTTCGAAGATGAAATCGGCACGGTATAAGCTATTTGCCATTATACCTCCTACATGTGCTGCTGCCAAAATCACATATTCCGGTTTTTCTTCGTCAAAGAAACGCTTTACAGCTTGTCCGTCAAGCAAATCCAATTCTTTGTGAGTCTTTCCCACAAGATTGGTGTATCCCTTGCTTTTTAAATTGTTCCAAATAGCCGAACCAACAAGACCTCTATGACCTGCAATATATATTTTAGAATTTTTTTTCATAATAGCAGTATTATCCTTATTTGATGAAATCAGGATTTTCTTTGACCTTTTTGATGTCGTTGTCGACCATTATATTGATAAGTTCTTCAAATGATGTCTTTCGAGGATTCCATCCAAGTTTCTGTTTTGCTTTTGAAGGGTCTCCAAGCAATTGTTCCACTTCACATGGTCGGAAATATTTAGGATCAACTTCAACAAGTGTTTTGCTGGTTGCTTTATCAATACCTTTTTCGTCGATACCTTCACCTTGCCATTCAAGCTCAATACCAGCACGTCGAAAAGCTAAAGTGGTAAATTCTCTTACCGAGTGATATTCTCCGGTGGCAATCACATAATCATCAGGTTGTTCTTGTTGCATTATGAGCCACATACATTCTACATAGTCTTTGGCGTATCCCCAATCGCGTAAAGCATTAAGATTGCCCAAATATAGCTTGTCCTGTAAACCGTTGATGATACGGGCTACTGCAAGGGTGATTTTACGAGTTACGAAAGTTTCGCCTCTGCGTTCACTCTCGTGATTGAATAAAATGCCGTTTACAGCATACATGCCATAGCTTTCGCGATAGTTTTTAGTAATCCAGAATCCATATAATTTAGCACATCCATAAGGACTGCGTGGATAGAATGGTGTGGTTTCCGATTGTGGAACTTCTTGCACTTTTCCATATAACTCAGATGTGCTTGCTTGGTATATGCGTGTAACGTTTTCTCTGTTTAGAATACGTACAGCTTCAAGTAAACGCAACGTACCCATTGCATCGGTGTCGGCAGTGTATTCGGGTACATCAAAAGATACTTTTACATGGCTTTGTGCTGCCAAATTGTAAATTTCAGTTGGCTTAACTTCTCTGATGATACGAATGAGAGAACTGGAATCGGTCATGTCTCCGTAATGTAGATTTATTGTACGATTCTGTTTCATGTCTCGCACCCATTCATTGAAGTATAAGTGTTCGATGCGACCTGTATTGAAAGAGCTACTACGTCTTATTATACCATGTACTTCGTAACCTTTTTCAAGTAGAAATTCTGCAAGAAAAGATCCGTCTTGTCCTGTTATTCCGGTGATTAAAGCTACTTTCTTTTGTGTCTCATTCATATTGATATATAATGTTTATTCTGTGATAATATTAAAAAAGTGAAAATAAGAAATCGTTATATTGATTTCATGAAATCAATAATTGTGTTTGCTACTCGATGAATGTCTTCAT
Source organism: uncultured Muribaculaceae bacterium (assembly GCA_964536025.1). Classification (GTDB taxonomy): domain Bacteria; phylum Bacteroidota; class Bacteroidia; order Bacteroidales; family Muribaculaceae; genus RGIG4576. The sequence continues at coordinate 22,781 of CAZHXA010000017.1, forward strand.
CATGTAGGCTTGAACCGCTTGGTAGGCATAGACCTGAATTAAATAATGTTTCGGCACAATTTCCGCCATAATAAGGAGCATCTTGATAAACCGGTTGCATGTGCATAGGTCTCCATAACCAACGGCTTTCTATGTTTTGTGTTTCGAGAGCTAATCTTAAATCTTCCGGAGTAAATCCGCATTTGTCTTCAAATGTAATTGTGGTAAGCCAAAAATTTGAGTTGAAATCATTAGAAGGATTTTGTTTGACATTAATTCCATCTAAATCTTTCAACAATTCAGTGTAAAGATTATGTATAGCTTTACGACGTTGTACATGTTGTTCTATAACCTCCATTTGTCCGCAACCTATACCTGCACTTATGTTGCTTAGTCGATAGTTATAACCGATAGTATTGTGATAATAGTACGGTTTGTTTTCTCGTGCTTGTGTTGCTAAGAATTTAATATGCTTGTCGGCTGTATCATCAGGGCAAATGAGAGCACCACCACCCGAAGTGGTAATGATTTTATTTCCATTAAAACTCAAAGCTCCATAATTCCCGAATGTTCCACACATTTTACCACAATAAGATGAGCCGAGTGCTTCGGCTGCATCTTCAAGTATTGGTATATTATATTTATTGGCTATTTCAATAATTTCTTTCATTTTAGCCGGCATTCCGTAAAGATGTACAGGAATGATAGCTTTAGGATATTTTCCTGTTACTTTTTTTCTGTCGATGATAGCTTCTTCAAGAGCTTTAGGACACATATTCCATGTATCGGGTTCGCTATCGACAAAAACCGGTGTAGCACCTTGATATTTTATGGGATTGGCACTTGCTGAAAATGTGAATGTTTGGCAAATAACTTCATCACCGGATTGCACACCCAAAGCAACAAGACCTAAATGAAGGGCGGCTGTGCCTGCACTTAGTGCAACAACATTGTGACTATTTAAGTAATTGCCAAGACGTCGTTCAAATTCGTCAACATTAGGACCTAATGGTACTACCCAGCTATCTTTGAACGCATCTTCAATCCATTTCATTTCTTCACCACCCAAATGAGGTATTGACAGAAAAATTCTTGAAATCATACTGTTTAAATGTTTTTATAATGCGAAGTTACGACATTTTGTTGAGAAATGTCGTAACTTCAATGTTTATTTTATGGAAATAACCGAACCGTCAGAATGAGCAATGATTTGTGGTGCATATTGACATTGTGCAGAGGCTGTTCCACTGCTAAAAGTACCTGAACAAGTAATATATGCATCATAGGTTATTATGTGTGTGCCTTTGGGAAGGTAATTGAAGAATAAATTGGTTTGTGTATCCTTGATTTCAAGATAATATCCTATTCCATCTTCATATTTGTACTCTGAAATTTGATTTGTTGGCTCAAGACACGCCGGTCGATTATCGCAAACTGTTACAAATTCAAGATTTCTGCTATTTTTAATTACGAATTGTATTTGCACTTTGTCTCCTATTTTAAATTCTTTATTCTTTTCGTAATTAAGTATTTTTTTTGTAATAGATAGCGAGGGAACCGAAGTCGCTTTTATTTTCCTGATAGGTGCATTATATTGACAATAAATTGCACCCCAAGCCGGTGTTACAGCATCTTGTGTGATTGAAATTGTATCAGAACTTGATTTAATAACGGAGTTGAGTTGTGTTTTACCATAACCTAAAATCCAATCAAGTGAGTTTAGCTCAAATTTATTACCATTGATTGAGAAACCTGGAGCTTTGTTTATATTCAGCATGTTTGTTCCGTAAGATAAAATTGCATATACGGCATCGGCAGCAAGTGAGGAATTACCCCAATCGGTTGTCTGTTTTTCCAATAATAACCATTGCTTGATTTGCTCAACTTCTGTTGATCGTGGAGCAATCTTTTGATAAGATTGTAGTATTAAAGAAGTTAGTGCAACTTTATTGTAATAAGAGTTCCATCCATCTTGGAAATTATCCCAAAAACGTCCGGTACTTGGCGAATAAACACTGAATTGGTTTATTGATTCAAGTATTGGTCTTGCTTGTTCGGTTTTGTCGAATTGAGCTAACGTTATTACTGCATAGGCTTTATTTACAATATTCATTGTTTCCCATTCTTGTGAAATGGATTGAATTATTTTTCGGTATAATTCATTTACTGTAATACTCATTTTAATATCTTTAAAGAAGGAGCGAGTATAAGCAAAATTGCAATAATTATTGAACTTAAGTTTGTCGTTTTGTTTGTTATATTTTTCTATGATGGATTTATCTAAGTATTTTACTCCATCAGATATTATTTTGTTTAATTTATCATTTTTATATTCAGGGTTAATACTTCTAGCTTTCCCTAATATTTGCAAAATATTGAGTGTTGTGTGTAATGAAGATACCGCTCCTGGATGTTTAAACCAAGCGAAGCCTCCATCTTGTTGTTGTAACTCCGATAGTTTGTCTATGATTTTATTGGTTGCAATGTTAGCCTTTCCTGAATTGAATAGATTACTCATTTCATGCATGCGTAAAGTTTGCTCTTCGCTGTTATTCAACCAAGGTGATGCCAATAAAGATCCTATTTTTAAATCTTGATTTTTAGCAAGCATTGAAATTAATGCTGAATCTTGTTGGCTGAGTTTCCAATAATTTAAAGCTGTATGAATAACAGGGTTGTCGGCGATTATTTTTTGAGCAGTAATGTTTGCAAAAACGGAATGAGCCAATTGAATAGATGTAGTATTGTCATTACTCTGTATTGAAGGCAGTGCCAATGCAACATACCAGATAGGGTTGTCGCAATATTCAAATGTTATTCGAGCATTTTTTGGTAAATCAGATAATCTTATCTTATAGCTATTATCACCTTGATTAATGTAGAATGGAGTGCTTTTAATGATAGGACTTATGTTGGGAAGAACCGGTACAAGAACTTGTTCTCCGTCGCTGAAACATCCGCTTACGGCTTTTATGCGGAAACCGATAGCATCAATTGTATCGGGTATGCAATAATTGATTGCAACAGCTTGAGTTTCTTTTCCGGTCAATGTTATGAATGATTTCTGAGAGTCATAAATTTGCTTATTGAAAGGATTGAAAATTTCAATAATTGCAGTAATTTCTTGAACAGAATCGGTTGCATTTTGTATATCACCCATTAAATGAGCTTTGTCGCCTTGTCTTAAAAAACGTGGCATATTAGAATTTACCATAATAGGCTTATTGCTTATAACTTCTTTAAGTAATGATGCTGTTTCAAGTGCTTGATTATAACCTACGGCTTGGAACAGCCAAGTTGTATTAATGTTTGGAACAGTGAAATTTATGCTGACATTACCTTTACCATCGGTTGATAGTAACGGCTTCCAAAATGCAGTTTTGATTTGATTGGAGCGTAATTGAACCGTAGAAAGTTCATTTGTAATGCTTTTTTCTTCATTCAAGATGATAGAAGAGGTTTCTTCTGAAAAATTTTCACCATTGTTGCTACTAAGGCTATTTCCTACTGAATAAGAAATAGCTTGTTGATTGTCTTTGTATTTAATATCTTGGGCTACAGCTTCCAATGTTTGAAAACTTCTGTTGAGTGAATAGAAAACCCTGTTTGCAAAAAATCTTTGACCATAAAGTTGTAACTCCGGAACGCGAATTTGAGATGTTTTTTTCAATTTTGCTTTAAGTTCGTTGAAACTTTTATTGGAGTAAAAACTATTATATAAGTTGTTAATTTGTTGCATTTTTAATGACGAAAAAGTGCTTAAATGTAGCAATTCCGGAGAGAACGCCCATTTATTGTCTTTAAGTAAGTTTATGGCTTTATCTGTTAAGACACCTAATACAGCTCCATTAGCTACCGGTTGACCATTTACAGCGAGATGTAAAGTCCATTGTTCAGTATCGTTTGCAATTATTTTATCTCTAAACGATTCTGTGCTTAGTGTTGTTATTTTTTTCTCTTTTTCGGGTGTTATCTTAATGCTACATTTATACTGAATCATATCTTTGATACCGTATAATTGAATGATAATATCCGATTCGGCTTTTGATGGCAATTGATAATTAAAAGGAGCTAATCCTTTTTCTAATAAAAACCATCCCTCTTTTAAAATCTTATTTTGATAATTTATCACATAATAAACATGGCTTCTATTGAATGAATTACCTAATAAAATCGATATTTTTTCTCCGGGTTTACATTTAAATGTAGTTTGTGGAGTCCACAACATTCCGTTTACCGGGCTTGACTTATCGGAGTCTCGGTAAATTATTATTTTCTTGTCTTTTATGTTTATTGAAGTATCTTGTTCTATATACGCATGTAATGAGTATTCTCCCGATTTAATGTTGTTAAAATTAAAATCAGGTTTGCTTGACAAGAAGGAAGAAGTTAAAACTGTTTCTCCAGAGGTGTTTTTTAAAGAAAGAATACACTTGTAATCCTTTGGATTGTTTTGAGATAGCGAAATAACTTCGATAGGGAGAATTACGTTCTCTCCGGCTAAAATGCTTAAAGTTTCGGTTGAAACTTGGTTCCATTTAATACTTAAAGGCGAGCCTAAACAGAAGTTCATACTTCCTTTTTGTGTTTCTCCTATCTTATCGGTAACTGTAGCCGATAGTCTATAATAGTTTTGCCTATTTGCTTCTCGGTTCTTAATTTCTGTTGTATTAAGAGTTAAACTAAATTCACCTTTTTTATCGGTAACGGTGGTTATTTCAGCTAAATTATTGAAATCATAATACCAAAAAGAACATTTGTCAAGAGAACATTTAACTTCGGCATTTGCAATCGGCATATCACTGAAAGTTTTTACAATTCCTTTTAGTGTAATGTCTCCGGAATCGCTATAATTATCTTTTTTGTCAATGAAATCGATGTAAAAAGTAGGAGCTTTATAGTCACTTACAACAATAATATTACTCCCCAGAACTTCGTTGTTTTTTACATTTCTTACGCTTACGGAGAAGTTGCCGTTCATTCTATCGGTAGGAACAATAAAATTGTGTACTATTCGTCCCATATTGTCGCTTTTAATGTCTATTGATGAAATAGAGTCTCTATTGCTATCACTTAATAGCACGTTAAAAGATACGTTTTTCATTAATCTCTTTTCTATGGCGTTTACTTGGTAACACACGGCAGAAAAATGTATTGTATCTCCCGGTCTATAAATAGCTAAATCGGTGAAAATATGTGCATTGCTCGAAAAAATAGTATTGTCTATGTTATTTACATAAGATGGGTAAAATGAAGTTGAATAGTAGTTATCTTTACCTTTACTGAAGTTGAAATCGGTAAAATTAAATCCGTTAATTTCTATGTACCCGTTATTGCCGGTGATTTGGTTTAAATGTTGTTTTTCTTTATTACGAGGTCTGTTTACAATCTTAACACCTGCGTAAGGTTTTCCTGTTGACGCTTGTACTGTAACGATTCTTCGTGTTTTGTCTTTGTAATTATCTATGCAGAAAGATGTAATATCACTTACAATAAAAGATTTGTAATATTTTGAATCTTTTAATTGCTCATAATCAGAGTAAGCTATTGCAGTATATTTACCGAATGGCAGAGGAGGAATGGTAATATTGATTTTTTTACTGAATGGAATTTCTCCTTTTATTTGATATTCTTTTTTGAAAACAGGAGATGATTTTAAATAATCTTTGTTGCGAGTAATATTTTCATTATCCTTAATTGCATATATTGCAACTGTTATTGCATGTGTATTTTGAATGTCGCATTGCATTTTTATTGAATCGGTTGTTGTGTATTGTCTTTTAAAAGATAATTTTTCGCTTGGCGTTTCTAATGTAATGCAACGTAACAAAATCAAATCGGTATAATCGTTTGGAGAAAAATTATTTAAATAAGATTTATATAATTGATATTTTTCTTTATCATCTTTTACTTTTGAAGCCAATTCTAATAATATGGGTGCAGAGTCGGGTTTGCCTTGGTATATTTTGTATAATGAGTCCAGTTGTTGCTCATTGTCTTTTCCAATAAATCTAAGTTCGGCTAATTTTGCATTTATGTAAGGACGACTACCTTCTTTATGTGAAGATAATAGAATGTGGTATATATTTAATACTTTGGTGTCGTATTTATTCTGCATAGCTGAAGCACCTCTCATAATAGGGCTTGTGTTGCTTGAGATATCCCAACTTGTGTAAATTTCAAGGCTTTTGTAAGCTATGAAGTCCCATATTGTAGGATATGTGGATATAGATATTTGATTTGTTTGGATTAATTGAGGATAGTTTGTTATAGGGGTTGATAGTAGAGCTTGTTTTTGATATAAAGCACTATCAAGTAAATTTGATATTTTGTTTTTGAATTGATTTGAGTCCCATTCAAAAACATTTGAACACGTTGTGTTATCTATGTTATTTCGCTTTGAAATAATATATTGATTCCTGTGATAATAAGAATTTAATATATCAGCTTCCAATAAGAATAGTACCGATTTGATACATTTATTATTCTCTTTTGTGGCTATAGTTTGAATTTTAGTTATTATACTCGGTAGAGAATCGGAAGAAATCATGCTTTGTGCTATTCCCGATTGTATAACCGCTAATGCCACATCTTCGCTGTTGCCATTTTTAATAGCTGTTTTTAAAGCGTTTTCAGCATTTAAAATAACTGTTTTAGGGTAGTTGAAATTGGGACTTTCAAAAGATGATTGTATATGTTCGTTGGTAGTCTTTTGAGCCACAACAGAAAATATTATGGTCATGGCAAAGATTGACAATATAAAAATAGAGTATCGTTTCATAATAATCAGTATTTGATTAATAAACAATTAAAAGTAATAAAAAATCTCGAAACATGAATTAAAAATCATAATGTTTCGAGATTGAGGTATAAAAAAGTTAGTTATAGTCAATTCATGGTTGTTATTTTGACTTCTTGCTCAATTTATTATGATTAAGCATTTCAACAGCAAAACGATTTTCCGCTCTTTTTAATAAGAAAAGTTGTTTTTTGTTGAGAATAGATGAGAATTTATTAAAATATCTATTTTCTATTTCAGCTTCTTTGGTTTTTACTTGTGATAAAGCAGTTGCTACTTGAGCATATTCATCATCGGTTATGTCACGACTGGATAAAGATAAATCTTGCTCAAGATTACGAGCATCCTTGTTGGCTTGGTAAATTTCTTCTTCCATTTCTTCATAAATGGGCAAAAATAATTCACTTTGCTCTTCAGATAGCCCGATTTCTTTAATAAGAAAAGAGTGCTTGAATGTTTTGATTTCTTCCATCCAGCGATTGCTTTGAGGAGTGGTTTTTTCTGTGGTGTCGGCGGTGGCATAACCGGCTTCACAAAGAAAAATCATAAGTAAGAATGCTTTAAATATATTTTTTGCCATAATCATTCGAGGGGTATTTGCTTGTTATTGTTGTTGAATTGGAGTATCTTCGGCTGTTAAACTGTCTTCATAGGTGTAAATATCGTATTCTGATACTACACCATGTAACATTAGCTCATCAATGTTTTCGGAATTTTGGAACCCTGCTACAATCGCTGTGTTATATTTGTTGCGGTTGCTACCGGCAAGGTCATTAAATATCCACATCATACACCAAATACCAGCAAACATAGCTGTCATGTATAGATATGGGCGTATTTTTGTCCATGTTGTAGGTTTAACTTCCGGTATAACTTCATGTTCAGGAAGTTCTTCTTCCATTTTTTTAGCGAAATTTTCAAAATAATTATCGGGAACTTTAAATCCTGATTCGCGTCCTATTTTAGATAATATGTCTGATTTTTCGTCTTTCATTTTGTTAATTTGACTCGATTGTAAAAAAAAGGTTTAATCAATAGATGAAAAAAAATCTTCAATTTTTTTTACTGCGTGGTGATAAGATGCTTTTAATGCTCCGACTGATGTGTCAAGAATTTCCGACATGTCTTCATATTTCATTTCATCGAAGTATCTCATATTGAAAACCAAACGCTGTTTTTCAGGTAATTTATTGATGGCTTTTTGTAGCTCAAGTTTTAAGTCATCTCCGTCAAACCACTCATCGGCTTCAAGATTGTTAATAAGGAAAGAATCTTCATTGTTGATTGATGAGGTGGAGTGATTACGTTCTTTGTTGAGAAAAGTGATAGATTCGTTTGTCGCAATTTTATATAGCCATGTTGAAAGTTTGGCATCACCTCGAAAATGATTTATGTTAATCCACGCTTTTATAAAAGTTTCTTGTAAAATATCGTTTGCATTTTCGTGGTCGATAACCATGCGACGTATTTGCCAATAAAGTGGCTCGCTGTAATGTTGTATTACTTTGGCGAACGCTTTTTGACGTGTTTCATCATTTCGTAATTCCTCAATGATTATTTCTTCGTTATAGTTGTTGTAAGCCATTAAAATGTATTTTGCGTGTAAATTTAGTGCAAACTTTTCATTTTGGGACAATTAATGGTTAAAATGATATTATAAATTTTATTAAATGGTATAAAAAAAGCGTTGACTTGTGAGAATCAACGCTTTTTAGAGTAAGATATATTTTATTATTTGTTGAATAATTCCGTAGGGAACATATCGGCAGATGCTGATACGATGTATTCTCCGATTGCACTATTATTTTTATCGGTTATAGTGCATGTAAAAGAGGCGTTTATGCGATCTCCGACAACTTTTATGTTTATATTTGAAATAATGTAATTAGGAGCCTGAGTTTCAATTCCTGTACTTCCTATAATCGATGGAATTAAACTTTCTGCATTTAAAGAGAATCCGCTATTGTTTGCCGTAAAAGGAATTTCTTTGAATACCATATTCATTTTTGGCATATTTTCGGCAAAAGAGGCTTTGTCGATGTAGAAACTTGCTGTAGATGTTGATGTATCAAATACCAACTTGAAAGTTGAAGAATTGTTGATATATGAATCGGTATTATTCGGGTTTGATGAAACGGAAGTTAAGCTGTTGTACTCATATATTAGAGGTGTAGGGTAAGCAGTGATAGTAAAACCATTTACTAAATTAAATGAAATTTTGTTGTTGCTACCTTTAGGAAATTCCGATTTCACTATACGACCTGTAAGTGTCGAGATTGCATAACTTTCCATAGGCTCGTTTCCTACGACAGGAATAATGTTTTGTGTGTTTATTTTCATGCCGTTTTGTGTATAGGTGAAAGGAATATCATTTAGCTCCATAGTGATTTCGGGCATTTTGGGGCTAAATCTTACATTGTTTAATGTGATATCCATTAAACCTTTGCTATAATCTATTTCATACTTAAAATTACTTGCAGGAAATGCTGTTATATTACCGTTTGCAGCAGTTACGGTATAAACTTGATTAATTGATAATGTTTCGGTAAATTTGTTGTCATCGTTATCGCTACAAGATGTAGCAAAAAGGATAATGCATAGTGTTACTAATAATGATAAATGCTTCATAAATTAATAATTTTTGATATTTTATATTTCAATTCTTAAAGTTGCTCCAAAAGTGCGAGATTTTCCTCTTTGAAGGAATGAATTACCTATAGAAACGAAATAAAACGTTTTGTAATTGGTGTCGGTAATGTTTTGTGACCAAAAATCTAATGAATAATTATTGTTTTTAAAACATATACTTGCTCCCATTGTTGCATAAAATGGTTGAGAAATATTGTTTTCTTCGTTCCACTGTATTCGTCCTGCACCTTTAACGTTGGTTGATATTAAGATTTCATCAAGCCACGATTTTTTTGTCGAAATTGCATAAGAAGCTCCGGCAAAAAACGTGTTGTTGGGTGAATAGGGTATGAAGTTTCCGGCAAAATTCTGTTTGCCATTGTTATATTTGATGAATTTAGCATTTGTATATCCGTAATTTGCGTTTAAGCTTAAATTGTTGATAGGATTCCATTTTACGGCAATTTCTACACCGAAACTTCGAGCTTTCCCGGCGTTGGTCATTAATCTACCTGTTGTGTTGCCTTCAGGGAAGCATGTGAGCTGTTGATTGGTACAATGTATGTAGAAAATTGACAAATCACTTATTAATTTTTGGTCGTTGCTTTCTAGATGGGTGCCTATTTCAAAGTTCCAACTTTGTTCAGGCTTGTAGCTCACCATTTCGTCAATGTTATATTCTTGACTTAACCCCATAATGCCTTTGATTTTTTGTTGAAGAACATCGGAAAACATCTGAGTGTTAAATCCTCCTGCTTTATACCCCTTGGAAATACATAGAAAAGCATTAGAATTATTAAGTGCCGGAATATTGTAAACTATTGACAACTTGGGTAATAACTGTAAGAATGATTTGTTAATTTTATCACTGTCGTTAATGTCTACAGGGGTGTGAGAATAGATGGATCCATTTTCTGCTTGTATTGTGTTGTATCCTGTATTGCATTGACTATAAGAAAGTAATTTGCTGTATTCGTAATCAAGTCTAATACCGGCAGAAAACATCCAATTTCCTGCGTTGTATTCTGATTGATGGTATAAAGCCAATCCGTAATTTGGATTTTTGAAATTGCTTGATAATATAAATTCTCTTGTATCCCAAGCAATAGGATATGCAGGAATTGCTTCGTTGCGATATTTTTCAATTAATTCTGTAATACCATAATCTTTGAATGTTACAGGTGCATTCATGTTGAGATGCTTGTAAAAACCAAAAGCACCAATAAGCCAGTTGTATTTATCGGATTTATTGCTTTTAATTACAAAGTCTTGAGTGAAAGACGTTTGTTTGCGTGCTTGTGTAAGAGTGAAGTAGGATTTTGGTAAAAAGTCTTGGTCAAGCGTCATGTTATCATCTATATGTTGAACGCTTGTAATACTTGAAACCGAAAACTTAGGGAGCACCCAATTGATTGTGATGCCGTCATTAAATGTGTTTCGGCGATAAAAACAAGTGTCGTTATAGGCGATTTTGTTGTCGTTTACCGATTCGTAAGGATAGCCTCCTTGTCTTAGAATGGAAAAATAGAACACATTGTCTATGTGTAAATTGTTGCTTGGTTGCCATTGTAATTTAAAGCGTCCTCCTCCTTGTTTCTCTTTGTCGCATTTCTCTCCATTGTATTCGTTGGTGAAAAGTCCATCGGTAGAGAAGTATTGTCCACTTAAACTTATTCCAAGATTGTTGCTCGGCTTGTGATAAATAGATGCGGCAACTTTGTAAGTGTTACCTGTGGAATATTCAGAAGAGAAACGGATACCTTGATAAGAAAGGGGTGATAGAGTGTAAATGTTGATAAGCCCGCCCATGGTGTTCCTTCCAAAAAGAGTGCTTTGCGGACCTCTTAAAACCTCTATGCGTGAAATGTCGTTAATGTCAAAATCGTAATTATTTTTATCCATTATGGGAATGTTGTCAAGGTTCATTCCTACAACAGGTTGATCAATACGGGTTCCCATACCACGTACATATATAGAGGATGTTATTCGAGAACCATAGTCGGGCATAAATACATTTGGTGCAATTTCGCTTATGTTTTTTGCAACCGAGATGTTTAATTTTTCTATGTCTTTTTGTTTTAGCTCTGTAAAAGCAGACGCTACTCTGTTTTTGTTGACACCTTGTTTTATAGCAGTGATTGTAACGTCGTTGAGCATTACAATAGAGTCGGTTGTCTCGTCGATTTCTTGAGCTGAAAAGTGGAAGGGTATAAATAACCCCAAAAGAATAGCAGAGACTTTAATGTGGTTGAAATAAATCTGTAACATATCGTGTACAAAGTTAAGATGATAAATTGGTCTGCACAATAGCTATTTATAGTGAAAAATAATTGTGTTGTGGTTAGAAATGTAGGCAGGTTATAAATGATTATATCTATGGAGAAAAAAAGACAAGAATTAATGATTCAAAAATTGGAATGAAAAGAAAAGAATCACTATCTTTGCAACGAAAATAAGACTATGCCAATAAGGGCTTTATAAAATAAAACTATTGCCATGTCTTATTTATTAAGTACTTAATTAAAAGTTTATGCATTTTATGCGTATTTAAATATAACGAATAGTTGTGGCGTGTGCAGCAATGCGTACGCTTATTGTCGTTTATATACGTGTAGATGTGGTAAAAGTGTGAACTTATTGATAGAGATCATGTAGTTCTGCTTGATATTTGGTGTGATAAATATAAATGAGTTATTAATATTTTATGGAGTTATTAAGTATTCAAAGTACGACGTTAATGGTAACTGCGTTGCTTACAGGTATAGGACTTGTGGCAGCAGCTCTTATCATTGCATCTTTAATATCGCCCAAGTCTTTCTCTTTGCAAAAAGGTAAGTCTTATGAGTGCGGTGTTCCAACGAGAGGTGAGAGCATGATGCAATTTAAAGTTGGTTATTACTTGTTTGCAATTTTGTTCTTAATGTTTGATGTTGAAACAGTGTTTTTGTTTCCATGGGCTGTGATTTGTAAAACGCTTGGAACCGCAGGACTTATTAGTGTGGGAATCTTCTTGGCAGTGTTAATTTTGGGCTTGGCTTATGCTTGGCGGAAAGGAGCTTTGGAATGGAAGTGAAAATAAAAAGTATGGTCCGCGAAGATTTCAAGGACAACGAATATATAGATAAACTTGTAGAAGAATTGAATGCAAGTGGTGCTAATGTTGTAGTAAGTACACTTGATAACCTTATAAATTGGAGTCGTTCAAATTCATTGTGGCCTTTGTGTTTTGGTACAAGTTGTTGTGCAATCGAATTTATGCACTTGGGTGCTGCTCGTCATGATATGGCACGTTTTGGATTTGAGGTAACACGTAACTCTCCTCGTCAAGCCGATTTGTTGATGGTAAATGGTACAATCACTTATCGCATGGCTCCAGTATTGATGCGTCTATATGAACAAATGGCAGAACCTAAATATGTGATAGCGACCGGTAGTTGTAATATTTCAGGAGGTCCGTTTAAAGGTTCTCATTGTGTAGTGCAAGGATTGGATAAAATACTTCCTGTTGATGTGTTTATTCCAGGCTGTCCTCCAAGACCGGAAGCTATGTACTACGGTATGATGCAATTGCAAAGAAAAATTAAAGTTCAAAGATACTTTGGAGGCGTGAACCGTCAAGAAAAATTGAAAGATTTCTTGAATGAACATCCTGAAGAAGTAGAATTGATGAAGTGATTGCAATAATAAAGTGAGTGAAATATAAAAAACAGCAATATAAATACACATATATATAATATGGTGAATTTACAAGAAAAAATCGCAAGTCTATGCCCATCGGCTACATTTGAAGAAGGTGAATACCTTTTGGTAAATGTTGACGATAAAAATTGGCATTCTTTAGCAGAAAAACTTAAAGAAAACGGCTTCGACTATTTGGTATCGGTAACCGGGGTGGATTGGAATGAGTCACTTGGTTGCATGTATTACCTTACATCTACTACAACACAAGAGAAATTGAGTGTTAAAGTAGTAACTACTAATCGTGAAAATCCTATGCTTCATAGTGTTAGTGACTTGTGGAAAGTTGCATTGATTCAAGAACGTGAAGTATTTGATTTTTACGGTATCGTGTTTATAGGACATCCTGATATGCGTCGCTTATTTATGCGTACCGATTGGGTTGGTTATCCGTTAAGAAAAGATTATGATGATAATCCTGAATTGAATCCTATTCGTCTTGAATCGGAAGAACACGAAGATGACAGCTTTACAGTAAGTGAAAATGAAAAGGGCGATTTAACCAAAACGGATTATAAAATTTTTGGTGAAGACGAATATGTTGTGAACTTTGGTCCGCAACACCCATCAACTCACGGTGTTATGCGTTTGCGTTGTTCTGTAGATGGCGAAACTATTAATAAAGTTGTGCCTGTGTGCGGATATATTCATCGTGGTATAGAAAAGTTGTGTGAAGTAAAAACTTATCCTCAAACTTTATTCTTTACCGATCGTATGGATTATATGAGTTCTTTTCAAAATCGTCATTGCTTATGTATGTGTATTGAAAAGGCTCTTGGCTTGGAAATACCTCATCGTGTTAAGGTGATTCGTACATTATTTGATGAATTGATGCGTTTGTCATCTCACTTGTTGTCATTTGGATGTATGGCAATGGATATGGGTGCAACAACTGCATTCGTTTACGCTTTCCGTGAACGTGAACAAATAATGGATATCTTTGAAAAGACAACAGGTGGTCGTATGTCACAACATTACAGTGTTATAGGTGGTGTTGTAGCCGATATACACCCTGAGTTGATAAAAGATGTGCGTGAATTATGTGCAATCATGCCTGAGCGTGTAAAAGAATATCATACATTGGTAACCGGTAATGTTATATTCCGAAACAGAACCATTGGAGTGGGAGTGGTTTCTAAAGAAGATGCTATATCTTATGGAACAAGTGGTCCAAACGGACGTGCTACCGGTTGGTCTTGCGACGTGCGTAAACATGCTCCTTATGGTGTATATGATGAATTGAAATTTGATGAAATCATATATAATGAAGGCGATAGCTTTGCACGTTATATGGTGAGAATGGACGAAGTTATGCAATGCGTAAGTTTGCTTGAGCAACTTTGTGACATGCTGGAAAAAGAAGAAGGAAATGAAATTGCTGCTTCTAAAGTGCCAAAGATTGTGAAACTTCCTGCAGGACATTGGTTCCAAGAAGTTGAAGCAAGTCGTGGTGCGTTTGGCGTCTATATAGAAAGTGATGGAGGAAAGAATCCTTATCGTATGCACTTCAATAGTCCGGGATTAAATCACATAGGTGCAGTTGATAAATACTGTGCAGGATACAAAATTGCCGACTTGATTACTATTTCAGCGTCAATGGACTATGTAATTCCTGATATTGACCGATAAAATTAATACAGAATACTAAATTAAAGAAAAAATAACAGATATGTTTGATTTCAGTATAGTTACAAGTTGGATACATGAGTTGCTTATGAGCTTTATGCCCGGCTGGCTAACAACAACAGTGGAGTGTGTGCTGATAGGTGTGGCATTACTTCTTGTATATGCACTTTTGGCATTATTCTATATTTTCTATGAGCGTAAATTATGTGCGTGGATGCAATGTCGTCTTGGGCCTATGCGTGTGGGACCTTGGGGTGTGTGCCAAGTTTTTGCCGATATGTTTAAGATTCTTATCAAAGAGCTTATTCGTCTTGAAAATATCGACCGTTTCTTGTTTGCACTTGCTCCATATTTGGTGATTATTGCGTCAATGCTTACATTTGCTTGTTTGCCATGGGGTAACGGCTTGCAAATCATTGATTTTAATATAGGTGTATTCTTTATGATTGCTGCATCTTCAATAGGAGTGCTTGGAATCTTGCTTGCAGGATGGTCAAGTAACAATAAGTATACTCTTATTGGTGCAATGCGTTCGGGTGCTCAAATGGTAAGTTATGAATTATCAGTTGGCTTATCAATTTTAACAATTGTGGTACTTGCAGGAACAATGTCTATTACCGGTTTAGTAGAAGCTCAAGCCGATGGATGGTTCTTGTTTAAAGGTCACATACCTGCATGTATAGCATTTGTTATTTATCTTATTGCGGCAAATGCCGAAACTAACCGTGGCCCGTTTGATATGCCTGAAGCTGAACATGAGTTGACTGCAGGTTATCACACAGAATATTCGGGAATTCATTTCGGTTTCTATTATTTGGCTGAATACCTAAACTTATTTATTGTATCGGGAATCGCATCTTTATTATTCTTAGGAGGTTGGATGCCTTTACATGTTCCAGGTTGGGACGGATTCAATATGATAATGGATTATATACCTTCGGTTTTATGGTTCTTGGGTAAAGCATTCTTTATTTCATTCTTATTGATATGGTTCCGTTGGTCTTACCCACGCGTGCGTATCGATCAGATGTTGAAATTGGAATGGAAGTATCTTATGCCGATAGGTTTATTTAATTTGATACTTATGACATTGGTCGTAATGTATGACTTACATTTCTGATAGGACAGTAAAATAACTATAAACTAATATGGAAGCGTTGCTATGAGCGAAAATATTGGAAAAATAGCACAAGTAATCGGTCCGGTGGTTGACGTTATCTTTGAAGGAGAAGGTAATGCCGTACCAGCTATTTACACTTCGCTTGGTGTAAAGCGAGAAGATGGCTCGGAACTGATACTAGAAGTAGAACAACACATTGGAGAAGATACAGTGCGATGTGTTGCTATGGAAAGTACTGATGGATTGCAACGTGGCATGAAAGTGGTAGACAGAGGTATGCCTATTTCTGTGCCAACGGGTGATCAAGTGAAAGGTAGATTGTTGAATGTGATAGGTGAACCTATTGACCACTTGAAAGAAATGGAAGAAGGTTCGGTTCGTCGTTCAATACATCAACCTGCTCCGGCTTTTGCCGATTTGTCAATCAGCTCGGAGATCCTATTTACGGGTATAAAGGTTATCGATTTGCTTGAACCTTATGCCAAAGGAGGAAAAATCGGTTTGTTCGGTGGTGCCGGTGTAGGTAAAACCGTATTGATTATGGAACTTATCCACAATATCGCTCATGGACACAACGGTTTTTCAGTGTTTACAGGAGTAGGTGAACGTACTCGTGAGGGTAATGACCTATTGCGTGAAATGATTGAAAGTGGTGTTATCAAGTATGGTGATAAGTTCAAAGAAGGATTGGAAAAAGGTGAATGGAACCTTGAAGATGTAGATATGGACGAAGTTGCCAAGTCGCAAGGTACGCTGGTTTTCGGACAGATGAATGAGCCTCCGGGAGCTCGTTTGCGTGTTGCTCTTTCCGGTTTGACCGTAGCAGAGCAATTCCGCGATCAAGATGGCGGTGGTAAGGAAATCTTGCTGTTCATTGATAATATTTTCCGCTTCACTCAAGCCGGTTCAGAGGTTTCGGCTCTTCTTGGTCGTATGCCTTCAGCTGTGGGGTATCAACCTACACTTGCATCTGAAATGGGTGCTTTGCAAGAACGTATTACATCAACAAAATCGGGAAGTATTACATCGGTGCAAGCTATTTATGTGCCTGCCGATGACTTGACTGACCCGGCTCCGGCAACTACATTTAGTTTCTTGGATGCAACAACAGTGTTGAGCCGTAAAATTAGTGAGCTTGGTATTTATCCTGCTGTTGACCCATTGGATTCAACATCTCGTATGCTTGACCCTCACTTGGTGGGAGAAGAACACTATGAAGTGGCTCAAAGTGTGAAGAACTTGCTTCAAAAATATAATGAATTGCAAGATATTATAGCAATTCTTGGTGTAGATGAATTGAGTGATGCCGATAAATTGGTTGTTTCTCGTGCTCGTCGTGCACAACGATTCTTATCACAACCATTCTTTGTTGCGGAACAATTTACCGGAATCCCCGGAGTAATGGTTCCGTTGAATGAAACAATTCGTGGTTTCAAGATGATTTTGAATGGAGAAATGGATGAATATCCTGAACAAGCATTCTTGAACGTAGGAACAATTGATGAAGCAATAGAAAAAGGCAAGAAAATGCTTGCTGAAATTAGTAAGTAATTCTCGTTTTAAAAAAAGTAATTATGACACTGAATATAATATCGGCTGAAAAGGTGGAATTTACCGGAGAAGTATCCAAAGTTACTTTGCCCGGTGCTCAAGGGCTGTTTACGGTGCTTGAGAATCATGCCGCATTGATTTCATCACTTGAGGCAGGGACTATGGTCTATACTGTTGATGGTAAAGATGAAACTATGGAAATAAAGGGCGGTATTGCTGACATTAATAATAATGTTGTTTCGGTGTGTTTATATTAAATCCGTGTGATATGAAGAAATTTTTAGCCATATTGATGACTTTGACGATGATTTTTGCAGTATCGCCTGTAAAAACTTTTGCAGGAGAATCATCATCTGCAGAAATTGATCCCAAAACAGTCATTTTTGAGCACTTGGGAGACACATACGGCTGGGCTGCTCCATTTTCACACCATCATTATATTCCACTACCTATAATAGTGCGTGATTGTGAGGGAGAATGGCATGTTTTCAGTTCGGCTCGTGTTGAACATGGAAAATCGTATGACGGATTTACAATAGCCAAAGATGGAGATTACAAAGGTAAAATAGTGGGAAAGAAAGCCGATGGAAGTGAATATCGTCCATTAGACATTTCAATTACCAAAAATGTAGCCGCATTGTTTATCTCGGCATTGGTGGTAATCTTATGCGTAATGAGTATTTATCGCTGGTATAAGAAGAATCCGTTGAAGGCACCTCGCAAGGGAACTGCTTTCATGGAATTAATAGTGGAGTTTGTATATAATACAGTTATACGTCCTATTTTGGGCAAAAAAGCGACTAAATTTGGTCCTTATTTGCTTACGGTATTCTTCTTAATATTGGTTATGAACTTGTTGGGACTTATAGTAATATTCCCCGGAGGAGCAAATCTTACGGGAAATATTGCAGTAACTATGGTTTTGGCTTTGTTTACGTTCGTTATGACCAATGTTTTTGGAACAAAACACTACTGGAAAGAAGTATTTTGGCCTGATGTGCCATTGTGGCTTAAAGTGCCTATTCCGATAATGCCTCTCATAGAGTTGTTCGGATTGTTTACTAAGCCGGCGGCGTTGACGGTGCGTTTGTTTGCCAACATGATGGGTGGTCACATAATTGTGCTTGTTCTCACATTACTTATATTCATATTTGGAGCATTTGGCTCGGCAGTTATGGGTGTAACCACTGTGTTTTCAATAGCATTTTCATTGTTTATGTTGCTACTTGATACGTTAGTGAGTTTTATTCAAGCATTTGTGTTCACTATGTTGTCGGCGTTATTCATTTCTATGGCTCAAGAAGGGCATAGTAATGAAGTAGAATAAAAAAATAATAAATAACAAAAAATATAAACCATTAAATTTTAAAATTATGTTAGGAATGATTTTAGCTCAAGCAGCAGAAGCTGCTCAAAGTCTTGGTCTTGACCGTGTAGGTGCTTGTATTGGTGCAGGTATTGTAGCAATCGGAGCAGGTATAGGTATCGGTAAAATCGGTGCATCTGCAATGGAAGCAATTGCACGTCAACCGGAATCAGCAGGCGACATTCGTAGCAATATGATTGTAATCGCTGCACTTGTTGAAGGTGTTGCACTATTTGGTGTAATCGTTTGTTTGTTAACATTGTTTGTTTAATAAATAAGTAAAATGGAACTGTTCTCGCCCGATTTCGGCTTGATATTTTGGATGTTCGTGACAGTTCTCCTCTTGGTTGTTATCTTGGGGAAATACGGTTGGCCTTTTATCGTGAAAAGCTTAGATGAAAGAGCTAATTTAATCGATAAAGGAGTAGAGTATGCCCAAAATGCAAAAGCTCAATTGGAGAATGCTCAAAAAGAAGCAGCAAAATATGTAACCGAAGCTCAGAAACAGCAAGCTGAAATCTTACGCGAAGCCGCTAAATTAAAAACTCAAATAATTGAGGAAGCAAAAGAAGCGGCAACTGTTGAAGCCAAAAAGGTAATGGACGCTGCAAAGTTGTCCATAGAACAGGCACGTAAGGAGTCGGAGATGCAATTCCGCAGTGAGGTGAGTCAATTTGCCTTGTCAATTGCCGAAAAGGTAGTGCGTAAGGATTTGGCTGACGATAAGTCACAAGCCGAGCTTGTGGAAAAATTGTTGAACGAGGTTGAGACTAAAAACTGAATGTTATGAATGATGGACTTATTCCAAATCGGTATGCAAAGGCTCTTTACAAAGTTGCACATGAACAAGGTGTGACAGAAGAAGTGTATTTGCAAATGAAACGATTGTCGGAAAGTTATGAGGCATTGCCTGAACTGAAAAAGACTGTCGACAATCCGTTTTTGCCCGTAGCCGATAGGGAAAAAGTGCTTTTGTCGGCATCGGGAGCTGAAAAAGACGGATGTCTTGACAAATTCATATTAATGGTGATTAAGAGCAACCGGGAATGTTTCATGCGTGAGATGTCATTGGCTTACGGTAAAATTTACCGTAATGCCAATAATATAGCACAAGTGAATATCACGACGGCAACCGAATTGCCTGAGGATAAACTATCGCAGATAATAGAGGCGGTTCAAAATGTATTGAACGGGAAAATTGTAGAAAAAACAGTAACAGTGAATCCTGATTTGATAGGAGGATTTACTGTGAAAGTAGATTCTATGGTTCTTGATGCTTCTATTAAAAATGAATTAAAGAAATTGCGTTTAAAACTCTTAAAGAGATGATAAATCCAAGTGAGGTATCAGAAATATTAAAAAAAGAACTCAGTGCAGTCAATGCTAAAGTCTCTTTTGATGAAGTTGGCACCGTGTTAAGTGTGGGTGACGGCGTGGCGCATGTCTATGGTCTTGAAAATGTCAAAGCCAATGAGCTTGTCGAATTTGAGAATGGAGTGACCGGTGTTGCGATGAACC
The DNA here is from genome assembly GCA_964536025.1 of uncultured Muribaculaceae bacterium. GTDB lineage: Bacteria > Bacteroidota > Bacteroidia > Bacteroidales > Muribaculaceae > RGIG4576. Next base: position 43,106 of record CAZHXA010000017.1, read on the forward strand.
TTGAAGAAAGTAACGTGGGTGTTATTCTTCTTGATAAAGTGAATGAGGTAACTGAAAACATGAGTGTGCGTCGCACTGGTAAAATTGCTTCAATTGAAGTAGGAGAAGGCTTGTTGGGACGTGTAATCAACATTTTGGGTGAGCCTCTTGACGGAAAAGGCCCTATTGAGGGTAAAATGGTGCGTATGCCTCTTGACCGTAAAGCTCCGGGAGTTATTTTCCGTCAGCCTGTAAATCAACCTCTGCAAACCGGTATTAAGGCAATCGATTCAATGATTCCTATAGGTCGCGGTCAACGTGAACTTATTATCGGTGACCGTCAAATAGGTAAAACAGCCATTGCTATTGATACGATTATAAACCAAAAAAGTGGATATGAATCGGGAAAACCTGTATATTGTATCTATGTTGCAATTGGTCAAAAAGCATCAACTGTTGCACAAATTGTGAATGAATTAAAAGAGCATGGAGCTTTAGATTATACAGTTGTTGTTGCTGCAACGGCTTCCGATTCGGCTTCAATGCGTTATTATGCTCCGTTTGCCGGTGCTGCAATTGGGGAATATTTTCGCGACTCAGGTAGAGATGCTCTTATTGTATATGATGACTTGTCTAAGCAGGCTGTTGCATATCGAGAATTGTGCTTGATATTGAAACGTCCTTCAGGTCGTGAAGCTTATCCGGGTGATATTTTCTATCTTCATTCACGTTTGCTTGAAAGAGCTGCCAAGATTATCGACAATCAAAAGGTTGCTGAATCAATGAATGACCTTCCGGAAGAAATGAAACCTTTGGTAAAAGGTGGAGGTTCTTTAACAGCATTGCCTATTATTGAAACTCAAGCTGGTGACGTATCGGCTTATATTCCTACCAATGTAATTTCTATTACTGATGGTCAGATATATCTTGAGTCAAGTCTGTTCAATAATGGTGTACGCCCGGCAGTAAATGTGGGTATATCTGTGTCACGTGTGGGTGGTAACGCTCAAATCAAGTCAATGAAAAAAGTGGCAGGTACGTTGAAGATTTCTCAAGCTCAATTCCGTGAATTGGAATCATTTACCAAGTTTGGTGGTGATATAGACCCTGTTACAGCTATGACTATTGATAAAGGTCGTAAAAACGAACGCTTGTTGATACAACCACAATATTCTCCGGTTCCCGTAGAAGAACAAATTGCTGCAATTTATTGTGGTACTCAAGGCTTAATGGGAGATGTACCATTGGGAAAAGTGGCTGAATTTGAGAAATTGTTTATCCAAACTTTGAAAGCAAAATATCAGACTGAAGTTCTTGATGTAATTAAGAGTGGTGTCATAAATGATGATATTACTTCAAAGTTGGCTGAAGTGGCTAAGCAAGTAGCAAGTAACTATAAGGATTGATAGAATACTATGGCAACGTTACGCGAGTTAAAAGGAAGAATCGGCTCTGTGGCATCTACCGGAAAAATTACGGGTGCCATGAAGATGATTTCTTCGGCTAAAATGCATAAGTATGAGCAAGCGTTGAAGCGTTTGGTGCCATTTCGTAGCCAAGTGCAAACGGTAATCGGGCACTTGTTGGCTGCCGATGGTGAATACACATCACCGCTCATCGAAGCACGTGATGTGAAAAATATCGCGTACTTGGTATATGGTTCAGATGATGGATTATGTGGTGCATATAATAACAATATATTTAAAGGACTGTTGGAATATATTGAAGAAGCCCGTAATCAATATGGCAAAAATGTAAACATTACGTTACTTCCTATTGGGAAGAAGATTGCTAAAGCAACCTTGCGTATTGTTGACAGTGGTGTAACTGTGAGACTTGTAAAAGAACTACATACTCGCAGCACACAAGCCGAAGTTGCAGATTTTACTGAATTGTTGAAGACTGCATACTTAAATAATGAGTATGACTTGATTGAAGTTGTGTATATGCACTATCAATCTGTTAGTCGTCAACGATTGGTGAAAGAACAACTTTTGCCGGTGTCTTATGAAGCATTGGCTGCCGAAAGCAGTTCAAGTGTAAATAAGAATGCTCCGTGCTTGTTTGAACCTGATGGCAACACAATCTTCAATAGCGTATTACCTTTGTACATTCTTGCTATGGTACAAGCACAATTTACCGAGAATAATGCTTCCGAACAAGCAGCTCGTGTAATGGCTATGCAAAGTGCCAGTGATAATGCAAAGACATTGCTTGAAACATTGCAATTGGAATACAATAAATTGAGACAACAAGGTATAACCAACGAGTTACTTGATATTGTAGGAGGTCAAGTTGAACGATAAAAAGAAATAATAACAATGAATAAGGTGAGATATATACCGGTTCACCTTTGCAAATAATAGTAATTTTCGGTATAGTAATGTTTATATAAGTATTACTTATCTATGAGTATTAAGG
>CAZHXA010000018.1:0-42912 GCA_964536025.1 uncultured Muribaculaceae bacterium
TTGTAATATAGTGCTTTGTAGGCTTTGCTGAAAGGAAAAATAACATTATAATGTTGTAGAAAAAAACGAAAAATTGTAACTTTGCAGAATTATTAAAAAATGAATAAAATTTTATTTTAAAGATAACAATTTATGAGTAGAGAAAAGAAATTCTTGACTTGTGATGGTAATCAAGCTGCAGCTCATATAAGCTACATGTTTACTGAAGTTGCTGCAATTTATCCTATCACACCGTCATCAACAATGGCTGAATACGTTGATGAATGGGCCGCTGCAGGTCGTAAAAACATCTTTGGCGAAACAGTAATGGTACAAGAAATGCAATCGGAAGGAGGAGCTGCTGGTGCTGTTCACGGTTCACTTCAAGCAGGTGCATTAACTACAACTTATACTGCTTCACAAGGTTTATTACTTATGATTCCTAACATGTATAAGATTGCAGGGGAATTTTTGCCGTGCGTATTCCACGTATCAGCAAGAACTCTCGCATCACATGCATTGTGTATATTTGGTGACCATCAAGACGTAATGTCAACTCGTCAAACAGGTTTTGCAATGTTATGCGAAGGCTCTGTTCAAGAGGTGATGGACCTTGCCGGAGTAGCACACCTTTCTACTATCAAGTCTCGTGTACCATTCGTCAACTTCTTTGACGGATTCCGTACATCTCACGAAATACAAAAAATTGAAGCTCTTGAAAACGAAGATTTGGCTCCGCTTGTAGATCAAGAGGCTTTAGCTGAATTCCGTCAACGTGCATTGAACCCCGATGCTCCTGTTACTCGTGGTACTGCTGAAAACGGTGACGTTTTCTTCCAACATCGTGAAGCTTGCAACAACTACTATGACTCAGTTCCTGCTATCGTAGAAGATTACATGAACAAAGTGAGTGAAATTACAGGTCGTAAATATGGTTTGTTTGATTACTATGGTGCTGCTGATGCTGACCGTGTAATCATTGCAATGGGTTCGGTAACTGAAGCTATACGTGAAACAATCGACCACTTGACTGCTCAAGGTGAAAAAGTGGGTCTTGTTGCTGTTCACTTGTATCGTCCGTTCTCAGCTAAACATTTCCTTGCGGCTGTTCCTGCTACTGCAAAGCGTATTGCAGTTCTTGACCGCACAAAAGAACCTGGAGCAAATGGAGAACCGTTATATCTTGATGTAAAAGACTGCTTCTATGGTGTTGAAAATGCTCCTGTTATTGTAGGTGGTCGTTACGGTTTGGGCTCTAAAGATACAACTCCTGCTCAAATCCTTTCAGTATATGAAAATTTGGCGTTGCCAATGCCTAAGAACAACTTTACAATAGGTATCCAAGACGACGTTACATTCCTTTCTCTACCATTAAAAGAAGAAATAGCAGTAGGTGGTACCGGTATGTACCAAGCTAAATTCTTTGGTCTTGGTGCTGATGGTACTGTTGGTGCAAACAAAAACTCTGTGAAGATTATCGGTGATAATACAAATAAGTATTGCCAAGCTTATTTTGCTTATGATTCAAAGAAATCGGGTGGTTTTACTTGTTCTCACTTGCGTTTTGGCGATGAACCGATACGTTCTACATATCTTGTAACAACTCCAAACTTTGTAGCTTGTCACGTTCAAGCATATTTGAATATGTATGACGTAACTCGCGGTTTACAAAAGAATGGAACATTCCTTCTTAATACAATTTGGGAAGGTGAAGAACTTGCAAAGAACTTGCCTAATAAGGTTAAGAAATATTTTGCTGACAACAACATCACTGTTTACTATATCAATGCAACAAAGATTGCTCAAGAAATAGGTCTTGGTAATCGTACAAACACAATTCTTCAATCTGCATTCTTCCGTATTACAGAAGTAATACCTGTTGATCTTGCGGTCGAACAAATGAAGAAATTTATTGTGAAATCTTATGGTAAGAAAGGAGAGGATGTAGTAAACAAAAACTATCAAGCGGTAGATCGTGGTAGTGAATATACTCAGTTGGTTGTAGACCCGGCTTGGTCAAACTTGACTATTGAAGATAAAGCTGTGGATAATGCACCTGCATTTATCAACAATATCGTAAGACCTATTAATGGTCAAGATGGTGACCTTCTTCCTGTATCTGCATTCAAAGATAATGCTGATGGTACATGGGAAAACGGAACTTCAAAATATGAAAGACGTGGTGTGTCTGCATTTGTTCCAAAATGGAATCCTGAAACTTGTATCCAATGTAACAAATGTGCTTATGTGTGTCCTCACGCAGCTATTCGTCCGTTCCTTTTGAATGCTGATGAACTTGTTGCATCTCCTTATACTGCAGAAACTTCATTAAAAGCAATAGGTAAAGGATTTGAAGGTTTGCAATTCGTTCAAACTGTAGATGTTCTTGATTGCTTGGGTTGTGGAAACTGTGTGGATGTATGTCCTGGTAAGAAGGGAGAAAAGGCTCTTGAAATGAAACCTCTTGATGCCGAACTTTCAGAACAAGAAAAGTGGGATTACTGCTATAACAATGTAAAGAGCAAGCAATCTCTTGTTGATATTAAAGCTAATGTCAAGAATTCTCAATTTGCAACTCCTTTGTTTGAGTTCTCCGGAGCTTGTTCAGGTTGTGGTGAAACTCCATATGTTAAACTTATCAGCCAATTGTTCGGAGATCGTCAAATTGTAGCTAATGCTACAGGATGTAGCTCTATTTATTCAGCATCAGTTCCTTCTACTCCTTATACAACTAATGATAAGGGACAGGGTCCGGCTTGGGCAAATTCATTGTTTGAAGATTTCTGTGAATTTGGTCTTGGTATGACTCTTGCTTATGACAAAATGCGTGCTCGCTTGACAGTTCTTGTGGAAGAAGCTGCTAAATGTGATTCTTGTGGAGAAGAAGCAAAAGCTCTATACCAAGCATGGCTTGAAAATAAAGAAGATGGTGCTAAGAGCCGTGAACTTGCTGATCAAATTAAGGCAGTTATAGAAAATTGCGAAAATCCTCTTTGTAAGCAAATTAAGGAATTGAGCAGTTATCTTGTTAAACGTTCTCAATGGATTATTGGTGGTGACGGTGCTTCTTATGATATAGGTTTCGGTGGTCTTGACCATGTATTGGCTTCTGGTAAGAATGTTAATATTCTTGTTATCGATACTGAAGTTTATTCTAACACCGGAGGTCAAGCATCAAAAGCAACTCCACTTGGAGCAATAGCTAAATTTGCTGCTTCAGGTAAGCGTGTTCGTAAGAAAGATTTGGGCTTGATTGCTTCTACTTATGGTTATGTATATGCTGCACAAGTTGCTATGGGTGCTGATAATGCACAAACATTGAAAGCAATCCGTGAAGCTGAAGCTTATGATGGACCTTCAATCATTATCGCTTATGCTCCATGTATCAATCATGGCTTGAAGAGTGGTATGGGTAAGGCTCAAGCAGAAGAAGCTAAAGCTGTTGAATGTGGATACTGGCACTTGTGGCGTTATAATCCTGAATTGGAAAAAGAAGGAAAGAACCCATTTACTCTTGATAGTAAAGAGCCAAATTGGGATAACTTCTTGCCATTCTTGAAGGGTGAAGTGCGTTATGCGTCAGTAATGAAACAATATCCTGCCGAAGCTGAAGAATTGTTCAATGCTGCTAAGGAAAATGCAAAATGGCGTTATAATAACTATCGTCGCTTAGCTCAACAACAATGGGGTATAGCTCCTGAAGAAAAGTAATGAGTTTTTTAATAGTTCTGCGTAAGGATTATAGAAAATAATTAAAAAATGAGTGTTGAATATATGTTCAACACTCATTTTGCTTTTAAATCTTATGTTTTATGAAAAATATTTGTTTCTAATCTGTTAAATAGAAAATTATGCTCAATGTGATGAAAGTTATAAGAAAATTGTATTAGTTTTTTAAGGGTGTACGTAAATTTTCAGGCAATGCACTTTGTATTGCTTCGTATGTTTTAAACATTACGCTTTCAATATCTTCACCTTTATTTGACGAATAAATCGGTTTGTGAATTGTAAGCTTAATTGTTCCATATTTGATATTAAAAATGGAAGTGCGAGGTAATATTTTGTAAGAGCCGTCTATTGTTAATGGTATAATAGGTAACTTAAAGTCCATTGCAAGTTTAAATGCCCCTCGTTTAAATGCTTTCATTTTTCCATTGTATGTTCGAGTGCCTTCAGGAAAAATCACTAAAGACATACCGTTTTGCAATATTTTTTTTGCATCAACAATGGATCTTGCCATTGCCATAGGAGAAGAACGGTCAACAAGTATTTGTTTAGACATTTTACAAGCAAAACCAACAAGTGGAATTTTTTCAATACTTTTTTTCATCATCCACTTGAAATTATGTCCTAAATAGCCATAAATGGTAAAAATATCGTATGCTCCTTGGTGATTGGCTACAAAAACATAAGATGTATTTTTGTCAATATATTCTTTACCGGTAACATGAACTTTTACGAAAAGTAATTTACACCAACAAATTCCCCAAAAATGAGCAGGATAATACCCCCACCACTTATTATCAAAAAGTATGCTACCTAAACCGGTACAAATTGTTATTATTATTGTAATGATTACAATAATAGGGTAGGCTACAAGCCACTTATATATTTCATAGATTAGTCGCTTCATAAAAAAATAACCTTTAGAGTATTCATATTATAAGACAAAAATAATGAAAAAACATCATACTCAAAAGGCTTTTAAAAAAAGGCACATCAATTAACGTGATGTGCCTTAAATTTAATGTGTTTTATTTTGCTTTAGCTTCAACTTCGGGAGATATTAATTTGTATCCTTTACCATGAATATTAATGATTTCAATTGAAGGATCGTCTTTCAAATGCTTACGCAATTTTGTGATATATACGTCCATGCTTCGTGCATTGAAATAATTATCATCTATCCAAATGGTTTTTAATGCAAAGTTGCGTTCAAGAATTTCATTTACATGAGCACACAATAAACTTAAAAGTTCTGATTCTTTTGTAGTAAGTTTAGTAACTTTATCGTCAACCATAAGCACTTGCTTTTGTGTGTCGAAAGTAAACTTACCTATTTTATACATTGTAATTTCTTTGCCTTTTTTACCTTTTACACGGCGTAGAATGGCCTCAATACGGAAAACCAATTCTTCCATACTAAATGGTTTTGTAATATAATCATCGGCTCCTATTTTGAAACCTTCCAAGATATCTTCTTTTAATGATTTTGCTGTCAAAAATATAATAGGAACTTCTCCATTTACAGTGCGAATTTCTTGAGCTAATGCAAATCCGTCTTTTTTAGGCATCATTACATCAAGAACACATAAATCGTATTTGCCTTTTAAAAATGCTTTATAGCCACTTTCTCCATCAGCATATAAATCGGCATTGAAGCCTTTAGCTTGAAGATATTCTCTTAAAAGCATGCCAAGATTTTCATCATCTTCGCATAATAGAATACGCAATTTTTCTTCCATAATCTTTTATTTTATTAGTGGTAATGTTATTATAAATTTCGAGCCTATATTTAATTCGCTTTCAACGTTTATATTTCCTTTAAATTGAGTTATTAGTTTATGGACATATGCTAAGCCGAGTCCAAAACCTTTAACATCATGTCTATTTCCGGTTGAAACGCGATAGAATTTTTCAAATATTTTCTTTAAATCGTCTTTTTTTATGCCTATGCCATTATCAGATATAGCAATTTCTATCTTTTCATCACCAATATTTCGTGTTGAAATAGACAATTCTGGTGGCACGTCCTCTCGTCTATATTTTAGTGCATTATCCAATAAATTAAATATAACATTGGTAAAATGCATTTCATCAACATTTACGATGGAATCTTCTGCATCTAAATGAGTCGTTATTGTACCTCCGTATTTTTCGACTTTTAATTTATGAGTGTGTACAACGTTGGAAACGACCAAATTTACGTCAACTTCTTGTAACTTCAATGTAGCGTTTTGTCGATCAAGTAATGACATTTGAAGAACTTTTTCAACTTGGAATCTCAATCTTTTTGTTTCATCATTAATAACCCCTGATATATGTTGAAGCATTGTTGGACTCTTTCTAACAGAATCATCGTTTAACATTTGAGCTGCAAGCGATATAGTTGAAATAGGGGTTTTAAACTCATGTGTCATATTATTGATGAAATCGTTCTTCATTTCCGACAATTTCTTTTGTCTAAAAGCTATAATAATTGTAAATACAAATACAACCAATAAAATGAAAGTAAAGGCAAATGACGGAATCATGAAACTTATTGAAGAAAATATGTAATCATTTTTCTTTGGGAAAACGATTTTTAAATAAGTCATTTTGTTTACAGGATCATTAGGAAACAAAACTTGTGTGTAAATGCTTGACTTTTCTGCTTCTTCAGAATATTTATCAGATTTATAGATGTCATTTCCTTTACGATCTACAACAGCATATTCATAACTTAGATTAATCCCGTTATTACTTAATTCTCCTTTAAGATAACTGTTTACGATTGAAGAATCTGCTCGCTCTATAATAGGTCTATTACTTGACTTGCTTAATATATTAAGAATAACCTCATTTAATAGACCTTTTTGGTATAAATATTGCCCTTTTAGTGTTTCTTGCAAACTTTTATATCGTTCGTTTATTCCTCCTAAATTAGAATCGTTTTTGGGCTCTATTTTTATAGTTTCCCAATCTCCTTTAATTTTGAAATTAGAAGTTCCATCTTGTGAAGGGATAGAATATTCCAATTCTTTTTTTGATGCGGCAATATTACCATATAGAGAACTCTCTACTTCATTAACGTCTTGTTCGAGGAAAAATTTTGTTTCATCTTGTTCTAACGAAGTGGATACTCCATAAAGACTTCTTTTAACAATTTCTGAAAATTGTTCGTTACGCATTTTGATAATATTCTCCATGTACATAATTTGTACATAAAGAAGTCCTAAGAACGAAAAAGCCATAACAAGGGTTAATATCCATATCGTTGATTTTTTCATAATTCAAAAATTCACTTCTTTTTAATACATTATTTTTAAGATTAACAATTTATCAAAAAAAATGTTCCTTTACATGCATCTCATTTTGATAATGATGTTAATAATGTGGTGCAAAATTAACATACAAATGTAAAAAAACAAAGTTTTGGAGTTGAATTTTAATATTTGAAAGCCAATTTTCGCTTTTTTGCCATAAATGTAATCATTTATGACATAAAATAGGGGACAAACATTTAGATTTAATGTCGGTCCCCTATAAATATTAATAGATATATTAGATTTTAGTCATCGCTATTTTCTGATTCGTATGCTTTCAACAACTTATCTTGTACATCTCCTGGTACAAGTTCGTATGATGCAAATTTCATTGTGAAAGAAGAGCGACCTCCGGTAATAGAGCTAAGTGCAGTAGAGTAACTTGCCATTTCTTTTAGAGGTACTTTAGCTGAAATTTTTTCAAGTCCTTTATCACTCTCCATTCCCATAATTAAAGCTCGACGTCCTTGTAAATCACTCATTACATCTCCCATTTTGTCACTTGGGACAAGCACTTCAACATCATAAACAGGTTCCAAAATTTTAGGGTTGGCATTTTTAAATGCTTCGCTGAACGCATTACGTCCAGCAAGACGGAATGAAATTTCATTTGAGTCAACTGGGTGCATCTTACCGTCGTAGATACAAACTCGAACGTCACGAGCATAAGATCCTGTTAATGGACCTTGTTCCATTCTATCCATCAATCCTTTTACAATGGCAGGGATGAATCGAGCGTCAATAGCACCACCTACAATACAGTTGCAAACGACTAATTTCCCTCCCCATTCCAAAGGAATTTCTTGAGTGTCCTTGACATTCATTTTAAATTCTTGTCCACCAAATTTGTAGGTGTCTGGTTTTGCCATGCCTTCTTCGTAAGGTTCAATGATTAAATGAACTTCTCCAAATTGACCGGCTCCTCCGGATTGTTTCTTATGGCGATAGTCTGCTCTTGCAGCCTTAGTGATAGTTTCGCGATATGGAATTTTAGGCTCTATATAGTTTATTGATAATTTTTCATTATTTTCTATACGCCATTTCAATGTTCTTAGGTGGAATTCACCTTGCCCTGATACTATTGTTTGTTTTAATTCTTTTGATTGTTCAATAATCCAAGTAGGATCTTCTTCATGCATACGAGTGAGTATGGCACTCAATTTTTCTGCATCAGCTTCGTTTGCCGGTTTTATAGCACGTTGGTATTTTGGAGCCGGATATTTAATGAAATCAAATTTATATTCGCATCCAGCTCCATTTAAAGTGCATCCTGTACGAACATCTTTCATTTTTACGGTAGCACCGATATCACCGGCTTTTAGCTCATCAACAGCTGTTTTTACTTGTCCGCATACGCAATAAATTTGAGCAAGTCTTTCCTTGCTGTCTCTATTTATATTTGTTACATCAGCTCCGGCTTTAAGAGTTCCCGACATAACTTTAAAATAAGTTACTTCTCCTATGTGTGGTTCTACAGTTGTTTTAAATACAAATAGGCTTAATGGTCCATTAGAATCAACCGGAACTTCTTCTAAATCAGTATTAATTGGAGCCGGCATATCATTGACGAAAGGAACTACATTTCCTAAAAATTCCATCATACGTCTTACTCCCATATCTTTAAGGGCACTTACGCAAAATACAGGGAATATACTTCTATCAACAAGTCCTTTTCTTATACCCATACGTAATTCATCCTCACTTAAGGCTCCTTGTTCAAAGAATTTATCCATTAGCCCTTCGTCATTTTCTGCTGCTGCTTCAACAAGTTGTTGGTGCATTTCAAGAGCTTTTTCTTTGTATTCAGCCGGAATGTCTGTTATAGTAGGAACACCACCATCAGGTCCCCAAGTATATTGTTTCATCAAAAGTACATCAATCATGGAATTGAAAGCCGGTCCACAATTGATGGGGAATTGAATAGGCACTACTTTATTACCATAGAGTTCCTTTAATTGTGTCAAAGAATTATCGAAATCGGCTTTTTCTCCGTCTAATTGATTTATTGCAAAAATGATAGGTTTCTTTAATTGTTCACAAGTGCGAAAAATGTTTTGAGTACCCACTTCAACGCCATATTGTCCATCAATTAAGATAACACCGGTATCTGTTACATTTAGTGCAGTGATAGCATTGCCAACGAAGTCGTCACTTCCCGGACAATCTATAACATTAAGTTTCTTATTAAGAAATTCGGCATATAAAACAGTTGAAAAGACTGAATATCCGTATTCTTTTTCAACAGGGAAGTAGTCACAAGTAGTAGTTTTAGCCTCTACAGTTCCTCTACGTTTTATAACTCCACACTCGTAAAGCATAGCTTCAGCAAGTGTGGTTTTACCAGAACCTTTGCTACCAAGCAAAGAGATGTTTTTAATTTCGTTAGTTTGATAAACTTTCATGTTATTACGATTTTTAAAATTTCTGTAATAAGTTAATTTAAATAAGCGGTTGCAAATTATAAATTTTTCTTGATTAAACAACAATTTAGCAATATGTTAAAAAACATGCTTATTTATCACACTTTTGTTTGCTGTACTATTAAGTTTATATTATTTTTGTAATCTATGGCAGGAATTTATATACATATACCTTTTTGTAAAAAACGTTGCATATATTGTGATTTTTATTCTACTACCGACAATGCTTTGATAGATAAATATATAGATGCATTGTGTGATGAATTTACAAAAAGAATTCATGAAATTGACAAAGATAATGTAACCACAATTTATATAGGAGGAGGAACTCCATCACAGCTTTCAATTCATCAACTTTCTCGAGTGATAAATTACATGAAAGCAGTTGTTGCTTTTGATAAAATTCAGGAATTTACAATAGAAGTAAATCCGGATGATGTTACATTAGATTATATGAAGCGTTGTTATTCATTGGGAATAAATAGGGTGAGTATGGGTGTGCAGAGTTTTATAGACAATGAACTAAGAGCAATAAACCGTCGACATAATTCAGCACAAGCACGAGAGGCTGTATATTTGATTAAGAAAGCGGGATTTAATAATATCAGTATTGATCTTATTTATGGTTTGCCATTACAAAATATTGATTCTTGGAAATTTTCAATAAACGAAGCTCTATCTCTGGATGTTCCTCATATATCATGCTATAATTTGAGTTATGAGGAAGGAACTTTATTATATAAAATGAGAGAAAAAGGAGATATAATAGAATGTGAAGAAAATGTGTGTGTACAAATGTATGAAATTTTGGTTTCAACATTAAAAAAAAGTGGATATAAACATTACGAAATTTCAAATTTCGCAAAAGATGACAACTATTCCAAGCACAATACAAATTATTGGAATCTTACGCCTTATCTTGGGCTTGGAGCATCAGCTCATAGTTATGATGGATATGTAAGGCGATATAATCCCTCATCTATCGGTGATTATATGAAAAAAATCAAAACAGGTATTGCATATGAGAAAGAATCTGAAACTATTCTTGAAAAATATAACGAATTTGTTATGATTAACCTTCGTACAATGTGGGGAATCAATATTAATCAAGTAAAGTTAATGTTCGGAAATGATATTTGTGAACTTTTGGTTAAATACAGCCATAAATTTATAAACAGTGGTGATTTAGTAAGGAAACAAGACACAATTTTGCTTACCGAAAAAGGTGTATTGCTTTCAGATTATATAATAAGAGATTTAATGATTATAAACTAAAATCCGATTACAGAAGCATTTAAATTTCTGTAATCGGATTAATTTATGTATTATTATATCTTATTTTCAGAGATAAGTAACAATTTGTCTCCAAGTTGAAGGTTTACAGTTCCATTAGGAACAATAAATTCATTACCACGTTTTATTATCATAACAAGAGTTCCTTTTGGTAAACGCATATCCGCAAGCCTATCTCCAGCAACCAACATGTTTTCGGTAACTGTTACATCTTTAAGTGTGGAATTAATTTCTTCTGGAAGTTCTACACCAAAATCATTACCGGTTTTTTCAATAGGTAAATCAAGATTTAGTTTACGTGCCAAAGCTGAAATTGTGGAGCCTTGTAAAACTAAAGATAATAATGTAATAAAGAAGACTATATTGAATATTTGGTCAGCTCCTTCTACATTTTCCACAACAGGATAAGTTGCAAAAATTATAGGTACTGCTCCACGTAAACCAACCCAAGAAACAAATGTCCATGCACGTTTGGGTAAATTGTTAAATGGCAGTAAGCATAAAACGACACTTATAGGGCGAGCAACAAGCATCATAAATAGACCTATTAATAGTGCAGCTGGAGCTATTGATAATAATTCATGTGGATTAACCAATAAACCTAAAGCTAAGAACATAACAATTTGAACCAACCAAGTAAGGCCGTCAAAAAAAGTTTGCGTTTCTTTTCTATTTATAATTTTGGCATTACCGAGTACAATTCCTGCAATATAAACTGCAAGATATCCATTTCCCTTTAAAAGATCAGTAACAGTAAAAGTAAAGAATACCAAACTTAAAATTAAAATAGGGTATAGCGATGTATTAGAGAGATTAATCTTATTGTTTATCCATACCATGAGTTTCCCTATTCCAAATCCGGCAAGTCCGCCAAATATAAACTGAAAAGCAAAATTTGTTGCAATTTCAGCCACACTTGTTTCATCGGTACCTACAAGTTGAATCAAAACAATAGTAAGCATATAAGCCATAGGGTCATTACTTCCGCTCTCAAGTTCCAGCATCGGGCGTAAATTATACTTTAGATTCATTTGTTGAGAGCGAAGTATGCTGAACACAGATGCAGAATCAGTTGAAGACATTGTTGCAGCCAAAAGTAAAGAAACAACGATTGACATGTGTATGTCTAATCCGGTCCACTGTGATATGTAAAAAATAAATAATCCGGTAAGTATTGTTGTGAGTAACACTCCAACTGTGGATAACATAATACCCGGAGTTAAAACTGGTCGTATTTCTTTAATTTTTGTATCAACTCCACCTGAAAACAATATTATACTAAGTGCCATCATACCAATGAATTGAGCTTGACCGGCATTTCCGAATTGCAGTCCTAATCCATCGCTTCCAAAAAGCATACCGACAATTAAAAATAACAGCAACGATGGTATTCCGAATCTATGCCCGGTTTTACTTATCAATACGCTGCAAAATACTAATATTGCACCTAATAAAAGAATGTTTTCTGCGTTAAATTCCATGTTAAATTTTAGTATTAAAGTTATAAACTATTATTAATTCGTATTAATGTGCTTTGTTTTATTAAATTTAGAATATATTATAAGAGCAAATGCTGAAATCATACCTATTGCTGCAAACCAATACCAAATATAGTGTGCATTAACTGTTGCGATTTCCCATTCTGTTATACTTGGAAACAATTTTGGATCGGGACAATATTTTGACAACAAAATTCCAGATAATCCAAAACCTAATATAGAAGATAAAAATGAATGTAAATGACTGAAACCTAAATATAGTCCCTCTTCTCCTTTTGGAGCTTGAAGAGAGAAGTATTCTAAATATCGTGGAGAAATAAAACATTCTGCCAAAGCTTGAATTACAATTCCGGAAATCATCATAAATGTTATAGGATGTAAACCTAAAATATCATTGTGAAATAGGTTTCCCATAGCCATGACTAATGCTGAAAGTGGTATTAAAAACATGCCTACAATTATTGATGTTAAAGCTTTACGTTTTGCCATAATTTGTGTTACAAAGTTTACACATACCACAACAATAAATGGATTAACATTTGCAATCCAACCTGGACGAGCCGTTTCTCCAGCTAAGCGTATGACATATTTAGGCATTGTTGCATATAATTGTTGTTGAACAATCCAAAATCCGGTTACTATTAATATTAAAATCAATAATCTACCATTTGAAAATACTTTTGCAAATCCCAAAAACACATCTTTAATACTTTTCCCTTCTCCACTACGGTGTGATGAGTGATAAAATAGAACTACTGCGATAAAAGCTATAACACAAAGTGTTGCAGAGAAAAAATTAATATAAATATAAGCAGAATCCCCTACAACAGTTCGCAATGGATCAACTACACTTTTTCCTGTAAAAGAGCCGATATTGACCATCATATAAAAAATAGAGTATCCTTTAGCTCGCGTTTCAGATGTTGTTTCGCGTGCTACCGATGCCGAAATAATTGATTTAATGAAAGCTCCTCCAATCATTAAAATAATTAAAATCGGTATAATGAGATAACGTTCATGACTTTCAATAAGACCTGTGAAAACGGTTTCTACACCATATTGAACAAGTCCCAAACTTTCAAGCATAATAGGTAATAATCCTTGTAGTAAATAACCGGTAGATAGTAAAGAAAATGCTATCAATATCGATTTTCTATAACCTATTTTATCGGCAAATGCACCTGTAAACATAGGCAATAAATACAAACCTCCGGAAAATAATCCGGAAATAATGCTTGCTTCAATGTCGGAAAAGCCAAGTGTGTTGGATAAATAAAGAGTTATAACGATAAACACAGCGTAATAAGCCATGCGTTCAAGAAGTTCAGCTGTGTTAGCAGTCCAAAAAGCTCGTGAATATTTAGCCATTATATATTTTTTATAAAGTTAATAATTATATATCATCAAATAAAGAGTATACCTACTTGATAAACGATAAATGATGCAATCCAAGCTACTAATGTGTTGTAGATTACAGAAAATGCTCCATATTTCCAACTTCCTGATTCTTTTATTATAGCAACTATTGTAGCTATACAAGGAAAATATAGTAAAGAAAATACCATGAATGATAATGCTATAACAGAATTAAAATCCGGTTCCCCTGTTTGAGGATTAATTGCAGTTAATCTACCTGATAAAGATTCTTCATCTTCATTATCAGCAGAATATAAAACACCAAGAGTTGAAACTACAATTTCTTTTGCACTTGCACCTGATAATATGGCAACAGATGCTTTCCAGTTGAAACCAAGAGGAGCCATTACAGGTTCTACGAAATGTCCCATATCTGCAAGAAACGAATTTTGTTGTTGTTCAACAAGCTCTTGAGGTGTCATTTGTTCATTACTCTTTTCAATATTACGAGGGAAATAACTTAAAATCCAAATAATGACACTTGCAACAAGAATTACAGTCCCCATTTTTCGTAAATATTGTTCACCTTTGTCCCACATGTGGTGTATTGTTGCTTTTAGTGTAGGAACACGATAGGGGGGGAGTTCCATAACAAAAGGTGTTTCATCTTTCTTGAAATAAAAACGTCGTAATAACCTTGCGGTTATTATAGCAATTAAAATACCTAATAAATATAAAGACATTAATATCAAAGAAGGATGGTTAGGGAAAAATATACCTACAAGTAAAATATATATAGGTAGTCTTGCACTACAAGACATAAATGGATTGATTAACATTGTAATAATGCGACTGCTTCGGCTTTCGATGATACGAGTAGACATTATTGCCGGTACATTGCAACCAAACCCCATAACTAAAGGAATAAATGATTTTCCGTGTATACCAAGTTTGTGCATTATTTTATCCATAATAAATGCGGCACGTGACATATATCCGGAATCTTCCATAAATGAAATGAATAGGTACAGTATTAGTATGTTGGGTAAAAATACTATTACACCGCCTACACCACCAATTATTCCATCTAAAACAAGGTCTTTTAATGGACCAACGGGCATAAATTTGCCAATTAAATCAGAAAGCCAAGCTACACCGGCTTCAATCCATTGCATAGGGTATGCTCCAATCTCAAATGTAGCCCAAAACATGAACCACATTATAAGTAAAAATATAGGAAATCCAAATAATTTGTGCGTTACAATTGCGTCAATAATTTCTGTTCCTTTTACATTACGAGGCTCTTCTCCTTGTTCATATGTTTCATGTAATGCTCCTGAAATAAATCCGTATTTTTCACTTGCTATTGCAGAAATAATATCTTCCTGACCAACATCTTCAATGTGTTTTACCCATTTATCTCTGATTACTTTCCAATTAACAAATTCAGGTTGAGATTCGAGCATACTTTCAACTTCTTTATCTCCTTCGAGTAATTTTATAGCAAGATATCGAGGCGAAAATTGTTGTACCGGTTGAGAACTGTTTTTTATGCTGTCTTTTATTTCTTTTATTGCCGATTCTATTTCAGCTCCTAATTGAACGTGTACATGTCGAACTGTATCATGTTTGTCTTCATATACTTTTATTATCGTGTCAAGCAATTCATCTATACCTTCACCGGTTTTTGTTACGGTTGGTACAAATGGTACACCTATCATTTTGCCTAAGGCTTCGTAATCAAGTTTGGCTCCACTGTTTTTAAGTTCATCATACATATTTAATCCAACAACCATACTTCTATCCATATCTATTAGTTCAGTTGTTAAATATAGATTGCGTTCTAAATTAGAAGCTACAATCATATTAAGAATTACATCTGGAATTTCATCTTTTAGATATCTTCTTACATATAATTCTTCTGGAGAATATGCCGATAACGAATATGTTCCGGGTAGATCAACAATAGTTATATGATAGCCTTTATAATCAAAATAACCTTCTTTGGCATCAACTGTAACGCCGCTATAATTTCCTACACGTTCGTGAGCTCCACTAACGAAGTTAAATAAAGAAGTCTTGCCGCAATTAGGATTACCAATTAAGGCTACATTTATGTTCTTCTCTTCACGTTTTACAATAGTTACAGGATCATTGTCATTAATAGTATGTAACTCATTATTGTGTATTTGAATTGAAGTTTTTTCATTGCTTTCAGTGTCAGGAACAACTTCAATCAGTGCTGCTTCACTATGTCGCAAAGATACTTCATAACCTAAAACGCTGTATTTTATAGGGTCTTGTAATGGGGCATTTAGTAGAGCTTTAACATTTTTACCACGAACAAAGCCCATTTCCATAACTCTTTTGCGAAAAGCACCATATCCTAAGATTTTGACTATGGTTGCTGATTGGCCTGTTTTTAAATCAGATAATCTAATCACTGTAAAATGTCTTATATATTATATTGCAAAGATAGTGTAAGAATCATAATAACTCCAATTTTTTAGAATTATAATTTAAAACAATTCTAAATTATTTTTTGTATTAAAGTCAATATTTGATTTGAAATGGGTGTTGTTATTTTAATGCGAATCTTATCAACAAGAATACATATTATGAATATTGTTAAAACATATAAAATCCAAAATATAAGAAAATAAACAATATTATAGTTTTGAGTGGTATTATATAAAAAATCTCTTAATGTACTCCATACCGGAGGCATTTTATGTATTAGATAAACAGCAAATGCACTTGCTGCAATAGAATTTATTAATTTATTTTGAAATGTGAATGTGGTAAATATTAAAAAGAAAGAGACGGATGCACAAATTACAAACGGCGAATTATAAGCAAAAGCCATTGTACTTTTACAAAAAAATGTGCTTGTAAAAATAAGAATAAAAGAAATTATATAATAATAGATATACTTTTTTCGATTAATGCTATCTGTTGATATAAATAACTTAAGATAACGACCGATTATGTAAATGTAGATAAGTTGCATTGTATTATATCCGTTAGGATTAATTGTTCCATGCCAAAACCACCCAAGATATACATTTAAAAATGTGAGAGCTAATATCAGTAAATTAAATTCTTTAATTTTTAAATTTTTAATTCCGTTATTAATTATAGGCGAAATAAGATATAATGCGAAATATGACGGAATAAACCATAAATCGGTATGCGAAAAAATGCCAAAAGAAGAAAGAACGGCTGAAATATTATGAGAAGAGGGGTGTATTATGGCAACAAGAGTGTATATACCTACCGAATAGAATAAACACCATATAATAAAATTAATTATGCCTTTCAATGATTGTTTGATTCCGAAATATCCGGAAATTAATACAAAGCAATTTACCCCTATGATTGCAAAACTTTCCATTGTCATTTTTGACAGTGTGTTGACAGATAATAAATCTTTTATGTCTAAAATAGAAGGTAGTGGAAATGTTGCTCCTGTAAAATGTACGCATAAAATCATTATCATACTGATTATGCGAAGTAATTCAATATTGCTCTGTCTTGTTTTCATTTTTTATTAAAGCTCACGTATGATTTTACCTGTTGTTGTTTCTTTGAATTTTTTTACAGCAATATAATGCTTTGGAATGGCATGAGATGGTAATCTGGTTTTAAGCCTTTCGGTAAAATCCGGTCTAATGTTTCCCTTTTTTTTAACTCCATCTGGAAGACTTGCATATTCTAATGCTAATATGAGTTCTTCTCCCCATTTTTCTGATGGCTGGGAAGTAATAAAAAATCTAACATTTGTAATAAATTCACCAATGATTGGTTCAATGAATTCCGGAAAAACTTTAATACCCCCTGTATTAATTACATTATCAAACCTTCCGCACCAAACAAATTGAGTAGGGGATATCAATTCTACAATGTCATTTGTAACGATTTCTTTTATATGAAAATGTGGTGCATGTATGATAAGGCAATTGCGATTATCAATGGAAAATGTGATATTACCAAGAGCTGTATATGGTTGTGTGGTTGTACTTACAGGTGCAAGAGCTATATGACTACATGTTTCAGTCATACCATAAGTGCTGAATGCTCTAATACCTTGTTCTGCTAACCATCGTTCAATTTTATTAGGAATTTTGCCTCCACCGATTATGATGTTGTCAAATAGTACTAATTTTTCGGGATTGTTGATAAGATATTTTATTTGCGAAGGAACAAAAGCCCCTAAACTGATTCTTTTTTCTCCACTATATTTTGATAAAGGTTGATTTGACGATTCTTCTATAATTATATTCGCATTAGCAATGATAGCCCTAACAAGCATCATTTTGCCTGCAATATATTTAGGAGATAGATTTAAATAAAATGTAGAATCTTCATTTAATCCAAAATAGTCGTTGGTCAACTGTGCTGAAGCTTTTAAATCATCTTTAAAAAGATGAATCTCTTTAGGAACTCCGGTAGAACCAGATGTATATGCAATTACATAAGGTAACTCATTGAAATATTCTTCAATAAAATTAGCAACATCGGTCGTTGTACAATTTTTTATGTCGTTTATTGAATGACATAAAATGTTATTAATTGTTATCTGCATAAATTTAAGTCGTAATCCAATTAAATTCAGGAATATTCCACTTCTTATTTATACCGTATATAAGATAATCTTCTTTTTGTATAAGTGGAGATTCTATATTATTAGAAAATAGCATTCCTGTACCAAGTCCTTGTGGAATCTTGGGCTGTAATGTTGTAACCCATTGTGCTATCGCATTCAATCCTATGTTTGATTCAAGAGCGGATGTTATCCAACCTCCTATTTTGAATTGAGCTGCCATTTTCAACCATTCCAAAGAACCGGATAAACCGCCCATGAGTGAAGGTTTTAAGATTATATAATGAGGGTTTATTGTACGTAATAATTCCATCATAAGCATAGGATTTGTAATGCCTATTAATTCTTCATCAAGAGCTACATGAATCGGAGAATCTTTGCAAATTTTTGCCATATCTTCCCATTGTCCAGCTTTTATAGGCTGTTCTATTGAATGAATATGATATTTAGATAAGGCATTTAGTCTTTGCATTACGTTTTGTGTAGTAAATCCGCCATTTGCATCAACTCTTATTTCCAAGTCCTTTTCAGAATACTTTTTACGTATATATTCAATCATTTCAAGTTCTTGTTTGAAATCGATTGCACCTATCTTTAATTTGATTGTATGAAATCCTGAATTGATTTTATCATCTATTCTTGATATCATAACATCTTTTTTACCCATCCAAACGAGCCCGTTTATTGGTATTTTATATTTCCCTTCAATAAAAGGAGAAGGATAACAAATGCGTTTACCTCCATTAGAAAAGTCTAAAATAGCTGTTTCAAAACCGAATAATATTGATGAATGGGAAGATAAATCAGTTTGTTCCCCTTTTTCGATATTTATGCAAAGTTCTTGTAACTTTGATTCATAATTCTCATTATCTTCAGCCGAAAGACCTTTAAAAAGAGCACATTCACCTATCCCATATATATCAGGATGAGATTCATCCCAAATTTTGATGAAATAAGTGTCTTTAGTTGTCATAACACCCCGTGATGTACCACCGGGTGTTATGAAATTTAATGTATATGGACTATATGCTGCTTTCATTATCCAGGGAAATGAGGAAATTGTTCAAAATCTGGGTCCCTTTTTTCGAGAAAGGCATTTTTACCTTCTTGAGCTTCATCCATTGTATAATACATCATTGTTGCATCTCCGGCAAGTTCCATTAGACCTCGTTGCCCGTCTAATTCAGCATTCAAACATCGTTTTATCATTCTTATGGCAAGCGGACTACGCATCGCAATAGTTTCACACCATTCAACAACTTCATCTTCAAGACGTTCAAATGGTACGACTTTATTTATCATTCCCATTTTTTCGGCTTCTTTTGCTGTATATTGTCGGCATAGATACCATATTTCTCTAACTTTTTTTTGCCCTACGCAACGTGCAAGATAGGAAGACCCAAAACCTCCGTCAAAACTTCCTACTTTTGGTCCAGTTTGACCAAAACGTGCATTTTCAGATGCAATGGAAAGGTCACAAACCGTTTGAAGTACATTACCACCACCTATTGAATAACCATTTACCATAGCTATTACCGGTTTAGGTATAGAACGTATTGCTTTATGGAGATCCAATACATTTAATCGAGGTACACCTTCGGAATCGTTATATCCTCCTCGTGTTTTGTAATTTTGATCTCCTCCGGAACAGAATGCTTTATCACCTGCACCGGTAAGAATTATTGTGCGAATATCAGAATGATCTCTGCAATAATTTATAGCATCAAGCATTTCAAAATTGGTTGTTGGACGAAATGCATTATATACCTCGGGACGATTAATTGTTATTTTTGCAATATTTTTATATTGTTCAAACAAAATATCTTCATATTGCTTTATTGGTTTCCAAACTCTTGTACTCATATTATAATATATTATTTAGCGTTTTTATTACGATTAAAATATTCTTTTAATGTTTTTGCACTTATTTCGTTATTTGTTTTAACTTCTAAAATGGCTGGCTTATTGCTATTTAGGAAGTTAGGTATGTCTTTTTGAAGTTCATCTTCATTGTTGGCATGAAAATAATCAAAGCCAAAGGCATAAGCATATTTGTCAATTGGAATATTTTTATGTACTTCAAAATATTGTTCAAACTTAGGCAACTCAGAAGGTCCATTAATAATTCTGAAAATTCCACCTCCACCATTAGATAAAACAATTATTTTAAATTTTTTGCTATTATATTGTGTCGTTAAGCCGTTCAAATCATAGCTAAAACTCATATCTCCGGTTATTAATAACGTAGTACCATTATATAGAATTGATGCTCCTAATGCTGTGGAAGTTGAGCCGTCAATTCCTGATACCCCTCGATTACAGAAACAGGTACCTTCAAAGGAGCTTGGAACGCCAATTATATCTGCATAGCGAATTGAACTGCCATTGGAAATTTGCAAATTTAGTCCATTCTCAGGAATAGCCTTCATAATGATATCCATTGCCTTTAAATCACTCCATTGCGATTGTGAAATGTAATTATTATGGCTTTTGTGTGCAATTGATGCCAAATTTTTCCATTTATTGAAATAATCGCCTTTGCAAATAATTTTATCTGCTATTTTTTCAAAAAAAATAGCAGGAGAAATCTCAATTCTATGGGTTAAATTTTGCATTGTGTCAATAATGTTTTTATCAACTCCTATACGCCAATGCTCAACCGTTGAAGCTGTTCGCAAAAATGTTTTTAACAATCGGGAAACAGGGGCACCTCCGAATGTTATTAGTAAATCGGGATAATAGTCTTCATTTTGTTTTTCATTTAATTGTGTCAAAATTCTATCTATATTGTGCAATAGATTGGTAGCCTTGTTATTATTGGCAATTATTTCACTTAAAACTACAATGTTGCCTCCAGAGATTTTATCTAATATTGAAGTCAGTTCTTTGTGTTGATAATGCATTGATGCTAAAATCAGCACCTTTTTATGAGAATTGATAATATTAGATAATTCTTTGTATATGTCATTATCAAGATTTTGAGGAACATAGGATTTTATCTTATTGGAGAATGTCTGTTCAATGGGTTTACGTTCATATAAAGGCTCGCAAAATTGCATATTTATATGAACCGGACCTACTGGTAAAGATATAACCTGTTGCAAAGCCTCATTCAGTATGCGATTTATATACCAATAGTCAGTTGTATTTTCGCTCTTATAGGACAATATATTATAACTGTGTTTAACAATATTCTTTAAAATGCCATATTGATTGATAGTCTGACTGTCATTTTGATCTATCCATACATAAGGTCTATCAGCAGAAACTATGATAAGAGGCAATTGTTGATAATATGCTTCAGCTATAGCCGGAGCATAATTTAAAACGGCACTTCCTGAAGTACAAACGAGGACAACAGGTTCTTGGGTGCTTTGAGAAATGCCTAAAGCAACGAATGCAGCACTACGCTCATCTACAATAACGTATTTTTTTAGTTGCTTATACCTATTAAGAGCAATGATAATAGGGGCATTTCGAGAACCGGGTGATACAACAACATGTCTCACCTTATATTTTAACAACAAATCAGCAAATATATTGCAAGATTCGTGTGTGGTTGATAGTTTTTCTGTACCGATAAATTCGGTGTTTTCTAATAGTTCATTCATTTATGTTTCAAAATTAACAAAAAAACATGAAATATGCATAAATTACGTTTTATCTAATAAAAATAAAGTTAAATTGTTGATTAGAAGATACTATCTATGAATTATTTTCTTCGTTTGTTGTCGGGTTGTGTTTTTTTATTAAATTTGCAATAATCTGTATTAATCTCAGATGAAAATTAATATATAGTTTTAAACTAATATAAAAAGTTGTGTTACCGGAAATATTTATTGATAAACGCATAACTGCTATATGCCCGAATCTTAAAATTGGAGTTATAAGGGCAAATGTTGTTAATAGTGAGACGTCAGATGAACTTTGGGCTGAAATAGAACGTGAAGCGGAAAGCATAAAACAACGATATGAATTGCTTGAAATAAATAAACGTCCGGCTATTGCACAAACTCGAATATTATATAAAAAATTGGGAAAGGACCCTAATCGTTATCGTGTAGCAAGCGAAGCTTTATGTCGCCGTGTTATCAAAAGCTTAGGTTTATATAGAATTGATACCCTTGTTGATTTAATTAATTTGGTGTCTATGAAAACGGGGTATGCAATAAGCGGTCTTGATGGCGATAAAATTGAAGGAAATTCTTTGGCTATGGGCATAGGCAAAGAAGGTGAAGATTATCATGGAATAGGACGCGGAGTGCTGAATATTTCTGGGCTTCCAGTGTATCGTGATGCAATTGGGGGTGTTGCAACTCCCACAAGTGACGAAGAACGCACTAAAATTACAATCAATACTCGTACGTTACAAATGAATATAAATGGATTTGGCCCTGAATTTCCTATGGATGATGCTGTGAAATGGAGTGTTGAATTGCTTTGTAAATATGCATGTGCAACAAATATTGAAACAAAAATAATGGAAATTTCTGATTTTGTCTAATTGTATATTATGAAAATCTTAAATACAAATCCTGCAAATCCTAACGATCGTTATCTTGACGAAGCAGTACAATTACTACTAGAAGGGAATGTGATAATTTATCCTACAGATACGTTATATGCTCTTGGATGTGATGCTTTAAATAATCAAGCAATAGAACGTATATGTAAATTGAAAGGGCAAAAAAGTGAAAAGACTAATTTGTCTATAATTTGTAAGGATATTTCTCAAGCTGCACAATATGCACGTTTTAATAACGATGAATTTAAATTAATGAAAGCAAATCTTCCGGGAGCATTTACTTTTATATTCCCCGCATTGTCTAAACTTCCCAAAGCTTTTAAGGGTAGAAAAACAGTAGGCGTGCGTATTCCGAATAATAATATTGCTATAAAGCTCGTTGAAAAATTGGGAAATCCAATTATGACATCTTCAGTTGATTTTGTTGATGAAGATTATGGTTGTGAGCCTGAATTAATTGCACAAAATTATGCCGATGGGGTAGCTCTTGTTATTAATTCGGGGCGTTTAGATATAGAACCTTCAACTGTTATTGATTGTACAGGAGGTTCTCCTATAGTAACGCGAAAAGGTAAAGGAGAATTGCTATATTAGTATAAATTTATTGAAAAAAAAGGAAATAATGTTGTGAAAAATTTCTTTTATACTGAATAATGAATTAATTTTGTATCTATAAAAAAGTATTTATTAAAATAACCATTTAAATAAATTAATTATGTCAAAAGTTACAGTAATCGGCGCCGGTAATGTTGGCGCAACTGCTGCTAATGTTTTGGTTCTTAGCCAAATTGCAGATGAAGTAGTTCTTCTTGATATTAAAGAAGGAGTATCTGAAGGTAAAGCAATGGATATTATGCAAACTGCTAATATTCTAAAAGTTAATACAGTACTTACCGGTGTTACCAATGACTATGCTAAGACTGCAGGTTCTGATGTTGTTGTTATAACATCAGGTATTCCTCGTAAACCTGGTATGACTCGTGAAGAACTTATCGGCGTTAATGCAGGTATCGTAAAAAGTGTAGTAAGTAATGTTATAGAACATTCTCCAAACGCTGTTATTGTATGTGTAAGTAATCCAATGGATACAATGACTTACTTGATTCATAAAACAAGCGGTCTTCCAAAGAATCGTATCATTGGTATGGGTGGAGCTTTGGATAGTGCTCGTTTCCGTTACTATTTAACACAAGCATTGGGTGCTAATGTTAATGATGTAGACGGTATGGTAATAGGTGGTCATGGTGATACTACAATGATTCCTATGAAACGTCTTGCAACTTATCGTGGTGTTCCTGTAAGCACTTTATTAGAAAAGGAAACTCTTGATAAAATTGCTGCTGATACTATGGTTGGTGGTGCAACACTTACCGGTCTTCTTGGAACAAGTGCTTGGTATGCTCCTGGTGCAGCCGCAGCTCAAGTTGTTAAAGCAGTTCTTCATAACGAAAAACTTCTTCTTCCATGTAGTGCTTTACTTGAAGGTGAATATGGACATAATGATGTATGTGTAGGTGTTCCTGTAATCCTTGGTAAAAATGGTATTGAAAAAGTTGTAGAAATAGCTCTTAACGAAGAAGAAAAAGCTCTATTTGATGCTAGTGTTGCAGCTTGTAAGAAAACAAATGCAGCTCTTGAAGGTGCATTAAACTAATATTCAATTAGTCTAAATATTAAAAGTAACCGTAATTCTCAAAATTGAGGATTACGGTTACTTTTTTAAGACGAACATAAAGTGTGCTACATACACTATTCTCTTATGATTTTTTACATCTTTCGATTTTTATTGTTATCTTTGTCAATTATATAATAAGATTAGCTTTATGGCAGAAAATATTGAAAACATAACAGAGGAAAAGAAAGGTCTTAATTTCGTGCAACAAATTATTGCCGACGACCTTGCAGCCGGCAAGAACGGAGGACGCCTAAATACACGTTTCCCTCCTGAACCAAACGGCTATATACATATTGGTCATGCAAAAGCCATTTGCATGGACTTTGGAGCAGCCGAAATGTTTGGTGGCACATGTAATCTTCGTTTTGATGATACAAATCCAACAAAAGAAGACACCGAATATGTTGATGCCATCAAAGAAGACATAAAATGGCTTGGGTTTGATTGGGGTAATCGAGAATACTACGCATCAGACTATTTCCCAAAACTTTATGACTTGGCTATTCGTCTTATAAAAGAAGGTAAAGCCTATGTCGATGACCAAACATCAGAAGAAATAGCTACTCAAAAAGGAACACCTACAGTTGCGGGAACAGAAAGCCCTTATCGAAATAGAACAGTTGAAGAAAATCTTGATTTGTTTGAACGCATGAACAAAGGTGAATTTGAAGAAGGTTCTCGTGTGTTGCGTGCAAAAATCGATATGGCATCTTCAAATATGCACTTTCGCGATCCAATAATGTATCGTATCATCAAAACGCCTCACCATCGTACCGGAACAACATGGAAAGTATATCCAATGTATGATTTCGCTCATGGGCAAAGTGATTACTTTGAAGGTGTAACTCACTCTATTTGTACTCTTGAATTCGTTCCTCATCGTCCACTTTACGAATATTTTGTAAAGGAACTTGCAGATGAAACTTATTGTCCTCGTCAGATTGAATTTAACCGATTAAACCTTACTTATACAGTAATGAGTAAGCGTAAATTGCTTCAATTGGTAAAAGAAGGTCTTGTATTGGGTTGGGATGATCCTCGCATGCCTACAATTTGTGGTTTGCGTCGTCGTGGATACACTCCGGAATCAATAAAGGCATTCATAAACACAATAGGTTACACTAAATATGAAGCATTGAATGATATTTCACTATTGGAACATAGTATTCGCGAAGACTTGAACAAACGAGCCAACCGAGTAAGTGCAGTTTTAGATCCGGTAAAGGTGGTAGTCACTAATTATCCTGAGGATAAGGTTGAAATGTTGCCAATTGAGAATAACCCGGAAGACGAAAATGCAGGAACTCACGAAATGCCATTTTGTAGAGAAATTTATATTGAACGTGCTGACTTTATGGAAAACCCTCCGAAAAAATACTTCCGTATGTCGCCAGGAAACGAAGTGCGTTTGAAAGCGGCATATATCGTAAAATGTACAGAATGTATAAAGGATAATGAGGGTAATATTGTCGAAATACATTGCGAGTATGACCCTGAAACTCGAAGCGGTATGCCGGGAAGTATGCGTAAAGTGAAAGGTACACTTCATTGGGTTTCAGCTCGTCACTGCAAGGACGCTGAAGTACGACTTTACGACAGATTGTTTAAAGTGGAAAATCCGTCAGCAGAAGAAGGTGATTTCAGAGACTTGCTTAATCCGGAATCGCTACAAGTTGTAGATAATGTAAAAATAGAACCTTATCTTGCTGAAACAGGTAAATCTGGCGATCATTATCAATTTCAACGCACAGGTTATTTCACTATTGACCCTGATAGTACATCAGAGAAATTGGTATTTAATCGCACAATTTCATTAAAAGATAGTTGGGCTAAGGAACAAAAGAAATAAAAAATCTTTATAGTCCGGAGCTAAATAAATTCTTATTTTAAATACAAAGTAAAACTCATCAAAGTAAAATTCCTTTGATGAGTTTTTTTATATGCCTATTTTTTATAATAGTAGAAAGTTCGTTTAACTTGTAATCACTTGGACTTTTTTAATCTAAAAAACGTTTTGTTATTCCAGAGTAATTCTCAATGCGACGATCTCGTAAAAATGGCCACCAACGGCGAACTTGTTCAGAACGTTCCAAGTCAATTTCAACAACTGATTCAACTTCAGTATTATCAGGTGCTTGATATATTATTTCTCCTTGTGGTCCTGCAACAAATGAATGTCCCCAGAATAGAATTCCATTTGTTTGCCCAGATGGGTCTGTTTCATGTCCTACACGATTTACTGCTATTACAGGTAAACCATTAGCTACAGCGTGACCACGTTGAACGGTCTGCCAAGCATTTTGTTGTCTTGCCTTTTCTTCATCAGTGTCTGAACTTTCCCAACCGATTGCAGTAGGGTAGATTAATACTTCAGCACCTTTTAAAGCCATTAGACGAGCAGCCTCCGGATACCATTGGTCCCAACAAACAAGAACTCCTAATTTACCTAATGATGTTTGTATAGGTTCAAATCCTAAATCGCCAGGTGTGAAGTAAAATTTTTCATAATATGCAGGGTCGTCAGGAATGTGCATTTTGCGATATTTTCCTGCAATAGTTCCGTCTTTTTCAAATACTATCGATGTGTTGTGATATAAACCTGCGGCACGTTTTTCAAACATAGATGTAACCAATACAATGTTACATTCTTGAGCTATATTGGCATACTCTTTGCATTGCAAACCGTTTAAATCATAGGCTAAATCAAAATTACAAGTGGATTCAACTTGACAAAAATACAATGAATCATGTAATTCTTGTAAAACGACTAATTCGGCACCATTGTTAGCCAATTTTTTTATTTTTGCAATAAGATTAGCTCTGTTTAAATCAATATCAGCAGTGTTGGCTTGCTGTATTATACCTACTTTTAATAATTTACTCATATATTTAATACGTTTTGAGGAAATTGCATTGTTATGCAATGCAAAGAACCATGTTGTTTTATCAAAGCATTACAATTAATTCCTATAATTTTGTAATTAGGAAAGACATGTTGTATTACATCCATTGCTTTTTTATCATTGTCTGGCTGATTGTATGTAGGAACTAAAACCGCACCATTTATAATCAAATAATTGGCATATGTTGCAGGTAATCGCACGTTGTCTTCATCATAAACAGCATGAGGGAAAGGTAATTGATATAGATTAAAATGAATATTATCAACATTGGTGAAAGTTGATAATTGTTCTTCCATTTTTTTAAATTCAGCATAGTGTGAATCGTTAATATCATCACAACCGGCATAAATTATGCTGTTGTTTGGTGCGATTCTTGCTAAAGTGTCGATGTGACTATCTGTGTCATCTCCGGCAAAGGCTCCATAATCAAGCCAAAGTATTTTCTTTACACCTAAAGAATGGTATAAATAGGATTCTATTTCTTGTTTGCTTAATTGAGGATTTCGAGTGGGGGTTAGCAGGCATTGTGAAGTAACGAGCAATGTTCCTTTGCCATCGGTTTCGATGGAACCACCTTCTAATATGAAGTCGTTATGATTTATTTCTTCACAAGAAAAAATATTTTTTTGAAACATTTTTTTTGTGACATCGTTATCAAGTTCCCAAGCAAATTTTCCTCCCCAAGCATTGAATTTAAAGTTACATATAGCAAGCTCATGATTCTTTTCAACGGTTATACCTCCAAAATCGCGACACCAAGTGTCATTGGTAGGCACATTTACATATTTAACTTTGAATTTATGATTTTTACCGATTAAAGATTTTACATAATCTTCTTTTTGTGTTATTATTATGAGATTCTCATATTCAAGAATTGTTTTAGCTACATTAATATAGCATTTTTCAACTTCTTCAATCATGTAATTCCAATCAGAACTTTCATGAGGCCATGCAATCATAACAGCCGATTGAATAGCCCATTCTTCTATAAATCTTATATTATCGTTCATTTAAAAAGTTTCTTATTAATGATAATTCAAATTTAAGTGATTATTTGAATTTGTCATAATTAATTATGTTAAAACAATTGGCGTTTTATTAATATTTTTAGTGAAAATGCAAAACCAATACAAATGTACGATTGTTTTTATTAAAAAATAAAATTTCGGTATTATGAAAAAGTTTATAATTACAATTTTATCAATTTTAGGCTTGCTTTCAAGTTCTTGCAGTCCTTTTTCACTTGTGAACAGTACTGTTTACAATAATTCCAATTTGTCAGCATATAAAACGTTTCGTATTGTAGCTCCACCAGAGGGAACTTTGCCTCCGGGTATGACAATGGTTACATATTATAACATAGCAGCGGCGATTAGAGAACAGATGATTGAAAGAGGTTTTGTTGAATCGGCAGATTCGCATTTACTTGTAAATATTGCGTTAACCGTTCAGAAAAAAATTGAGACTGCACCTGCATTACCTCCGGGATATTATGCTTATAATGGAATGTATCCATTTTATATGTATCCTCGAAATTTGTATTGGCAGAGCTATTATGCAAATGCTAAAGTTATCACAGGAATTTATAAAGAGGGCGTTTTAACAATGGAACTTGTGGATATGGAAAAACATATTGCATTATATTCGTCTTCGGTATCAACAATACTTCAACCAGGAGAGAGTCAATTTCGGAATTTATCGGAAATAGCTCAAGCTGTTAAAGTTTTGTTCTCAGAATTTCCGGTTAAATTACTTCCACAATATAGAATTAAATAATAAAATAAAGGGCAACCGTTAAAGATTGCCCTTTTTATGTTATAATAAGTAGTATTTATTAAGAGAAGTTATTAATGTGTTATACTCAAATTCCAAATCAAGCAAATTTTGTTGTGCTTCTAAGAAATATTTTAATTCAAGCAAATAGTTTAGTAATGTTATTTGCCCTCCATCTAAAGCTTTTTTAAGCATAAGTAAATTAGAACCGTCTTCCAATATGTTTTTATAAGAATTGATTTGTGATTCCAATGTTACAATATGAGCAAAATCCGCTTTTATTTGACTTTCTTTTTGTGCAATATTGCTCTGTTGATTATATTCATGGAATGAATATTGTTTTTCAGCTTCTTTGACTTTATTCCTATTTGAAAAAAGAGGAATAGACATGCCAACAGCTAAACCATTAAATTTGCTACCTAATTCATCGGTATATCGGTAACCTATGGAAAAGTCGGGTAGCCAACCCATTTTTGCTGTAGTGACATCTTTTTTAGCAGCTTCCTTATTATATTCCATTGATTGAACTTCTGGGTCCAATGCTAATACTTGTCCCAAATATGTTTCAATATTTTCAAGTGTTTGAGTAGGGTAGAGCTTTAATTGTTCAAGGTCGGTTATTTCATTTTTACCGTTTAGCCCTATTAATTGCTTTATTGCAGAATTTCTCAATGACGTTAATTCTGCAGTAACACTTTTAGCATTGAGTAATTCAATTTTTAATTTATTTATATCAAGTATAGAAATTTCTCCATGTTTAAACCCTTTTTCATATTCGGTGTATAATTTAGATATGTTATTATATACAGTTGTTTGATTCTCTAATTTTTTATTAAGGTTGATAATTTCTATACACAATAGTTTTGCTTCAAGCAAAATATTCAATCGTTCATTAATTAATTGATATCCGGCTGAACTTATTCTGTTTTTGTTTGCTTTTGAACGAGATATATACAATCCGGGCCAATCAATATTTTGAGTTACTGAAACGCCATATTTATTACCATCAACATTAGATCCATTGTGATATTCAAAACCTAATTCAGGATTTGTTAGGTTATTTGTGGATTTAATGTTTGATATGATACTTTTGCTGGCTTCTCTTGATGCTTGTAGTGATAAATTGTTTGTTGCAATTTCGTTGAGAATTTCGTCAACTGTAATTGCAAATGAATTATCAATTGTAAAGAGAAGCATTATTAGGCTTAAATAAAAATACTTCTTATTCATTTGTTTCATCTTTTTTATGAGTTAAATAGTATATGATTGGAACAACAAATACATTAAGAATAGTAGATGTTATCAATCCTCCTAAAATTACAATTGCCATAGGACTTTGTATTTCATTCCCCGGCTCGGAACTCTTTATGGCAATAGGAATTAAAGCTAATGCTGTAGTTAATGCCGTCATTATAATAGGAAGTAGGCGATCTACACTACCTATGAATATCCTATCATGTAAATTATAACCTTCTTCTTTTAGATGATTATATCGTGACATAAGCAACATCCCATTACGCGTTGTAATTCCCAATAATGATATAAATCCAATAATTGCAGGGATATTTAATTCATCAGAACCAACTTTTAGTATCATTACACCACCAATTAAAGCCAATGGTATGTTTATCAAGACGATTAAAGATTGTTTAATGTCTTTAAATTCTTGGTATAACAACATTACTATTATGATAAGTGCTATGGCAGACATGATAGAAAGCGTTTTAGATGCTTGTGCTTCATTCTCAAATTGACCGCCATAAACCAAATAATAACCATCTGGTATAGAAATATTGTTGTTAATCTTATTTTGAATTTCATTAACGGCACCTCTTAAATCTCTGTCGGTGACATTACAGGAAATCAAGATTCTACGACTTACATTTTCGCGACTTATAGTGTTTGGACCATCGGTTGACTTAATTTCGGCAACATAAGAAAATGGTATTTTCCCTACATTACTGTCAATCATTAAGTTCTTTATTTTTTCTATTGAACTACGGTTGAAATCATCAAGTCTTAATGTAATATCATAAGGTAATCCATCTTCATAAACTTGTGAAACGACAACACCTGCCATTGTTATATTAATGAATTCGGAAAATTCTCCGATTGTAATACCATATTTTGCAAGCAAGTCTCGTTTAGGTCTTATTTGCAATTGAGGACGTGCTACCTGTTGTTCAATGTTGGCATCAACAATACCTGGAATTGTGGATATAAGATTTTTTATCTCGCTTCCTGTTTTATATAATTTATTTAAGTCGGGACCAAATAGCTTAATTGCTATTTGAGCCTTAGAACCAGACAGCATTGCGTCGATACGGTGTGAAATGGGTTGTCCTATTTCAATGTTTGCACCCGGAATAATGGATAATTTTTCGCGTAAATCTTTCATGAGTTCTTTTTTTGAACGCCCTGTAAGTACATAAGGAGCTTCTATTTCAGATACATTTACGCCAAAAGAGTGTTCGGCAAGTTCAGCACGTCCTGTCTTTCTTGAAACGCATTGAATTTCCGGAATGCTCAGGATAATTTTTTCTGCTTCACGTCCTATCTTGTCCGATTCTTCAAGAGATACACCAGGCATTAAACTTACATTAATAGTAAAAGAACCTTCGTTGAATGAAGGAAGGAAACTGCGACCTAATGTGAAAAATAAAGCCAAAGAAATAATAAATAATCCGGCAACAATACTTAAAATTCCTTTTTTATGATTAAAACTTTTTTCAAGTATATACTTGTAGCCCGATTTTAGTTTTGCTGTTACTATAGGATCTTTGTCATTATTATGGTTGTTATCTTTTAGTAAATAGTTGCATAATACGGGAGTTACAGTAAGTGCAACAATCGTAGATGCAATTAGAGAAACTATAAAAGATATACCAAGAGGTATAAGCAAACGACCTTCAAGACCTGTTAAAAAGAATAATGGTAAGAAGCATACTATTATTATCAAAGTTGAGTTGAGAATAGGCATGCGAACTTCAGCCGAGGCGTTGAATATGATATCTAAAACCTTTTTTTGTTCATTTTTGGGTAAAGTCCTATTTTCACGAAGTCGTTTATAAACGTTTTCCACATCAACGATAGCGTCATCTACTAATGAACCAATTGCAATTGCTATACCTCCTAAACTCATTGTGTTAATGGTATAGCCAAATAAATGAAGAATTATTATTGTTACAATTACAGAAAGGGGTAGTGCTACCAATGAAATGATGGTTGTCCTAACGTTCATCAAGAAGAAAAATAATACGATGACTACAAATAAAGCCCCTTCTATAAGAGAACCTTTAATGTTGGAAATTGAATTATCGATGAAATTGCTTTGACGAAATGTGTCGGTTGATATTACGACATCTTGAGGTAATGATTTTTTTAGTTCATCAAGACTCGAAAGAATAGCCTCAGTTAAAGCTTTTGTGTCGGTGTCAGGTTGTTTTGTTATGGTTAAAAGTACAGCCGATTCGGCATTTCTTGATGCTAACCCTAATTTTGGCGATTTTGAACCTATTTTGACTGTTGCAACATCGCTTACCAATATAGTACCGTTTTCGTTACTTCGAATTACAGTGTTTGCAATATCTTCAAGTTTTGTGGTATTAATATCACCTTTTATAATATATTCATTTCCGAATTCATATAATACGCCACCACCGACATTATTGTTAATGCCTTGTGTTGCTGAATTGATTTCGGCGAGAGTTACATCAAAATACTTCATTTTAGCAGGATCTAAAAGTATTTGATATTCTTTAATATCACCACCAATTACTTGAACTTCAGCGACACCTCCTTCTGCTAATATTCGAGGTCTGATAGTGCGATCGGCGATAGTTCTCAAATCCAATAAATTTGTCTTGTCGGATGTAAGTGAAATAATAAGCATTTCACCAAGAATAGATGACTGTGGACCTAATACCGGAGTTTTTACACCATTTGGAAAATTACTTTCCAGTGATGATAATTTCTCTGAAACAATCTGACGGGCTTTATAAATATCGGTCCCCCAATCAAACTCAACCCATACAATGGAAAATCCACTTGTTGAAGATGAACGAACTCTTCGTACATTGGTTGCTCCATTTAATACAGTTTCAATCGGGAAAGTTACTGATTTTTCAACTTCCTCGGGAGCATAACCATTAGCTTCAGTCATTACGGTTACTGTAGGAGCATTTAAGTCTGGGAAAACATCGACTTCAGAGTTGATGGCTACAAAAGTTCCACCGATTAATAGGAAACATGTAATCAATAATACAAGAATCCTATTTTCTAACGAAAATTTTATAATTCTGTTTAGCATAGGTAAATTATATGTATTATTGGATTTAATGTTCGTGGCTGTGTCCAGGTACGGCACCAGCATGTGAAGCTAATTTTACTAAAATGGCACCTTTTGTTACAATTTCATCTCCTTCATTAATGCCTGAAATGATTTCTGTTGTATCACCGTTGTTTAATCCTGTTTTAACTTCTTTTTTTATGTAAGCATCTTCATGTATTTTTGCGTATACAAAGTATAAACCTTCTTCTTCGGTGATAGCACTAAGAGGAAGAGTTATACAATCATTTTTAGAAGAGCCTACAAGGTAGATTTCGGCATAAGAACCAGGTATTATGGAAACCGTATTTGTAAATTCAAAATTTATAGGGATATAGCCTGGTGTTACAACACTTAGATTTTTATTAGAGACGATTTTACCATTTAATTTTGATAAATCATATACCGTTTCTGTATATGCAGGTTTAAAATTAGCAGTTTTTATTGTAGAAATAATAAAAGCATATCTGTTAGGTAAATCGGCTGTCAAAATTAGTTTTGTGTTTTTTGAAACAACTGCAATAGGAGAACCGGTTTCAATATATTCGCCGTCTTTTACAAAAATTTTTGTTAATGTGCCGGAAATGTTGCTAGACGCTGAACTTCCTGCTCCTGAATTATTTACCATCGATACTTTAGCTTGTTCATATAATTGTTTAGCTTGATTGTATTCACGCTCGGTTATAATTTTATCTTTGTAAAGTGGGGTGATGCGATCTAATTCTCGCTTTGCAGCTTCATAATTAATACGTGCTGTTTCATTAGCATCGCCACCTGATATGTTTTGTGAAGTAATATAGCCTATTGATGTTCCGGTCGTTAATTGTTTTCCTTCAATTGCATTATCGTTTAATTTTATAATACCGCTTGATTTCGCTGAAATAACTGATTCGTCGCTTTGTGCCGGTGAAATTTGTCCACTGACTTTGATGATATTATTGAATACACCTCGTTTTACGATAGTTGTTTCAAGTCCGAAATGTTTTGCTTTTTGAGTCGAAAAAGTAATTTCATCATTATGTTCACTATGATCATGAGCGTGATGTTCATGTTCATGACTAGTTTCTTCATGTGCGTGACCTTCATGATGATGCTCATGCTTTTCGGCATCATGGTGGTGATGATGTTCGTGTTCAATTGTCTCGTTTGAATGATTATGATTATCTTTTGAAGAAGATGTACCGCAAGCGGTTAACGTTGCTATGCAAATTGCATATAATATATTTTTTATTTCCATGTTTGATTGTGTGATGTTTATATAAAAAAACTTTGATTGAATTGAAAATCCAATCATATTTATTGAAATAAAGATATCACACAATTGGTGGAGCACGTAAAGAGTGAGTTTGTTTACTTCTCTTTAAAAGATAGAATTTGTTTTGTGGTATGTATAGAATATTTTCTATTTGTGATATATTCTTGATTGTGTTATCAAAAATTTTACAAAAGAAAATAATAGGAGAAAATGACTTATTTTCAACCTTTGCAATATTTATTTTTAAAGAGCAATTTTTTTCATCTTGATGATTTCCATCGTTACATCCGTGTGAACAGATATTGTTGTTTGCTATATCATGAGTCAATTTATGATTATGAACTGAATGACATAAATCACTTGAACAACAGAATACAAACATTTGTCCTGTTTCATCGTGATGATGAAATTGGGCAATAGAGCATATTAATATAATTAATGCACTAAAAATGGAAATTGTTTTTTGTATTGTTCTCATTCATGCAAAAATAAGTACTATTTTATCAATACAGTTGTATCGGTATTGTTAATTATAGATTATTAACTATTCAATCATCTTCGTAATCATCAAAGTCATCATCGATATCATCAAAATCCATAAACGTGAAATCGGTAAATTTTGCGAGTTCTCGACCTTCTTTTTTGGTAGGTCTTCCAAGACCTTTTTGGCGATTTACAAAGCCACTTATTCTTGTCATTTCGAGCAAATCATATTGCTCTTTTGGTGTTATGTTTTTTAAATATTCGGGAACAAGTTTTGCTCCTACTCGGTTTTCTATTATACCTAATACTTCAAAAGTGTAGTATATAGGTGGCTTTTTCACAACAATAATATCACCAATTTTTATGGTATGCGATGGTTTAACGGTTACTCCTTGTATGGTTACACGACCTTTTTTACAAGCATCGGTTGCTATGGAACGAGTCTTAAAGATTCGAGTAGCCCATAACCATTTATCTATTCTTACTTCTCCTTTTGCCATTATTTGTTACTGAAATTATTCATAGCAAAAGTTAGACCTGATAGGCAAAATGCTTTTATTGCATCAACTGCAACATTGAGCCTTTCCGGCATAGTTTTGTTCTGTTCTTCGGTGAAATTACCTAAAACATAATCTATTTGGGCTCCTTTAGGGAAATCATTACCTACGCCAAAACGTAATCTTGCATAACTTTGAGTGCCAATCATATTGGCAATGTTTTTCAAACCGTTATGTCCGCCATCGCTACCTTTTCCCTTAATGCGTATTGCTCCGAATGGTAATGCAATATCATCAACAACAACAAGTACATTCTCTAACGGAATATTTTCTTTGTTCATCCAATAGCGAACAGCTTCGCCACTTAAATTCATATATGTAGATGGCTTTAGTAAAATTAAAATTTTATTTTTAACTCTTACTTGTGCTATATCACCATATCGTTGTGTGGAAAAAGTAATATTGGATGCCTCAGCAAAGGCATCCAATACTTTAAAACCTATGTTGTGTCGAGTATTTTGGTATTCTATCCCAATATTACCCAATCCAAC
This sequence comes from uncultured Muribaculaceae bacterium, assembly GCA_964536025.1. Classification (GTDB taxonomy): domain Bacteria; phylum Bacteroidota; class Bacteroidia; order Bacteroidales; family Muribaculaceae; genus RGIG4576. The sequence continues at coordinate 36,165 of CAZHXA010000018.1, forward strand.
AATCAAATACTTCATGTCTCAAATATTATTTTTGAGCATTAGCTTGTGCACCACGAGCTGCACGTGTCAATTGAACTGCACAAACAACAGCATTCTTAGCGTTCATCAATTCAAGACCTTCGTAGTGAAGTTCACCAACTTTAAGACTGCGTCCAAGTTCCAAATCGTCAACGTTAATAATAACGCGTTCAGGCATTTGAGAGTAAACAGCTTTAACTTTTAGTTTCTTCATAGAAAGGGTCAATTTACCACCGGCTTTAACACCTGCAGCGTGTCCTTCAATCTTAACAGGAACTTCCATAACAACAGGTTTGTTATCATAAACTTCCAATAAATCAATGTGTAGAACTTCATCGGTTACAGGGTGGAATTGCATGTCTTTAAGAACTGCTTTTTTAACTTTTCCATTGATTGTCAATTCGATAACGAAAATATCAGGAGTGTAGATAAGTTTGCGAACGTCAGCCATTTTAACAACTAAGTCTGTTGCCAAAATACCTTTTTTGCTAGCTTCTCTCTTGCCATCTACGATTTTTTTGCCAGGAAGTTCAACAAGTTTTGTTCCTTCTTCCAATGCTCCTGAATAAGGTAGGTTTACAACTTCACCTCCATTAAGAACTACAGGTACAAGACCTTCTTTACGTAAAGCTTTTGTAGCTTTTTTCCCAAGAGCCGTTCTTGGCTCTGCTGTTAAATTAAATGTCTTCATTTTTTTATTTTGTGTTACTCAAAATTAAGTGTGCTCCTAATTTCCCATCACACGGTATTCTTAAAAAGCGTCGCAAAATTACAAAAAAATATCCAAACGACAAAATATCAATTAAATAAGGTCTATAAGTTTCGATATAATAATTTTTTTGATTTGTTTATAATCTACAAAGATTGTACTTTTGCACAATATATAAGGTCTAATTTTAGAAGATAAATGATTTCTATACAAGGTTTATCGGTGGAATTTAGCAGTAAATCACTGTTTAGTGATGTTAGCTATGTAATTAATAAGAAAGATAAGATAGCATTAGTGGGTAAAAATGGAGCAGGGAAGTCTACTATGCTTAAAATTATAGCCGGATTACAACAACCCACTCATGGTATCGTTGCTGTTCAAAATGATATAGTTGTGGGATATTTACCTCAACAAATGTTGCTTACTGATGGCAAAACAGTTCGAGAAGATGTTCATGAAGCTTTTAATCACATTACAGAATTGAATAATCAAATAAAAAAACTTAATGATGAACTTCTTTTGAGGACTGATTACGAAAGTAAAGAATATCAACAAATAATTGACAAATTAACTCATCTTACAGAAATTGCAAATTTCTATAATTCAGAAAATTGTGAAGCCGAGATGGAAAAAACGCTTCTTGGACTTGGCTTTTCTCGTGACGATTTTGATCGTGCAACTTCTGAATTCAGTGGAGGTTGGCGTATGCGTATAGAGTTAGCAAAGCTTTTGTTACGTAAGCCTGACGTTTTACTTCTCGATGAACCGACTAATCACTTGGATATTGAGTCTATTCAATGGCTTGAAACTTTTCTAAAAACAAAAGCAGATGCTGTTGTTCTTGTATCGCACGATAGGGCATTTATAGATAATGTAACTAATCGCACTATTGAGATTTCTTGTGGAAAAATTTATGATTATTCTGTAAATTATTCAAAATATGTAGAATTGAGAAAAGAACGTGTAGAGCAGCAAATGCGTGCATATCTTAATCAACAAAAAGAAATAAAAGATATTGAAGATTTTATAGAAAAATTCAGATACAAGCCAACTAAAGCAGTACAAGTTCAAAGTCGTATAAAACAGTTGGAAAAAATAGAACGAATTGAAGTTGATGAAGTAGATAATTCTCATATTAATTTAAAATTTCCTCCTGCTCCACGTTCCGGAGATTATCCTGTTATAGCAGAAGGTGTAAAAAAACAATATGGAGAGCATCTCGTTTTTAAAGATGCTACATTTACAATAAAACGAGGTGAAAAGGTTGCTTTTGTTGGGAAAAACGGTGAAGGTAAATCAACATTGGTCAAATGTATAATGGATGAAATACCTTTTGATGGCACTCTCAAAATAGGTCATAATATAAAAATTGGTTATTTTGCACAAAATCAAGCTCAAATGCTTGATGGAGAAGCAACCGTGTTTGATACAATAGATTGTGTTGCTGTGGGAGATGTGCGTACTAAAATACGAGATATTTTAGGTGCTTTTATGTTTGGCGGTGAGGCTTCCGATAAGAAAGTTAAAGTTCTTTCAGGCGGAGAAAAGACTCGATTAGCTATGATTAGGTTATTACTTGAACCTGTAAACTTATTGATACTTGATGAACCCACCAATCACCTTGATATAAAGACTAAAGACATATTAAAGTCGGCATTGAAAGATTTTGATGGAACTATTATTGTAGTATCGCATGATCGTGATTTCTTGAATGGTTTAGTAGATAAAGTTTATGAATTTGGAGGAGGGAAAGTGCGTGAATTTTTAGGAGGGATTTATGATTTTCTTGAATATAAAAATATTACATCTTTAAAAGAACTTGAAAAAAATAATGATAGTAAAAATCAAAATACAGTAGTTAAAGTTCAAGAGACATCTCAATCTAAACTTTCTTATGCAGAGCAAAAAGAGAGAGAAAAGATAATACGTAAAGCAGAAAAAGAAGTTGCTCGATATGAAAGTGAAATTTCTGAGTTAGAAAATCTTTTAAAAGATATTGAAGTAAAACTTGCTTCCGGTGTATTCGAGGATTCTTCTATATACAGTGAACATGCTGATTTACAAAAGAAACTTGAAAATACAATGAGCTTATGGGAGCAGGCGTGCGAGGAATTAGAAAAATTAAAAAACTAATAAATAATATTATACTTTTAAACAATGAAAAAAATTAATTTATTATTAATTTCACTTGCAATGACATCTATGGTTATGAGTTGCAATGGCAATTCCGACAATGGAAAAGCAAAAGGGGTAGATAGAGCTAATCTTGATGAAAGTGTAGTTCCTGGTGCTGATTTCTACAATTATGCGTGTGGTGGTTGGATGAAAAATAATCCATTACAACCACAGTATTCTCGATTTGGTCAATTTGATTTAATGGCAGAGAATAATAAAGAGCAATTGAAAGAACTTATTCAAAGTTTATCAAAGCAAAACAATGCTGCAGGAACCGTTGCACAAAAAGTTAATGACTTATATTTACAAGGTCTTGACAGTGTTAGATTAAATGAAGAAGGAGCTGCTCCTATTCAAGCAGATTTGAAAACAATTAATTCAGCTAAAAAGGAAGATTTGATGGGTGTTATTGTATGGTTACATTCAAATGGTCTTGCTTCACCGTTTTTTAATGAAGGTGTTGATGCTGATTTGATGAATTCAAATGAAAATGCATTATATTTGATGGAATCAGGTATAGGTTTGGGTGAACGTGATTATTATTTGGAAAATGATTCAAATTCAGTACAAATACGTAATGCCTATGTTGATTTTGTGAAAAAAATGTTCACATTATCAGGATATGAAGCTCTTAGAGCTGAAGAAGCTACTGCAAATGTTATGAAAATAGAGACTGCTCTTGCTAAAGTTGCTATGAATAGGGAAGAACAACGTGATATGGCAGGGCAATATAATCCACGTTCTTTTGAGCAATTAAAGAAAGATTATCCAAATATAAATTGGAACAAATTAGTTGAAGGCCTTGGTTTGACCGATGTTAAAACGGTAATTGTAGGTCAACCTCGTAGCTTTGCAGAAGTAAATAAGATGTTGGGCTCGTTGAGTGAACAAGAAATCAAAGACTATCTTTCTTATAGTTACATTCATTCTGCTGCGTCTTATTTAAGTGATGGTTATGTAGATGCAAGTTTTGAATTGTTTGGTAAAGTAATGTCAGGCAAAAAAGAAAATGAACCTCGTTGGAAACGTGCTTTATCTGTTCCTAATGGCTTGTTGGGTATGGCTGTTGGACAGTTGTATGTTGAGAAATACTTTGCAGGAGAATCTAAATCTAAAATGTTAACCCTTGTTGACAATTTAAAAACTGCATTGGGAGAACATATCTCTAATCTTACATGGATGACCGATTCAACAAAACAAAATGCTCTTGTTAAATTAAATGCCTTTAAAGTAAAAATAGGTTATCCTGATAAATGGAAAGATTATAGTACAATAAATATAGATTCAAAAGATTCTTATTGGGCAAATGTAAAAAAAGCAATTAAGTGGCATGTAGAAGATAATTTGTCAAAATATGGAAAACCTGTAGATAAGGATGAATGGCTAATGACACCACAAACCGTAAATGCTTATTATAATCCTACAACAAATGAAATATGTTTCCCAGCTGGAATACTTCAAGCACCTTATTTTGATGTAAATGCTGATGATGCATGTAACTATGGTGCTATTGGTGTAGTTATTGGACATGAAATGACTCATGGATTTGATGACCAAGGTCGTCAATTTGACCAAAATGGTAATATGGTTGACTGGTGGACAGCTAAAGATGCAGAAAGCTTTACAGCGTTGACAAATAAGTTGGTTGCACAATTTGATGCTGTTGAAGTTGCTGAAGGGGTTCATGCAAATGGTCGTTACACTCTTGGTGAAAATATAGCAGACCAAGGAGGGTTACGTGTTGCTTATACTGCATTTAAAAAGACAAAACAAGGACAAGGTGAGGATAAAATTGATGAATTTACTCCTGATCAACGTTTTTATTTAGCATATGCAAATGTATGGGCAGGTAATATTACAGAACAAGAAATTTTACGTCGCACTAAAATAGATGTTCACTCATTGGGTAGAAATCGTGTTAATGTAACATTGCGTAACATCGATACATTCTTTAAAGCGTTTGGAATACAAGAAGGAGATGAAATGTTCCGTCCAGAAGGAGAACGTGTAATAATTTGGTAACACACTATTTCTGAATAATTCTATAGGAGAGTCTTTGCATTTTATGCTTTGACTCTCTTTTTTTGCTTTTATTTGAAAAAACATTCTTCAACCTTGGTAAATATCTGCAATGCCGTTAAAATTACAAAATGTGTCGATTGCGTTCTCGGTAGATATTTTGAGATGGATGGAAGTTTTGAATAACAAAGAAATGCCGAAGGCATAGGAAACTGAATAGTGAAACCGGAAAGTTAAAAGGTGTTGCTTATAAGAAAATCACCCCTGTTTGTATATTTAATCCTTGGTAATTATCTTACTGTACTCGATTAAATATATATTTAGACTAAAGAAAGACAGTGGTGAGAATATTAAAAATCACCACTGTCTTTTTCCTTTTTTGTAATCTCAAAATTGTTTCTGAAATATTTACTTATTTCAATAATACTTTAGAAGTCTTTGAACCTTGTTTTTTAATGTATACACCATGTTGGGGAGTTGCTACCTTGACTCCTTGCAAATTGTAATATTCGATTGGACTATTTTCGTCAACTATAATAGTGTTATCCAACCCCGTCAGGTTCTCTTTATGAGTTATTATATAGATTGATGTAATTTTTGTGTATTTATTATCTGTAAATGTTAAAGTTATACTTTGGGGTAAGTCGTTTTCAGCAATCCATAAAGTTCCTTCTATTTTCCCGGTTGAACAATCGATAATTTCTCCTACGTCGTTTAAACACTTAAAATAAATATATTTTAAAGAGCTATCTTGTGGAGGTGTGATTTGCAATTTACCTTTCATTAAAAATTGCCAATATTGTTCATTATTATAATTAATATACTTTCCGCTTCTTTTATTAGAATCAGTTGTTGCATTAAAAGTAATGCCTTTTGACTCAAAATTTAAATATAGAGTATTGTGCTCCCAATTATTTTCTTGAGCTAATTCTTCGATTTTAATAGTTGTTTCACTTTCATTATTTGACGGTTTCACAAAGGTAACTTTGTATTCTTCAACTTTACTTGACTCATTACCTTCAGTTATTGCAATTGCTTTTATTGTGCAATTTTTGCTAACAGTAAATGGAGATGTGTAAAGTGTTGAACTTTCTGTTGGTGTTGAGCCATCGGTAGTATAATATATTTTTGCTGATGTTAAGATACTTGTTATAGTTATCTGGGTATTTTCGTCAAATATGTAATGTTTTCCTGTGGTAGTTGATATTTCAATTTTTTTTTCTTCGTATTTATAAATAGAAACATAATCATTGTCCTTATAATATTTAAAATCCATAGTTTGACCAGGGAAAAAATAAAAATATCTTCCACTTGATGATTTAATGGAAAATTTACCTGAGTTTCCTAAACTAATTTCATTCTCCATCGGGGTTGATGATATATTTAAGTCATTCGCCTCTTTTTGATTTCCTATGTAATTGTTGTTTGAGCATACTTGTATATAGTATGTGTTTTTATTAGGAACAGGAGATATATTTACCTCGTATGATTTGTATTTACCATCATTATAATTAAGGACATCGCCAGGTGTAGAAATTTCTTCAAAATTATCATTATCCATTGTTCCATTAAAAACATAGGACTTCGTATCATTTTTTTCGTAAACAAGAAGGTATTTACCACTCCAATCAGTTGGAATTGTTGTTACCTTTTCATAACACTGTGAATAAACTACACTGATTGTGCTAAAAAATAAAAGTAATAATAAGGTTAGCTTTTTCATTTTATCAAGATTTTTTCGTTAAACATTAAATTATATTCATAATAACAGTTAATCAACATAACAAATATAATAACACTATTTCATTTAACAAATTTTTATATCAT
>CAZHXA010000019.1:0-42340 GCA_964536025.1 uncultured Muribaculaceae bacterium
AAGCGATTCTTTGCTTTTTTTCGTTAATTTTGCATTTGCTGTTGGACTCTACATCTACCGTAACAGGTTGCTTTCGCAATATATGCAACAGCAAGGGGTGAAGATTATACCTAATATTCAGGTAGTGCCTGACAGCATAAAAAGATAAGCCTTTACAGGTATTGAAAACAGCGATTTGGTGGCAATAAGCAATGTTCAAGCAAACGGCTATGACACCCGCAGGAATTGGATAAGATTCACAAGTGAGATGATAAAGCAGTTATCACCTAAGAGATTGCTTGTTTATGGCAATAAAATAACACTATCATCACACAAAAAAGTGACTTATATTGATAATGATAACATAAAACGCTTACGATTATGCAGGACGAAAATTTAACATTACAAGAGAAAGAAGACCGTTGGCTTAAAGCTGTTCATCGTAAACACATAGATAATATTCAAACAGATGAAGAATATTACTATGAAATAGAAGAATTTCAAGTATTGTTTGAAGATGAACGCATTAGATTAAGCGTTGAGTATGGTAATGAATATGGAGTTGCTGAGAAAGATGAATTTGGCAGATGTAAAGGGACTAATACATTTGCCTCACCTATTGAGTATTGTATGGATAAACCCTTTACTGCTTATTTAGATAACAATTACGAAGAAAAGAATTTAAGGGAATATATTCGTAAACGGGGATTCCCTATAAACTTTAAAACTTGGGATTAATTGGATGGGTGGGGTGAAAAATACAACTCCTGAAATCATAAAAAGCATAACCAAAATTCAAGTAATAACCAAAATGGAAGAAGAGTTTAATAATAGCTACATTTTAATGCAATTGGAGAGGCTTTAGCGTGGGAAAACCATTCACAAAAGAGAACGCTAAAGAGATGCAACGTAAAGATGAAAGGAAAGATGAGTCGCCAATAAAAAACTGTTGGTATCGCTAATTTGTTGTTGAAAACTTTTTGATTTTATATTGCGAAAAAATAGTGCAAATATTTTCGATAATCAGTATATTTGTGAATTAGAAAATAACAAGAAAAACATATATCGTCATAATGGAAAAACAGGTGTTTACTTATGAACAAGCCTATGAGGCTACATTAAAGTATTTTGAGGGTGATGAACTTGCAGCAAGAGTATGGGCAAGTAAGTATGCATTGAAAGATTCATTTGGAAATCTATATGAACTTACTCCCGATGATATGCATCATCGTATTGCTCGAGAAATAGCAAGGATAGAAAATAATTATCCAAATTCTATGTCGGAAGAAGCAGTGTATGATTTAATTAAGAAATTTAAATATATCGTACCTCAAGGCAGTCCGATGTCGGGTATAGGTAATGACTTTCAAGTAGGTTCATTATCCAATTGTTTTGTAATAGGATTGGATGGAGCACCCGATTCTTATGGCGGTATCATCAAAATAGATGAAGAACAAGTTCAATTGATGAAACGTAGAGGGGGTGTCGGACACGATTTGTCACATATACGCCCAAAAGGTTCTCCTGTTAAGAACTCTGCGTTGACATCTACAGGTTTGGTCCCATTTATGGAACGCTACTCCAATTCTACTCGAGAAGTTGCTCAAGATGGTCGTCGTGGTGCATTAATGTTAAGTGTTAGTATAAAACATCCCGATTCTGAAGCCTTTATTGATGCTAAGATGACAGAAGGTAGAATTACCGGAGCTAATGTGTCGGTGAGGATAGATGATGATTTTATGAATTCTGCAATCAATGGTGATACTTATGAACAAAAGTATCCGATAGATTCGAGTGAACCATTATATAAAAAGAATGTAGAGGCATCGGCTTTATGGGGTAAAATCATTCATAATGCATGGAAAAGTGCCGAACCCGGAGTTTTGTTTTGGGATACAATTATTAGAGAGTCTGTTCCCGATTGCTATGCCGATTTAGGATTTAAAACCATATCAACAAATCCATGTGGAGAAATACCATTGTGCCCATACGATAGTTGTCGCTTATTGGCAATTAATTTGTATTCTTATGTGGTGAATCCTTTTACAAAAGAAGCATATTTTGATTTTGAGTTATTTAAATCACATGTTGCTGCAGCTCAACGAATAATGGATGATATTATTGATCTTGAAATGGAAAAGATTGATAAGATTATTGCAAAAATAAAAGAAGACCCGGAAACTGCAGAAGTTAAAAATACAGAGTTACATCTTTGGGAAAAAATTAAAGCCAAAACTTTGAAAGGGCGACGTACAGGGGTAGGGACAACTGCTGAAGGTGATATGATTGCTGCAATGGGGTTGACTTATGGAACCGACGAAGCAACCGAATTTTCAGTAACTGTACATAAAACACTTGCTATTGCTGCTTATGGCTCTTCAGTCAAATTAGCATCAGAACGTGGAGCATTTGAAATTTTTGATGCAAAACGAGAAAAAAATAATCCATTCATCAATAGAATAAAAGATGCGGCTCCAGAACTTTATGAAGATATGCTTAAATATGGACGTCGTAATATTGCATGTTTAACAATAGCACCAACAGGAACGACAAGCCTTATGACTCAAACCACTTCAGGTATTGAACCTGTATTTTTACCTGTATATAAGCGTCGTCGTAAGATTAATCCAAATGACCCTGATGCTCATGTCGATTTTACCGATGAGTCGGGTGATAGCTTTGAAGAATATATTGTTTATCATCCAAAATTTACAACTTGGATGAAAGTGAACGGAATTGAAGTTAAATCTGATTACACACAAGAAGAACTTGATGAAATTTTGAAACAATCGCCATATTATAAAGCTACATCTAATGATGTTGATTGGCTTGCTAAAGTCAGAATGCAAGGACGTGTGCAAAAGTGGGTTGACCATTCAATCAGTGTTACAATAAATTTGCCTTCCGATGTTTCAGAAAGTTTAGTAAATGATTTATATGTAGAAGCGTGGAAGTCGGGATGTAAAGGATGTACAGTATATAGAGATGGTTCACGTGCCGGTGTTCTTGTTTCAACAAAGAAAGAAGAACCTAAGGTAAGTCATTATATAGCAAATGAAGAACATATTTTAAAACGTCCGATAGAGCTTGAAGCAGATGTCGTTCGTTTTCAAAATAATAAGGAAAAATGGATTGCTTTTGTAGGACTTATTGATGGTCGTCCGTATGAAATTTTTACCGGTCTGGCTGATGATGAAGAAGGTATCTTCTGTCCAAAATCGGTTAATAAGGGCAAAATAATAAAAGCTATTGATGAACAAGGGAATAAGCGATATGACTTCAGGTTTATTAATAAGCGAGGTTATAAAACAACGATAGAGGGACTTTCTGATAAATTTAATCCTGAGTTCTGGAATTATGCAAAACTTATTTCAGGAGTGCTACGTTACGGAATGCCAATTGACCAAGTGCTAAAATTAGTTGGAGGTCTTGAACTCGATAATAAATCAATAAATACTTGGAAAATGGGGGTTGAGCGAGCGTTAAAGAAATATCTTCCTAATGGCATGAAAGCAAATGGACAAACTTGCCCTAATTGTGGGCAAGAAACGTTAATTTATCAAGAAGGTTGCTTGATTTGCACTTCTTGTGGCACTTCAAAATGTGGATAACGTAGGATACGTTATTTAATTATTATTGTTTGAACATAAATATATGCTTTTATGTTATTATAGAATGGGAAAAATGAAAATAAAAAAAATATTTATGCTTTTTGCGGTAGTGTTTAGCATGTTTGTGTCGTGTGCTAATGCAGCCACGCCATCAAAAGTGAATGAAATAACGCAAGAGCAATTTAAATTTAAAGTAGGTGAATATTCAAAAGGATTTGCCGGGTTTAAAATGTTGGGTAAAAAACCGGTAGTGGTTGATATTTATGCAACGTGGTGTGGACCATGTCGTCGATTATCGCCTATTATTGAAGAATTGTCAAAAGAATATAGTGGTAAAATAGATTTTTATAAGATAGATTTAGATAAAAACAGAGCATTGGGTGACGCTTTTGGTGTTCAATCTATTCCTATGCTCATATTTTTCCCGGTTAATGGGAAACCACAATATATTATGGGATTATATCCTAAAAATGAATTGAAAGAGGTTATAGACTATATGTTTTTCAAAAAAAATGAATAATTTTAGCTAAAACAAGTTTGTTAGCTTGATATAATGTTATTGCTGTCCGATAAAAGGTTGTTGTAGCTTGAAAATCGGACAGCAATATTATTATTAAAGGTCTTTTTCGCTTAATTCAAGCCATCTTAATTCTTTCTCATCAAGTAAAGATTTAATTTCTTCATATCGTTTAGATTTTGATATGATTTCATCATTTGGTGCTCCAATTTGAAATAAGTTCTCAATTTCTTGTTTTTCTTTAGTCAAAGTAGCTATTTCGGTTTCTAAGGATTCAAATTCTTTCTTTTCCTTAAAAGTCATTTTGTTTGACGTGTTTCGTTGTTTTCGACTTGCGTCAGCAGTTGTAGCTGTTTTTTTAGTTTTTTGCAACTCTTCTTTTTCTTGTTGATTTTTCCATTCCCTATAATCAGAATAATTTCCCGGAAAATCTTTTATTATGCCATTGCCTTCGAAAACAAATAAGTGGTCAATGGTTTTATCCATGAAAAATCTATCGTGACTTATAATAATTACGCAACCCTTAAATTTAGCTAAGTAATCTTCTAAAATTTCAAGTGTAATTATGTCTAAATCGTTGGTAGGCTCGTCTAATATGAGAAAATTAGGCTTTTTCATAAGTACGGTTGCCAAGTATAGCCTTCTTTTTTCTCCTCCGCTTAGTTTCCCTATAAGTTTTTGCTGGTCAGTAGGAGAAAATAAGAATAATTGCAAAAACTGTGATGCAGTATACTTCGTTTTTTCATCAAATACGATTATATCGGCAATGCGATTAACTGCATCAATAACTTTCATAGATTCATCAAATTGAATTCCTTCTTGGCTATAATAACCGAAATTTACGGTTTCGCCTATGTCAAAAGAGCCGGAGTCGGGTGAAGTAATCCCCAAAAGTAATTTAATAAATGTAGATTTGCCCACACCGTTATTCCCGGCTATTCCTAATTTTTCATAGCGAGCAAAAGTGTAATTAAAATCATTCAGTATGACCTTATCATTATATTTTTTACAGATATTTTTTGCTTCAAATATTTTTGATCCAATATATGAAGATTTTACATTTAATTGAATGTTTTTGTCAGAGGTTTGTTTTGATGCTTTTTCTTTTAAATCATAAAATGCATCAATTCGATATTTAGCTTTTGTGCCTCGAGCCTGTGGCTGACGACGCATCCATTCTAATTCTGTTCGTAAAAGATTTCGTGCTTTTGCTGTTTCCGCATTTTGAGCATCAATTCTTTCTTGGCGTTTTTCAAGATAATAATTATAGTTCCCGCTATATGTATAAATCTGTTTTTGATCTATCTCAATTATTTTATTACAAACTTTGTCAAGGAAATATCGGTCGTGCGTAACCATTAATAGTGCAACTTTATTTCGTGACAAATAATTTTCCAACCATTCAATCATGTCTATGTCCAAATGGTTGGTTGGCTCATCAAGTATAAGTAAATCGCAATTTTCGATAATTATTTTAGCTAATGCCACACGTTTGATTTGCCCTCCCGATAATTGACCTATTTTTTGATTGAAATCATTGATTTTTAATTGCGATAGGGTTTGTTTAAAACGATTTTCATATTCCCAAGCATTTTCGTCATCTTTATTGTAAGATGCTATACAAACGTCCATGACAGATAACGTAGGGTCCATATCAGGAATCTGCTCAAGAAAACCAACTTTAATATCATTTTTGAATGTTATTTTACCATTGTCATAAATCTCTTTATTGCAAATGATTTTTAAAAGTGTGGATTTCCCTGTCCCGTTTTTTGCTATAATCCCTATCTTGTCTCCTTCGTTTACACCAAATGTGATGTCTCCGAATAACAGTCTATCTCCGTAAGATTTGGTTAATTTTTCAATTTGTAATAAACTTTCCATATTGCAAAATTAATAAAATACTTTGGTTAATAAATCTTGTAATGAACTGATTTTAATTGTATTTTTGTAATAGAAATTAAATTAATAAACGTATAACAAAAAAACTATTATGAAAATCAAGCATTTAGCATTTAGTGCTCTTTTTGCATTGATGGGGGTGTATGCCAATGCAGAGAGAATTACGCTTCTCACGGATATTCATGTTAATCCGGGAAATCATAGAGAAGCAAAGTTGAAACAAGCTGTTGAAGATATTAATAACAATGAAACAGAACTTGTGATTTTATCGGGTGATTTAACCGATGAAGGTAGTGATGAACAGTTGAGAAATGTAAAAGCAATATTAGACAAGATAAAGAAACCGCTATTTGTTATTCCAGGGAATCATGAAAACAACTGGAGTCAAAGTGCTTGTAAGACTTTTTTTGATATATGGGGAAATGATAGATTTGTTACCGAAACCGACAATCTTGTTATCATAGGTATTAATTGTGGCCCATATATGAAAATGGGAGATGGACATGTGAAACATGAGGACTTGGTTTGGTTGGATGAAACATTATCTCAACGAGTAAAAGATGGGAAAAAAGTTTTGTCAATATGTCACTATGCTCCCAATCCTGATTTGGACAGCTATAGAGAATATGTCGATATATTAAAAAAATATCCTGTTGTTGCTCATTTAAACGGTCATTATCATCAATATAAAAAATACAGAGTAGAAAATATTGAAGTTATGCATTGCCGTTCTTTGGAAATGGGTAAAAAACCGGATTTCGGATATTCAATAGTGGATATTTCTACCGATTCAGTAAAATTGTATAATAAAGTATTAGATAAACCTGCTGAATTAAAGTATGCTTATGAAATTGATTATAAAACGATAAATCCAATAGCTGATTCAGAGAACTTTAATACCCCTCTTCCTGCAAATGTTAAAATTGAACTTGCTCATAGAGATGATGCCTCAATATTTACGCGTGTTGGAGTAGACAAGAATAATCTGTATATAGGAAACTCTTTGGGTTATGTGAAGTCAATAAATAAGAAGTCGGGGAAAGAAAATTGGTCATATAAAACCAAGTCGGCATTATTCTCTCGCCCTGCTGTTTCTGAGGATGTTGTAATAGTGCCTACAGCCGATAAAAGATTGCTTTGGATAGATAAGAAAACAGGAACTGTAATAGATGAAAAAATTGCGTCAGGTCCTTATGTAGCCGATGGTATAATAGCCGATGGTATATTATATCAAGGTGGTTATAAGGTATTCCAAGCATGGAATGTTAAGACAGGTGAAATGAAGTGGGAACTTAAAGGTTTGAATAATTATTGTCAAGCTGAACCGGCTTTAAATAAAAACAATTTAGTTTTTGGAGCTTGGGATTCATATTTGAGAAAAGTTGATGCTAAAAGTGGAAAATTGGAGTGGAAATGGAATAACGGTAGAGAACGAAATATGTTAGGACCGGGTAATTGTGTTCCTGTAATAGCTAAAGGTAAAGTATTTGTTGTAGCTCCTGATAGATATATGACTTCTATAAATTTAGAATCCGGAAAGCAGATTTGGCGAAATAATAATCATAAGTATAGAGAAAGTTTAGGAGGCTCTGTTGATGGTAAGAGAGTTTATGCTAAAACAATGGATGGTGAAGTAGTTTGCGTAAGTACCGAAGGTAATGAATTTAAAGAATTATGGATGGTTGATGCAGGTTTGGGATATGAGCATGCTCCATGTATAGTACTTGAACACAATGGTGTCGTTTATGTTGGCTCCAGAAGAGGTATAATAGCGGCTGTAAATATTAAAACAAAACAACTTTTGTGGAGACAACAGGTTGGCTCATCTGAAGTTAATGGCTTTGAAGTTGATGAAAAGGGTGATATTTATGCTTCGTTAGTAGAAGGAACAATTTGGAGAATTTCAAAGAAGTAAGATAAAAAAATAAGTTATTTGTTGGTTGAATTAAATTTTCAAATTTAATTCAACCAATTTTTTTGAAAAAACAGTCTAAAATGTAAAAAACGACTTTTATTGATGTCTATCTTTTTCAATCGTACATATATACATTGAGTATTAGGAATCTTTGTAATGAGAAACGTTCTTTTTTATGTTCATTTTCTTAATAAAGAAATGAATTTTTAATTGCACGTTATTTGGTTCAATAATCAATTTGTTGTATTTTTGTAAAAATATATCAACACTATTATGAACGACGGAATTAAAAAAGTTTTATTGCTCGGTTCCGGTGCTCTAAAAATAGGGCAAGCCGGTGAGTTTGACTATTCAGGTTCTCAAGCATTAAAGGCTCTTAGAGAGGAAGGTATTTCCACAGTACTAATTAATCCGAATATAGCAACGATTCAAACATCAGAAGGAGTTGCTGATCAGGTTTACTTTCTGCCTATCACGCCTTATTTTGTAGAAGAAGTAATCAAAAAAGAGCGTCCGGATGGAATATTGCTTGCTTTTGGTGGTCAGACAGCGTTAAATTGCGGAACGGAGTTATATCTCAATGGAACATTAGAAAAATATGGAGTTAAGGTGCTCGGCACATCGGTAGAAGCTATTATGATTACCGAAGACCGAGACCTTTTTGTAAAGAAACTTAACGAAATAAATGCAAAGACTCCGGTATCACAAGCTGTAGAAAGCATGGACGATGCCGTTACTGTGGCTCATAATATAGGATTCCCTGTAATGGTTCGTTCTGCTTATGCTCTTGGCGGACTTGGCTCCGGTATTTGTGCCAATGATGAAGAGTTTCATGAACTTTGTGAAAGTGCATTGGCTCATTCTAAGCAAATCTTGGTAGAAGAATCTCTTAAAGGATGGAAAGAAATAGAATTTGAAGTGATTCGAGACAAGAATGACCATTGTTTCACTGTTGTTCCGATGGAAAATTTCGATCCACTTGGAATTCATACTGGAGAAAGTATTGTAGTTGCTCCGATTGTATCATTGACACAAGAGCAAATTAATATGTTGCAAGAAATTGCAATTAAGGTTGTTCGTCATATTGGTATAGTTGGAGAATGTAATATTCAATATGCATTTAATGCCGAAACTAATGACTATCGCATTATAGAAATTAATGCTCGTTTAAGTCGTAGTTCTGCACTTGCGTCAAAAGCCTCAGGTTATCCATTGGCATTTGTTGCGGCTAAATTGGCTCTTGGTTATACTCTTGACCAAATAGGGGAAATGGGTACACCAAATTCTGCTTATGTTGCACCGTCGGTTGATTATATGATAGTGAAAATTCCTCGTTGGGATTTAACTAAATTTGCAGGTGTAGACCGTGAAATAGGTTCTTCAATGAAATCGGTTGGTGAAATTATGTCTATTGGTAAATCTTTTGAAGAAATTATTCAAAAAGGTTTGCGTATGATAGGACAAGGAATGCATGGTTTCGTTGGGAATCGTGATATCAATTTTGATGATTTAGATTATGCTTTATCTCATCCTACCGATTTGCGTATTTTTGCTATTGCAAAAGCCCTTGAACAGGGATATAGTGTTGAGCGTATAGAAGAATTGACAAAAATCGATACATGGTTCTTGAACCGTTTGAAAAATATTGTAGATTATTCTGAAAAATTAAAATCATATAATAAAATTGAAGATTTGCCGGCAGATGTATTAGCCGAAGCAAAACGACTTGGTTTCAGTGATTTCCAAATAGCTCGCTGTGTAGAAAACCCTGATAGCAATTATGAAGCAGATGTATTGCGTGTACGCGAATGTCGTAAGAGCAAAAATATAACACCTAAAGTGTGCAGGATTAACACCGTTGCTTCAGAATATCCTGATTTAACCAATTATTTATATGTTACTTATGGTGCTGATGCACATCAAATACCGTATGATTATAATTCAGGAAAAAATATTGTAGTACTTGGCTCAGGTGCATATAGAATAGGTAGTTCTGTTGAATTTGATTGGTGCTCTGTAAATGCTGTTAATACATGTCGTAAACTTGGTTATAAATCAATTATGATTAATTATAACCCGGAAACGGTCTCTACCGATTATGATATGTGCGATAGATTATACTTTGATGAGTTAAGTTTTGAGCGAGTATTAGATGTAATAGATTTGGAGTCACCTCGTGGTGTTATTGTATCGGTAGGTGGACAAATTCCTAATAATCTTGCGATGAAATTATATCGTCGTCATGTGCCGATATTGGGAACGTCTCCAATTTCAATCGACCGAGCTGAAAATCGTCATAAGTTCTCAGCAATGTTGGATAATCTTGGAATAGATCAACCACGTTGGAAAGAATTGACAAGTTTTGATGATATTGATAAATTTGTGGAAGAAGTCGGCTTCCCTGTGTTGATTCGTCCTTCTTATGTATTGTCAGGGGCAGCGATGAATGTATGTTACGATTATGAATCAATGCATGAATTCCTTAAAGCAGCTTCTAAAGTATCAAAAGAATTCCCGGTTGTTGTATCGGAATTCCTTCAAAACGCAAAGGAAATTGAATTTGATGCGGTTGCTCGTAATGGCGAAATCATAGAATATGCAATTTCTGAACATATAGAGTTTGCCGGTGTGCATTCAGGTGATGCGACTCTCGTTTTCCCGGCTCAAAAAATCTATATGGAAACAGCTCGTCGCATTAAGAGAATAAGTAAAAAAATAGCAAAAGAACTTAACATTTCAGGACCATTTAACATTCAATATTTGGCAAAAAATAATGATGTTAAGGTGATTGAATGTAATTTGCGTGCATCTCGTAGTTTTCCATTTGTTTCAAAAATTCTAAAACGAAACTTTATTGAAACTGCAACACGCATTATGTTGAATGAACCGGTAGAAAAAGCTGATTCTTCTACATTTGATATAGATTATATAGGTATTAAAGCCTCTCAATTCTCTTTTGCTCGTTTGCATAAGGCCGATCCTGTTCTTGGAGTGGATATGTCTTCAACCGGTGAAGTTGGCTGTTTGGGTGCCGATTTTGACGAAGCTTTATTGAATGCTATGATTTCGGTAGGACATCGTGTGCCACAAAAAGATAAAGCAGTTTTGGTTTCTTCAGGTGATGTAAGAGGAAAAGTGGACATGTTGGATTGTTGTAGAATGTTGGCCGATAATGGTTATAAACTTTATGCAACCGAAGGAACAGCTAAATTCTTAGACTCAAACGGAGTAAAAGCAAGTCCGGTATGTTGGCCTGATGAAGAAGGAGAGAATGTTCTTGATTTAATAGCTAACCATACAATTGATATGGTTATAAACATTCCGAAGAATCATAGTAAGAGAGAATTGACAAATGGATATAAGATACGTCGTTCTGCGATAGATCATAATATTCCATTATTGACAAATGCACGTCTTGCTGCAGCTTATATTAGAGCATTCACTAATAAGCCGATTAAAGATATTAATATATCGGCATGGAGTGAATATTAATTGATTTTATAAAAAGCTGAGTGTACTTCATAAAAAATCCGTCAATAGTTTTATATAAAACTTTTGGCGGATCTTTTTTATTTATAGTATTACAAATAAACAAATTGAAGTTTTAAAGGCAAAAAAACTTTCAATTCTTCGGTTTTTCTAAAACTTTTATATAACTTTGCAATATAAAGTTGATATAATTGTCAAATGAAACGATTTTATGCATATTACTTTTATTTTTTCTTTTATTTTACTCAAAATAAAGGCAGGGTTTTATGTATATAATTTTATTAAATAAACGATTAACAAAAATATTGAATCCTGCCACTTTGGGTGACAGGATTTTTTAATTTAAACCATAAAAATGAAAAGAAAAGTAACAGTACAAGGTGTCGCCGGATGTTTTCATGAAGCTGCGGCAAAAGAATATTTTGCAAGTGAGGAAATAGAAGTTATTCCATGCGATACATTCAACATCTTGTTTGATAAAATGAAATATGATGCATCTTTACTTGGTATTGTTGCCATTGAAAATACGATAGCAGGTAGTTTGTTGCAAAATCATGAATTATTGCGTCAAAGTAATTTAAGAATCATAGGAGAACAACACATGTATATTTCTCATGTTATATGTGCGTTGCCTGGGCAATCTCTTGATGAACTTGTTGAAGTAAATTCACATCCTATGGCATTAATGCAATGTGAACAATATTTACTTCGCCATCCTAACTTAAAAATGGTTGAGGCAAGTGATACTGCAGGTAGTGCTCAATATATTGCTGAAAATAATGTTAAAGGACATGCCGCAATATGTGGGAAATATGCGGCTCAATTATATGGATTAAACATTTTAGACGAAGATATACAAACAAATAAACGTAATTTTACTCGTTTCCTTATTGTTGCCGATCCTCTTGAGGCTGAGGAATTAACTAAAAGAAAACAAATTAATAAAGCTTCTTTGGTTTTTACATTGCCTCACACGCAAGGTAGTTTATCAAAAATATTAACAATTTTCTCATTCTATGATATAAATTTAACCAAGATACAATCTATGCCTATAATCGGTCGTGAATGGGAATATCGTTTTTATATAGATGTTACGTTTGATGATTATATGCGTTACAAACAATCTATTGATGCCGTAAAACCATTATTAAGTGAATTTAAAATCTTAGGAGAATATGCCACTTATGCAAAATAATAATATAAATATTACTCCTGCAAATAGAGTGCAAGAGATTAAAGAGTATTATTTTTCTCGTAAATTGAAAGAAATTGCGGAATTGAATGCTAATGGTGCCGATATAATATCGCTTGGGGTAGGTGGTCCAGACCGTCCTCCACATAAAAATGTAATAAATGTTTTGTGTGAAGATGCTGAACGTGATGATAGTCATGGCTATCAATCTTATGTGGGTCTTCCGGAACTTAGAGAAGCTTTCGCTAAATGGTATAAGACTTTTTATAATGTTGAGTTAAATCCTAAAAATGAAATACAACCTCTTATAGGTTCAAAAGAAGGTATTTTACATACGACATTGGCATTTATTAATCCAGGAGATGGCGTTTTGTTGCCTAATCCCGGCTATCCTACATATACTTCGGTAAGTAAACTTGCAGGTGCAGAATTGTTTACTTATGATTTAACTGAAGAAGGAGGATGGGAACCCGATTTTGCTACATTGGAGAAATTACCACTTGAACGTATCAAATTGATGTGGGTAAATTATCCGCATATGCCTACCGGGAAAAAAGCATCATTGCAACTATTTAAAAAATTAATAGATTTTGGTCGTCGACATAATATCGTAATAGTAAATGATAATCCCTACAGTTTCATTCTAAATGATAATCCTTTGAGTATATTTAATATAGAAGGAGCAAAAGATGTGGCAATAGAAATGAATTCATTGAGTAAATCGCATAATATGCCGGGCTGGCGTATAGGAATGATTGCTTCAAATCCTACTTTTATTCAATGGATATTGAAAGTTAAATCCAATATTGATTCCGGACAATTTCGTCCTATGATGAAAGCTGCAGTAGAAGCTTTAAAACAGGGTAAAGCTTGGTATGACGATTTAAATGCTATGTATGCAAAACGACGTCTTATTGCTGAAGAAATTATGAATGTATTAGGTTGTCATTTTGATTCGTCGCAAAGTGGTTTGTTCCTTTGGGGACGCATCCCGGAAAGTGTAGAGAGTTCGGAAGCTCTTGCGGATGATATTTTGTATAATGCACGAGTATTTATTACGCCTGGATTTATATTTGGTAGTAATGGAGATCGATATATACGTATTTCTCTATGTGCAAAGGAGAATAAGATGCAAGAAGCATTAAATCGTATAAAACAATTGATAATAAATAATAAAAATATATAGTTATGATGGAAGATTTACTGTCAATCTGCCCTGAAGGCGTTGACAACAAACCAATGATAATAGCCGGTCCTTGCAGTGCTGAGACCGAAGAACAAATAATGGAAACAGCAAGAAATCTTGCTCAACATGGTTTTAAAATGTTTCGTGCCGGTATTTGGAAGCCTCGCACAAAACCGGGAGGTTTTGAAGGTGTAGGTGTTGAAGGACTTGCATGGATGAAACGTGTTAAAGAAGAGACTGGTATGTACATTTGTACTGAAGTAGCAACTAAAGCTCATGTGGAAGCTGCTCTTGAAGCTGGAATTGATGTTTTGTGGATAGGAGCAAGAACGTCTGCTAATCCTTTTGCTATGCAAGAAATTGCAGATGCCCTTTCCGGACATGATGAAAAAATAGTACTTGTAAAAAATCCTGTTAATCCTGATATAGAGTTATGGATAGGTGCTTTACAACGTATATACAATGCCGGTATTCGTAGATTAGGTGCTATTCATAGAGGATTTAGTACTTATGGTAAACATTTATATAGAAATCTTCCCCAATGGCATATTCCTATTGAGTTACATCGTCGCATTCCTAATTTACCGATACTTTGTGATCCTTCCCATATAGGAGGATTGCGTGAACTTGTTACTCCTATATCTCAGCAAGCTTTGGATATGGGATTTGAGGGATTAATCATTGAATCGCATTGTAATCCAGATTGTGCGTGGAGCGATAAAAGTCAGCAAGTGACACCTGATGTGCTTAATTATATAGTTAATACACTAGTAATAAGAGAAACCTCACAATCTACTGAAAATTTAAAACTTCTTCGTCAGCAAATAGACCAAATAGATAATGATTTGATTGAAGTTTTAAATAAGCGTATGCGTGTGTGTCGTGAAATAGGTCAATATAAGAAAGAACATCACATGCAAATAGTTCAAACCGGGCGTTATGATGATATTCTAAATTCACGCATTAAATTAGCTCAAGAAATGGGCATGAGTAGCGATTTTATGAAGGTTGTGCTTGAAGCTGTTCATGAAGAGTCGGTGCGTCAGCAAATAGAGGTGTTTAACGGAAGAAAAGTTTAAATCTATAAAAAAACTCATTAATATGAAAATTCTCGTATTAGGAGCCGGAAAAATGGGAACATTTTTTTGCGATGTACTTAGTTTTAAGCACGAAGTCGGAGTATTTGATGTAGACCCTCAAAAATTGCGTTTTACTTTCAATACGCAACGTATGACAACATATGAAGAAGTTGAAAACTTTAAACCTGAGCTTGTTATTAATGCAGCAACCGTAAAGTACACCATACCCGCATTTGAAGCAGTATTACCTTATTTGCCTGAAAATTGTATTTTATCTGATATTGCTTCTGTAAAAACAGGTTTAGCTGAGTTTTATGCAAAAGCAGCTCGTCCTTTTGTTAGTACTCATCCAATGTTTGGACCTACGTTTGCTTCTTTAAGTAATTTATCAAGTGAAAATGCAATAATTATTTCTGAAAGTGATCACATGGGCAAAGTCTTTTTCAAAGATTTATACAATGAATTGCATCTTAATATTCGTGAATACACTTTTAAGGAGCATGACGAAACTATAGCTTTTTCTCTTTCAATACCATTTGCAAGTACACTTGTTTTTGCAAGTATAATGAAACATCAAGAAGCTCCTGGAACGACTTTTAAACGACACATGGCAATTGCTCATGGATTGATGTCGGAAGATGATTATCTATTACAAGAAATTTTGTTTAATCCTCACACGAGTCAACAACTTGAAAATATTCAACAACAATTGAGTATATTACATGAAATAGTAAAAAATCATGATTGTGTTGAAATGAAAAAATATTTGGATAAAGTGAGGGAAAATCTTAAATAATGAAATTTTATACTATTATCTAAAATAGGTATGCCGAGTTATGTGTCACATAATAACTCGGCTTTTTCTTTCTTTTTATGACAAAATTTACTGCATTATTGTCATGACAAAGTAAATACTTGTGTGTTGTAAATATCTGTGATACTTGTTTTTAGGTGTTTTAATGATATGATGTGGCATAAACATTGTTATATTTAACTTAGAACAACAATAGTACTATGGACGTTTAATAAATAATAGTCAAACAAATAAAACCAATAATATTATGAATTTCAACAATTTCACAATCAAATCACAAGAGGCAGTGCAAAAATCTGTACAAATTGCTCGAGATTATGGAAATCAAGCAATAGAGCCTGCACATTTGCTTAAAGCCATGATTGAAGAAGGTGAATCTGTTATAAAGTTCATCTTTCAGAAACTTGGTTTGAATGACTCTATGATAATGCAAACTCTCGACAGAGAGATTGCAAAATACCCTCGAATAAGTGGAGGACAAGATCCTTATTTAAGTAATTCGGCAAATGATTCACTTACTAAAGCAATAGATTATGCAAAAAAGCAAGGCGATGAATATGTAACAATCGAAACCATGCTTATGGGTATTCTTTTATCTAATAATCCTACTTCTACAATTTTGAAAGATGCTGGTATGACGGTAAAAGAGCTTGAGGTTGCAATAGCCGAGTTGAGAAAAGGAAAGACAGCAACGAGTCAAGGTGCGGAAGAACAATATAATGCATTAAGTAAATATGCTATAAACTTGAATGAACGTGCGAGGACGGGGAAATTGGACCCTGTAATTGGTCGAGATGAGGAAATTAGGCGTGTATTGCAAATATTGAGTAGACGTACCAAGAATAATCCAATGCTTATAGGTGAACCGGGAACCGGTAAAACAGCTATTGCAGAAGGATTGGCACAGCGTATTGTGCGAGGGGATGTTCCTGAAAATTTAAAAACAAAACAAGTATTTTCGCTTGATATGGGAGCACTTGTAGCAGGTGCAAAATATAAAGGAGAATTTGAGGAGCGTTTGAAATCAATAGTTAATGAAATCATTAAATCCGATGGTGAAATAATTTTGTTTATTGATGAAATACATACGCTTGTAGGTGCCGGAAAGGGAGAAGGTGCAATGGATGCTGCAAATATATTAAAACCGGCTCTTGCTCGAGGTGAATTACGCAGTATTGGTGCCACTACTCTTGATGAATATCAAAAGTATTTTGAAAAAGATAAAGCACTTGAACGTCGTTTCCAGAAAGTTATGGTTGATGAACCTGATGAAGAAAGTGCAATTGCTATTCTTAGAGGGTTGAAAGAGCGTTATGAAAATCATCATCATGTGCGTATTCTTGATGAGGCAATTATCGCTGCAGTTCAATTATCAGAACGATATATAACAGATCGTTTTTTACCGGATAAGGCTATTGACCTTATAGATGAAGCGGCAGCTAAATTACGTATGGAGATAGATTCTGTTCCTCAAGCTCTTGATGATATTAATAGGCGTATTGCTCAATTGGAAATAGAACGAGAAGCTATTAAAAGAGAGGGTGACGAAAATAAGGTTAGACAAATAGACCAAGAACTTGCCAATTTAAGGGAAGAGCAGAAGGAATATACTGCAAAATGGAAGGCTGAAAAAGAGCTAATTAATAAAATACAACAAAATAAGGTTGATATTGAGCAGTTGAATTTTGAAGCTGAACGTGCCGAACGTGATGGTGATTATGCAAGAGTTGCTGAAATTCGTTATTCTCGTATAAAGCAAAAACAAGATGAAAATGTAGCTATTCAAGAACAACTACATAAAATGCAAGGAGACAAAGCTCTTATCAAAGAAGAAATTGATTCCGAAGATATAGCCGATGTCGTTTCTCATTGGACCGGTATTCCTGTAAGTAAAATGGTTCAAAGCGAGCGAGAAAAATTATTGCATTTAGAGGAAGAATTGCACAAACGTGTTGTAGGACAAAATGAAGCTATAAGTGCTGTTGCCGATGCTGTGCGTCGTAGCCGTGCAGGGTTGAATGACCCTCGTCGTCCTCTTGGCTCTTTTATCTTTTTGGGTACGACAGGTGTGGGTAAAACAGAATTAGCAAAAGCGTTAGCGGACTATCTGTTTGACGATGAAAATATGATGACGCGTATTGATATGAGTGAGTATCAAGAGAAATTTTCTGTTACTCGTCTTATAGGTTCACCTCCGGGATATGTAGGATATGATGAAGGAGGACAACTAACTGAAGCCGTAAGACGTAAACCTTATTCAGTCGTTTTGTTTGATGAAATAGAAAAAGCTCATCCTGATGTGTTTAATGTTTTATTACAAGTCCTTGATGATGGTCGATTAACCGATAATAAAGGACGACTTGTAAATTTTAAAAACACTATCATAATTATGACGTCAAATCTTGGTTCAGCGTTGATTCGTGAACGAATGGAAGGTTTGAACGAAAACAACCGCAATCAAGTGATAGAGACTACCAGAAATGAAGTTCTTGAAATGTTGAAAAAGACTATTCGTCCTGAATTTTTAAATCGTATTGACGAAATTATAATGTTTACGCCTTTAAATGAGAAGGAAATTTTGGAAATAGTGAATTTGCAAATAAATAGTATTCAAAAGATGCTTTTAAAGAATGGAATTTCGCTTACAGTAACGCCTAATGCTTTACGTTTGCTTGCAAAAGAAGGTTATGATCCTGAATTTGGTGCAAGACCTGTAAAACGAGTTATACAGCGTCTTATTCTTAATCAATTATCAAAAGATATATTGGCACAAAAAATAGATGGAACACGTCCTATTGTTATTGATGAGCAAAATGATTGTTTATGCTTTAAAAATTAACATAAATGATAACTAAATTAAACGGTTGGGGAGATTTTTCTTCAACCGTTTTTTTATAAGAGTAAAATTAAGAAACTTATGTTATAGTGTAACAATAAGTTTGGTTATTTTATCTATAATATGGGTGTTAGATATTTGTTTAAATGGATGTATCTTTGTAAATATTAAATTGAAATGGTATTTACTGTAATAAAATATTATGGAAGAGATAAGATTTGATACTATTCAGCAAGTTAATGATTATTATGGTATTACAACGTTGCACCCAATGGTGACTGTTGTTCATTTGAAACGTGAACAAGCTGAATTACCTTCTAACTATAAAATATATTATGGTTTGTATGCAATTTGGCTTAAAGAAACAAAAGGTTGTACTTTATCTTATGGGAGAACTCCTTACGATTATGATGAACAGACTGTAACATCATTTGAACCCGGACAAACCATAACAGTAAATAATACAAATAATAACGTTCGTCCACGATGTATCGGTTTGTTGTTTCATCCTGATTTTTTATGTCGTACAAATCTTGGACGTACTATACAAAAATATGATTTTTTCTCTTATAGCAGTACTGAAGCATTGCATTTATCTGAAAATGAAGTTTCTGTATTTAAACAGGTTCTTTCGATGATAGAAAATGAAGTAAAACATCCAATAGACAATCATACGCGTGGGCTTATAGTTTCTAATATAGAACTTTTATTAAATTATTGTTTACGCTTCTATGATCGTCAATTTATAACGCGTGAAGAAATAAATCATTCAGTAGTTAAGCAATTTGATTTGTTGTTGAAGGATTATATAAAAAATAAAGCACAAATAGAAGGATTGCCTACGGTAAACTATTTTGCCGATAAATGTTGTCTTTCTACGGCTTATTTTGGGCAGTTGGTCAAAAGTGAAATAGGAAGGACAGCAAAAGATTTTATAAATGATAGAATTTTAGCAGTAGCAAAAGAATATCTGAATGATGTTCAGCTTGCTGTAAATCAAATAGGGGAGATGCTTGGGTTTGAGTATTCACAACATTTTGTTCGATTTTTTAAACAGCATACAGGGAAGACTCCCAATGAATATAGAAAGGCAGTATGAATGATTAATTAAGTAAATAAGGCAGTTCGGTGAGAACTGCTTTTTTTATATTCCCATAATTTGGGTAATTTATTCAATAATTCAGTTATTTATTTCATTTATAATGAAAATTATCTTTGCTAATGAAATTAAATAAAAAACTAATTAATATTAATAAGAAATGGAAACAAAGAAAATTTTAATGTCGGTATTGGCTGTTATTATGTGTTTTATTGGTGCAAAATGTGTAAATAATTATAATAGTGAACAACATAATACGGATATGAGTAAGAAAATATTATTTATTAATGGTAGTCCTAATAAAAATGGTAATACAGCAAATCTTGCAAAAATATTATTAAGGGGGCATGATTATGAAACTTTGAATTTGTGTGATTTTAGAATAAACTTCTATGGTCAGTCTATAGACAGAGACCAGTTTGAGGAGATTTTGTTGAAAATGAAAAATGCAGATGTTATTGTTATAGGCTCTCCTGTTTATTGGCATAATATATGTGCTTCGGTACGTACTATCATGGAGCGTTTTTATGGCAATGTATCATCGGAGACTTTATTGGGGAAAGATTTATTCTTTATATATCAAGGAGAAGCTCCAACTAAGATGATGATAGATGATGGTGAATATACAATGAGTAGGTTTGCAAAATTATATGGATTAAATTATAAAGGAATGATAAATTCTGAAAATCAAGCAAAAACAATGAATGATAAATTGAAATAAATATATAATATTGACAATATATCAAGATGAAAATATATAAAGTGTATACTTATTATAAGTTACTGCTTGTTTGTAATAACTATTTCAGCTAAATATAAATATTTGGAAATTCCCAAAAGGAATAAAAAGTAAATTGCCGGCTATTGCAGTGAGCGGTCCTTTTGGTGCCGTAAAAGAACAAGCGAGTGGCTTATATGCTCAGCATTTAGCTGAACAAGGATTTGTAACTATTGCATTTGACCCTTCTTTTACCGGAGAGAGTGGGGGAATACCACGATATTCTTCATCAATGGATATAAATACTGAAGATTTTTGTGCAGCAATAGATTTTCTATCTTGTAGTGAATTGGTTGATGCAGAAAGAATAGGAATACTTGGAATCTGTGGCTGGGGTGGCATTGCTTTAAATGCTGCAGCTCTTGATCCTCGTATAAAAACTACTGTAAGTGTAACATTATATAACCTTACAAGGGTTACGCAGAAAGGTTATTATGATGTAATGGATGAAACTGCTCGTTATAAATTGAAAGTTAAGTTAGCGAAACAACGCACCGATGAATATCGTAATGGAAAAATAATACCACAAGGAGGTTTGCCTGAAAAAACAACAGAAGATGCTCCTAATTTCTTTAAAGAATATTTAGCTTACTATAAATCAAAAGAAAGAGGTTATCATTCAAGGTCTTTAAATTCTAATATGGGATGGAATATTACGTCACAACTCATGCGGTTAAATCAGAATTTGTGGATTTCTGCCTCAGAAATTCGTACTCCGGTGTTGATTGTTCATGGAGAAAAGGCTCATAGTAGGTATTTTTGTGAAGAAGCTTATGAAAAACTTACAAGAGGGAAATATGGAGATAATAAAAAAATGTTGATTGTACCAAATGCTACACATTGTGATTTATATGATGGTGGAGATGGTAATTATATTCCATGGACACAAATAACTGATTTTTTGAAATTTAATTTATATGTATGAATGATAAAATTAAACGAGTCGAGATTTTTTCTCGACTCGTTTCGTTTAATTGTTAATGAACAAAAGTTCTGTATTTTATTCTTCATCAAGAAGGATTTCAAGCATCTTAATAACAGATGTTGCGACTGGAGTTCCGGGGCCAAAGATTGCAGATACACCGGCTTTATACAAGAAGTCATAATCTTGTGCCGGAATTACACCACCGGCAACAACTATAATGTCTTCACGACCGAGTTTTTTCAATTCTTCAATCACTTGAGGAAGAAGAGTCTTGTGACCAGCTGCAAGAGATGATGCTCCAAGAATGTGGACGTCGTTTTCTACAGCTTGACGTGCAGCTTCTGCCGGAGTTTGGAACAAAGGTCCCATATCTACGTCAAAACCACAATCGGCATAACCTGTTGCTACAACTTTAGCACCACGGTCGTGACCATCTTGTCCCATCTTTGCAATCATTATACGAGGTTGACGACCTTCTTTCTTAGCAAACTTCTCACACAATTCTTGTGCTTTCTTGAAGTTGTCATCGTTTTTAGCTTCTGATGAATACACTCCTGATATAGTTTTAATTACAGCTTTATATCGACCTACAACTTCTTCGCAAGCGTCCGAAATTTCACCAAGAGAAGCACGAACACCGGCAGCTTTAACGGCAAGATCAAGTAGGTTTCCTTTTTTAGTTCTCACACATTCAGTGATAGCAGCAAGAGCTTGTTTAACAGCTTCTTCATCGCGGTTTTTACGCAATTCAGCAAGACGTTCAACTTGTTCTTTACGAACTTCGGTATTGTCAATTTCAAGAATATCAAGAGGAGCTTCTTCTGCAAGACGATATTTATTTATACCTACAATAGTTTGTTGTCCTGAATCGATACGAGCTTGTGTGCGAGCAGCAGCTTCTTCGATACGCATCTTAGGAATACCTGATTCGATAGCTTTAGCCATACCACCAAGTTTTTCAACTTCTTGTAAGTGTTCCCAAGCTTTATGTGCAATCTCATTGGTAAGAGCTTCTACATAGTAAGAACCTGCCCATGGGTCAACTTCTTTACATATAGAAGTTTCTTGTTGAATGTATATTTGGGTATTACGAGCAATACGAGCTGAGAAATCGGTAGGAAGTGCAATAGCTTCATCAAGTGCATTAGTGTGCAATGATTGAGTATGTCCGAGTGCAGCTGCCATTGCTTCAATACAAGTACGTCCAACGTTGTTGAATGGGTCTTGCTCTGTAAGAGACCATCCGGAAGTTTGGCTGTGTGTACGTAGTGCAAGTGATTTTGGGTTCTTAGGACCAAATTGATTAACTATTTTAGCCCATAGCATACGAGCTGCACGCATTTTAGCTATTTCCATAAAGAAGTGCATGCTGATACCCCAGAAGAAAGATAGGCGAGGAGCGAATTGGTCAATAGACATACCGGCATTAACTCCTGCACGAAGGTATTCAAGACCATCGGCAAGGGTGTAAGCAAGTTCTATATCGGCAGTAGCTCCGGCTTCTTGCATGTGATATCCTGAAATGGAAATAGAGTTGAACTTAGGCATGTTTTGAGATGTGTACTCAAAAATATCGGCAATAATACGCATTGAGAATTCAGGTGGATAAATATAGGTATTACGCACCATGAATTCCTTCAAGATATCATTTTGGATAGTTCCAGCCATTTCATCAAGTTTAGCCCCTTGTTCAAGACCTGCGTTGATGTAGAAAGCTAAAACAGGAAGAACAGCTCCGTTCATTGTCATAGAAACAGACATTTTGTTTAATGGAATACCATCGAACAAAACTTTCATGTCTTCAATGGAGCATATTGATACTCCGGCTTTACCTACATCACCTACAACACGTTCATGGTCGGCATCATAACCGCGGTGTGTGGGAAGGTCAAATGCAACAGAAAGTCCTTTTTGTCCTGATGCAAGATTACGACGATAGAAAGCATTTGATTCGGCAGCAGTAGAGAATCCTGCATATTGGCGTACAGTCCACGGACGCATAGCGTACATACCGCTGTACGGACCTCTCAAGAATGGAGGAATACCTGCTACATATTCAAGATGTTCAAGCCCTTCTAAGTCATTTTTTGTATATATAGGTTTTACCGGTATAAGTTCCGGAGTCAACCAAGTTTCGCCTTCAGCAATCGGATTATGCTTAACTTTAAAAGCATCGGTTGCGATATCTATATTTTTAAAATTAGGTTTCATAGTCGATGTTGTTTTAATAGTTTAGCGTTGAATGCTTTAAGTGTTTCAAGAACGTTACTTCTTACATTCACAAAGTTAGTAATACCAATTGCTTTAAGGTCTTCGCTACATGCAGGAGCTCCTGCTACAACAAATTCAGCACGACCATTCAAATATTTATATGCTTCGGGAGCAAGTTCGGCATATTCATCATCACTTGAACATAGAACAACAATATCGGCTTTTTGAGCGAGTGCTGCATCAATTCCTTCTTGAACAGTTGTAAAACCAAGATTATCGATGATTTCATAACCTGCACATGCAAAGAAGTTTGATGAGAATTGTGAGCGAGCAAGACGCATTGCCAAATTACCAATAGTAAGCATGAATGCTTTTGGACGGTTGCTTGCTCTTTCTGTTGCAAGACGTAATTCTTCAAAGTCGCTTGCAGCACGTTTACTTGATAATGCTTCTACTGCATCGGTTGTGGTATCATTCTTTCCTCCACAACAGCATTTACAACCTTCTGTCTCAATTTTATCGTTCGCCATTTCATTGAAGTTCGGGAATTGGTTTGTACCAAGTAAATCTTCTTTACGGCGAGCTACATCGGTATGACGTTTTTCAGCAGAAGCATTGATTGCTTTTTGAATTTCACCATTAGAAACTTGAGCTTCAAAACCTCCATTATCTTCAACAGCAAGGAAAACTTTCCATCCTTCTTGTGCAATTGATACAGTAAGAGTTTCTACATAATAAGAACCACCGGCAGGGTCAACAATTTTATCCATATCGGATTCTTCTTTTAAAAGAAGTTGTTGATTACGAGCTAAACGTTCAGAAAATTCTCCCGGTGTTTTATATTGCTTATCAAATGGTACTACGGTTAATGAATCTACACCTGCAATAACAGCCGACATTGCTTCAGTTTGTGAACGTAATAAGTTTACGTGAGCATCGTAGATTGTTTGATTGAACTCTGATGTGATAGCGTGTACAGCCATCTTACAAGCACAATCGCAAGCAGGACCGTATTGTTTAACGATTTGAGCCCAAAGCATACGTACTGCACGGAATTTTGCAATTTCCATGAAATAATTTGTAGAAACGCCCATATTGAATTTAATGCGTTTAGCTACTTCATCGGCAGTAAGACCAGCTTCGGTTAATGCTGTCATCCATTGAGTACCCCAAGCTAATGCATAGCCTATTTCTTGATAAATATAAGCTCCTGCATTGGTAAGCATATAAGAATCAACGGCAAGAATACGTAAATTTTTTACGTCGGCCACAGCTTTAACCAATTCAACTGCTGTAGCAGTAATATCTTTTGGGAATGTTAATCCATGCTTTAAAAGACGCTTGTAAGGGTTAAAATCAATAGAGCCATTGAATGTATCTTCAGCTTGATTAGCTTTGATGTAGTCTACAAGGACTTTAGCAAATTCAACGGCTTTTCCCGGACAGCAAGCAAAATTCACTTCAATTGCAGAAAGGTGTATACCTTCAAGCAATGTTGAAATATTTTCGGTTGTAGGTTCAACTTTTAATTTAAATCCAAGAGAGTCAACTCCTTTGTTAAGTATGTCAAGAGCTTTTTCGTTAGCTTCTTTTGCATCTTTAACAATAATTTCTTGACGTATGAACCAATTATTATTGGTCTTTGTACCGCGAACAAATGGGTATTCTCCGGGAAGAGAATCGGTGGTTTTAAGATCTTTAATGTCTTCAGCTCGGTACATAGGCTGTACATTAAAACCTTCGTTTGTTCGCCAAACTAATTTCTTCTCAAAATCGGCACCTTTTAGGTCGGCTTCAACTTTAGCTTTCCATTCGGTTGTCGAAATCGGAGGAAATTCGGTAAACAATTTTTCTTTATTTTCTGCCATAACTTTAATTATGAAATTTATAGTAACTTAAGTTTCTTAATTTTTGTTGTTAATATGTATGTTTTTTCTTTATGGTAAAAGTAAGTTCGTTTTCATATATAAATCATGCAAATTTAATAATTATTCTTTGAAAAAAAACTAAAAAGGATAGGTTTTAAAACATAAAAGGCTCATTCAATGAAGAATGAGCCTTAAATATGTTTAAAAAAGAGGTTTAGCCTTTTATTGCTGCAATTCCAGGAAGAACTTTACCTTCGATTGCTTCAAGTAGAGCACCACCGCCGGTAGAAACATAAGAAACTTTGTCGGCAAGACCGAATTTGTTTACGCAAGCAACAGAGTCACCTCCACCTACTAAAGAGAATGCTCCTTTTGAAGTGGCTTCAACAATAGCATCAGCGATTGCACGTGAACCTGCTGTGAAATTGTCGAATTCAAAAACTCCAGCAGGACCGTTCCATAGGATTGTTTTAGCGTCTTTAATTGCATTAGCAAACAATTCACGAGTTTTAGGACCTGCATCAAGACCTTCCCAACCTTCAGGAATATTTCCGGCAGGAACAACTTGGGTGTTAGCATCATTGCTGAATGCATCAGCTGCAACGCAGTCGGTACCAAGTACAAGATTTACACCTTTAGCTTTAGCTTTTTCAATGATGTTAAGAGCAAGGTCAAGTTTGTCGTTTTCACAGATTGATAAACCTACGCTTCCGCCAAGAGCTTTTGCGAAAGTGTAAGTCATACCACCACAAAGAATCAAGTTGTCTACTTTGTCCATCAAGTTTTCAATGATGCCTATTTTTGTAGATACTTTAGAACCTCCCATGATAGCAGTGAACGGACGTTTGATATTATTAAGTACATTTTCTACTGCATTTACTTCTTTTTCCATTAAGTAACCAAGCATCTTGTGGTCGGTGTCAAAATAGTCAGCAATAACAGCAGTGGAAGCATGTTTGCGGTGAGCTGTACCAAAAGCATCGTTTACATAAACGTCAGCATAACTTGCAAGTGTCTTTGCAAATTCTTTTTGGCTTGCTTTCATTGCTTTTTTTGCTTCTTCATAAGCAGGATCTTCTTTATCGATACCTACAGGTTTACCTTCTTCTTCAGGATAGAAACGAAGGTTTTCAAGTAAAAGTACTTCGCCTGGTTTCAAAGTAGCTGCAGCATCGCTTGCTTTTGCACAATCAGCGGCAAATTCTACGTTTGCACCAAGTCTGTCAGCTACAACATCTTTGATTTGACCTAAAGAAAATTTAGGATTAACTTTTCCTTTAGGTTTGCCCATGTGTGACATGATGATAAGGCTACCACCATCAGCTAAAATCTTTTTTAGAGTAGGAAGAGCTCCACGAATACGAGTATCATCAGTTACTTTACCATTTTCATCCAATGGAACGTTGAAGTCTACGCGAACGATAGCCTTTTTACCGGCAAAATTAAATTGATCGATTGTCATATTGTTAAATTTTAAAATTTGAATATTAATAGTAATGTTTACGCAAAAATAGTTTATTTTTTTGACTTAGAGATATAAAGATACGTTTTTTTCTTTTTGGTACATCAAATAAGTCCTTTTGAACAAAGTAGTTGTTCCATTTCAGCTTGAAGCTCTTGAGCTTTGAATGCTGCAACTTCAGCAAAATCATCTTCTTTTGATGCGTGAATAATTCCACGAGATGAATTTACTAATAGTCCACATTCTTCAGTCATTCCATATTTGGCAACTTCAGAAAGACTTCCTCCTTGAGCTCCTACACCTGGAACTAACAAAAAACTTTTAGGTGATATACGACGAATTTCTTCAAACATTTTTCCTTGTGTAGCACCAACCACATACATCATATTAGTATCATCTCCCCATTCGGCTGATTTTCGAAGAACTTTTTCAAATAGGGGAATTCCATTGTCGTCTTTACAAAATTGAAAATCTTGCGAGCCTTTATTGGAGGTTAAAGCCAATAAAATAACCCATTTCCCGTCATAACCTAAAAAAGGGCTAACGCTATCTTCTCCCATGTAAGGAGCAACGGTAATTGCATCTACGTTTGTATGTTCAAAAAGACCTTTTGCATACATTTTAGATGTATTCCCTATGTCGCCACGTTTTGCATCGGCTATAATAAATATATCAGGATAATTTTCTTGAATGTATTTTACTGTTTTTTCAAATTCTTCAACACCTTTGGAACCAAGCACTTCATAAAATGCAAGATTTGGTTTATATGCTACAGCATATTTAGCAGTGGCATCAATAATAGCTTTATTGAAATCAAAAAATTTACCTTTTAAATTTTTAGGCATTTTTTCAATATCGGGATCAAGCCCTACACATAAGAATGATTTTTTTTCTTTGATGTTGTTGATTAATTCTTGCTTATTCATATATATATGTATATTAAGTCAATTAAAACTTGGTGTATATTATATCTCCGGGCTTTATCTTGGCTTGATTTATAATTCTGTTTCTTTTAATTTTTCTGCATTTTCGGCAACGATAAGATGATCTATGCAATCTTGAATATCACCATCCATAAAAGCATTAAGATTGTATATCGTATAGCCAATACGGTGGTCTGTAATGCGTCCTTGTGGATAATTATATGTGCGTATTTTTGCTGAGCGGTCGCCGGTTGAAACCATTGTTTTTCGGCGAGATGCTATATCATCGACATATTTGCGATGTTCTTTGTCATAAATAAAAGTACGTAAACGAGTAAGTGCTCGTTCTTTATTTTTTGGCTGGTCGCGTGTCTCTGTACATTCAATTAGAATTTCTTCGGTCTCTCCTGTATTTGGATTCTTCCACATATATCTAAGTCGAACACCTGACTCAACTTTATTAACATTCTGACCTCCGGCACCTCCACTTCTAAAAGTATCCCATTTAATTTCACCTTCATTTATTTCAACATCGAAAGGCTCCGCTTCAGGAAGTACTGCAACTGATGCAGCCGAAGTGTGTACGCGTCCTTGAGTTTCGGTTGCTGGAACTCGTTGAACGCGATGTACACCTGATTCATATTTAAGTGTACCATAGACATCTTGCCCTGATACAGTAAATACAATTTCTTTAAATCCTCCGGAAGAACCTTCATTAAAGCTTGATATTTCGGTTTTCCATCCTTTTGTTTCACAGTATTTAGTGTACATGCGAAACAAATCACCGGCAAAAATTGCAGCTTCGTCACCTCCTGTACCTCCTCGAATTTCTACAATAGCGTTTCTACAGTCTTCAGGGTCTTCAGGAATGAGAAGTAGTTTAATTTCTTCTTCCATGCGTGGTATTGCTTCAGTATTTGTTTCCAATTCTTCTTTAGCAATTTCACGCATTTCCTCATCGCTTTCAGTTTCTAAAATAAGACGAGCTTCATCAATGCTATTTAGTGCATTTTTATATTTGTTTGCCGCTTTTAATAAATCTTCAAGATCTTTGTATTCTTTGCTTAGTTTCACATAGCGTTTCATATCACTTATAACAGAGGGGTCGGTTATAAGTGTTCCGATTTCTTCAAATCGTGCATCAAGCCCTTCCAAACGTTCTAAAAGAGGTGTTTTTGCCATAAAATTTATTACATGTAATATAATTTACAAATTTACGCTTTTTATTTATTTAGGGCAAGATTGTTGCTTTGGTTTATCATATCATGATAAGCCAAAACACCTTCGTTGGAAAGCTCTACTATAGTGAAATTATTATTAGGTGTAGGCATTTTTACATGATTATCGTCAACAAATTGAAGTAATTTAAAAGATTCTCCATTACTTTCAAAAGACCAAGATTTGTCTTTAAAATCAAAAGTGAATTTTGTTGTTGTATTATCAGCAAGATTTGTAATTGTATATCCGTATTTTGTTTGTTCTATTTGATATTTTGCATCTTTACCATCAATGATTTGAGTTTTGTTTTCTGCGACAGGATTGGAACCTGACCAAAATTCAATACTGTTTATAACCAATAAATCTGCTGTAATTGCTAATGGGTATACAGGAATAGGCCAAAATGCTGCAAAAATAAGTGTATTTACAAATTTATTCCCAACTTGTTTGTTCCAAGAAAGTACATTATTTGTTAACGCAAAACTTCCAATACAAGAAGTAAATATCATAGAAGATGTAAGTGTTAGAATAATGCTTACTGTTAAGAATTTCTTTTTCATAATCTATTATTTTAAAAGGGTTATTTAATTTTTGAAGAGAAGTAGTTATAGCAATCTTCAACTTTCTCTACATATGCAATAGTTTGGCTACCTCTAAAATAGCCTGATTTACAAACTTGATCATTGAAAAATTCCGGGTTGGCTTTCCATTGTAGAGTTACACTTACATTGCCTTCCCATTTTTGTGGGTTCTTGCCATATTTTTTAGCAAGTGCAATTGCATCAAGTATATGACCGGCTCCGGAATTATAAGCTGCAATAATGAATTTTATTCGTTCTTGCTCATCAGGAACTTTTGAAGCGAGAATAGAATTTAAATCTTTGATATTAGCAACTGCAGCTTTAATGTTTAATTCGGGATTTGAAATGTTATCTATATCTAATCCATACGCTCGTGCTGTACTTGGCATGAGTTGCATAAGACCTTTGGCTCCTGCCCAAGATACTGCAGTTGTGTCGAAGTGGGATTCACTCCATGCTTGTGCTGCTAATAATTTCCAATCCCAATTGATTTCTTTAGCGTATTTCTTAAAGAGATAATCGTATTGTGAAATTGTTCCATTTTTTAGATTAATTTTAGGGCGTGTTGTTATTTCAATTCCTTTACTTATTTCAAAATAGCGTTTAAGAAGCTGTTTGTATTCTTTTGTACTGTTTAATTCTTTAGCCCATAGGTCTATGCTGTCAGCCAAAAGTTGATTGTTTTTATTAACAGCCCATGAAGCTCGTTGCTCAAAACTTATGGGTAGGTTTACATCAATGTTTTTGAAGTAAGTCTTATTTAATTTTGCAATATCACTGTCAACTACTGTAAAAGGAATTTTTCCTTCAGATACAAGTTTTATTAAGTCTTCAGAAATAATTGAGTCAGGACTAATACTATGAATATTTATTCCGCCTCCTATTTCATTATCAAGATTCTTTAAACGAATTTCATATTTAGAACCATTTTCTACATATATATCTTTTCCAATTAATTGTGTTACATTAGAAATAGGTTCTTTTGCTTTAGGTTGAACAAGTACTTGATAGGTGATGTTTTCGATTCCACAATGTAATACAAGTTTTTGATATTCTTTAATTATAGGAACTTCATAAGCTATGATGTCAATTTTCCCGGAATCAAGAACTTCAATCATATCGGCTAAATTATCAAAAACAATAAATTCGGCATGGATGTTTTTTGAGTGTGTGAAATTAAGAATACGCTCATATTCATAACCGAGAGTATCACCGCGAAAAGTGAAAAATGTTGTTGGGCTGTAAATAGTTCCTATTCTTAAAGTATCGGGTAATCTATATATAATATCATCCCTATTAATATTCTTTTTGCAAGATGCAGAAAGAATAAATAGGAATGATATAGCTATAGTAATAAGATTAAGGAACTTATACATAAACGATTTTAGTATTCAAATTTTCCGTATTCAGAAATAATTGTCAACTTGTTTTCGTTTGATTCCTCAACTTTACCTACAATTTGAGCTTCAATACCAAATGATTGTGCTATTTTTATAATGTCTTTGGCATTTTCAGGAGATAAATAAATTTCCATTCTATGTCCCATGTTAAATACTTTATACATTTCTTTCCAATCGGTACCTGATTGTTCTTGAATTAATTTAAATAGAGGGGGAGTTGGAAATAAATTGTCTTTAATCACATGTTTGTTTTGGATAAAATGTAAAATTTTAGTTTGAGCACCGCCTGAACAGTGAACCATGCCGTGAATCTTATCACGCATAACGTCCAATATTTTCTTTATCACCGGAGCATAAGTGCGGGTAGGAGAAAGAACAAGCTTTCCTGCGTCAATATCAACACCATCAACTTTATCGGTTAATTTTATGCCACCGGAATATACAAGTTCATCGGGCACATTTTTATCGTAACTTTCAGGATACTTTTCAGCAAGATATTTTGAGAATACATCATGACGAGCAGAGGTTAATCCATTACTACCCATACCACCATTATATTCTTTTTCATAAGTTGCTTTACCGAAAGACGAAAGACCTACGATAACGTCACCTCCTTTTATGTTGGCATTATCAATGACGTCACTTCTTTTCATTCTACAAGTAACAGTGCTATCTACGATAATAGTGCGAACCAAATCACCTACGTCAGCAGTTTCACCTCCTGTAGAGGTAATATTTACGCCTAATTCACGTAATTCAGAAAGTAATTCTTCCGTTCCATTTATAATTGCTGAAATTACCTCGCCTGGAATAAGTAATTTGTTTCTTCCTATTGTTGAAGATAATAAAATATTATCGGTTGCACCAACGCATAATAAATCGTCGATATTCATAATGAGAGCATCTTGTGCGATGCCTTTCCATACGCTCAAGTCTCCGGTTTCTTTCCAATATAAGTATGCTAAAGAAGATTTAGTTCCAGCTCCATCGGCGTGCATGATATTACAATAGTTCGGGTCTCCGCCAAGAATATCGGGTATAATTTTACAAAATGCTTTGGGATAGAGTCCTTTATCAACATTCTTAATTGCATTATGTACATCTTCTTTTGATGCTGAAACTCCTCTTAAATCATATCGTTGGTTGCTCATAATACTGTTTTTTGAAATTTATTAAAATGCTAAAAAGCTTATTATACTGAAATAAAGTAGTACGGTGGGAGATACAAGTAATAGACTGTCAATTCTGTCTAAAATTCCGCCATGCCCCGGTAAAATATTCCCTGAATCTTTTACTCCCAATGAACGTTTAATTAATGATTCGCATAAATCTCCCCATGTTGAAAAAATGGAAACAATTATACTTAAACCAATCCACACGGCTAATTCAGGACCGTTGAAAAACGAGTTCCCAAAATAATAAAATATAATGGAGGTGAAGACACAAAGAAATAAGCCACCCCAAAAGCCTTCCCATGATTTTTTTGGAGAAATGCGTTCAAATAATTTGTTTTTTCCGATTAATGAACCTACACAAAAAGCACCTGTGTCATTAAGCCATATAAAAATGAAAACGGCTAATAGGATTTTAGGGTTATAATTGTTGTAGATTATGCTTAATAAAGAGATAGGTAGTGCAACGAAAATTTGTCCCATAAAAGAATATGCCCATTCTTCTAATATGTTGCCGGTTTTGATATATAATTGATAGATGTTTCTTATAATAATGTAAGCAAGATATGGAGCTATAATTTCGATACCAGTTTCGGGATGAGTGGATTTCCAATAAAAAGATATAAACATAATCAGGCCACCAAGAATATCTAATCCTTTAATGATTTTATGTTCTTTGTTGTTATTTGTGAGAGATTGAAATTCATTGATACCTAAAATAAGAAATAGGGCAAACAATAAAACAAATAGAATGGGAGAGCCAATTAATAGTGATATAACAATTAGTGCTACATAGGCACCTCCTGTAATTGCTCGTGTAATTAACTTTTTCACGTTTTGAAATTTTGTTGATTATGTTTACAAAATTAGAGATTTTTTTGTGACTTCACAACTATAAGCAAAAAAATGCGAAAATCAAGAGATATAGTAAATCGCTTTCTTTGTGAAATATGCTATTTGCGACAAAAGTCTTTATATTTGCAATATTGGCATTGCTTATCATTGCGACATTGCTCAAAAGGCACTTCATTATTAAACATCTCTTCTATTTTTTCTTTCATAATGTTAATAAAGTCATCATTATAGTCGTGATAATCTTCTACAATTTCTTTGTTTATTTTTATCTCAGCTTGTGACATGTCTTTAACAGTATATATTAAAGGCTTTATTTGTATATCTGATTTTCGTAGATAATTATAGAAATTACAATATAAAAAAATCTGAATTACAGCTTTTTTTATTTTTTCTTTACTATTGTCCATTGCTGAAGCAAAATCAGATATTTTAGTTTCGTCATTTCCTGTTTTATAATCAATAATTCGTGTGTAACTATTTCCGTTATAATTATGGATTTTATCAACTCTGTCAATGTATTGTTTGAAATTTATACCAAAGTCTTTCCAAAAGCCTTTTTCTTCATCTTCGCCTGATTCCTCTCCTTGTAAATAAGTAAATTCCTGCTTAATGTCATATTTTAGAATTTCTAAGATATAGTGCTTGATAACATCTTCGATCATATAACCTTCGCCATCAAGATTATCATAGCAATTATCTCCTTTGTTGTAATAAATTTTATTTACACATTTTACAATGATTCGGTTAAGGCTATTGTTCTCGTTTGTTATAAAATTTGAAATATATTCAGTGGTAATAAGTTTGTTTTTTAACGGACTATATATTTCATGCATAATGTCATGAATAATTGTACCAAATGTACTATAATTCATAAATTCGCTAATTTCATCTTCGATTATAAGTCCTTCTACTTTTTCAAAATAGAATTTTAGGGGGCATGATATATATGTGTTGATTGAACTTGCTGATAAGAATTTGCCACTACCTTCAGTCCTAAACAAATTTAGTTTGTCCATAATGCGTTTTGTCTTTGGGACTTTAATTGCTAAATCCTTAGGAGCTGAAATGTCAAGAGAAATATTTTTAATTGATATTTTACAATCTTTATAGATGTTGCATAGTTGTTGAATGTAACGAGACGGATCTCCTGAACCTAAACCTGAAGTTCTTGCATCATATAATAGATATACATTGTCGGCACGACTTATCATGCGATAAAAATAATAAGCATACATAGATTCTTGATGCTCAATAGTTGACATGCGGTATCCTTTTCTGATGTTATAAGGAATGAAACTTCTTGAAAAATGTTTTCTAGGAAAAACTCTTTCATTCATTGATGGTATAATTATATTCTTGAAGTCCAAACATCTTGTTTCAAGTATTCCCATTACTTGCAAGCCTTCTAACGGTTCTCCTTGTAAAGAAACAGTGGAGGCAGACATGAAACGATCTATTAAGTAAAAAAAAGTGCTCTCATTAATAGATATATCATAGTTGTTTATTATATCGATAAATTGGTTATATTGCTCAATGTATTTTCTTATGCAAGTTATTTCGATTGTTTCATTATTATCATTGGATTCTAAAATATTAGTTTTTAAAAAAGTTAAGATTCTGTTAGTATAAGTGATTAATTCGGTTAGATTG
Source organism: uncultured Muribaculaceae bacterium (assembly GCA_964536025.1). Classification (GTDB taxonomy): domain Bacteria; phylum Bacteroidota; class Bacteroidia; order Bacteroidales; family Muribaculaceae; genus RGIG4576. The sequence goes on from CAZHXA010000019.1 coordinate 34,663, forward strand.
ATTTCTTTAATAGGCAATAATAAATCTGTAAGAATTGGGAATTCTGTGTTTAACCAAGTTGAAGGAACAAAAAAATAGCGTTTTTTGCTTAATTGAGTTAAAATATTTTGTACCTCATTTTTAGCTATTAATTTTAAATAAGGATGTGATATTAACTCTTTTATATCTTCAATATAGTAATAATATTCATCTTTGATTTTTCTTGATTGATGATGTATTTTTGATAATGATGATAAAAATGATGAAATTAATGATTTCCGAAGAGGAAATCCCATTGTAACATTAACATTTGGTATGATGTTTTGATCGATAGAACCAGTAAGTGGTATGAATAAATTTTCATCAGGTAAAACAATAGCAGTGTTTAGAAAATCTTGTTTACTTTTTATAATACCACGATTGATTAAGTTTTCAACGATTTTTACGGCATATTTAACTTGTCCTACGTTACTTGGTAAAGCCTTTACTTCAATGTGAGGAAATTCTGTTATATTATCTTCTTCAATAATAAGTTTTGAATGAAAATTTCTGGAATTTTTACTAATGAAATCGCATGCATTATTATTATCGTTTTTAAATGCAGGTGAATTGCAATCCCAATAAAAATCTCCTATTTTTTTATCTTGTAACGATTTGAATATTTGCCATTCAGATGAAGATAATACGTTGAATCCGACAAAGATATATTGTTTGTACTCAAAATCTTGTAGATCTTTATTTTGTATTAAACTTGCAGCTTTCCTATAAATTTTTCCTGAATAAGCAATGCCTTTTTGGTTTAAACGTTTATTATATGCCGAATATAATTTACCGAGCATTTCCCACATATAAAAATATTCACGATTGTTTTCACTATCGCTATTATATGCGGTAGAATGTTTCCAAAAACGTTCAATGTTAGAACTTTCTGATGATTCTATATTATTAAAATATTCAGATAAAACTTTTTTTTGCTCAGAACTTAAATAGTCGGTTCCTATTTCTTTATATTCTTTTATATTCCGAAATATTTTATCGGCATCGGCAAGATATAAATCTATATCATTAAAGTCATTTAAGATAATTTCTCCCCAATAAGAAAATTCGTCAAATTGTTCGGCATTTTCTTTTGCTATTTTTGAATATTCGTAGTATAAATCCAGTAATAGCTCAATTCTACTACCTGTAACCATTTTTGTAATATCTCCTACGAAATCGGAAATAGTAGTAATGCATGGTAGAATGAATGGCGTTGTTGTATTTAATTCAGTTAATTCTTTTTCAAAAAAGACACAACTTCTTCTATTCGGGAATATAAAACAAAAATCTTTCAATGTTTGTATTCCTTGTTTAGAGAAAACTTTAGCTACATTGTGCAAAAAAGATTGGGGCATTTTATCGTTTTATTAAAATTGTTATTTTAATAGCTAAATCAAATAGAACAATTTTTCCGTTAGCATTGCCGGCGATGTCTATTTCAGCTCGATTAAATTCATCTAACATTTTTATGACATTCCCTTCATTGATGAATGGAGAAAATTTAGTGCTGAAGTTCTCTTCGTCACGAGTCATGTAGTTTAATTGGGAATCTTTAATATTGTAAATGTAATTCTCTCGAATCATGCGACTTGCATAAGTCAAAAAACGTCTTATTCTCTCACGTTTATAAGCAAAAATTCGTTCTGACCATTCTTTAAGTTGCTTTAAATCGCGTGAATATGCTAAACGCATCATCGTTACGAATTCTTTAAAAAAATCTTTATTTTCGCTATCAAAAGCCAAATTATTTTCAGCTCTTGCTACATTACCATCGGCAGTAGCAGCAACGGCAATAGCGTCTTGAATGTCGATACTATATTTTTTTTCTAAATAAGTAGCAATCTGAGTAGTAGATAGTTTTTTAAGTTCTATTCGTTGAGTTCTTGAATAGATTGTGGGTAGTACGGCATTACAATTATCGCTGACTAATAAAAAGATGGAGTCTTTGGTAGGTTCTTCTATAAGTTTGAGCAAACTGTTAGCACATTTATCATTCATCTTTTCAGGCAACCACATAATAAGTACTTTATACTTGGAAGATAGGGCAGAAAGACTCATTTTGTGAATGATATTAACGCTTTCTCCTTTATACATTAAAGGTTGTGCATTCTCGTTTTTCAAGAAAGTAAGCCACTTTTCATAATTCTCAATAATTGGATTTTCTTCGATATAAGCTCTCCATTCGTCACTGAAGTCATTGGAATTGGCAGAGTCATCGTTTTTTCCACTTTTCTTCACGAAAGGGAAAGAGTAATAAGTGTCGGCGTGATTTAATGATTGATGTTGCATGCAAGATGGACATACACCGCACGAATCTCCATTTTGGCGATTAGTGCAATGTAAATATTGTGCAGCTGCTCTTGCTAAAGCTAATTTAGGAATACCTACTTCTCCATGAATTAATAATGCATGAGGAATTTCATCACTATCAATCATGTTAATTAAACGTTTTTTTGCCTCTTTTTGTCCAATGACTTCACTAAATTTCATATCAATATATTTGTGATGCGACTTGTTTTACGCTTTCGGTAGCATTGTGAGAATAAAAATGAATACTTGGAACTTTGGCTTGTATTAATTCTCTGGCTTGAGATATACACCATTCAATTCCAACTTGTTTAGCTTGTAAATCATCATTGCATTTACTCAATTCGATAGCTAAATCGCTTGGTAAATCTACATGAAACACTTTAGGTAACAAAGTTAATTGATTCTTGTTTACGATAGGTTTAATTGCCGGAATAATAGGGATGTTAATACCGGTTTTACGACATTTTTTAACAAATTCAAAATATTTTTGATTGTCAAAAAACATTTGAGTTACAATATAATCGGCCCCCATGTCAACTTTTTGTTTGAGCATTTTGATATCTATCTCCATGTTAGGGGCTTCTTCATGTTTTTCCGGATATCCAGCTATGCCATAAGAAAAGCGATTATTATTGGATATGTCCATTTTTGTGCCATCGCTAAAGAATCCGTTATTAAAATTATTAACTTGTTCTTCAAGCTCAATAGCATGCATGTGACCGTTTTCTACAGGAATATATCTGTTCTCATGTTTTGCTTTATCTCCTCTTAATAGGAGCAAGTTATTAATGCCTAAAAAGTTGAGGTCGATTAAAGCATGCTCAGTTTCGGCTTTGGAAAATCCACTGCAAATTATATGAGGTACTGCAGTGATACCATATCGTTGTTGTATTGCAGCAGCTACGGCTACTGTGCCAGGTCGGTTACGCTCAGAAACACGTTGATATAAGCCGTCGGGTGTGCTTTTGAAAACCATTTCACTGCGATGAGTTGTAATATTTACATAAAGTGGTTCAAATTCTTTTAAGCTATCAATGTTTTTGAACAAGTGTTCTATGCTTTTCCCTTTTAAAGGTGGCAATACTTCAAAAGAAAAACCTGTTTTCTCGGGTTTTGAACATATTAAATCTGATACTTTCATCTTTTTTACCTTATAAATTATAACAAAGATAAGATAAAGAGATTTTAAATCAAAATCAAATAAACTATAATTTGCAATAAAGCCAAACATTGCCTACTTTTGTAAATATATAATGATTTATCATGAAGAAAGGAAAAATTTTAGTAACGGGAGGAACCGGATATATAGGTTCGCATACAACAGTTGAACTTCAAGTTGCTGGTTATGAAGTGATAATAATAGATAATTTATCTAATAGTAGTGTAGATGTTTTAGATGGTATAGAGCGTATATCAGGAATAAGACCTGTTTTTATAAAAGGTGATTGTACTGATCAGGAGTGCTTGAAATCGTTATTTGAAACTCATAAAGACATAAAAGGTATTATAAATTTTGCTGCAAGTAAAGCTGTTGGTGAATCGGTAGAAAAACCAATACTTTATTATAGAAATAATTTGAATACTTTATATAATTTATTGGAATTAATGCCTGTATATGGTGTGAAATGTATTGTATTCTCATCATCTTGTACTGTATATGGAGAACCTGATGTGAATCCGGTAACTGAAGAATCGCCAATTAAAAAGGCGACATCTCCTTATGGTAATACAAAGCAAATAGCAGAAGAAGTAATTACTGATTTTATTGCTTCCGGAGCTCCAGTGAAGAGTACCTTGTTGCGATATTTTAATCCGGTAGGAGCTCATCCGTCTGCCGAAATTGGAGAATTACCTAATGGAATTCCTAATAATTTGGTCCCATTTTTGACACAAGCTGCAATAGGTGTAAGAAAAGAATTAAGTGTTTTTGGTAACGATTACGATACTCCAGATGGTTCTTGTATAAGAGATTTTATAAATGTTGTTGATTTGGCAAAAGCTCATGTATGTGCTCTTGACCGCATGCTTGAAAATGTAGATTGTGAATCATTGGAAATTTATAATTTGGGTACAGGTAAAGGTGTTTCTGTATTGGAATTGATAAATGCATTTGAGAAAGTAACCGGAGTAAAAGTTCCTTATAAAATAGTGGGACGTAGGGTTGGAGATATTGTTAAAGTATGGGGAGATCCTAGTAGAGCTAATAAAATTTTAGGATGGAAAGCCTGTATTTCAGTTGAAGAAACTATGCGTACTGCGTGGAATTGGCAATTGAAATTGCGAGAGCGTGGAATTATGTGATAACATAAACAGATAAGGTAAATAGAAAATAAAAAGTTCCAAGATTTTAATCTTGGAACTTTTTATTTGTTTTTTGCATTCTGCGTAGCTTCTTATTCAGCTGTTTCAGCAGGAGCTTCAGTAGCTACTTCTTCGGCTGCTTTTGCAGCTTCTGCTTCAGCCGCTGCTTTTGCTAATTCTGCTTTCTTTTGTGCAACAGCTTCAGCTTTTGCAGCGTTCTTAGCCATTTCAGCTTCTAAACGAGTTTTCTTGTCTGCATTTTTAGCTTCAGATAATTTATTTTTCTTAGCTTCGATTGCAGCAGTTTTTTCTTTTTTCCAAGCTTCAAAACGCTTTAGAGCTTCTTCTTCAGTGAATGCATTTTTCTTTACACCACCTTGTAAGTGCTTCATCAACAATACACCTTCATAAGATAAAATTCTACGAACTGTATCAGTTGGGATTGCACCACAATTCAACCAATGTAAAGCTCTTTCAAAATTTAAACTTATTGTAGCAGGATTAGTATTAGGGTTATAAGAACCAATCCTTTCAATAAATTTACCATCACGTGGTGCCCTGCTATCAGCGATTACAATAGGGTAGAATGCGTAGTCTTTGTGACCGCGACGTTGTAATCTAATTTTTACTGCCATTTTAATTTATAGTTTAAATTTGTTAATAAAAACAGAAACTTTCTCGAAGTTTCCAGTATTTTGTTGCCCAAGAAGGATTCGAACCCTCACAGGCGGAACCAGAATCCGACGTGCTACCATTACACCATTGGGCAAAATGCGGTGCAAAGGTACGCTTTTTATATGAAAAATCCAATAAATTGCTTTTTAATCTTGATGTTTTAAGAGTAATTTATTAGATGTTTTAATAATAATTAAGGTGTGTTATTATAAGAGTCTTTTTGTAATTAGTCTGATCTCTCTATATATTGTGCTCTTATGAAAAAACGCTGAATTATAATTATATATAATTCAGCGTTTTTTAGTTTGTGTTATGTTAATTATTCTGCAACAACTTCAAATGGAATTTCTACGGAAACTTCTTTGTGAAGTTTGATAGTTGCTGTATAAGAACCAACTTCTTTAACAGATTCTTTGATGTAGATAATTTTACGATCTACTTCATGTCCAAGTTGAGCAAGAGCATCAGCTATTTGAATGTTGTTAACAGAACCGAAAATTGTACCTGTTGCACTTGTCTTAGCTGTGATTGTTAAAGATACACCTTCTAATGTTGCAGCTTTAGCTTCAGCGTCAGCTTTGATTTTAGCCAATTTGTGAGCACGTTGTTTAAGTGTTTCAGCAAGTTGCTTAAGTGCTCCAGGTGAAGCTATGATTGCTTTTTCTTGAGGGATAAGGTAGTTGCGACCATAACCGCTCTTTACTTCTACTACATCGTCCTTGTATCCAAGGCTTGCAATGTCTTCTTTTAATATAATTTTCATAAATCGAATCCTCCTTTAAAATTATTTCATCAAATCGGTTACATAAGGAAGAAGGGCTAAGTGACGAGCACGCTTTACAGCTTGAGCCACTCTTCTTTGGAACTTAAGTGAAGTACCTGTAATGCGACGAGGAAGGATTTTACCTTGTTCGTTCAAGAATTTCTTCAAGAATTCAGGATCTTTGTAGTCGATATACTTAATACCGCTTCTTTTGAAACGACAATATTTTTTCTTCTTTACATCTACTGATAGTGGAGTAAGATATCTGATTTCTGATTGTGCTTGTGCCATATTACTTTTCCTCCTTTACTTCTTCGTTAGTGTTAGTAGTTTTTGCACCTTTAAGGCTTCTTCTCTTAGCTGCATATTCTGCTGCATATTTATCTAAGAAGAATGTTAAGAAACGAATAACTTTTTCGTCGCGACGGAAAGCTGTTTCAAGTTTCTTAATTAAAGATGGCTCAGCATCAAATTCAATCAAATTGTAAAATCCGGTAGATTTTTTTTGAATTGGGTAAGCTAGTTTGCGAAGGCCCCAATTTTCAACATTCACGATGGTTGCACCATTGTCGTTTAGGAATGTTGTGAATTTTTCTACCGCTTCCTTCATCTGAACATCAGATAAAACGGGAGTTAAAATGAAAACGGTTTCGTAATGATTCATAACGTTTTAATTATTAATTAATTATAGAAAAACGCTCATTTTGAGCAGTGCAAAGATATAAAATATTTTTTAAACACACAATATTCAGAGATAAATCATGTGTAGAATCACTTATAAGTGATATAAATTAGCTATTAAAGACTCCAACTATAATTCTATTATTATGAAATAGTTTTAATTGCTTAATATTGTGATAAACTTGATTATTTATGGTAAAATGAATGATATAATATTACGGTATTTAATATTAATTAACAGTTTAGTAATTAACTGTGTACTAAACATTTAGTGGTGTATACGTTGGCTGATTCGTTTATGTGTTGATTCTGTATAAATGAAAAAAATAAGTAAATTTACTTTGAATTTAATATTTATAACAATGTCAAAAGTTTATACATAAAAGGTGGAGAAGTTACAATCTTTAGCTGATGGTTTAAAGAGAAACTTCGATAAAGTAAAGGGATTAGGTATAACAGAATCTCAAATACAAAATCTTTTGCAACTTGCTGAAGAAACTGCAGTTATGAGTAGTGAACTTGATAATTTGCGTGAAATTGTGAAGCAGAAAGCTTCGGCGGCAAATTCAAAATTAACTGAATTTACAAGCCAATTACAACAAGCGAAACAAGTTATTAAGACTAATTTTGAACAGACTGTTTGGATTAATTTTGGAATAGAAGACAAACGTTGATTTTTAAATAAGAAGTGAGTTGTACTTGGTAAATTTAAATGATAAAGAAAAGCTACATGTAAAATTATTTTTGTGTGTAGCTTTACTTTATTTCGTTAGAAACGCTTTAAAATGAAAAGGCTTGAATATTATGCTTTTTATTGAACGGGAAATAAAAAGTTTGACGTTTGTTTGCGTTATGTTGAATATTTTATATATATTTGCCAAACGAATTTTAATAATCATAAATAAATTGAGCCTATAGAATATAACTTAC
>CAZHXA010000020.1:0-40575 GCA_964536025.1 uncultured Muribaculaceae bacterium
TGGATGTAGCGGATTGACCTCAGTAACGATCCCAAGCAGTGTTACGAGCATAGGTTCTTATGCTTTCTATTATTGTAGCGGATTGACCTCAGTAACGATTCCAAGCAGTGTAGAAAGCATAGGGGATTGTGCTTTCTATGGATGTAGCGGATTGACTTCAGTAACGATTCCAAGCAGTGTAGAAAGCATTGGAGAGAGTGCTTTCCAATATTGTAGCGGATTGACTTCATTAACGATCCAAAGCGGTGTTACGAGCATAGGGTCTTCTGCTTTCTCTGATTGTAGCGGATTGACCTCATTAACGATCCCAAGCAGTGTTACGAGCATAGAGAATTGGGCTTTCTATGGTTGTAGCGGATTGACCTCAGTAACGATCCCAAGCAGTGTTACGAGCATAGGTTCTTATGCTTTCTATTATTGTAGCGGATTGACCTCAGTAACGATTCCAAGCAGTGTTACGAGCATAGGGAAATCTGCTTTCTCTGGATGTAGCGGATTGACCTCAGTAATAGTAGAGGAAGGAAACCTTAAATATGATTCACGAGATAATTGTAATGCCATAATAGAGACATCAACTAACACATTAATATTGGGTTGTAAAAATTCTGTTATTCCCAACAGTGTTACGAGCATTGGAGAGAGTGCTTTCTATGGTTGTAGCGGATTGACCTCAGTAACGATCCCAAGCAGTGTTACGAGCATAGGGTATTGTGCTTTCTCTGGATGTAGCGGATTGACATCGATAGTTGTAGAAAAAGAAAATTCTGTATATGATTCAAGAAACAATTGTAATGCAATTATAGAGACTAAAACCAATACGTTGACATGTGGTTGTAAAAAAACTGTTATTCCCAACAGTGTTACGAGCATAGGTTCTTATGCTTTCTATAATTGTAGCGGATTGACCTCATTAACGATCCCAAGCAGTGTTACGAGCATAGGTTCTTATGCTTTCTCTTATTGTAGAGGATTGACCTCAGTAACGATTCCAAGCAGTGTTACGAGCATAGGGTATTCTGCTTTCGAAGGATGTAGCGGATTGACCTCATTAACGATCCCAAGCGGTGTTACGAGCATAGGTTCTTATGCTTTCAATGGTTGTAGCGGATTGACCTCATTAACGATCCCAAGCAGTGTTACGAGCATAGGGTTTTGTGCTTTCGATGGTTGTAGCGGATTGACAAAAATCATAAGTAAGGCAATAACTCCACCTGCATGTGGTGATTATGTGTTTGACAATGTAGATAAAACTATCTGTGAGCTTTATGTGCCGCAATCATCTGTAACGTCATATAAAGAAGCCTATTCTTGGAAAGATTTCAAGAATATTAATGCTTTGGAATCATCAAGCATAGATACTGCTCTTGCCGATGGTGATGTGACTGTAACTGTGGAAAACGGAAACATTGTGATAGCAGGAGTTGAAGATTCGATGGTTGAAGTCTATAGCTTGAACGGTCAATGTGTTTATAGCGGAACAGCTACAAGCATACCTGTAACCGCAAAAGGCATGTATATAGTGCGAGTAAACGGAAAAGCTCAAAAAGTAATAGTGAAATAGTAGCGAATTTGTGTGTATAAGGGAAGAAAGAGTCGCAAAACGCGGCTCTTTCTCTTTTTATTAAAAGCGGAATGGTGAAACCGGAAAGCTAAAAGGTGTTGCTTATAAGAAAATTACCCCAGTTTGAATCTTTAATCCCCGGTAATTATCTACTGTACTTTATTTGGTACGTGTAATTGAAGTGATGATAAAAGAGGCGGCGACCTATCATTATAGATGGTCGCCACAAACTACTAATAAACCTTTTAAACAATCTGAAAAATGCTGTATATAATTTTATGCTTTTAATCCTTCTCGTTTCATTTTAGGAACAAGGTATGCAAATCCGTAAATCATCATTGAAGCTTGTGCTAAAATGCCAAATATTATGCTTGCAATATTTACTTCGGTAGAAACCAAGTCGTTTGATAGGAAGTAGCACACCATGTATATGCCAAACGGTATATTTACAAATGTACTTGCCAGCAATCCCGGGTTGTACTTAAATCCAAAGATGAAAAACATTACAACATGAGCAAATGCATTTAATGCGGAAAAATAGGCTGTCCATAGTCCCCACTCAATACCGTAAAAATGAGAAATTACGCCTGATAAAGGCAATAATAAATAAACTAAAGGTATATTAATCCAGAAAGAACCGGCTTTTGTGAGTGGATAATCGCCTAATTTTGAACCAAGCGGTTTACGGTTAAAGAAGTCAAGGAATCCGCCGGGACAAACATATTCTTCAAATTCGTGAAACCAATAAATAGGTGTCTGCAACCAAATGAGAAACAATGCGTAATTTTGTTCTTTCACGTAAAGCCAAATAAGAATAAAGGAATATAAAGCTAAGAAAGGCGTTGCTTTCATCCAGTTGTCATACAACCATTGCATTGTCTTTTTCATATTTTTTGTATTTAGAGTTTTTTGCCGTTTACAGAAATGATTTTACACTGTTTGACCACAACAAGGTCATATTCATCGGTGTAACCGCGTACTTCGCCTTGTATTACAACGTTGTCATGCTTGCTCACCTTGCGAAGCTTGAGATAGTCGTAGAAAGGAAGTACACATAGAGCTTTACAACTCTCGCCATCTTTACTTGCCACTTCTACTGACGGTAGTCCATAGACATCGGGTCCCACTTTTACTGCCACACCGCTTATAAGCATTGTTTTCATGCTGTACTTTTTAGCGGTTTGCTCGGCATCGGTACGAAATGCGTTATATAACGCTATTGCTGAAATCTGTTCCATTTTCTTGTTATTATTATTCTGTGCTGTTGAACTGACGGGTAGTATCATAGCTACTGCAATCAGTGTGAATAAAAAACGTTTCATTTCTATTGTTGTTCTTGTTTTTTACTGTGTAAAGCCTTCATACGCTCTTTACGCTCCATAATCTTTGCTATTTCGGCTTCTATATCCACTTCAGGATAATGTAACCCCGATTTAAGAGCTTGAATCATTTGTTCAGTGCGATTTCTTATTTTGTATTCTTTTCCATCTTTGATGAAAATATTACCTGTTTGTCCAAAAATGAGACGAACATTAGCATTCCTGCATTGTTCGTTTAATTTTTTTACCCATTCGTAGTGTAGCGGGCGTGAACCAAGATAATTTTCACCTCCGGCCAAGACTGTTTCTATTTCCCCTGTAGCGAGATATTCCGATAAGTCGACTTCTCCGATAAAAGGCTTAATACTAACCCATTTATGCTTTGACGGGACTTTTAAAAGGTGTGGAATACGTTCATTTACTCGGTGTTGATTCTCGGCAGATACTGCAAATTGTACATTATCCCATCCTGACCCCCAATCTTTAGGTAAGTGATTGATGATGCGTTCGGCACGCTTAGTAAGAAGAGAAAAAGTAACGTCGGGACGTTGTTTGATATATTCCCAAACTTCATTTCTCCATTCGTCAGCTTCTTCAAGAAAAAAATCGCTGGTCATGCACACCCTTACAAAAGCTCCGCTCGGTAACTTATAGTTTCCTTGCTTGTCTTTTTTGATGGGTAAATTAAGGGCAGATTTGTTGAGCGAAATTTGATTAGTGTCTCGCCCATATCGTTTATCAAGGAAAAATGCGTAGCAATTTAAGCAACCATCGCTACATTTATGGCAACCATGCCAAGGGTTCCAAGTAAGGTCATTTATGTCCATGATATAATTTATGATATATTTTACAAATATACATCTATAGTGTATTAATAGAAAGGTTAATATCGTTTGAAAATTGAGCAATATTCAAGATTATATGAAAAAAACGGTCGTTTTGATAAATAAATGGAGATTATCGCATTATCTTTGTGTTGAATGTTAAAAAAATGATAGGAATGAAAGGGTTACAAAATGATACGTCGATGCTGTACTATTGGAATAAGGGCGGTTTTGTTCTTTGTACAGGCGGTAGTGCCGATATTGTAATAAATGAGCAAAAATATAGATTAACACGAGGCTGTATATTTATGGTGACGCCTCTCATACAGATATCCTATGTAGCAGTATCGGATGGCTTTAGTTCTATATCGTTTGTAAATGAGCTTAAAGTGTTTTATCCCATTTTTAAACTTATAGCCGATACAGGCATTCCATTGAAGGTGAGAGAATATCCTTGCTGGCAACTATCGGAAGATGAAATCACCTATGTTACTCATCAAAATTCTCGCATAATTGAAAAACAACAACGTCTTGCCGAAACTAAACTATCGGATGAATATACCTTGCTCGTTCACCAAATTCATCTTATTAGGCATGAAACAATGTTGGAAGTGGTAGGTAATCACATTCGTAATTATTCAGCACGAGTGGATAATATCAATAAGCAGGATATAATAGCTTATCGTTTTATTCTTGCATTGCACGAAAACTATCACAGTGAACGTAGTGTATCGTGGTATGCTTCGGATGCAAATCTATCCCCGGGACACTTTACGACACTTATAAAAGCAGCTACCGGCAAGACTCCATCGGAGTGGATAGCTACAGTTACAACGACTTATGCTAAATTGCTATTGGAGCAATGCGATAAAAGTATAAAACAGATTGCTGCTGAATTAAACTTTCCGGAACAATTCACATTCCGCAAATATTTTAAACAATACGCAGGTGTGTCACCTAAGGAATATCGAAATCTATATATAGCAAACAAAAAATGAACAGTCATAACAGACTGCTCATTTTTTTAGTAACGTTTGTCATATTTTACCATACGCCATAAACTTGGCAATTTGGGTATAATACCTTTAAATTTACCCCGAAGGTCTGAAAAACATAAGCATATAATTGTGATTATTCCTACAACAGCTGCAATTCCGAAAATTTCTTTAATACCTACCATCATAGACTGCTTTTGTAATTCACCATATAATGCAGAGAAACTTTGTGTCAAGTGGTTGTCGGCGGTCATTTCATTGGAGAGTTGCATCAAACTTTCTTTACGAAAAATATTGAGTATGTAAGACAATACCGATTGGCAAACCGGAGTGCCAGCCCCTGTACGGATAAATCCTATAGCACACAATGCTTGAAAATAATAAACAAACGGTATGTTTTTCCTAAAGTATAAGCTAATACAACATATAATATGGCAGTACCTACACCTCTAAACCACATGGGTAGCCATAGTTGATGAAATTCGGTCTCTGCATCAATTAAAAAGTATAATATTACTTGATACATTGTGAAAAAGACAAAGCCGACAATCGCTACATTACGAGGTCGCCACTTCTTGCGAGCTAAGGCATAGAATGTAAATGGTGTTCCACATAAAATTCCTGCTACAACACTCCAATTCAGTGAGATGGAGTGATACATATCAAACCCCAAAATACCTTCGGTGAACATATTTTGAATTTGTCCGGCTGTACCGCTTAATATTGAGTAGCTTACAAATAATAATGAAATGATAAAAATTTTAGGTTGAATGAATGTTGCAAGATGTATAAACGGTTGTTCGGTAGTATTTGCATGATAAATAGCTAAAACGAGTGATAGAATTGTAAAAAATGTAGCTATGCGAATTTCTTTACCATTTCGCCAATCATAATGTGAACCATACAAACCAATAAAAAGTATGCAGAGCAGAAACACGCTCCAAAGAACAGCTCCTAAGTAGTCAATGCCTTTAAATGCTTGATATGGACCAAGACGATAGTGCCGACGCATTGTAATGTGAATAACGAGCAAAGCCAATGTTAATACTCCTACCATAGATAAATGCATTGACTGCCAATTCCATGCTCATATACTATAGCCGGTAGCTATACCTGATAGTTGAATACAACTTAAAATAATGGTGTATAGGAACGGATAAAAATAAGCTAAATCGCGTGAGGGCGAAATGCATAATTGAATATTTGAATGCAAAAGAATGTTGCAGCCATTTGAGATACGGCTGACATATATACGCCACCGGTAAATTGATATACAATGATAAGCAATACAAAAAGAGTAAATCGCATCCCGAAGAAATTTATTAACAGATTCTTTATTCATAGTTATTGTATTAATTATATATGTGTTATAAAGTCCCGGTTACATAAAGTAAGCGAAAATAATTGTATATGATGTTGATACGTGCATTGATATACTGAATTTCAGCATCAAGTTTAATGTTATCGGCATCAAGAAGGTCAATGAGTAGCACCAAATCGTTATGATAACGGTTTTCTGTTATTGCGTAATTTTCGGTGGCGAGTTGCAGACTTTTTTCTTGTGTGCGTAATAACTCGAAAGCGTTGTTGTAATTTACATAAGCTTGATGTATGTCCAAATTGACGTTTTCTTTCATTTTATCATAATTAGTAAGAGCTGCAGAAGTGGCAATTCGGCTACGAGCTACATTTTTTGGAGACTTGTAGAGATTTCCTAAGTTGAAAGAAAGTCCTACACCGACGTACCAAGTGTTAAGGTTTTTGTCGATGGGAGGTAGCTCCATTGTAAGTGGGCCTTGAAAGTGGTCTCCGGCAATAATGCTCACCGTAGGTAACATGCTTGCACGAGCAAGCAATTCTTGTTTGCGACTTATTTGTATATTAGTTCTACCTATTTGTAGCATAGGAGAATGTTCATCGGCGATATTTCTCAATTCGTTCTCTGAATATTCATTCATTGACAAGTTAAGTAATGTAGTGTCGGGGATAATCTGTGTACCTTCAGGTAATGATAGAGTAGTTACTAACTGATTGTTAAATACGTCTATCTGACTCATCAATTCTGTGTGCTTGTAAAGTGAATTTTGTAATTGAACTTCATAGCGTGTAATATCATTTCCGAGTATCAAACCTTGTTTTTCTCGAGCTCGCATATCTGTTATAACCTGTTCTGTACGTTTGATGTTTTGGTCATAAACACGTTTCATATTGCGAAACTTGTACACGTTAAGATTGTCGGCAAGTTTAAATAAATCATTAAGTCTCATTAATCGTTAAATTTGCTGAGCTTGAACGACCATGATGTTGGTAAGCAATAGCACAAAAAATGATATTGCAGTTTTGCGTAAATCAACTTTTATCATATAGGGAATTAATCTAATAAATTTGACGTGCAAAATTACTGCAATAAGTGTATATGCAAAAGGTTGATATTTAAGGTGAATTGAGTAAAATCTTTGAACAAAACTTTGTGTAAGTATGTAAATTAATGTTGTTTTTTTTGTTCAGTAGATAATTAGCGGAGATGGAATTTTGGAATAACAAAGATGGATAAAAAAAAGCTATCACGAGAAATTGTGATAGCTTTTGTGATTTTTGATAACGAGGTATCGAAGATTTTTACTTACGGATACCAAGCTCTTTCTTAGCAATGATTGCACGGTAACGGTTGATGTCGGTACGGATAAGGTAATCCAACAAACGACGACGTTTACCTACAAGTTTTTTAAGAGCACGAGCTGTGTTATAATCTTTGTGGTTTGACTTTAGGTGTTCAGTCAAGTGGGAAATACGGATTGAGAATAATGCTATCTGCGCCTCAGCTGAGCCGGTATCAGTATTGCTTGCTCCGTAAGTTCCAAAGATTTCTTTCTTTTTTTCAGAATCTAAGTACATTACTTATAAATATTATATTGTTAATAAAATTGCGGTGCAAAGATAGGTATATTTTTTGAAATACACACTAAATGAAGTAAAAAAGTGGTAATTTATATAGGCTTTTTTGATGAAATAAGCTAACTTTGCACTCGAAATAGGTATAATATGCAAAAGATTAGAAATATTGCGATAATCGCACACGTCGATCACGGAAAAACAACATTGGTTGATAAAATGTTGCTTGCCGGCAATTTGTTCCGTGAAAATCAAAGTTCCGGTGAACTTGTTTTGGATAATAATGACTTGGAACGTGAACGAGGAATAACAATTCTGTCAAAAAATGTTTCAATTGATTATAATGGTTATAAGATAAATATCATTGACACTCCGGGTCACAGCGACTTTGGTGGTGAAGTTGAACGTGTGCTGAATATGGCAGACGGTTGCCTTTTGCTTGTTGATGCGTTTGAAGGTCCTATGCCTCAAACTCGCTTTGTGCTTGAAAAGGCATTGCAAATAGGCTTGAAGCCTATAGTTGTGGTGAATAAGGTGGATAAACCTAATTGTCGCCCTGATGAAGTGCAAGAAATGGTGTTTGACTTGATGTTTAACCTTAATGCAACCGAAGACCAACTTGATTTTCAAACTATCTACGGCTCTGCAAAACAAAATTGGATGAGTACCGATTGGCAAAAGCCAACCGATAATATATATCAATTGCTTGATGCTATAATTGAAAATATTCCTGCTCCCGAGAAAATAGAAGGTGATGCACAAATGTTGATTACATCACTTGATTATTCGTCTTATGTTGGACGTATAGCTATAGGTCGTGTTCATCGTGGTGAAATACGAGAAAACATGGATGTAGCTTTATGCAAAAAAGACGGCACTGTGGTGAGACAACGTATAAAAGAGTTGCACACATTTGAGGGAATGGGTCGTAAAAAAGTAGAAAGCGTAAGTTCCGGTGATATTTGTGCTTTAGTAGGTATAGAAGGTTTTGAAATAGGTGATACTATTGCCGATTTTAAAAATCCGGAACCTCTTCCGCGTATTGCGATAGATGAGCCTACAATGTCGATGACTTTTACTATTAATGATTCTCCTTTCTTCGGAAAAGATGGAAAATTTGTTACTTCTCGTCATATTGCTGACCGATTGGCAAAAGAACTTGACAAAAACTTGGCATTGCGTGTTGAACGTGGTGAAAGAGATGATTCTTGGACTGTATTCGGTCGTGGTGTATTGCATTTGTCGGTTCTTATTGAAACCATGCGTCGTGAAGGCTATGAATTGCAGGTGGGACAACCACAGGTAATCATAAAAGAAATAGATGGTGTTAAATGTGAGCCGGTAGAAGCTTTGTCAATAAATGTACCTGAAGAATATTCAAGCAAAATTATTGACATGGTGACTCGTCGTCGAGGTGAAATGATAAGCATGGAAACTCAAAATGATCGCATCAACTTAGAGTTTAATATACCGTCACGAGGAATTATAGGTTTGCGTACAAATGTGCTTACTGCATCAGCCGGTGAAGCTATTATGTCACACCGATTCTTGGAATATCAACCATGGAAAGGCGAAATTGTGCGTCGCACCAATGGCTCGCTTATTGCGATGGAAACAGGTACAGCATTTGCTTATGCAATTGATAAATTACAAGATCGCGGACGTTTCTTTATCTTCCCGCAAGAAGAAGTTTATGCAGGTCAGGTAGTTGGCGAAAATGCTAAAGACAATGATATTGTGGTGAACGTAACTAAATCTAAGAAATTGACCAATATGCGTGCTTCTGGAGCTGACGACAAGGCGAGAATTGTGCCTCCTGTTGTATTCAGCCTTGAAGAAGCTTTGGAATATATCAAAGGCGATGAATATGTTGAAGTAACGCCAAATCACATAAGAATGCGTAAAATCATTCTTGATGAAATAGAGCGTAAACGTGCTAATAAAGAATAATTTAAATTAGGCAATAATAGTATTGTTCTTGCATATTTTACAAAAATATGTAAGAGTTGTAAAACTTCGTTTCATAATTTTATTTTTTTCTCCCTGACATTTGTTTGTTATGTCAGGGAGTTTTTCTTTTGATAGAACATTAGTATAATAATGTGTGTTGTTCTTAAAATTACTAACCAATAAAAATAAAAAGATTATGAAAAACGAATTTTTAAAAATTGTAGTATTGACTTTGTGTTTGTTTATAACTAAAAACGTTGCTTATGCTGATGATGATGTAAATATATCTTATAATGGTTTGCCTGAAACATCCAGAATGTTTATTGAAAAACATTTTTCAGGTGATTCTCAAACTCGGGAAATTGAATATGAAAACGAGTCGGGTGTTTATAAAGTGGAAATGAATAACGGCTATGAAATAAAGTTTAACAGCAAAGGTAGGGTAATAGAGGTAGATTCTCCTAAAGGCAGGAGTATAGATGAAATATTAGCAAAGGCTGTTCTTCCTGCAAAGATAGTAAATCAGCTTACAGCAGAAAGGCTTCTGGATGATATAGATGAGATAAAAGTCTTGCGTGATGGAGGATATTTAATTGAAATAGATAAGTATTCAAAGAATAAAAAGATGAGGTTTGACAGTGATGGAAATTTTGTAAAAGGTAGAAAACGATAATAAAAAAGTGGTAACAATATAATTATTGTTGCCACTTTTTATTGATGTATAAAGAGTTTTTTTAGTACCAATCCACCCCGTTATAGTTGTTTCGCTTGTCGTATTTCAAGTCGCTCAGTAACGAAGACTTGACGGCAATGTGGAAATTATAAGATTTATATGGTCCCACAGGAACGAAGCTCGTACTCATGGTAAAACAGTGCAAATCACGAGATATTGAACAGTTCATGTATGCTATCTTTTTTGCGTCAAAGTTATAACTTGCCGAGAAGTTTAGTGACCAGTTTTTTGTTGGTCTTAGATTTCCTGAAAAACTTAAATTTTGCGTCCATTTTCCATTATATTCCAATTTCTTCTTATTAAAAGAACCGTAAGAATAATTAACGGAGTAGTTTACAGACAGACTCCAAGGGAATTCCCATACGGCATATCCATCGGAATTAAATTTTGTTCCATCGGAGTTTTGGCTATTGCTTGAACTACTATTGTTGTCATTAGTGCTTTGAAGGGTATTGCTTGAGTCTTCAGAGTTCTTGCCTTTTTGTTTATTATCTTTGTTGTCTTTATTCTTCTTTTTAAATGTGTTGTTATTGAATGTGTAAGAGAATGAAGTTCCTGTACTGGAGAGTTTACCAAGTCCTTTTCCTGCTTGTAGACGTGTACGATTTACTCTCACCGGATTGCCGGCTGAATTTAGTTGGTAGGTATAAACGTCCCATGTTGCACTAAGATTAAGGTTAAATCCTTTAGTGAGACGTAATAACATTGAGGTGTTAATATTGCTCCAACGCAATGAGTCGGCGGCAAAGTTATAGGATTGACTTACCGTTAAATTTTCAATAAGAGAAATCTTCTTTACGCCTGTAGTGTCGTTGTCACTTTTTACCTTCATTTCAAGGTTGTTGGATAGCGAGAAATTTACTGTTCCGCTTTTACCTTGTCCAGGAGAACCGAATATACCATGTTGAAAATAAGAATATTTCTTTGTCCTTACTTGTCCTGTACTTTTATCGGTGTAAGCGTAACTTCCATAATATCCCCAACCTGGAGCACTGAAGTCAGGTGAAGCTGAAAAAGATACTGTTGGCGTAAGCACATGACGAATCATTTGCACTTTATCTCCTAAGAATTTCATAGGCTTGAAAAAACCATATATTTTTGTATCAAAGGAAATACCTCCTGAAAAATCGAAAACATTATAAAAGTTGTAAGTTGTATCACAAACTTCGGCTGAGGCAGCAGGATTCCATTGACGGCGTATCTTGCTGGTATACATTCGGTCGTTTAATGTGATATTTGGGGTTACATTCAAATATTTGAAAACATTGAAAGTAGCCGAAACAGGTACAGAGTGTCTCATTCCGTTACGCCAATCTTTTATAAGACTTTTCTTGAAAAATTGGTCTTGGTTGGCAGTTAATTGATTTTGGAATACTCCGGAATAGGATAATTTAATTTTTTCGTACCATTTTTCATCTCCTACTGCACGTTTTCTCTTGAAAGGAGCAACTTGAGATAAACTAACGGTTAGGTTAGGGAATGAAACCGTCAAAGTTGAATCGGCTGTGCGTTGAGAAATGTTTGCTGTGGTAGAAAAACTCCATTTTGAATTAGGAACTCTATAAGTCATGTTTATGGAGCTACTTTTTGTATTCTCGGTGAAATCATTGCTATAATAGCTGTTTAAGTCGTTTCGAGTGTAACCACTTGTGGTGAAGTTTACACTAGCCGAGAATGTCATGTTAGGGTTAGCTTTTGCATCTTGTGAATGAGTCCAAGCTATCTTGAAGTTTTTCCCTTTTGAATAATCAGGTTCTCCTTTATCTCCGGTAATTGTTGTTATATAGCTTAAATTGAAATTACCGTTGTATTTATATCTTTTTGTGTAAGTAGATTGTGCGTTTATACCCCAAGAACCGCGTGTGTATATTTCGCCTGTAAGAGCAAGGTCGATATTGTCGTTTATTGCAAAATAATAACCGCCGTTACTTAGATAGTAACCCCTTTGGTAGTCATCACCGAATGTTGGAACTATAATTCCTGACGAATATTCACTTGTGAAAGGAAAATAACCGAAAGGTACGGCAATAGGCAATGGTACATCGGCAAGAACCATGTAAACAGGACCTGTAACCACATCTTTTTTGGGCTTCATTTTGCCTTTTGTGATTTGAAAATAGAAGTGCGGATGTTCGTGATTATCGCAAGTTGTATAGCGGCCGTTTTTAATGAAATACTCATCGTTTTCCATCTTTTTAGTTTGTCCTCCGGTTAGATAACCTTCGCCTTGTTGTGTTATAACATCGGAGATGAAACCTTTTTTTGATTTGAAGTTATATTTCATCGTTTTTGATGAATATTCGCCACTATTGTCTTTAAATATAGGTGTTCCTGTTATTTCTCCTATGCTATCGGGTACACCTTCGGCATGTACGACATTGTCATTCATGTCCATGCGTATTTTGTTGGCAGAAAGGTTTATGTCACCGTAAGTGATTTTACTTTCTCCAAACATGAATGCCGAGTTTTTTCCTACAAGAGTAAGTGAGTCTTTGGCTGAAAATTCCACAACGTTATCCAAGTCGACTTTTTTCTTGATAAAACGTGATGTGGAATCGCTTTTTACAACAAAAGAATCGTTTTTTTCGTAATTTAAAGAATCGGGAATAAAACTACTGAGTGAATCAAGTTTTAATTCACTTTTATATTCTGTTATGCTGTCGGCAATAACATTACTGATAGCATTTTTATTAATTTGTTTAAGTCCGGAATCAAGCTGGAGTTCTAATTTATTGATTTTTGGAAACTTATTATCATTAATAAGCTGTTTTCCACTTGTTCTCAAGGAGTAAAAAAATGCTATCAATACAAAAAGTATGATATATATTCGAGTATGTCTCAATTAGTCTCTTTCAAAAATATCTGCAAAAATACACAATTACATTCATTTGAACATAAGAATGTATCAAAATTTAAGTATAAAGACTTTATAAAAACTATTAAATCTTATTGATTACGTTTTTTCCTGCTATATATTGTCTAATATTCTCCACGGCAATATCCATGAGTCGAGTGCGAGCTTCGGTGGTAGCCCATGCTATGTGTGGAGTGAGATAACAATTTTTTGCATTAAGCAATGGATTGTTTTTGTCAGCAGGCTCAATTGATAGCACATCGGCTCCAAATGCAGCTATATCTTCGTTGTTTAAAGCATCGGAAAGTGATTGCTCGTTTACAAGTGGTCCTCGTCCTGTGTTGATGAGAATAACCGAGTGTTTCATTTTTTTGATTGATTCTCGATTGATTAATCCTTTTGTGTTATCGGTCAAAGGACAATGTAAACTTATTACGTCGGCTTTTGTAAGGACTTCGTCTAATGTTGAAACCGTAATTCCCTCCATTAGTGAAGATTGTGGCTTAGACGTAACAGCAAGAACTTTCATTCCAAAAGAAATGGCTATGCGAGCAACAGCCATACCGATGTTACCAAGTCCTACGAGTCCCATAGTTTTATTTGCAAGTTCTATAATAGGTTTGTTCCAATAGCAAAAATCGGGGCAAGAACTCCATTTTCTATCTTTTGCTTCTTGAGCATATTTTGCAATTTCGTTGGTTATGTTAAGAATGTGAGCAAAAACCATTTGAGCTACCGAAGCTGTGCTATATGCAGGAATATTGGTTACGGTTATGCCGTATTCATGTGCTGCAGTAATGTCAACAACGTTATAACCGGTTGCAAGTACGCCTATATATTTTAGAGTAGGGCATGCTTCCATTATTTTACGGTCTATGATTACTTTATTAGTTAATATTATAGGAGCTTTACCTATTCGCGTTATAACGTCGCCCGGATTTGTACGATCATAAATGGTTACGTTACCAAGATTTTTTAAATTATCCCATTTTAAATCTCCCGGATTTAGTGTATATCCGTCAAGAACAACAATATCCATATAATTTCTTATTTTATTGGTGCAAATTTAGGTAAAAACAAGAACTTATTTATATGTGTTTACTTGTTTTTTTGATGATATTTATCTGTTTTCTCAAGATTTTTTAATTGCAGAATGTACTATCGCATGTTGAAGGAGAGATTTCAAATTCCAAAGTTGAATGAGAAATGTTAAGTGAACAAAGGAGCTCTTTTAGTAAATGTTTTGTTTCATTCATTTTTGAAATGTCGTCTATTACGATATGTGCGGTGAGGGCATTTTCCGTAGTGCTGATTGCCCAAATGTGAATGTGATGAACGTCTTTTACATGGCATACTTTTTTAATCGATAACGAAACTTCGTTTATGGATAAATTTTCAGGAGTGCCGTCAAGTGTAAGGCGAAGGCTACTCGATAGCAAGTTCCTTGTGGATAAAAGTATTATAATTGCTATGATTATGCTTACGATAGGGTCAATAATATAAATTTCGGTGTAAGTAATAATAATTCCGGAAATGACTACGCCTGTCGAAACGAGTGTGTCGGCAAGCATGTGTAGAATAGCACCACGTATATTAAGGTCGTTCTTTTGGTTTCTCATCAGCAATAAGGCAGTTAATCCATTTACTATTATTCCTGCTCCTGCTGTCCATGAAATGGCTATTCCGTTTATCATGTCTTTACTTTGAATCTTGTGTATGCTTTCGGTTATTATCACTCCAACGGTCACAAATAAAATGATTGCATTGATAAGGGAGATAAGTATGGTTGATTTCTTATATCCGTAGGTGAATTTATCGTTTGATTTGACTTTGGCAAGTTTAAAAGCTATAACAACAAGAATTAAACTGAAAATGTCGCTAAAATTATGACCTGCGTCCGAAAGCAGTGATAGTGAATTTTCAATTAACCCAATACCTGTCTCAGTTATTTACAAACAATAAGTTTAGTAAAATTGAAATGATTAAAATCTTGTTGATAGATAAATTTGAATGATGGCTGTGGTTGTGGTGATGTTTTTAAATAGGTTGGCATATTTTAATTAGAATGTCCCGAATAGCTTGGTGAGGTCATCAAAACGTTTTAGTGACTCTTCTCCAAACTTTGACATATCTTTGCGAACTTGTTCCAAAGGTTTTGCCGGTGCTATGTGTGATTTTGAGAAAAATTTATCGGCGTAACACACGAGTTTTTCCTCAATGCTTGTAGGCAACATATCACGATGAGGCAACGGAAGATTCTGTGTTATGATTTCGTTTGCAGTTATTCCACTCCCGGTGTGATGCTCGCAAACAAGAGCATGTTGAGGTAAACCTTCGGCTTCCAGTATTTCTCGACCTAAATAGCCATGACAAATGTACGGTTTATCTCCAATGCAATAAATTGAAGGGGCGTGTGTTTTAAAAATTCCTATATCATGAAGCATTGATGCTTCAAAAGTGAAATCTGCATCAATCTTTAATTGTGGATTTTTGTTAGCGATTAATAGAGCAAGGTCGACAACTTGTTTACTATGCTTTATAAGAAGATTGTATAGGTTGCTATCCTTGTCATAGTATTTTTCAATTATGTTGAATATGTTCATGACTAAATAATAATAAAAAAAGCCGCACAATGTAGAGCGGCTTTAAATCTTTTTATTCTACAATAGTAACCCAATTATGCGTGTCGGGATTGTCGCCTAATTGAATAGCACGAAGATTGTTATATAATTGAGTGGTTACAGGACCGGGCTCATCGTTTTCGGAGAAAATGTAGCTTTTACCTTCTTCTACGTCATCAATTCTGGAAATCGGAGTGGCAACTGCTGCTGTTCCACATTCGGCAGCTTCTTGACATTCGGCAAGTTCGGTCAAAGGAATTGGGCGACATTCAACTTTAATGCCACAGTCTTTTGCTATTTGTTGTAAACTCATATTTGTTACCGATGGTAAAATTGAACCTGATTTAGGTGTTATATATACACCGTTTTTAATTGCGAAAAAGTTGGCAGGTCCACATTCATCGATATATTTCTTTTCTTTTGGATCAAGATATAATACAGCAGAATATCCTTCCGATTTAGCACGTTCGCCTGCTGAAAGACTTGCGGCGTAGTTTCCACCCACTTTCCAACGTCCTGTTCCACAAGGTGCAGCACGGTCATATTCTCTATATATAGCAACTTTTGTGGGTTTGAATCCTTCTTTAAAATAAGGTCCCACCGGAGTAACGAAAATGATAAAAGTGTATTCGGTTGCCGGTCTTACTCCTACTTGTGCTGTCATGCCTATTTCAAGAGGGCGAATGTATAAAGAAGCTCCGCTACCGTAAGGAGGAATGAAACGTTCATTTAATTTTACGACTTTTTTTACCATTTCGCAGAAAAGGTCTTCAGGAATGGGTGCCATCATTATGCCGTTTGCACTGCGTTGTATTCTTTTAGCATTTTCGTCCATGCGGAAAATTCTTATTTTGCCATCTTTCCCACGAAAAGCTTTCATTCCTTCAAAAATCTCTTGTCCATAGTGCAGGCATGTTGCAGCCATGTGTATGTTAATATTTTCTGAATCGGTTATTTCAATTTCTCCCCATTTGCCGTTTTTGTAGGTACAACGTACATTATAATCGGTTTTCTTGTAACCGAAAGAGAGGTTACTCCAGTCAATGTTTAAGTTATTGTCCATAGCTTTATGCTTTAGAATGATTATATCTGTATAATGCAATGTTACATTGCAACTTTTTGAGTTACATTGCCCACTTTAACGATATAAATACCTCGAGAATTGATTTTGAGCATTGATGTGCCTGCATTTAGCTCGGCTTGTGAGATGAGTTGTCCAAGAATGGTAAATACTTTTACTTGTCCTTTTTGTTGTAGCTTGACAATAATATTGCCGTTTTTGTTATATATTTCAACTCCTTCAGTGTTTAATCGTGATTCAGGATTTTGAGATTGCATGGTTTCGGTAGATACTTCTTTCCATTGTGTTTGGGCGAAGCTTTTATTGACAAAACTCATGCTTGCCAATATAAATAGTGCCGATGTGAACAATTTCTTCATTTTATATCCCAAATATTTCTACAAATATACTGAAAAACTTTATGATAATAACAAGTTGTGACCTTTTTTGTCGTTTGTTGTAAATAATTTATATTAATTTAAAACCTTTTTGTCTGTTTTGTGACTTAAAAGGGTGATTAATCGTCAAATGGATATTTTCTACGTGGATTTTTGGGAAACCAACCTTTATGTACGCGTTCTTGTTGTTCAAAAATTTCGAGAATACTCCAAAAAGAGGAAAATGCAGTGACTCCGAGTAATGCCGAAAATAAAATATTTTCAACAATCAGTGTTAATGCTCCACATAGTAAACCTAATAGTAAAAATGCCCACCAACATCGTGTGCCAAAGTAGTATTCACCTCTTATTACGATAGGGTGGAATAAACCTATTATAAGGAAAGTGTTGATTCCTATTACGAGACCTAATAGATTGTGTTGTTCAAGAAATTCCATAAGAGAATGTTTTTTTGTTAAGATTATTATTGCTAAAAAATAACAGCCATATTTATGCCATAGCTTTTATCGAAACTGTTGAATGTGGGTATGGCAACTAATTTTGTGTTGCTTGAATTTATTTTGAAAAGTTGTTTTTCGAGAGGTAATAACCAATAACCTATGCGAGCACTCAAAATTCCTATACCGGCACCGCCTATTACGTCGCTAAACCAATGTCTATTGTTGTAAAGTCTTAAAAAAGCAGTACTCGTGGCAATGGTGTATCCGGCGACTCCCCACAAATTGCCGTAATTCACTCTCATCTGCTCTGCACCAAGAAAAGCTGTTGCTACATGACCCGATGGAAATGAATGGTTGTCGCTTCCGTCGGGACGTGTGCGATGCGTTATGTGTTTAATGCCTTGAGTAAGTATATATACTGAAGCAAATGATGTGGTTGTGAGTAAAATGCGGTCGCGTGTGTCATACGGGCTATTAACTCTGGAAAAATGTAAGGCGAAATTGGCTATCGAAGGCGTAAAACGCAACCAATTGTCAATTTTTATACGTTTGTGGCTACCTCTTAATTCAATCATGTTATTACTAATGGATTTGTCTAAATCCTTCGTGGGAGAAAAAAACAAACCACTAGCCCCGGCGACTATAAGTATGCCGGGTGCGATTAATTGTTTTGCTTTGAATGTATTTTGCTTTTCCTTTTTGGATGATGTAATACTATCGTTTCTCTCGTCGGCTTTTATTGAGGGAGAAATGATAAAAAGTATTGCAATAACCATTAGGATTACTTTTCTTATTATCATAGTGGTGCAAACTTAGTAAAAAAACTTCGTTTTTTAGTTATGAACCTTATGAATTTAAGGAAAGATATGTGTATTGAGTACAATGTAAAAAAAAGAATAGAGGATGCCTCACGCACCCTCTATTCCGTTTGATAGTAATATCTCTCAATTTTTGTTGTTTAGAATTTGATGTCAAAACTTAATCCGAATACATCGTTTTTGCGTGTGTAAATGTCGCTCATGCCTGCAACAGCTCCTTCAACGGTGTGGTCGTTGTAGAATGAGTGCATATAACCGAAGTTTAGCTTCATGCGTTCGTTGAATTTGTAAGCACCACCGATACATGTAGCAGTAGAGCTTATGTTGAAACTGATGTCACTCATGTCGGAATCTTTGAATCCGTATTGAGTGCGTTGTGCACCTACAGAGAAGAGCCATTTGTCGTTGAAGTCATATTCAAGACCGAGATTTGCTTCCCAAGTATTGTCACCATCGACCATTAGGGTTTTGTCTCCGCTTTTTGCATCTTTATCCCAATAGTAATGGAATCCTGCTGAAACGCGAACTGATGGTAATATTGAATATTGTACACCTGCGGTAAGTATAGCTGGAATGTCAAAACGAACTTTCTTTCCATTGGCATAAGTTGGAAGAAGAGCATCAACATTGGCACTGTTGTTGGATTCGTTTTCTAAGTTTATTTTTGTGCGAAATTCATACTTCGCTGCAATGTTTAGTCTGCCAAGATTTACGTCAACGCCAATAATAGGAGTTACTCCAAGACCGTCTTGCGAGCAGTCAAGTTGGTAATCGCTCATCATGATTGCTGCTGTTCCTGCTTTGGTTGCCGCAGCTTGGTATTGTTGAGCTAAGTCGGTTGCTCCTGCTGCTATCGCTTGTTGTGCCGCTGTCGCTGCTTGTTGTGCTAGCGTAGAGTAGTAGTTCGCTCTATTACCGCCAATTTCAATGTCGGTAATAGCTCCTGTATATGAGCAGTTGGCAAGAACTCCTCTAACACCTGTAAAGAAAGATATATTGCGATTAATCTTATATGTACCACCTATTTGTAGACCATATATATATTGTTCTCCTGTAAGGGATTGTTTTAATGAGTAGGGAAGATTTTCTCCTAATGAGCTACCTAATTGATAACCAACCATTTTGTCAAACATGGGAAGACCCTCTTTGAATTCGCATTTTCCGCCTCCACCGCCAATAGCAAATTGTGCCGATGCAGTCCATTTGTCGTTAAATACATAAACAGCTTGAAAAGACGGTATTACCGGGGCTGTTGATTTTCCTTCAAAGTATTTGATTCCGTCTTCGTCTCCACTTAATTTGTATGGAGCGAAATTGGATGTAATTTGACGTTTTTGTAATGCTGCTTGCCAACTAAGAGAAAGGTGGAAGCCTTTTTCTAAAAAAGCTGTACCTGCAGGGTTGGTGTAAACTCCATCGATTGCAATCACTGCATCGCGAGCCGGATTACGTAAGAATGCCGCATTTTGATTGGTGTTTGTTAAAAGACCACCGGCATAAGAATTTAGTGCTACAGCTGTAGCACACATTGCTAATAAGATTCTATTCATAAATTATTCATTTGTAAAAAACGTTGCAAAGATATGCATTAAGATGGGAATGAACATTATCATTTTACATTTATTAAAATTTATTAACCATATCGGTTTTTCTGATTAATTGTTCTAAAAGTCGGAAAACGGTATATTTTATTTAAAAAATTAACATATATAATGTTAAAACGTTAAGCTTTATAAAGAATTTTATAACACTTGTTTTATTATTAATAATAAGGTTGATATATTATATGTGGAATTAAATTTGTAACTTTGCAAGTGTAAATAAAAAGATATGATTTCAGTAGCTAATTTAGGAATTCAATTTGGTAAAAGAGTATTGTTTCAAGATGTGAATATAAAGTTCACATCGGGCAATTGTTATGGTATTATCGGTGCAAACGGTGCCGGAAAGAGTACATTGATGCGAATATTGAGTGGAGAGTTAAATCCTACTCATGGAACTGTGTCACAAGGTCCCGGAGAGCGAATGAGTGTTTTAAGTCAGGACCACTTTGCATTCGATGAATTCACTGTATTGGATACAGTGCTTCAAGGTCACACTACTTTGTGGGCTGTAATGAAAGAAAAGGAAGAATTATATGCCAAACCCGATTTCAGTGATGAAGATGGTATTCGTGCTTCTGAATTGGAAGAAAAATTCGCCGAAATGGAAGGATGGAATGCCGAAAGCGATGCTGCAGCGTTGTTGAGCGGTTTGGGAATAAAAGAAGAAAAGCACTATATGCTCATGAAAGACATGAGTGCCAAAGAAAAAGTTCGTGTGCTTCTTGCAAAAGCCCTTTTCGGTCATCCTGATAATTTGCTTCTTGATGAGCCTACCAATGACCTTGACCTTGATACAGTGAGCTGGCTTGAAGATTATTTGTCAAAGTGTGAAGATACGACAGTGCTTGTAGTCTCTCACGACCGTCACTTCCTTGATGCAATATCAACACATACATTGGATATTGATTATAACAAGGTTACATTGTTTGCCGGTAATTACAGCTTCTGGTATCATTCAAGCCAATTGGCATTACGCCAACAACAACAAGCTAATAAGAAAGCAGAAGAAAAGAAAAAAGAATTGCAAGAATTTATCCGTCGATTCAGTGCAAACGTTGCTAAATCCAAGCAAACAACAAGTCGTAAGAAGATGCTTGAAAAACTTAATGTTGAAGAAATTCAGCCATCTTCACGCCGTTATCCAGGTATTATTTTCACTCCAAGTCGTGAGCCGGGAAACAAAATATTGGAATTGCATGGCTTGACTGCATCGGTAGAAGGGGAAATTTTGTTTAAGGATTTAAATCTTACCATTGAGAAAAACGATAAGGTTGTATTCTTGAGTCGTGACCCTCGTGCGATGACTGCATTGTTTGAAATTATCAACGGAAGACGTAAACCCGATGCTGGTTCTTATGAATGGGGACAAACAATCACTACGGCATATCTTCCTCTTGATAACTCGGAGTATTTTAATACCGATATGAATCTTGTAGATTGGTTGTCGCAATATAGTGATGATACAAGTGAGATTTATATAAAAGGGTTCTTGGGCAAGATGTTGTTCTCTGGAGAAGATGTTTTGAAAAAAGCATCAGTGCTTTCGGGAGGAGAAAAGATGCGTTGTATGATTGCAAAAATGATGATGACCGATGCCAATACGTTGATTCTTGACACTCCTACCAATCACCTTGATTTGGAATCAATACAGGCTTTCAATAATACATTGCAATCGTTCAAGGGTAATATAATTATGTCATCACACGACCATGAATTTATACAAACAGTATGTAACCGCATGGTGGAATTGACACCTAACGGTATAATTGATAAAATCATGGATTATGATGATTTTATTACCGATGAAAAAGTACTTGCATTAAAAGAAAAACTTTACGCAAAATAAAAAATATTATGGTTAAGCATATAGTAAGTTTTAAATTGACAGGAACTTCGGCTGAACGCAAAGAAGTGGCTTTGAAGTTTAAAGCTGCGTTGGAAGCACTACCTGAACAAATAGAAGTGTTACGTAGTATAGAAGTGGGAATTAATGAGAATCCTAATGAAACTTGGGATGTAGTTTTAACCGCAGTGGTTGATAAAATGGCTGATGTTGAAGTGTATGCAAAACATCCGGCACATGTTGCAGCTGCCGGATTGCTTGCAGGACATAAAGAAAATCGTGCTTGTGTGGATTACGAATTTTAAGTTTCGCAAGGCATTTTTTTCGAAAATTATATATTAAAACGCTTTGATGTGTATGTCAAAGCGTTTTTTTGTAACGCATTGATGAAATTTAATAATTAAACAGGCATTTAAACAAAGCGTTTCGAGATTTGAAACATAATGTTTTTTGGAATTGCGAGTTAAGTGTATTATTTTTGTAGAAAAATATATAATATACATTATGCTTATCATAGGAATAGCCGGAGGTACCGGTTCGGGAAAAACTACTGTTGTGAAAAAAATAATGGAACGCTTGCCGGAAGGCGGTGTGGGTATTATATCACAAGATTCTTACTATAAGGATTCGAGTCATGTTCCGGTAGAAGAGCGTCAGAAAATCAATTTTGATGAACCTGCGGCATTTGATTGGGATTTATTGTTTGACCATTTGAAGCAGTTAAAAGACGGCAAGAGCATAGAGATGCCCACTTATTCATATCTTACGTGTACACGTCAAAAAGAAACCATTCCTATGGAGCCTCATGATGTGGTTTTGGTTGAGGGTATACTTGTGCTGTCCGATGAGCGTTTGCGTAATATGATGAATGTAAAAGTATTTGTTGATGCCGATGCCGATGAACGTCTTATTCGTGTTATAAGCCGTGATTGCATTGAGCGTGGACGTACACCGCAAATGGTGATAGATCGTTATGAAAAAGTATTGAAACCCATGCACAACATGCATATAGAGCCTGCAAAAAAGTGTGCCGACCTTATCGTTCCTCAAGGAGGACATAATGAAGTGGCTATAAATCTGTTGACCGATTATATCAAGGGTAGGTTGAATAAGTAAAATTGTTATAGAATAGAAATGAAAATAAGAATTCCTATTATAAGTGGTTTGTGCGATCGATTTTCAAAGAAAAATGAGCCTGAAGAAAATATTGAATCGGTAATCGACGAGGAAATTTTTGAAGATGACGGTCAAATGGTGCTTCGTACCGATAATTTGGTGAAAAAATATCGCCAACGCACCGTTGTGAACCATGTGTCGATAAATGTTAAGCAAGGTGAGATTGTTGGTTTGTTAGGTCCTAACGGAGCAGGAAAAACCACAACATTTTATATGACAACCGGACTGGTTACGCCTAATGAAGGACGTATCTACTTAAATAATCACGACATTACCAAATATCCGGTGTATAAGCGTGCTAAGTGTGGTATAGGCTATCTTGCTCAAGAGGCTTCGGTATTTCGCAAATTAAGTGTGGAAGACAATATACGCACAATTTTGGAAATGGGTACCATGACTCCCGAAGAGCAAAAAGAAAAATTGGAAAGTTTGCTTGCCGAGTTTCACTTGAATCATGTAAGAAAGAATCTTGGAGATCAATTATCGGGTGGTGAGCGACGTCGTACCGAGATAGCTCGTTGTCTTGCGATTAATCCTAAATTCATCATGCTTGATGAACCGTTTGCAGGTGTAGACCCTATTGCCGTCGAGGATATTCAATCTATTGTTTATAAATTGAAATCCAAAAATATAGGTATTCTTATAACTGACCATAATGCCCCCGAAACATTAAATATCACCGATAGAGCTTATTTACTTTTTGAGGGAAAAATTTTGTTTCAAGGCACTTCGGAAGAGCTTGCGGCAAATCCGATTGTTCGTGAAAAGTATTTGGGCCGTAACTTTATCTTTAACCGTAAAAAATTTGATTAAGTAGACTCACTTAATGATATTAAAAAGGCTTGATTGGTGGAATATTATACTCAATCAAGCCTTTTTTTAGAGGAAACCATTTCAGCCATTAAACTCTCGATATGCAATACTTTCGACATTGGCTTTTCAGATTTAACCTTTCAGTTCTCACTTTATTTGCCTTCGGCATTAGCTTCTTAGTTGAGTAGATGTATATAATTATCGTGAATATTTTGCTTAACTTTGCAAGCAAAGTCCTACGCCGGTAGTTCTATCTTGGAGTAGAAGAATGGGAGAGTGGGATTTTAAAATATAAAAAAGGCGTTTACTACGCTTTGGTTTTGACGGTTAGAAATCCTGAAAAAAATTCAAATTGTTTGTCAAAAACAAAGCAACGTGAATGCCCGGTGGGTGTGTTATATGCACATCTCAAGTAACTGTACAGCCATTGGTGTACCCTTACATCTTTGGCAGTTATCGGTATTTAGGTAGTGTCATACATATCGGCGTGGGGGGTCTGCGTTGTCGTTTCGACAGACAGGGCAATTCTCAGGAGCCTCTAACCGTGAAGCGAGCATAGTTCAGGGCTTCACGGTTTTTTTATGTTTTATATATAAAGGTGTTATTAACAGTCGATATTTTTGACCAATAAGCCAAGACTTTACCGATTTTTATTACATCATTTTAGTACTTGCGAAACTTAAGATTTAATTATATTTCCATTGTAACAATTATTATGTAGATTACATAGTTTAAAGTAATTTAATAATCAGTTATAACATTTAATTTAAAGACTTATGGCTTGGAAAAAGAAACTCACTGTAGGAATTCTTATACCACTGAACTTGAAGATGCCTGTTGTTGGGGCAGATTCAAACAGCTACAACCACGAAACCTTTTGGTACGAGGGTTGGGGAACTTCCATTGTGCATAAAGGCGTGGATGTGTTTGCCAAGGAAGGTACAAGTGTGCATTCTGCTACATGGGGAATCGTGCTTGCTACGGCTGAATTGGGTAAAGGTGGTAAGTTTGTCTTGGTGCTTGGTCCCAAGTGGAGAATACACTATTATGCCCACTTGAATGAAATCAAGACTTCAGCCTTGTCTTTTGTTACACAAAATTCTGAGATAGGCACGGTGGGCAATACAGGTAATGCAGTAACTACACCTGCCCATCTGCATTATGGCATAGCTACTTTGTTCCCTTATGTGTGGCGAATTGATGATGCTCCGCTTGGTTGGCAGAAGATGTTTTATTTGAATCCTATTGATTATCTGCAAGAAAAATGAAAACATTTAAGACTATCATATTGACAATCCTATTCCTATTCTTCGCATCATGGTTCTACAAAATCGTGGTGCTGATGCTCCTTGCACATATATGGCGAAAGGAAATCAAGGAAAAGAAAGAATGGGGATATAAGGCGGTAATGTGTGTACTGCTCATAGCCATGTTCTGTGTCCTACCCAGATACAGATACAATACTTCTGATAGGGTACAACTGATTTACCAAGACAAGAAAGGGAATCCAGAATATCCACCTCTCACACATTACTTAGTAAATGTGTTCCTACCAGAAGAAGAAGTTTGCAACATTGGAATATGGGGAGCAAGGATCGTTCCTAAAGTGATTCCATTGGCAAATTGGATCCTTGACGAATTTAACTATGACGACAAGAAAGGAAACATCAGTAAATTCTACCGTCCATTTGACAGGTTGAATTGGAACGGACTGTTTATGATGTCTGGCACTACTTCACAAGTCTTTAATATGATGGGGATAGACAACACCCAATCCGTTTACTTGATAAAGCCCAAGAACTATGACAAGAACAAGGAATATCCCGTAGTGTTCTTCATGCACGGCTATTTAGGTAATTGGAAATTCTATACAGGTGTGCTGAAAGGTTTGGAAGATTGCATTGTGCTTTGTGTGGGCACACATACATGGTCGGGCATCTATACCAAGAATGACATTAGCGCATTATTTACCAAACAGATTCCATTTCTGGAAAATATGGGCTATAAGATAGATAAGAACAACCTACACATTATGGGATTGTCTAATGGTGGTAGTGCTGTAAATGTGGCTTATAATGGTTTTTCCAATAAGTTCAAGACAATTACATTCATATCCACAGGCATCCATCAGACTTATCCCATATCAAGTAAAGTGCTTTTGATTGGTGGAGGTAAAGACCATTCTTCCGGTTCTTTGCGTGGAGCATATCGTACATTAAAAAGTAGCGGTACAAAGACTGATTTATATTGGGATGATGAAGAAACACACTTTATTTTAGTAAATCAGACGAATGAAATAATTGACTTTTTAAATCGGAATCTAAAATGAAGAAATTAAAAGTGATAATATGGCTCAGCATGCTTTTGGTTACATTAGCAATGTGTGGTTTACTCTATCTACGCAATTGTGATTGGAATCCAGAAAAGGCAGCTGAGTACGTCACGAAAAATGCAGAGAGTAAATCTGTAGGATTGTGTGCTAAATACGTGCGTAAGGCTATAATAGCCGGAGGAATACCACTTTATCAAGGAGGCGATGCATGAAGCTACAAATATCTCCTTCCGATACTTGGATTTAAGGAGATAGAAGATGAAAAGGATAAAAAAGTCGGTGACATCGTGGTGTTCCAGCCTATTGGTAAACGCTATTTTGGCCATATAGCTATGTGGAATGGTAGGCAGTGGATCTCAGACTTCAAACAGCGTAGCATCATAGTACATAGTGATTATAAGAAAGAAAGTTGTGAATATAATATTTTTAGAAAAGTAGAATAAGATTATGAAACGAAAACGATTGAGAATTATTGTCGCTATCCTTGCAATACTATTTTTGAAATGATATAAATAAGGCAAAAATTAAGAGAACAGATGATAAAAGACGAGAAAAACCTCTATTTAAGAGGCTTTTCTCGTCTTAGGGAAATAGTATAGAAAAATTATTGTGAGAATCAATCCAATTAAAGCAAATAATGGAAATTTATCTGAATCTACTACTCCGAAATTGCTTAAATCATAGCCTAAATGCTTGTCGATGGCATGAGCTATTAAAACAGTCGAGTTGTTGAGAGCGTGAGCTATTACTGCTGTCCAAAGGGAGCCACTCCAATAGGCAAGATAGCCGAAAAAAGCACCTAATAGAAGTCTTGGGAAAAAACCGAAAAACTGAAAGTGTATTGCACTAAAAATAAATGCACTTATCCAAATGGCTGTGTGATGGTTCATGGGTCGTGTTTCAAGAATTCTTTGTAAACCTCCACGGAACAGAATTTCTTCGCTTAATCCGGTGAGAATACCCACCAAAAGAATGCTTAGTAAAACGTTGTTTTCATTTAGAATTTTATTGGTAACGCTTTGTGCGGCAATTTCGGCGTTTCTCATCCATGTTTCAACTGCTTTCATGGAGTCGGGTAGGGATAAGTTTGCATTCCATTCTACCAAGTAGTTCATAGCCGGAGTCATGGTTATAAATGTTATAAGAAGGAATAACACGGTTCTTCTTGTTGGGATTTTGTCTATTTGTAAAAAAGACGCAGGATAAGGCGAGATGAATGCCACCGTGATGATAACAGGCAAAATAAATGCCAATAAATTTTGAGTGAGAATACTCAAATTAATAAATGTCATGCCGGTGGGGCTTGTTAATGCCATGATAAGAGTGTTCAGCATGGTTGTCATTATCAAGCAAAGAAAAAACGCACAAGTTAATAATGTAATTTTTTGAGAAAACTTAATATTGAAATGTTGTAGAAGAGGTTTCATATGATTTTGATTATTATTAGACTGCAAAAGTAGTAAAAATAGTTAAGAACAAGGGGTAGTTTGGTTATAATAACTATAATAGGTTGCTTTTGTAAAATGTAAATATTTACTTTGATGAGTTTTTAAAAAGAAAGGAGACTTTAATGAAAAAAGTTATATTATCATTGCTTGCATGCATGATATGCACTATATCAATGTATGGAGTGGAATCGGTTACTTGTGTCGATGAACAAAAAGAATTAACCAAAGAGCAAAAGAAAGCACTTGAAAAGCGAAATCGTGAAATTGTAGATTCTTTGCATCATATCGAAGCCGTTGCAGCTATAAATGATGGATATTATGTTTTAATGGCAGACCGATTGATGTTTCGTAGCAGGGCTTATGTAAATCCTAATCCGAATACTAATTTCTTGTTGGTACAAGGAGATGAAGCCATAATTCAGATAGCTTCCAATGGAGGTCATCCCGGATTAAATGGAATGGGAGGCATCACTGTAGAGGGTAAAATATCGGGCTTGAAAGGAGGAGAAGTGGATAAAAAAGGACAAATTACATATTCTTTTACCGTTTCCGGGCCTGCAGTTTCGGCTCAAGTTTTTATTACTTTATATAAAGAAGATAATCAGGCTTCGGCAGTAATAAGTCCTAATTTTTGGTCGGGAAATATGACTATTTATGGGAAATTAGTACCCTATGAAGGAAATGATTTGTCAAAAGCCATAAAAGGAACTACATTTCCTTGAATGAGAAGAAAAGTAATGTTGAAAACGCTTTGATTGAGTAAAATCGAGGTGTTTTTTTTGTGTAAAAATGTTAAATGCATTAACATGTGCATATAATTCATATAATTAGATTAATTTTATAACAAAAAAATACTAATTAATTAAAAACTATAAAACTCATGAAAAAGATTAAATTGTTTTTGTCGGCTATAATGTGTCTTGCAATGTCAGCAACAGCAGTTGCTCAAGAAAGTGTTGACTTGGAAAAAATGACAAAAGAAGAACGTAAAGCTTATGAAGCAAAACAAGGAGCTATAGAACATGACGCAGCTGTTCAAGCATTAAAAAGTGGAAATTGGATGCTTATAGTTGAACAAAGAGATGATATAATTTTATCGGAGAGAGAAAAAACAATAAATTTCTTGATTGTGGAAAATGGAGAAGACGTTTTGTTTCAAACTGGTTCTGAAAGTTCATCGGGAAATAATGTACTTGGCGGAGTTACCGTTGATTCAAAATTGAAAACTGATAAAACTAAAATTGAAGAAAAGCCAAACGGTGAAGTAAAAGCCAAATATGAAGGAACTGGTACATATATGTCATGTCGATTGAATGTAAAGATTGCAAAGAATGACGGATATACCGAAGTTAGTTTGTCAGATAATCGTTGTGGCGTAAATGTGGATTTAAGAGGTATTTTGCAACCATTAAATAAAGCAAAAGTAAAAGTGGGTAAAATGTTTGTTCCTGTGGGACGTGCAAAGTGGAATGAAGCAATGTAAAAAAAAGTTTTTGATATATGTGGAGCAGGGTTTATAAAAAATCCTGCTCCGTTGTTTAAAGTA
This sequence comes from uncultured Muribaculaceae bacterium, assembly GCA_964536025.1. GTDB lineage: Bacteria > Bacteroidota > Bacteroidia > Bacteroidales > Muribaculaceae > RGIG4576. The sequence goes on from CAZHXA010000020.1 coordinate 29,228, forward strand.
TCGTAATTTTTTACTAATTTCGAAATGCTTATAATAAAAGATGCCATTATGAAAAAATATCTATTGAATTTAGTCGTGCTTTTCGGTCTTTTAAATCCGATTGGAGCAATTGCTCAAAATGATAGCACTATAGTGCAAGAAGTCAAGCCTGAAAATATGTCGAAGAAAGAGTATAAGGAATATGTAAAAAAGCAAAAAGCTAAAAACGATTCAATTGCTCATGCTGAAGCTGTGGCTGCAATTAATAAAGGCTTGTATTTGTTGATTGTGGATAAGACAATGAAAAAAACAATGACACCCGAAGACAGCCGTAGAAATTTTTTCTTGGTAGAAAACAAGAAGGTAATGGTGCAATCGGGTAAAGCCGGCGAAAGTTCCGGAAATAATAATATGGGAGGTTATTCTGTTATCTCGGAGATAGTAGGCGATATAAAGACTGTTGAAAAGAAAAATGGCGAAGTAAAAAGCGAATTTAGTCTTATGAGTGCTTATTTATCGGGTAAAGTAAATGTAAAGCTTGATAAAAAGACCAATTATGGAGAAGTGGGGATTTTACAAAGTGGAAACGGGCAATATGCGGTTATGTTCGGCCATATTATTCCATTTGAGCCGTCTATGGTTGGTTCCATTATTGAAGTAGGTAAATTGTTTACGCCCGATGGTTGGGACCCGTTTACGCTTGGAGCAAAACGAGATGTGGGTGTATTGATGGATTATATTTCTGGACGTCGATAAACTCGGTAATGATATAATAAAAGAAGATAACCTCTTAAGTTAGATAAAAATAGGGGTTATCTTCTTATTTATATAGTAATATGCTCGTATTATTCTATCATTTTCAAAAAATCATCTTCGTTGATTATGGGAATGTTTAATTTTTTTGCTTTTTCCAATTTTGCAGGTCCCATATTTTCTCCGGCAAAAACAAAATCGGTTTTTGAAGAAATGGAACTCACATTTTTTCCACCGTTCATGGTAATCATCTTTTTATATTCATCTCGTGAATGATGAGTGAACGTACCACTTATTACGATGGATTTACCTGATAATTTGTCGGTTTTGTTTTGAAGTTCTTCTTCTGAAACTGCCATTTGCAGTCCTGCAACTCTAAGTCTTTCCACTGTTTCTATATTTGCCGGTATATTGAAATATTCCACAATGCTTTGAGCTATTTTTTCGCCTATTTCATTAATTGAGGATAATTCAAGTTCATTCATCGCCATAAGAGTGTCGATGTTATGTGTAGCCGAAGCTAATACCTTAGCTGTGGTTTCACCTACAAAAGGAATGGAAAGAGCAAAAATCACTCGTTCAAAAGGAACTTTTTTACTTTCTTCTATTCCGTTGATGATACGTCTTGCCGAGCGTTCTTTAAAACGGTCGAGAGTGATGAGTTTTTCTTCGGTTAAGTCATATAAGTCGGCTATGTTTTTTACCAAACCGGCTGAGTATAATTGTTCGGCAACTTCTTCGCCTATACCATCAATGTTCATCATGTGTCGTCCCACGAAGTGTTCTATGCGACCTGTTATTTGCGGGCGACATTCATATTTGTTTGGACAAATCCAAGCTGCTTCTCCATCTATGCGTTTAAGAGGAGTACCACATACGGGGCAATGACTGACAAATTCGATGGGTTTGCTACCTCCTATGCGACTGTTTAAATCTACGCCTACGATTTTTGGAATGATTTCGCCACCTTTTTCAACGTAAAGTTTGTCGCCATCGTGTATGTCCAGCGAACGTATTATGTCTTCGTTGTGTAGAGATGCTCGTTTGACTATGGTACCCGAAAGCAACACTGGTTCAAGGTTGGCTACGGGTGTGATAACTCCTGTGCGACCCACTTCAAAAGAAACATATTTAAGAGGAGTACACGCACGTTCGGCTTGAAATTTAAAAGCTACAGCCCAACGAGGAGATTTTGCCGTGCTACCCAAATTTAATTGTTGTCGCAGATTGTTTATCTTGAACACTAAGCCATCGGTGGCAACAGGTAGGTTTTTACGCTCTACATCCCAATGGGCGATAAAAGCTCTCACGTCATCAAGCGAATTGAGCATTTCCATGACAGGAGCAACTTTAAAACCCCATTCTTTAGCTTTTTGCATATTGTCGTAATGAGTGTCGCAAGGAAGATTGTCGCCGAGTAAATAATAAAAATAAGCATCAAGATTGCGTCGTGCAACTTCAGCTGAATTTTGTAACTTTAGTGTTCCTGCAGCGGCATTTCGCGGATTGGCGAAAAGAGGTTCTTCATTAAAAGCTCTTTCTTTGTTTAAAGCATCAAATTGTTGCCATGGCAATAAAATTTCACCTCTTATTTCAAACGCTTCGGGATAGCCGGAGTTTTCGGGTAATTGTAGCGGTATGCTCTTTATCGTTAATACGTTTGCCGTAACGTCATCACCTTGTTCTCCGTCACCTCGAGTAACAGCTCTTACAAGACGACCGTGTTCATAAATCAATGAAATTGAGGTTCCGTCAAATTTCATTTCGCCTACGATTTCACATTTCTCACCGGCAAGGCTGTTTTCTGCTCTTGTTAAAAAATCAGCTACTTCTTCAACCGAATAAGAATTTGACAAAGAAATCATAGGGCGTTCGTGTTTCACTTGTTTGAACCCCTGTGTTAAGTCGCTCCCGACACGCAAAGTTGGAGAATATTCGTCGTAAAATTGTGGGTAAGACTGTTCCAAGTCTTGAAGTTCTCTTAGCTTGTCGTCAAATTCTTTGTCTGATATGGTTGGAGCATTCAGCACATAATATTGGTGATTATATTCATTAAGTTCTTTTCGGAGCTCGAGTATACGTTGTTCAAAAATGTCTGCCATTGTTAGCTATATTAAAATGATGAGCTAAGTTAGTAAAACTTGATTGATTATGTCAAAAAAATAATGTGAAATGAAGTTTTTTTGATAGAAGTGAAATTAAAATTGGTGATATATGCCACGTTATTATTATATTTGCATGCAAATTTTCATGTAAAATGTTGTACCGCTTGTATGGTACACGAAAAAAAAGAATAAAAAATGATTAACATTACTTTTCCCGATGGAAGTGTAAAGCAATTTGAATCAGGAGTAACCCCTTATCAAATTGCTGAAAGCATAAGCCCTCGTCTTGCAAAAGAGGTGCTTGCTGCAACAGTGAATGGTGCTGAATGGGATATTTCACGACCAATTTGTAATGATGGTGAAATAAAATTGTTTAAGTGGGATGATGCCGAAGGTAAACACGCTTTTTGGCACACTTCAGCTCACTTGCTTGCCGAAGCACTTCAAGAATTATATAAAGGTGTTCAATTTGGTATCGGTCCGGCAGTGGAAAATGGTTTCTACTATGATATTGATCCGGGCGAAAATGTGATTACCAGTGCCGATTTTCCAAAAATAGAAGCTAAGATGGCTGAACTTGCGGCTAAAGACGAAGCAGTCGTAAGAGCTGATATAAGCAAAGCCGATGCACTAAAGGCTTTTGGTGAACGTGGCGAAACTTACAAGTGTGAGTTGATTAATGACTTGGAAGACGGAACAATTTCTACATATACTCAAGGTGCGTTTACCGACTTGTGCCGAGGACCGCATTTGCCTTCAACCGGAGCCATTAAGGCAGTGAAAATAATGTCGCTTGCCGGTGCTTATTGGCGTGGTGATGAAACACGCAAACAAATGGTTCGTATTTATGGTGTGTCTTATCCAAAGAAAAAACTTCTTGATGAATATCTTGCAATTCTTGAAGAAGCCAAGAAACGTGACCACCGTAAGATTGGTAAAGAAATGGAACTCTTTGCATTTTCTCAAAATGTAGGTGCAGGACTTCCGTTGTGGTTGCCAAAGGGAGCCGCATTGCGTGACCGTCTTGAACAATTCTTGAGAAAAATTCAACGTCGTTACGGTTATCTTCAAGTGATTACTCCGCACATAGGTAACAAGATGCTTTATGTAACATCAGGACATTATGCAAAATACGGTAAGGATTCATTCCAACCTATCCACACTCCTGAAGAAGGCGAAGAATACTTCTTGAAACCTATGAACTGTCCTCACCATTGTGAGATATATAAAACATCACCTCGTTCTTATAAGGACCTTCCTCTTCGTTTTGCCGAATTTGGAACAGTGTACCGTTATGAACAAAGTGGTGAACTTCATGGATTGACACGTGTGCGTGGATTTACTCAAGATGATGCACACTTGTTCTGTACTCCCGACCAAGTGAAAGGTGAGTTCTTGAAAGTTATGGATATTATCTTCTATATTTTCAAGGCATTGAATTTTGAAAATTTTGAAGCTCAAATATCTCTTCGCGACCCAAATAACAAACAAAAATATGTAGGTAGCGATGAAAATTGGGAAAAATCGGAGCGTGCCATTATTGAGGCATGCGAAGAAAAAGGCTTGAAAGCTAAGGCTGTTCAAGGTGAAGCTGCTTTCTACGGACCTAAACTTGACTTCATGGTTAAGGACGCAATAGGTCGCCGTTGGCAATTAGGAACAATCCAAGTGGATTATAACTTGCCAGAACGATTCGGTCTTGAATATACAGGTGCCGATAACCAAAAGCATCGTCCTGTAATGATTCACCGTGCACCGTTCGGTTCAATGGAACGCTTTGTTGCCGTATTGCTTGAACATACAGCAGGAAAATTGCCGTTGTGGCTTGCTCCCGATCAAGCAGTAGTACTTCCTATCAGTGAAAAATATAACGATTACGCACAAAAAGTGGTAAGAGAATTAGCTGAAAAGGATATTAGAGCATTTGTTGACGATAGAAACGAAAAAATAGGTAAGAAAATACGCGACAATGAGTTGAAAAAAATACCTTATTTGCTTATTGTCGGTGAAAAAGAAGCCGAAAATGATGAAGTTTCTGTAAGAAAACAGGGCGAAGGTGATAAAGGTTCGCAAAAAATTACTACCTTTGCAGACGATTTTGCTCAGGAAATTGAGAAAATGACAAACTTTTAATATTATTGAATGGAGAAAAAACCATCGTGGACAGGGCCTAAGAAGCCTGCAACACCGCGACCTGCTGCAGAGGCCGCAAAGAAAAAAGGTGATAAAGAAAATAAAGATCAGCATGCCATAAATGAGCATATCAGAGCTAAAGAAGTGCGTTTGGTAGGCGATAATGTTGAACAAGGCGTATATCCTTTGGCTGAGGCTTTGCGTATTGCCGATGACTTGGATTTGGACCTTATTGAAATTTCACCTAATGCGGTGCCTCCTGTTTGTAGAGTGCTTGATTATCAAAAGTTTCTTTATCAACAGCGTAAACGCTTGAAAGAACAAAAAGCGAAATCTACTAAGGTGGTAGTGAAAGAAATTCGTTTCGGACCTCAAACCGATGACCATGACTATAACTTTAAGTTAAAGCATGCTCAAGGTTTCCTTAAAGAAGGAGCAAAGGTGAAAGCTTATGTATTCTTCAAAGGTCGTTCTATTCTGTTCAAGGAACAAGGTGAAGTGCTTTTGCTTCGTTTTGCCAATGATTTGGAAGAATATGGTAAGGTGGAACAAATGCCGGTTCTTGAAGGAAAACGAATGATTATCATGCTTACTCCAAAGAAAAAATAATAAAAATGTAGAGAGCCTTGGGCTTTTGGGTTGCCCAAGCTCTTTTTAAGTATAATATTTTAAAAAAATTACAAAAATGCCAAAAGCTAAGACTAATTCCGGTGCTAAAAAAAGATTTGTTCTTACCGGAACAGGGAAAATCAAGAGAAAGCATGCTTTCAAAAGTCACATCTTGACTAAGAAGACTAAAAAGCAAAAAAGAACTTTGCGTCACTTCACTTTGGTGGATACTGCCGATAGTGCTAACGTACGTAAACTACTTTGCTTGAAGTAATTTTACAAAAGTTGGGATTTTGAAGTAATTCATTTCTCCAAAAGATTTTCAATTTAAAATTTATTTTTTATTAACCGAGTGTTTAGCAGATAAAAGTGCAATTGATGCCGCTAACATTCAAAAAAAATTAAGAAAATGCCTAGATCAGTAAATCACGTAGCTTCAAGAGCTCGTAGAAAAAGAATTTTAAAACTTACAAGAGGTCAATACGGATGTCGTCGTAACGTGTGGACAGTTGCCAAGAATTCTTGGGAAAAAGGTCTTACTTATGCTTATCGCGATCGTAAAAACAAAAAACGTACTTTCCGTGCTCTTTGGATTCAAAGAATTAACGCAGCAGCTCGTTTTGAAGACCTTTCTTACTCTAAGTTGATGGGCTTGATTCACAAGGCTGGTATTGAAATCAATCGCAAAGTCTTGGCTGACCTTGCTATGAACAATCCTGAAGCTTTCAAGGCTATCGTTGAGAAAGTTAAAAACGCATAAGTTTTTTTACTTGTGTTAAATAACAAAAAAGCCCCATCTCTTGGGGCTTTTTTGTTGTTATATTTTTGCAAATTTCAAATCCGATTTGTAAATTTGCAATACAATAAAGCTGAAAAGTCAGCCATATCAAAGTTGATTGGGTTACTCTTCAAATTATAATGAAATGCCGAGACAAGCTTTCTTATCAATGGCGGGCCCCAACTGTTTACAGTGTCATTCTTTGACCGGGTGGATTACAAAGAGACGGAAGCACTCAAATCCTGTTTTATCGGAGTTTCATCGCATCCTTTGGTATGGCATCTTATAAGAGTCGGTGGTTTTTATCATCGACTTTCTTTTTTTAAAGGCAAATAAATTTCTTATTTTACATTTTTTCATATACCTTTGCATTAATCATCGGTTATGAGCTGTGGTGATAGCCTGCCTTTGATTACATTTTTTTGTTTAATGGTGTTATTGATGTTATCTTCGATATTCAAACTTGGCGGTAAGAATATACAGATTGAAGATGATGACAATAGCACCTGCATTGATTGCTATAAACATAGTCACACCGTGTGACTGTTATATAGTTATATCGGTGTGGGGCTGTTGTTCTATCTAATCTGTGGGTACGCCAAGACCTGAATATCAAGATAGAGCTGAAATACAATCTCCACACTTTTTTATTTTTTTGCAGGTTGACAAAAAAAATAATGGCTACCCACACAATTAAAAAAAAACATTGGAGATTGAAATATAGTAACGAGTGAAACTTAACTTGAAATATAATTTTAAATCCAATGAAAAAAATAGGATTAATTTTGTTTACCTGTTTCTTTGTAATGGGCGTTATGTATGCCGCAAATGGGAATTGCGGTGATGGTGTGAAATGGAGTTTGTCACGCGACGGTGTTCTTGTGATTTCGGGAAAAGGATCAATGAAAAATTTCGGTGGCTCTCGTCCTTGGCGTTCTGATTTTGTGAAAAGAGCATTGATAGAAGAAGGTGTTACCTCTATTGGAAAAAACACGTTCAATGGTTGTAAAAATCTTATCGATGTAAGCATTGGCAACTCGGTTTTGTCTATTGGCGAGGAAGCTTTCAGGGGGTGTGAAAACCTTGCTTATGTGGTAATACCCGGTTCGGTGGAAGAAATCAAGAAAAATGCTTTTGCTAATTGTAAATCACTTGGTTCGGTGGAATTGAAATTCGGATGTGTAACCATTGAGGAAAATGCCTTTATGGGATGTTCCAGCCTGGCTACATTATATGTTCCCGAGAGTGTTCGTACAATCGGCAAAGATGCTTTTAAAAATTGTTCTTATTTGAATAACATAACAAGTCTGCCCGATTTTGTAACCATGCAATCAAGTTCGTTTTACGGGTTGAATGCCGCAGTTGTGTCAAGATATATAAGCGATAAGGAGCAAGAAAAAATGTATGCCGAAGCAAGGGGTAGAGATGTTATTCCTTCAAAACCTGTAAATGAAAACGGGAAAGGTAGTGAAATTAAAGCCGATGTGGATTTATTTGTTCCACAAACCGATAAAGTGAACGAAAATACTTTTGTTGTGATAATTGCAAATGAAGCCTACCAAAAGTTGGCTAAAGTGAATTATGCGATAAAAGACGGACAATCGTTTGCAGAATATTGTCATTTCACTCTTGGTGTACCTCATGAAAACATTCGCACTTATCATAATGCCACTTATGGAAGAATGCTTGAAGCAGTCTCCGACTTGAAAAGCATTTCGAGCGTTTATGGAAGTGAGATGAATGTTATATTCTATTATTGCGGACATGGAGCTCCCGACGAAGCAACAAAAGAATCTTTCTTATTGCCGGTTGATGCTTTTAAGGTTTCTCCTAATGTGTGTTTGTCGTTGAAAAAATTATATAGTGATTTGGCTGACTTGAAAGTGGGAAAAGTTGCCGTGTTCTTGGATGCTTGTTTCAGTGGTGCAACAAGAGCCGGTGAAATGTTGGCGTCGGCACGCGGTACGGCTATGGCTCCTCGAGCAGAAACTCTTGCAGGTAATGTAGTTACGTTTACAGCATCATCGGGAAGTGAAACGGCGTTGCAATATGATGAAAAAGGACATGGCATGTTTACTTATTATCTGTTGAAGAAGTTGCAAGAAAGCAAGGGCGATGTGTCTATGGGTGAATTGTGTGAGTATGTTAAGAAAAAAGTTTTGCAAAAGTCGGTGGTTGTAAATCGTAAAAAGCAAACGCCCACTCTTGATTATGCACCCGAGTTGGAAGGTTCTTGGCATAATTGGAAATTAAAGTAAAAAATATAAAAGTATAAATCTTTAAAATAGATTATTTTTTATGAAAAAAATGATTTTTATGCTGTTGCTCGCTGTTCTGTCGGTTGCGGGTGTATCGGCTCAAAATGCTAATCGTTCCGGATTCTTCTTGGAACTTGGTGCAGGTGGATTTGTAATTAATCCTCCTATGTTGAAAGTGACAACTACTTATAAACAAACAGGTACATCTGTTCCGTCTACAATATCGGGGAATGATGTTATTGAGTATGAAAACGTATTGAAATATTCGTTTAATATGGGTTATCGCTTTGCTAAATCACGTCATTGGGCGATGGATTGCAGGTTGAATTGTATCTTTAGCGATGGAATGCTTGATGAAATGTTTGTTGTAGGTGTTATGTATGGAGTGAGATATGTTTCACCTGAACTTTTTAGAAATTTCAGTTTATATGGAGCTCTGAGTGTGGGACCTATGTTTAGATTAGATAAAAAAGATTATGTGCATTATGGGAATATAAACTTATATGGAGGTGCTAATTTTGAACTTGGTTGTAACTTGTCAAATAAACTGTATATGGGTGCTTTTTTAAGTTTATATGGGGGAGTTCCTTCTCCGGAATATTATGATTATGAAGCTTTACAATATACTGAGAAAATCCGCATTAATGGTTTGCTTGGTGCTAAGTTAGGTTTTCGTTTTTAATGATAGGAGGATAAAGTTATGAAAATTGTAAAAATATTATTTATATTGGTGTTGTCGTCTTTTGTTTTGTCTTCGTGTGAAAAAGACGATGAGATAAAAGTTTCCAATACTTCAATTAAGGTAAATAAATTGGAAGGTTCTGCACTAATTAATGATGCGTATAATGATTCAACTTATGAAGTTGTATTTTTTGCTGTTTATGATAGAGATTTTAAAACAAATTCAGATCTTTATTATTCCGGTTATTATGAAGATGAAATATATGTTAAATATGGTACAGATTCATCTTTAAAAAATGCTGAAATGGTGAACTTGCATTATGATGGTACGGACAACTATATTTCTATTGGTGTGGAAGTTAAAACAAATAAGAAGTATTATTATCAAGTATGTGTAAAAATATCACCTCGAGTAGGAAATGTAAATAATGAAGAGTTTTGGGTGTATGATAAAATACGCGAATTTGATTTAATGGAGAAGGATATATTTAAAAATATGTCAATTAAAGCAGATTATCTTGGACCTGATGATCGTTACGATCGTCAAGTGTTTTCTATAAGTGTTACCGGTTCTCCTTTTGGTAAAGAAGTGCCTGTTAGTTACGATTTTTGGCATTACACATCCAAAGCAGGTATTATGGGTGGCTTTGATCCTGAAAAATTATATACTTTTTATGAGGATAGTGATTATCAAAGCTTAGGTGTTTGGAATTTTTACATTGATAATAGAGATATTTATGTAGGTGAAGTGTTTTATTATAAACCTTATTGTAGGTCGAGGAATAATCCTAATGTTTATATTTATGGAGAACTTTCGAGTGTGGTTTTAAAATAATGAAGTGAAGAATACTGAATTATGCGATAATACTATTATTATAGTGTGAATAATTTGTGGTATTTTTTATAAAAGCAAGAAAACGAGGTATTAACACCTCGTTTTCTTGCTTTTATTCTGTTTTTTGTCGATTATTAAGTCTCTGTAGCTTTTAAGTGGTGGTAGAAATTTAAAAACTTAAATCATTTATGCGAAAAACTCTTACACCTATACAGCTACGTATTTTTTCAAGGTATTCGGTAAACGTATCCTTTTCGAGTTGTACTTTTTTTCCTTTCATCGATGCATTGATAAAATATAGCTTATTGTTTTCTTTTACGACAATTCCTAAGTGAGATATGTCAAGTCCGTCAACTTTTGTAACCATTCCTATTATATCGCCACTTTTGAAAACCGATTTTGTGCTTTTTGACTTCAGTGCTTCCTTTTTAATGTATGGGAATCGGTGAGAGCGATATCCAACTTCAAAATTGCGTATTTTTTCAAAAATAACACTATCCTGCAATGAAGGGTATGCGTTGCGGTGTTTGCTCATGTAGTCGATAGTTTTAATAAGGTATTTGCAACTTTTAAAATTTGCGGATATGTCTTTTATGTTGCCTCTTGCCGAATTGTTAACTATCCAGTCGCTTATGTAATGAAGTCGAGAGGAGTAGTCGCCCATTATTCCGTTACGGTATCTTACCGATTCGAGATTATTGGCGTAATCTCGCCAAGAAATTCGGCGGGAAAGGGTGGTTTTTGTTAATGCGTATAGAGTTTCCACAAATGTGGTGCAATCTAATTCTTCTATATTAATGGTGAGCATTTCGGTGTCACCTTCGAGGGTGTGGGCAACGTATGGTGTGCCGAGTAGTTGATTTGCATAGAAAACCATCAGGTCATTTGCCTTTTCGATATTGCTATTAAGACCTTTTTCAAGCATATTATTGATTTTTATGGTGTCCTTCTCGCAGTGAAATCTCATGTACATGGGAGAAACAGCTTGTAAAAAGGTGGTAAAACTTGTAAAAACGATTAATAGTGTAATTATTCTTTTCATGTTAAAATCTTTGTTTTTATTATTGTTCTGCAAAATTAGTGAAAAAACGCTGAAAAAAGTAGTAAAAATCTGAAGTAGTGTTACAATAGCTGTTGTTCAGTATTTTAGGTTTAAAAACAGTGTTATAAGACCCAATTCGCCCGCATTTTTCAACATTTTTTAACAAATTATTTTT